>CAYQMF010000005.1:42900-112701 GCA_964418595.1 uncultured candidatus Brocadiaceae bacterium
CACGCAGCGCCTGCCGCGCCTCGTCGGGATGGGCCCGGCGCTCGAGCTGATCCTCACCGGCGATCCGGTCACCGCCGAAGAGGCGTTGCGCATCGGCCTGGTCAACAAAGTGTTCCCCGCGGCATCGCTGCTGGCCGACGTGCGCGCGATCGCCGCGCGCATCCTCAGCCGCGGGCCGCAGGCCCTGGCGCTGGCCAAGCAGGCCGCGCGCCGCGGCTACGCCGGCACGCTCGAGGACGGCCTCGCCATCGAGGCGGACCTGTTCGGGCTGATCAGCTCGACCGCCGAGATGAAGGAGGGCCTGCGCGCCTTCCTCGAGAAGCGCAAGCCGGGCTGGCTGCGCAAGTAGGCTGGTCCCGCCTGTCCGGTGATACTGACCGGCATGCGCCGACTCCTTCCGATCCTGCTGACGTTCGCAGGTGCGGCGAACGGAGCGCGCGCGCAAGAACCGCCGGTCACGCCGGCCGAACGCTACGAGACCTTGCGCAAGGAAGCCGACAAGGCCGCGTCCAGCCCGACCGCGCTGACCGATGACGAGCGCAGGGCCTTCGTGGGCCGCGCGTACGCGCGCCGCCACGCGTTCGCGCGCGAGTTCCTGGCGCTGGCGAAGGCGCACCCCGCCGATCCCATCGCGCTCGACGCGCTCATGCAGGCCGCATGGCAGGTGAACACCACGCCGTGGCCGGTCGGACTCGTCGGTGAGGACACCGCGTCCGCCGAGGCGCTGGACCTCGTCCGACTCCGGCACATGGACAGCGACCGGCTCGCGCCCTTGTGCGCACGGGTCGCGCACGGCTTCCGCCAGGAGTACGAGACTCTCCTTCGCGCCGTCGCCGCGGACAGTCCGCACCAGGTCGTCCGCGCCGCCGCGACCCTCGCGCTCGGCCAGTACCTGCACGAGCGCGTGCACCGCGTCGATCTGTGCCGGGCGGAGCCGGAGCTGGCGGCGGAGTTCGCGGACCTGTTCGGCCGCAGCTACCTGACGGAGCTGTTGCGGCAGGATCGATTCGACGCGATGCGCGCGATCGAGGCCGTCTTCGAGCACGCCGTCGCCGACTACGGCGACGTGAAGCTCGCGAGCGGCCAGACGGTCGCGGCGCGTGCCGCCGCCGATCTGTTCGAGATCCGCCACCTCAGCGTCGGGCGGGAAGCCCCCGACATCGAGGGCGAAGACCAGCACGGCGAGCGACTCCGGCTGAGCGACTACCGTGGCAAGGTCGTGCTGCTCGGTTTCTGGAGCTACGTTTGACTGACTTGACGGGCGCAATGGCCCCACGAGCGGTCGCTCGTGACCAGGCTGAGCGAGAAGCCGTTTGCGCTGCTGGGGGTCCACGTCGGCGGCGCCGATGGCAAGCGCTTGCGTGAGATCATGGCCGCGGCGGACCTGCCGTGGCGGTCGTTCGTCGACCTTGGCAACGCCGGCACCGGCCTGATCGCCACGCAGTGGAACCACGTCGCGACGCCGACCTTCTACGTCATCGACCACGTCGGCGTGATCCGGCACAAGTGGACCGGCGCTCCGCAGGCGAAGACCCTGGACGACGCGCTCGACGAGCTCATCCGCGCGGTGCCGGCCGGAGGTGTGTCCCCTCGTCGATGACCCGCGTGGGGGTCAGCGCACCGTCAGCCGCTTCACCACCGCGTCGATGTCGAGCGGGTCGAAGGTCTGCGTCGAGATCGCCACGTCCTGCAGGCGCAGGCTCTCGACCAGCTGGATCGCCACGTAGATGTCGGCGCCCGGCAGCGCCAAGGCCTCGCGCTTCATCCGCTCCGCCTCGGCCTCGGCCTTCTTCACCTCCAGGTCGCCGGTGGCGCGCTTCTCGGCCGCATAGAGGTCGGCGTCCGAGCGCAGCTCGACCTCTTTCTTGGCCGCGTCGGCGCGGATCTGGGTGATGGCGCGGTCGTTCTCGGCGCGCAGCGCGATCAGCTTCTTCTCGCGCTCCTGGCCGATGACGACGACCTTCGCCATCGTCTGCGCGACGATCTCGTTGGTCTTGCCGCGCTCCTTGGCCGCCTCGGTCTTGGCCTGGTTCAGCTCGACGTCCTGCTGGGCGAGGGTCTTGTCGCGGATGCGCGCCTCGAACGCGTCGTCGAACTTGAGGTCGCGGATCAGGATCTGCAGCAGCTCGACGTCGCGCTGGGCGAGGCTCGCGCTCAGCGCCTGCTCCATGCCGTCAGCCTTGCTGCGGCGCAGGCGCGGGTCGTAGAACTCCTCCGTCTTGAGCGCCCCCATCTGCCGGCGCAGCACGTCGATCGTCTCGTTGCGGACCTTGATCTTGTAGGCCTCGCCCGGACCGTTGTCGGTGAACACCTTCCAGGCGCGCCCCGGCTTGATGCGATACTTGACGGTGACGTCCATGGTCACCGTGGCGCCGTCGGCGCTCTTGATCTGCAGCGCGCCCTCCTGCGCCTCCTCGCGCCGGCTCATGCTCAGCGTCTGCACCGTGGTGTCGAACACCGTCCAGGTGTGGAAGGGACCGACGTCCCAGTGGAAGCCGGGCTTGTAGTCCTCGCGCACGAGGCCGGAGGTCCACTCGGCGTTGACCACGCCGACCTGCCCCGGCTCGATCTTGATGGTGAGGGAGCGCAGCCCGATGCCGAGCGCGGCGAGGCCCAGGATGCCGACGCTGATGAGGTTGAGGGTTCTCACTTGTTGCCTCCTCGCGCGGCGGCCGCGCCGGTTGCGTTGGTGACGTCGACCTTCTGCACGACGGGATCCTTCGCGAAGGGCACGCCGCTGATCGCCGCGTTGGCGAGCACCTTGGCGTAGGCGAGCTTCACGAGGTTGATCGCGCCCTCACCCGACATCGAGGTGGCGAGCTGGCGCAGGCCCTGCGCCGTCGCCTCCGCTTGCGCGAGGATCGAGCGGGCCTGGTTCTTCGCCTTGAACAGGTTGGCGTCGGCGCCGACGCGGGTCTCGTAGGCATAGGCCTCGGCGGCGACCACCGTCTTGTTGGCCGCGGCCTCCGACGCGAGCAGCTCCTTGCGCAGCTCACCCTTGGCCCCCTCGATCGCGACCGTGGCCTCGGCTTGCGCCTCCGCCTCCTGCCGCGCCTGGTCCTCCGTCGCGGCCAGCGCCTTCTGCCGCTGGCTCTGTGCCTCCTGGTCCGCGGCCTTCTTCTCCGCGATCTTGCTCTCGTACTCCTCGTAGAAGCGGAACTTGTCGGGGATGACGCTGCTCACCTCGAGCCCGTGCGGGGCCAGCAGCCGGTTGAGTTCGGCCACCGACTCCTGCGCCTTCGTGTTGCGTCCCGTGGCGTCGTAGAACTGGTCGGTCTTCAGCTCGCCGAACTTGTAGCGGATGATCGAGCGCGCGTAGTCGCGCATCCACTTGGCCTTGTAGGCGTCGACGAGGCTGCGCGATTGGATCTTCCGGCCGCGCCCGTCGGTGCTGTTCACCACGACCTCCACCGGCTTCACGCCGCACTCCGGCACCACCTTGTCGCGCAGGATGTTGGCGTCCTGCAGCAGACGGTAGTTGAGTTCGACGTCGAGCGTGACGTCGGCGCCATCGTGCGTCTTGATGTTCACCCCCTCCGCGTCGACCATGCGGATCGTCTGCACCGTGTTGTCCAGCACCCAGAAGTCGGTGAGGAGGCCGTTGTAGACCATCGCCCCCGGCTCGGTGCGCACATCGATGTTCCCCGTCAGGTTGTTGACCAGCACCGCGACTTCGTTGCCCTGGATGCGGCCCACGCTCATGGTCATGAGGCCGCCGGCGATGAGGATCACGAGCGCGGCGACGGGGAGGATGGGGACGGAGATGGGGCGGCGTCTGATCACGAGGTCCATGGCGAGGGCCGACGTTACACGGTCGGTGCGCGTCGATTCACGCGCGATCCACGCGCACCGTCGTGGGGGGGAGGAGTGAACGCGTTCGCGGCGCTGCGGGCGTGCGCGCGCGGCGAGCCGCTGGCGTTGCTGGCCGGCGTGCCCGGCGCCGAAGGCTGGTTGCTGCGGGATCCGCGCGAAGTGCTCGCGCTCGAGCACGGCGAGGAGGCCGGGGCGTTTCGGCGCCTCGACGAGTTCCTCCTGCGCCATCGCGAGCGGCGCTGCGCGGGCTACCTCGGCTACGACCTGCGCGACGCGGTGGAAGCGCTGCCACGTTCGATCGCCGACGACCTCCGCCTTCCCCTGCTGCACGTCGTCGCCTACGACCGGTGCGACCGCATCGAACTCGGCGCCGCGCTGCGCCCGCCGGCGGTTGCCGTCGAGTCGATCCGACCGCATCTGACGCGGCGCGAGTTCGAGGCCAGGATCGCCGCGGTCGTCGAACACGTGCGCGCCGGCGACATCTTCCAGGCGAACCTGACGCAGCCGTTCAGCGGGCGGTGCGACGTCGACCCGCGCACGTTGTTCGAGGCGCTGTGTGCGTCGAGCCCCGCGCCGTTCTCCGCGTATCTCGAACTCGACGAAGCGCGCGCCGTGCTGTCGGCCTCGCCGGAGGAGTTCCTGCGCCGCGAGGGCGATCGCGTCGAGACGCGGCCGATCAAGGGCACGCGCCCGCGCGGTGCGACGCCGGCAGGAGACCGCGCGCTCCTCGCGGAGCTGCTGGCGAGCGAGAAGGATCGCGCCGAGCTGGCGATGATCGTCGACCTCATGCGCAACGACCTCGGCAAGGTCGCGCGCATCGGCTCCGTGCAGGTCGGTCCGTTCCCGGAGCACGCGAGCTTCGCGCAGGTGCACCACACGTTCGCGTGCGTGCGCGCCGAGCTGCGGCCAGGGGTGTCGGCGGGGGAGTTGCTCGCGGCGACCTTCCCGCCCGGCAGCGTCACCGGCGCGCCCAAGCTGCGGGCGATGGAGATCCTCGAAGACCTCGAGGTCGTGCGGCGCGGGGTGTACACGGGGGCGATCGGCTGGTTCGGACCGGGCGATGCGCTGCATCTCAACGTGGCCATCCGCACGATGGTGGTCGTCGATGGGCAGGTGCGCTTCAACACCGGCGGCGGGATCACCGCGGAGAGCGATCCGGTCGGGGAGTACGACGAGACCCTGCACAAGGCGGCGGGGCTGCTGCGCGCGTTGGGCGCGGAGCTGGAGGAGCGGTGACGGCGCGCGCGTGGGTCGACGGTGCGTTCGTGTGCGAGGCCGATGCGTTGGTGCCCGCGTCGGGCGTGTTCGAGACGATGGGGGTGTTCGACGGGGGGCTGCCCCTGTGGGAGCGGCATCGCGCACGGCTCACGCGCAGTGCTGACGCCGTCGGACTGCGCGTTTCGTTGGACGACGACCTGCGCGACGTCGGCCTCGCGCTGGCGTCGGCGAACGGGCACGGCATCGTCCGCGTGGCGGTGGGCACGACGGCGGGGCCGGCGCTCGTGATCACGACGCGTGCACGCGACGGGGCGACGGAGCCGCTGGTCCTCGTCGAGGCGCAGACGGCGCGTCCGGCGGGTGCGCACGACCAGCTCAAGGTCGCCGCGCGGGCGTGGCTGCGCGAGGCGCGCGCCGCTGCGCAGGCGCAGGGTGCCCACGATGCCGTGGCGTGGCGCGACGGCATGGTGCTCGAAGCCACGGCCTACAACCTGTTCGCGGTCGTCGGCGACGCGTTGGTCACGCCGCCCAGCGACGCTGGCGTTCTGCCGGGCATCGCCCGCGAGGTGGTGCTCGAGCAGCTCGCGCGCGCCGGCCGACCGGCGCGGGTCGCGCCGCTCCCGCTCGCAGACCTGCGCGCGAGCCCGGCCCTGTTCGTGACCAACGCCGTGTATGGCCCGCGGCGCGCGCGCCTCGCCGGGCGCGGCGGGGAGCCTTCGCCCTGGGATGCCGCGCTGGCGGCGGCCTGGGCGCGCGGGCTGCGGTAGGGAGGCCTCAGTTCGCGGGCCTCCCCTGCCGATGAACTCTCCATGGCGACGCAAGGGACCCCGTGGGGCGTCAATCGCTCCGTCTTCGATCGGCGCGAGCTGACCCCGTTCACGTGGCTCACCGCGCATGCGGAGCCGACCCTGCCCCTGACCCTCGAAGCCCGCCGCGGCCTCATCCGCCTGCGGCGCATCGTCGAAGAGCACGTCCCGGTGCTCGTGCGCGGCCTGGTCCACCTCACTTCTCGACCTCGCTCCAACTCCGAGCGCCTCGGCGCCGCCGCCAGCGTCATCAACCGCAAGCGTCGCGCAGCCACCGAATGGATCCGCGCCGTCCTCGCCGGCGCCATCGACCTCGCCACCCTGCACACCGTCGGCGAGCAGTGGCTGCCGACCCTCGCCGGCGCCGGCCACGACTACGCCGGCCGCGCCACCCAGACCCGCGCCTGCATCGAGTACCTCCGCGGCGCCATGACCGCGCTCGTCTTCACCCGCGCCGAGGACAACCTCGTCCCCGAGGCCCGCTGCCTCTACGCGATCGAGTCCGTCTTGACCCGCCACCTCGCGGCCACGGAGCGGGCCGCCGCGCGCCTGGAGCCCATGGTCGCGCAGCGCACATCGCTCGATCCAAAACTGCCGGTGTGAGCCTTGCACCTGGGGAGGGGTGTCCCTACTGTCCCCCGCCCGCGATCCGGTAGCTCAATTGGATAGAGCATCTGACTACGGATCAGAAGGTTGCAGGTTCAAGTCCTGCCCGGATCGCCACACGCCGCGCGAAGCGCGGCGGGGGTCGATCGGGGCAGGCAAGTCCGGCGCGGATCGAGTTCGCGGCGCGGGGTGCGCGGGAGACGTGGGGGGCTCGGGTCGGAGGCCTTCGGGCGCTACCGGTAGTCGAACTGCACGACCGCCATCGTCGCGGTGTCGACGGTGCCGGCCAGAGGGAGCATCGACGCGGAGGCGGGCTTGGAGATCACCACTGCCCCATCGAGCGACGACGCGTCCGCCCCGAGTTGCAGCGTGAGGGCATTCGTGGTCGTGAGCCGAGTGCCAGCGAGCACGGCCCATTGGGTGTGGAGCGTCGCGCCGAGCAGGCCGCTCAACGTGGGCAGCGTGACCTCGATGCTGGCACCCCCAGCGATCGTTCCCGGGATCTGGCGGCCTACCATCGCGGCGATCGAGGTGTCAGGCACGACGTAGACGAAGCACCCAGGCGCGCCGAGGAACGACAGATCGACCCCGGGGGAAAGGACCTGGGACGAAAGGAAGAGGAAAGCGGGGTTGCCTGGCTGGCCGAGCGCAGTGAACCGTGGGGTCGAGCCAACCCGCAGCATGCGCGCTTCCACGCCAGCGGAGCGGGATGCGATCGCTGCGACCGGTCCGCATCCCTGCCCGATCGTCGTGACGACACCGGTGCCCAGATCCCGTTCACCGTCGACAGGCCACCAGGGACTCGACAGGGTCGCGCGCGGCACTCCGTCGAGTTGCACGCAAAGAGCGCCACCCAGGTAGCGGAACGGCGCGGCGAACGGGACCGTCACCGCATCGGGCGTAGACCACGTGGCAGCGTGCCTGTGCGCGAGTGGCAGCGAGTGCGGCAGGCTGACGAGGCCTTGGAACACGGTAGTCGCAGGGACGCGGTGATTGTCAGCGAACACCGGCGAAGGCGATCGCACGTCGAGCAGGTTGGAGGCGGAGACCGTGAGCGTGAGATCGAGTTGGCCCGCCTTCTGTTCGACGGGAGTGCCGTCGCGGCGCATGCGCAGCGCAAGCAGGTCGCGATTCACGAGCCCCGTGAGATGCGTGGCACCGAAGAGGAACTGCTCACGCAGGGGCTGCTCGAACCCGGCGCCGGCGAGCAGGCCAGTGCCATCGCGCCCGATCGCGCCGGCTGGAATGGTGATCACCTGCTGTCCGGTGGCGCAGGCGGCGAGTGCCAATGCGATCAGGAAGGGAGCGTGCATGGGTGACTCAGGGTTGAGGGTTGGTCGAGGCGATCTGGAACGTTCCCCCGGTCGGAGGGTCGAGCGTGTCGGTGACGGTGAAGAAGTCGCCTCCCGATCCTGGGGCGAGCATCTCCACCTGCCCCTGCGCATCCGGCGTGATCTCGGTGACGGTGCCCGACGGGTCGCGACTCAGATACCACGGTCCCGGCCCGCGAAGCGTGATGGTCACGGTTCGACCCTCGAGCGGCGGGTTCGGCTGGACGCTCACTCCGCGCTCGGACACGAGAGTCATCGGGCGACGGTTCTCAGTTCGGCGATGGAAGGTTCGACGAACGACGGGACGGGTCCGGCGTTCGCCGTCCGCATGAGCCGTTCGGCAAGCATGCGGTCCTGCGTGAGGACCGCGACCCGCGCGATCCTCTGAAAACCGAACCAGAGAACAGGGTCGGTGCGAAACGCGTCCAGGCCAATCAGGAAGAAGGGGCGAGCGGCGACCAGGTCTTCGTCGGAGGCGACCGCGAGGCGTCGAAGCTGGGCCAGCTTGTCGCGGAGCACCGGGTCGACCACGTCCCGCTCCGGGTTTGTCGCGTGCACACGACTTGATCGGCCCGCAAGGAAAGCGCCCGCACCCACCGCCACCGACCCGAAGCAGAAGCCGAGGAACATTCGCCGCTGTCGCTGGGCGACGCCCTCGTACTTCAACCCCTTGCGCGCCAACTCGCGCAAGGCTTCCAACTGGCCGGGGAACATGCCTGACTTCATGGGGACCTCCGGGGGACCCGGACAGCCTCGGGAGGTCGAGGTCATCGGTCAAGGGCGCCGACGCACCCGATGCAGCGAGACCTCAGGCCCGCGCGTTGCCGGGGACGCCGCCCTCCTCCTCCGCCTCCCCTACACCAGCCCCGCAAACCCCGGCGTGGCCTTGAAGCGCTTCAGGTCCGTGCCCGTCAGCAGCCGTTTGGTCTCGTCGAGCGTGAGGATCTCCCATACCGAACCGAAGCCCGGCAACGTCTTGCCGGGGATCAGGCGCAGGACGATGGTCGCCTTGCCGACACCGGCATAGCGGAGGCCGGGCACCGACTCGGTGAGCGTGCCGACCATGCGCGTCTTGTGCGAGATCGGGCCCGTGGCGCTCGCGTAGGTGGTCGAGAGGCAGGCGTCGTAGAACTTGCCGCCGCTCTCGAGGAAGAAGTGCGACGAGAAGTGGCAGCCGAGGTTGAAGGTCGTGCTGCCGCGGTTGCCGAGGTTGCCCTTCACCTTGGGGTCGAAGCACTTCAGGTCGGGCTTGGTGATGAAGTACTCGTTGATGTCGGCGTTCTTGGCGTCGGTGCAGCCGATGTCCTCGCGGAACATCTTCTTCAGCGCCTCGCGGATCGTGCCGCAGGCGAGGGCCTTGCGCCCCGTGCCGCTGAGCGCACTGTCGGCGGTCTGCCCACCCGGCTGCGCGGCGTAGTCCCAGTTGGCGGAAGCGTACGCGACGAAGTTCTCGAACAGCTTGTCGGCCAGCGTGCGCGCGACGGCGCCCTCGGCCTTGAGCTTGGGGATGTCGTGCTTGAGGGTGAGGATTTCGGAGCGTGCGGTCATGGGGGTGGGGGGTGTGCGGGCGAGTGTAGGGGCTCGCGCGGGGCGGACCCACTGCCTGATCGAGGCATGAGCGCCCGGGTCTCGCGGCACATGACGGATCGCCGCGGTGGCGCCCGGCGATCAGTTCATCGTCAGCCGCAGGACCGGCGCGCGCGTCATGTCGACGAACCCGCTGTCCGGGTACGGAAACACATGCCGCGACTCGACCACCGCCGCATCGAGGTTGGGGACGCGCGGTCCGATCGTGAGCGCCATCCCCTGGGTCGCGCTCAGGTGCGCCGCGTTCGTGAAGGGCGGCCGCAGCTCCAGGTTGCCGGCTTGCACGAAGAACCTGCCGCTGAGCAGCGAGCCGTCGCCGGGGATCTCGGTGCCGCTACTTCGGAACTCCGGTGCAGGTCACCGCGCTACCGTCGAACTGCAGGCGGAACAGTGTCGCGCCGTGGGCGAGAGTGACGCGCCCGGGGGTGCGCCTGGGTCCGAAGAGATCGACGAGCGGGATCACCGCTTCGTCCTTCGCATCCAACTGCAGCTCGAAGACCTTGTGATCCGTGACGACGCGGACGACTTCGCGACGGTCCTTGATAGGCTCCTCGATCTCCCTGGAGCCAACTTCGCGGCGATCCGTGGTCGCATCCCATGGTTCTTGGTCATGGGATGTCGCCACTTGTGTGATGCCGGGAACGAGGACGGCGAGGAGGAAGCCGAGCGGGCCGAGTACAACATCGTTGTCCGGATCGAACATGGCGTTGGCCCCAACGATGACCTCCGCGACGGGGAGGATGGGGGTCAGATCAAGAACGACCACATCGGACGGCTTGTCGATTCTCCCGCGTCGACGCGTGACGGTCTCGACGGCGTAGGTCGTCAGTTGCGTTCGCCTGGTATGACGCACCACGAGTTGGACATCGTCCTGCCGGAGCTCAGCCGCCACGCGCACCCACTCCCCCAGTGGCGTACGCTCGACCTCCTCCTTCGTCGATCGCTGGACACGGAGCGCGACCGAACACGAAGGCGCCGACAAGGCGAGCAGTACCAATGCCAAGCGCGTCATCTTCATCCCTTCGCCCTCGCTCGTGCGACCATCTTCGTGATCACCCGTTGCAGCGACTCGACCGCCCGCTCACTGAACTGGCCGGCGCGGTTGTACGCCTGCGCTGCCTGCTCCAGGTCCCCATTGCTCTCGTGTTCCTGGGCTGCGTTCATGTGCCGGTCGTAGAGCTGCGCGCCGACGATCTCGAGGCGTTCCAGAATAGACGCCCGGTAGTGCACGTTGGCGGCATCGAGGGCACGATGGTACTCCGACCAAGCCAGGTCGAAGTCACCGCGGACGTAGGCCTCGTGGGCGCGGCCGATGGCCTGCCGGTTCGCGAGCGGGATCCGCTCGCGCACGATTTCCTGTCGGAGTGCGTCGATGCGGGCTCGATCGTCGATTCGTTCCTCATGCTGAGAAAGCCAGGCCAACGCGTCGTCGGCCACGACCCAGGTACCGTCGTCGATGCCGGCGCGCAGACCTTCGCGGAGGCACTGCTCGACCCACCGGTTGTCGATCCATCGGCTCCAGGCGTCCAGCGCGATCGATGCCGGCAGAGTTGTGATCGTGGCGCGCGCGAGCGCCAGGTGGCCGGCCTGCACGTTGCGGACGACCCGCTCCCAGTCCTTGCGATCGATCTCACGCGTGAACGTCGGTGCCACGGACGGCGCGTCGGCCACCGCGTGCCCAAGGCCGGGCACGTCGCTGATGTCGACCACGATCTCGGCGCTGGACATCTGTTGCACGAGGCCGGTCGCGCGCGACGGCAGCGGTACGGTGCGCGCCACGCGTTCATCGACGAGGACCTCGAGCTCTCCCTGCAGGCGCGGCACGCGAAGCTCGAAGACTCCGTTGGCACGGGTGGTGGTCGACATGACATGGTAGTCGTCGCGCCGGGGGCCATCCTGGCGAACACGCAACTGCACCGTGGCGGCCGGTTCGACGCGCCCGCGGACGAGGACTGCAGCCGGGAGCAGGGCCAGGGTCATGGTGCCACCGCTACTCGCCTCCGAAAGTACGACCGTCTCGGTTCGAGCCATGTAGCCTTCACAACTCGCCGTCAGCACGTGTTGGGTCGGCGAGGCCGAGGTGCGGACGATCCCATCCGCTGTGGAGACGGTTCTATCGTCGATGCGGAGGGTGACTTGTTCGAGCAGGGCCTCGGTGAAGCCATCGACGACACGCACGGCAAAGGTCACCCGCTTGGGGATGACGAGGAAGGGCGGACGGCTCTGGGCCTTTGGCGGCAGAAGCTCTGGCTCCTGCTTGCCGTCGGTGCGGCGCAGAGTCCCCTCCCGGGCCGTCCGAAGGACCTCCGCCAAGTCGGTGCGGCCCCCAGTCTGGGCCATGGCTGCGATCGTGTCGACGAGCGAAGACGTGAACGGGAACGCTTCCCCCGGCGCTCCGACGGCCGCGAAACGACCCCCTTGCGCTCCGTACACCTCCCAAACGTCCGAGGCCAGGAGCTTCGCGCGCGGCGGTGGGGAGGCTGTGTTCGCTCGGCACGCGTCGACGATCAGGGTCGCCGATGTGCCCGGGGCCTGTACCCTGCCGAGCCAGGCCACGAGTTCATCTCGATCCAACGTGTTCTCGAAGCGGCCCTCGTTCCATTGGGTTGCGAACGTGAAGAGTTGCATGCGGCCGTCCTTGTCCACCCAGCCGTGCCCCACGTAGTAGACCAGCAACAGGTGGTCTTCGCCCGTCGTCGACCCGGGCTGCTGGATCGTCAACCTGACCACGTCGCGGTTGACATCCCGGTCCGTGAGGGTGGTGATGTCTGACTTGGCGAATCCGCAATGCGCGCGCAGGCCATCGGCGAGTATCTCGCCGCTGCGACCTGCGTTCGGCAGGTTCCAGGACGCATCGCTAGCGTACCTATCGGCGACGATGATCACGGCCCGGCGCCCACTCGGTGTGGGGCGTTGCTCCCAACGGACGGGCGTTGGCTGAGGGACGGCGGTGAGGTCGTCACGGAGGATGGAACCGGGGTGGTCGTCAGTTGCGGCGCAGGCGGAAACCGCGGCGAGCAGGCACAGCGCCGACGCAGTGCACGCCGATCGGTGCGACGGGCTCACCCCGTCGATCCTGGATGCGAGGGCAGAGGGCGAGGTAGCGTTCATCGGTGCGCTCCGGATGGCCGTGCACCATAGCGCCGACCGAACTTGGTCAGGCTCACGGTTCTTGCTACTCCTTCCCTCGTCCAGGGGCGTTCCGGCTCTGCTCGACGCGGGCGATGCAGCTCGCGCGCGGCGCCTCGCGGACGAACACTTCGACGACGGCTTCCGCTTGTTCCAGACCTCGGACATCGAGGCCGGTGGCGTTCGCCCCCTCGCCTGACCCCCTCCCTACCGCAACCACACCATCCGCATCGGCGACGGTCCCTCGCGCAACCTCTCCGGTCCCTCCAACACCACCCGCTCCAGCTCCACTTCCCAGATCCCCCACACCGGCACGCCACTGCCCGCCTCCGCGTAGTGCAGCGCCTCCGTCGCGAGCGCGCGATCACCATCGCTCGCGCGCATCACGAACCCGTAGTGCAGGAACCGCAGGAACTGGTTCTCGCGCTCGAAGCCGAAGCCCAGCCGCACGCCGTTGAAGTCACTCCGGTTCACCGACCACTCCGGCTGCACGGGCAGGATCCGCGCCGCGGCGACGCCTTGCACGTTCTCGACCGCGTTGCCGACGACGCGCATGTAGACGTCCGACTCGAAGATGTGGTCGGCGCTCTCGAGGCCGTTGATGCGGCGGGCGCCGGTGACGCGCCACCAGCCGGCGAGGTCGACGCCGAGGCGCGTGCCCTCCGGCGCGACGGGCATGCCGTCGGGGCCGC
Source organism: uncultured candidatus Brocadiaceae bacterium (assembly GCA_964418595.1). GTDB lineage: Bacteria > Planctomycetota > UBA1135 > UBA1135 > UBA2386 > CAYQMF01. The sequence goes on from CAYQMF010000005.1 coordinate 56,083, forward strand.
GGAAGTCGTCGAGCGCATACTCCGCGGCGGAGCGCGACGACGTGACTTTGGGCACGCAGGCGCAGGCCAGGACGAGCAGTGCCGGGAACGCGACCGAGCGGAGGAGGCGCATGGAGGGACTGCGGGAGACTAGCCGATCGGGCCCGGAGGGGAACCGCCTCGGGCAGGTTGCCCGCGGGCTCCACCCCGGCGCGAGGATTGGCCTACCGGCCGACGCTGCCGGGGGTTGGCCAGCGGATACTCCACCGCATGCTCCTCCACACGCTCGTCACCTCCCTTCTTGCTGCCGCGCTGGCGCTGGCCGTCCCGTACCACCCGCACGTCCCCAAGGCGCTGAAGCTGCAGGGCGCCAAGGGGACGGTCACCGTGACCTACTTCACGGTGCCCTTCAACGCCGACCACCTCAACGAGCTGAAGCCCGGCTTCGACTGGCACCTCGGCTATGCGACCCTCGAGACGCAGGTGGAGCTGACCTGCGGCGAAGGGAAGGTCGCGCCCGCGAAGTACAAGCTCAACGTCCGCCGCGGCGACGACGCCAACGCCTGGTCGGCAGTGCTCGTGCCCGCCGACCTCGCGCGCGCGCAGACCGCGGTGCGCGGCGCCCGCCGCCGCGGTGACGACGCGGTGAAGCAGGCGCAGGCCCAGCTCGACGCGCTGGTCGCGACGCTGAAGGAGAAGGGCATCGCGCAGGAGACCGTGCTGCCGCTCACGACCTTCGAGGCCAAGACCGACGAGCACCTCACCCTCTACGCCATCCAACACGGCTACGAGGCGGTCACCCGCGGCAGCGAGGACCCCGCCGGCGGCATGCACTGCAGCCTGCGCTTCAGCTTCGGCGACCTGCACCGCGACCTCGACCTGCACGAAGTGTTCGCCGCGCCGGCGAAGCGCTGAGCGCTGTCCCCCGGCCCGGCGGCCTACCGCGGGCGCGGCCCGCCGAACACACCGAGGAACACCGCGCCCCACGAGCTGAGCGCGCAGACCAGCACCAGCGTGCCGAACTCGTCGACCAGCGCCTTGGGTGCCGTCGGCCCGAGGCCCGTGCGCCACAGCCACCAGCCGAACCACAGCACGAGGCCCGCTACCAGCAGCAGGAACGCGTTGCGGCCGCGTCCCGGCCGCGCCATCGCGGCGGCGCACGCCGGCAGGAGCAGGAACCCGCCGAAGACGGCGATCGGCGCGCCGATCTCGACGCCGGCGACGAGCATCGACGCGCCCGTGAGCGCGAGCGCGAGCACGCCGCCCACGAGCAGCGCGCCCTGGCGCTCGTGCGCCGGCAGCGCCTGCCGCCCCAGCGGATGCAGGAGCAGCAGCAGGTTGAAGAACGGCACCGCGCCCCAGCTCAGCCCCACGAGCGACAGGTAGATCACCGTCGCCGGCGTGCGCACCCACTGCAGGTCGGGCACCCCCTCCGTCAGGCGGCGGGTGAGGAAGTGCAGGAGCCACGCGCCGGCGAGGATCGACAACTGGCGTCCCGCGGAGAAGCGCTCCATGAACAGGAACCAGCGCAGCACCACGCGATAGACGGGGTTACGGGCCTTCAGTGCCTCGACGAGGCCGGCGCGGGCGCCATCGAGATCGGGCCGCAGGCGCAGCGCTTCGCGGAAGTGGCCGGTCGCGTCGTCGGCGCGCCCCTGGCTCAGCAACGCCCAGCCGCGCGCGAGGTGCGTGTGCGGGTCGTGTGGGTCCTTGGCGAGCGCGCTGTCGAGGGTGTCGTTCGCCTCGTCGGCGCGCCCGAGCCGCACCAGCGCGACGGAGCGCAGTTGCTTGCTGTCGACGTGATCGGGGTCGAACGACAGGCCGGCGTCGGCGCAGGCGAGCGCCGCGTCCCACTTCTTCTGCGCGAGGCGCACGCGCGCGAGCGCCGCGTGGAAGTCGGGGTCGCGTGGTTCGAGCGCGATCGCCGCCTCGAACACGCCGGCCGCGTCCGCGAAGCGCCGGCGCGCGAGCAGCACCTGCCCCAGGGCGAAGTGGCACGCCGCCTCGTCCGGCGCCAGGGCGATCCCCTGCTGCGCCTCCCGCTCCGCCGCGTCGAACTTCTCGCCGATGGCCAGCAACTGCGCGAGGAAGGCGTGGTACGGCCCGTGCTCCGGGTCGTCGACGAGCGCGCGGCGCAGATCCGTGATCGCCTGTTCGAAGCGGCCCTGTTCGGCCAGCAGGTGCGCGCGCAGCGCCGCGGGGTGGTCCACGGGCGGGGAGGCTACAGCTTCAGGTACCGCTTCAGGTCGTCGTACTTGCCGCCCTCGTTGGCGTAGAGCACGTAGTTGCGTGCCGCCGCGAACCACTCCTTCGTCGTCGGCCGCCGCTGCTTGACGACGGCGAGCAGGTCCTTGGTCGTGAGCGGCACGACCTCGCCGCTCGCCATCGCATCGTCGAGCTTGCTCTCCACGGCGCCGTCGACGACCGCGGCGAGATCGGCGCCGGAGAAGCCGTCGGTCTTCTTCGCGATCTGCTCGTGGTCGATGACGCTCTGCGGTCTGCCCTGCAGGCACAGGCGCAGGATCTCGGCGCGCGCGGTCGCGTCGGGCGGCGGCACGAACAGCACGCGGTCGAAGCGGCCGGGCCGCTGGAACGCCGCGTCCATGTGCCACGGCGCGTTCGTCGCCGCGAGCACGAGGATGCCCTCGTTGCCGTGCTGCACGCCGTCGAGCTCCGACAGGAACTGGTTGATGGTGTGCCGGCCGGCGCTGGTCTTGAGGTCGCTGCGGCTCGCGCCCAGCGCGTCGACCTCGTCGAAGAACAGGACGCACGGCCTGTTGTTGCGCGCGTGATCGAACACGTCGTGCAGGTTGCGCTCGCTCTGGCCGACCCACATGTCGAGCACGTCGTGGATGCCGATCGAGAGGAAGCGCGCGCCGACCTCGCCCGCGGTCGCCCGCGCCAGGAAGGTCTTGCCGCAACCCGGCGGGCCATACATCAGGATCCCGCCCCCCGCCTTCTTGCCGTAGGCCTGGAACAGCTCCGGCTTCTGCAGCGGCAGGAGGATCTTGCGGCGGATCTCCTGCTTGAGGTCGTGCATGCCGCCGACCTGCGCGAAGGTGATCGCCGGCCGTTCGAGTTCGGGCGTGCGCCGGATCTCGCCGTCGCCGGCCTCGACCCGCTCGCGCCCGTCGACGATGCTGGCGTCGGCCTCGTGCGCCGCACTCACCCCGAGCCGCTCGCCCAGCTCGCGGTCGCGCAGGCCCGGGTCGTCGAACAGCGCCGCCTTGTAGTCGCGCACGGCCCCCGGCACGTCGCCCTCCGCCAGCAGCAGCCACGCCCGCTCGACGCGGGCGCGCAGCACGCCGCGCGCGACGAGCTGCTCGAGCACCACGTGCGCGGGCGAGGTCTTGCCCTGGACGCGGAAGGTCCGCGCGAGGCCCAGCATCGCGTCTTCGTCTTGTGGGCGCTGCTGCAGCACCTGCTTCCACTCCGCCTCGGCCTCCGCGTGCCGGCCGAAGCCCAGGAGCGTTTCCGCCAGATGGCGGCGCAGCGCGTGGTTGTCCGGGCTCGCGTCGAGGGCAGCGCGGAGTGCGGCGATCGTGTGGTCGGGGTCCGTGGGGGCCATGTGCGGGGCATGTCATGGCGGATGGGGGCGCTGGCCGCAATGGACCGCCGGGTTCGCTGACCGGATCCGTGCGTGCTCCGCCTTGGCAGCGCGTTCCTTCGATCCTCTGGTCGATCGAACGGGGGGGGGTCGTCCCGTTCCTCAGACCACGCCGCGGCCGAGGTCCGAGACCGCCGCTCCGAGGTCGCGGTTGGTCGAGACCTGACCGCGAACCTGGTCCACCTCGTCTGCCGACGCATCCGGCATGAGCTTCAGCTTCCAGATCGCCTTGCTGAGGATCTTGTGCCCGGAGGCGAGCAGTGCCGGCGCGTGCTCGGCGAGCGCCGCAGCGTCGACCAGTGGGAAAGCCAACAGCAGGTCGTTGCCTTCGATCCGGACTTCGGGCAGCGGGACGCCAGCGGCACCGAGCGCGGGAACGAGGTCGGTGTCGATCCACGCCCAGTGGCGCGCTTCGCGTGTCCACACCGCATGCTGGACCGCGTCCTCGACCCAGGCCACGTCCCGTTGGGCGACGAACGAGCGCGCGTCGGCCACCGACTCGAATCCCGCGATCAGGCCCTGCACGAACGTCGGAGTGCGTGGTTCGTTGTAGGTGCCCCACGCGACCGTGGCTGGCCCGACCGGCAGACGCACGCGCCACGCACACTGCTCACCGACTGGCGTGGGGGCCGCCGGTGGACTCCAACCGCTGCCGGCGACCGCGTCCTTCTCGGCGTCGTCGACGTGCATCGCCACGTCGTTGCCGGGGTCCGCGTCCGTCGCGATCACGATCGGGCCGACGCCGACTTGGACGCCGCGGAGTCGCGTGCTGCGCAGCATGGCGAGCAGCCGCGTGATCTCTGTGCGTGGCTCCGCGGGTGCCGGCGGGGTCTCGTTGCGCAGCATCGCGACGCACCGCTGCACGAGCTCCGACGCGCTGGCGAACGCTGCGTCGACGCTCCGTCCCTTCCATGCCTGAAGCATCCCGAGGATCTGGGCGTCGATCGCGTCGAGCAGCAATCGGCCCTTCTCGAGCCACGGGTGCTCGGCCGCAGCGTGCTGATCCCGCCACAGGAAGATGGCGTCCTCGATCGTGCGGCCGAGACGCTGCCAGTCCGCGCGCAGTGGCGAGTCCTTCGGAATGGTCAGCGCCGCGCGCAGCAGCTGGCTCGCCGACTCGACCTCGAGTGCGCCGATCGCGGCGTGAACCTTGCACTGCACGCGATCGTCGACGACGAAATCGATGTGCGGCGCGATCCGGTCGAGGATGCTGGCGCCAGAATCGGAGGGGCGGGAACCGGAAAGCAGCACGTCGAGCACCGGCGCGAGCAACGTCGCCAGCGAGACCTTGCCGCGCGCTTTGATCGCCGCCGAGCCATCGATGCCCACGCCGACCTCGCCGGACGCGCTCACGGTCAGGTCGAAGCCGAACTCGAACTCGAGGCTCTCCAGCATGGCGGTGACGAACGGGGCATGGTCGTTCGCGATGTCATTCAGGGCCTCCTTCACGGCCAGCACCGCGAACACTCCGGACCAGAACTGCGTGCCGACGAACGCGATGGCCTTGTCGTCGAGGTCGAGCGGTCGCTCCAGCCATTCGCGCTCCAGGTCGATGACCGCGAGCGAGTGGTGCAGGTAGCGACCGAAGAACCGCAGCGCGATTGCCGCGTAGTCCGGTTCCTTCAGCATCGACACGTTGAACTTCGGCCACAGATAGTGGAGCCGCGCGTTGCCGGTCGGCGCCGCGCTACTTCCCGCGCCGGCAGTCACGCCGACGGCAGCGCCGCCGCCGGCTTCCAGCGACCAGCCGAAACCCAGCTTGTCGCGGCCGAAGTCGATCTGCACGTCACCCTTTGCGTAGGTGTTGTCCACCTTGCTTGCATCCGGCTCGCCACTCTCGCCCTTCCGTTGGCGCTCCGCCGCCTGCCGCCAGTACTCCTCGCGCTCGGGCCACGTCATCTGTCGCGTCGCGGCGTAGCCATCGTCTCCCACCTCGATCCGATAGGTCTCCTCTTCCCACCAGGCGCGGCGATCGGCCCAGCTCATGTGGCAGGTGGCCGCGTACGCATCCTCGCCGACCTGCTGCCGGTAGGTCGCCTCGTCGGGCCAGTCCGGTACTCGCGGGCGGATTCCCTTCGACTCGTAGCCGGCCGAGATCCCGACGTCGGAGTCGAAGCTGGCGCCGTGCTTGCGCTTGGCCTCGGATTGTTTCTTGGCGCCGGGTGTGCCGGCGTCATCCATGAACAGGCGGAACAGGTACGCCCCGAGGTTGCCGATGGTGGGCCCTTCCGGGTCCGTGTCGGCGGTGTCCAACCGCTCGTCGACACGGCCCTTCCCCTTGCCTCCAGACTGGAAGAAGCTGGCTGCCGACCGCATCTTCTGGCACATCTCGACGATCGCCAGGACGGCCTCCTTCACGTACGGCATCGCGGCCTGCGCGGCGCGCGCGGCCTCCTCCGCGGTGAAGTCGCCGAGCTGCCCGAGCACGTCGTGCAGGATCCCGGGCAGTTCCTGCAGCCTGCCCTGGAACAGCGGCGGAGCGATCCGCTCCACCAGGTCGGTCGCCATGCGCGGCACGTAGTACATGCACTTCAACCACGCGGATGCATGCAGCCAGAAGCGCGCTTGTCGATCGGCAGGGAGCTTGCGCACGATCGGCGCGACGTCTGCGGCTTCGCCGGCGCCGGCACCGAACACGCGGGCCCGCAGTTCGGCCATGCACTGTTCGTGGACGGTCGCCAGGGAGTGATCGTCCTCGGACCCTCGGCCCAAGGCGACGCGCGTCAGGGCTTCGCGGGCCAGCCGCGCCCAGCGCGCGTCGTCCACGGTGTGCACCGGCGACGGCAGGAACCGTGTGACCTGCGCACCGCGCGTGGCGCCCTCCCACGCCTCGTCGAGCCTTGCGCGGTCTTCTTCGTCCAGAAGCTTGCCGGCAGCCGCGCGCGCCGCTGGTAGCCGCCCGAACACCGCATCGAATCCTTCCTCCAGATCGGGCGGCAGGATCGCGCGCACGGCCAGCTCGCTGTAGGTCTGGCCGTACCAACGGACCTGCTCGCGGATGTCCGGTGCAGTGACGCGCAGCCAGCCGTGGAAGGCATCTTCGGCAACCACCCTTCCCCGCCGCTGTACGGTCGCCTCGTCCTCGCCGAGCGTGGGATCCAAGTCGACCTCCGCTTTCGTCCTCAGCTTCGGTCCGTCGATGCGCACCGCGCCGTACTCCGTGCCGGTGATCTCCGGCGCGCTTACGTCGACATCGGCCTTGCCGCTGAACAGGTTCACCTGGCCGGGGCGCACGTACTTGCCGTCGGTGCGGACGAAGAACCACCAAGCCCCGTCGCCATCTTCGAGCGCGCATACTCCCGCCACGACTCCCTTGGCGCCAACCGCCACCTTGCCCACGGCGAGGTCCTTGTGCGCCTTCGGCGCCGCGTACAGGACCGCGTAGGGCGGGAACACCACCGTCGAGTTGTAGATCGGTCGGCGCAGCGGGTTGCCCACGATCGTGTCCCAGTGCTCGACCATGTCCTGCGAGGGGACCTGCCAGACATGCGGATCGAAGGCCATGTAGTCGCCGAGCCCGGGGATCGAGACGGTGCTGGCGTCCTGGCCGACGACGTTGCGCGGCCGCGCGATGTCGCCCCCGAGCCCGAGATCGTTGCGCGCGTCCTTGGGCAGGAGACCCGGGAGTGCCGTCGACGGCTCGATGAGTTGGTCGAGTCCGGCCACGCCGGGCGTGCGGCGGCAGATCCCTTCGACCAGTCCCGCGGCGAGCCTCTTCTCGATGTCGGTTGCGCCGACCACCGCGAGGAGTGCCGCTTTGACCTTCTCCATGAGCCGCGCTCGCCAACACATCGGCGCCTCTCCCGACACACCGAGCTCGCTGCGGAGCCCGGTCGCTGCGCCGAGCGCGGCAGCGCGCATCGACGGACTCACCTTGTCCTCTGGCAGGCGTTCGATCGCGTCCGCGATCTCGTCCCAGGTCGCACAAGGCGTCCAGCCTTCGAGGACCGTCTGGTGGATGTGGCCGAGCACCGCACGCACGTGGCGCTTGGGATCGGTCCAGTCGAACAGCAGGTCGAGGAGAGGTCCGGCGATGCCGATGAAGGCTCGGCAAAGCCGCGGGATCTCGGTGTACTCGAGGACCGCGGAGACGACCTTCCACGGCACCGGCAGGTCGCGGATGTCCCGGCCGCGCAGCGACTCGAACCGGTCGTGCCACTCGCCCAGCACCTCGACGAGGTTGGCGCCCGATTCGTACACGAAGTGCAGACGAAGGTCGGCGCGCCCGGCCACGCCGGCGCCCACTTCGGCGCCGACGCCGAAGTAGGCGCCGCTGATCATGCCGCGCAGGCAGAGGCTGCCCTTCACGGTCCAGGTGCGCAACAGTGGGTTCCAAGGCTCGGCGCTGGCGTAGAGCTGGAAGTCGCGTGCCGTGGCTCCGCCGACCACCACCAGGTCGTAGCGCGTCGACGGGAAGCCCGGCCAGGGCAACCCCAGCACGTCCAGCCGCGGAAAGCGGTCCATGTACAACCGCTCCTCCAGGTGCGCCCGCAGCGGGTAGGCGATCCCGGGCAACACCAGTTGTGCGTCGAAGACGTTGAGCAATCCGCGCCGCTCGAGGCGACCGGGGATGCCGTCATCCTGGATCGGCACACCGAACGTGAGATGCGCCCAGAGATCGGGCGTCGGCTGGACGAAGAACGAGAGCCCCGCGGTCGTCGGACGCCACATGAGACCGTTGAGGAGCCGCGATTGCTGTTCGATCGCCAGCTGCAAGTCGGCGGCAGTGACCTTGCCGTCGCCGTCCGGGTCGAGTTCGTCGGCGTAGGCGTCGTCCTTCCCCACCGCGCGACGCACGGCCTCCACGTCCGCGGCCACGACCTTGCCGTCGCCGTCGCGGTCGCACGACCAGTAGCGCGCGAGATCGCCGTACGGCATGTGGTAGCGCATGTCGATCACCCACAGCTCCGGCAGGTGCGCGACGGCGACGGCGGCGTGGTACGGCAACGGAAACGCCGTCGGCACGTCGACGTAGCGGACGTTGCTCTCCGACCAGACCACGCCGCCTGGCTCGGTGGGTGGTGGGATCCGCAGCGGTTCGCGCCGGCCTTCCAGCGCCAGGAACGAGACGTCGCTGGCGAGTTGCGTGGAGAGCCCGGCAACGATGTCTTCGCCAGCGGTGATCAGGCTGTCCTCGGTGAGTGACCGGCCCACGACGAGGTCTGCCCCCACGGCTTCGATAGCCCCGGTGACGACCCCGTGCATGCGCGCCGCCACCGAGAACGCGCCCTCGCCGGCGGCGCCTGCGAACACGACGTCGTTGAGGTCGCGCTCGAACTGCTCGAACTGCACGAGCCGCGCCTGGGCTGCGTCGTACCACGCGTCGCCCTGGGCTTGCACCGATCCGAGCAGCTCGTCGAGCTCGGCGCCGATCCGACGGAACCACCCCAGCAGCGCGTTGCCTTCGCCGAGGAGATGGCGGGCCAGCGCCGCCATGGTCGTGCTGCGTGCGGCCGCCTGTTCGTGCAGCCAGGCGATCCATCCCTGCTGGCGGATGCTGGCGAGGCGGTCCAGGTCGGCGCGGACGTTCGCGAGCTCCGGCGCGTCGAACACCGTTGCCGGAAGCTGATGCAGCCAGTGGAACAGGGTCTTGAGTCGCGCAAAGTGGGCCGCGACCTCCGCGGGCGCCTCGCGCACGAAGCCCGCGAGCTGGTCGATCCACTCCCGCAGATCGTCGATTCCCTCCATCACCGCGGCCACGACCGCTAGCCAAGCGTCGTGCATCCACTGCGCGACGCGCTTCAGCAGCTCGTTGTCGGCGAGATTGCGCAGGAAGGCGATGAGCTGCGCCTTGCTCCACCTGGCCGCCGCCGCGATCCGCGCGAACAGCGCGGCCAACAATCCGGTCAGCGCGTCGGCGGAACGCGCGACCTGCACGGTGGCGCTGAGCAGCGACGCGGTCACGACACCGATCGTGCTCACTGCGGCTGCGACCAGCACGTCGGCCATCGCCAGGAGCACTGCCGCGAGCGCGTCCGCGGAGGCTTCGACGCAGGTCGTCGCGAAGTCGACGAGCGTGCTCTGCAGGAATGCCAGCAGGGTTGCGGCGGCTGCACTCGCTGTGCCGGCCTTCGCCGCGATGCGCTGCGCGCCGGCTTGCAGCAACAGCGCGACCTCGGCGGCCAGCGTGTCGACGTGGCCATGCACCGCCCCGAGCAGCGCCACGACGGCGTGGCGGATGCCGGCGGGGCCGGCAGCGGCGAACACGTCCATCGAGTCCGCGCCGCACCGCAGTGCGGCACGCGCGTGCTGCTCAGACTGGCGCGCGAACCTCCCCAGGCCGTCGGCGAGCAGGCCCGCCACTTCGTGCGCCGTCACCTGCGCGGCGCGAAGCGCCGCGGCCGCCAGCCGCACCAGGTCCGCGCCGTGATCGACGGCCGAGTCGATCACTCTGCGACAGAGTCCTCTCAACGCGTCGCGCAGGCCGGCGGCGGCGTCGCACCATGCGCTGTGCAACGCCATGCGCACCTTGGTGACGAGTCCGGCCACGAGCGTGCGCAGCGCCGCGCGGATGCTGTTCCTGGCCGCCTGCCCCAACTGGTCGAGAAAGGGGAAGCCAACGGTGCCGATCTGGTCAGCGATCTCGTCGAGGTTCGCCCTGACGTCGTCGACGATGGCATCCGGCACCTTGTTCGCGAGGCCGTTGAGTGCCTCCCAGACCTGCCCAGGACCCAGCACCTCCAGCAGCGAACGCACGAACGCTTCGGTGTCGCCGAGCGACAGTGAGGCGTTGGCAATACCGATGACCTGGACAGTCGGCGTGGCGGTGGGGTCGGGCGCCTGCACGCCGGGCGTGTGGGAGGGCGGAACGATCCAGATCGTGCTGCCGTGCTGGTCGCGGACGACGTCGCCCTTCCAGTCCAACTGCGGGATGCCTTCGAGGTGGATCGCGCCGACCTCGATCGTGCGGATGCTGCCCCTCGCGTCGATCTGCAGGGTCGTCGAACCGGTCACCGGGACGGTGAATGCGATCCCCGCGTGCGCGACCGAAACCGGCTGTGCCAGGGAGAACGTTGCCGTCGTCGTCGCGGTGAAGGAACCTGCCGAGATCGAGACCGTGACGCAGCTCATCCTCTCTCCATGTGGCGCGTGGACTGAGCTCGCGCCCGCTCGCCGCTTCCGCCACCGCTCGGGCCACCGCTCTCGACGGCGCTCCCCGGCCAGCCCACGGTGACCTCCCGCGCGAAGTAGATCGTCCGCCGCGGCAAGATCATCCCCTGCGACTCGGTCTCCTGGCTCGTCACGATCACACGATGCGTCCCCGGCTCCACCGGGAACTCCACGCGCACGAGGTCGGCCGAGACGACCGCGACGCCGCAGGCGACGGCGGCACCGTTGATGTCCACGCGCAGCGGGTGGCGGGCGAGGAAGCGTTGAGCATCGGCCACGGTCGTGAAGGTAGCGTGGATGGGCAACGCGATCCGGATCCTGGGCACCCGAGCGGTCTTTTCCACGACCCCTGCCCGGCCCTCGAGGTCTTCGACGGCGACGTCCTCGCGTCGAGCCTGCGGAGCCGGTCCGGTCGTCGCCAGAGCATCTCGCCCGCACGCCACGCGCAAGGCCCGGCACGCGGGATCCAGCCACACGGGTTCGTCCGAGGACCGCACCATGGGTCTCCGCACGGTCAGGGGTCCTGCCAGCGCGACCCGGCGGGCAGCCATCCCGGACCGTCGGCCGGCCGATCGCGGCGGGCGGGAGCCGGACCGCGGCGGGGAGGCAACGAGCGCGCCCCCGGCATCCGTACCCAGGGTGAGCCGACGGCCGCCGAGTTCGACGTCTACGCTCCTGGTCGCGACGGGCTGGCTGGGCTCGTCTTCGAAAACGACGCGCACCGCGTGGATCTCGAGCGGACGCCCCACCGATCGGCCGACCCGAAGGTCTGCACTCGCGACGGTGCGCGTGAGCACGCGGTAGCGCGTCCCCGCCGTTGTTTCGATCTCGAGGTCGTAACGTTGACCAGCGCGGACGTGGTGAAAGGTGACGGTGCGGATCTCGTGGTCGCGGGCACCCCCTGCCAGTTGCACTTCGGTTGCGACCTCACCCTGTTCGGTGCGCAGGCGCGCCTTGCCGCGCGGCTCTGGCCCCCCATGCAGCAGCCGCATGACGAGATCCAGATCTCCGAGCTGCAGGGGCTGGTTCCTCGAGCCGGATCTACCGAGGGCGGTGGCGCCATGCACCGGGGCGGAGCTGGGTTGCGCCGCCAGTCGAGAACCCGACGTGGTCTTCTTGGTGGGTGGCGGTGCGGAGGCGACCGGATGCGCGCGGCCCTGTACTTGTCGGTGGATCGGCCGGCAAGTAGCCATCCACAGGCCGCCCCTCCGCACGCGCTCCACCACCTCGCGGACGACGTCGTCGTCCCTCATGGTGGTCACGGCGCAGCAAGGGTCAGCGGCGGCGAGCAACCTCCGCATCTGCTGACGCAGCTCCGGATCACGCCCAAGTGCCACGCGCAGGCGCCTGAGTGCCTCAGCGGATCGGATGACCTCGACCATCTCGCTGGAGCGAAAGTCCTCCGGAAGGCCAATCTCGCAAACTTCCTTCGGGATGATCGGACCTACGACGGTGCGCATGGAAGTCTCATGGGTGGCGGCATCCGGAGCGTGACGCCGGATCACTGAGATCTCCGATCAGGGCATTCGCGCGGGCCGCACCGGACCACGACCGGGCCGAATCCATCGACGGGCAGCGGCGGCAACCCCTCGGGTTGCAGGCGTCGCGGCCCGACTCCAGGAGAGCCGCCCGCGGCGGGCAGCGAAGCAGCGAAGCTGCGCTGGGATGGCCTGTCAGCCACCGCGCGCGCGTGAATGGCTGCCGCCGCGGAGCGACCGTCGTGTCGCGCGGCCGGAAGTTGCCGTGGCCTGGGCCAGGGATCTCGGTACACCGGCGGGCGCTGATCCGGTACCCCGGCTTCCTGCGACGGGCGACAACGCAGCGATGCAGCACCGCGACCCTTTCGCTCACGAGTACGCGGCCGCTGAGTTGCTCGAGTGCGGTGGATCCGATGAGCGGGCTCGGCACCTCGTTACGCTGCACACCTGCGACCCCGGGTTCGCCGCGGCCGACCCACGGCTCGTGGCACGGCACGAGCACGCCTGGTGCGTTCGTTCGACGAGGCTCCGTCGCATTGCCAAGGCAAGCCGCGCCGAACAAACGCGCGCGCCCTTCCCGACGCGTGCTCTTGCGCCGGGTCCTGAATCAGCCGCAGGTATGTCGCGTGCACGAGCGACGTCGGCCGCATCGGTGCATTCGGCGCATCAGTTGCGCACGAGCGCCTGCAGGCCGCGCGTCATGAGCGCGCCCGCTTGGTTGGCGCCGGGCGACAGGTAGAGGTACTGGAAGTACAGGTCGCCCGTGAGCAGCGGATCGTCGGGCAGCGGAACGTACACCGACGCGTAGCCCTGCCCGCTCACCGGCGTCGGCACCGACAACAGGAGCGTGTTGGGGTCGAGGAGGAAGTCGCAGCCCGTGAGACCCAGCACGGTGAGCGGGATCGTCGCCGGCGAGAGCCCCGCATACAGCACGGCGAGCTGGCCGGGCACTGCGCTCGACACGCTCACGCGGTAGAGCTGGTTGCCGGCCCACGGGCGGTTGCCGTCGATGATCGCGGCGCCGCAACCGTTGCCGTAGCGCAGCTCGCCGGCCGCCGGCGGATAGTCGAACACGCGCCCGTACAGCATGTGCGCGCGCGCCCCGGTGTTCTCGTTGCTGCCGTACGCGCACACGTAGTGCTCCGCCGGGTACGCGTAGGCCACGCTCGGCACGAGGCCGTCGGCCGCGGTGTCGGCGAACAGGACGGTGTTCTCGGCGGCCACGCCATTGGTGGTGAGCCGCGCGATGCGCGCCGTGGAGCGCGGCTGGAGGCCGATGACCTGCGTCGACGAATAGGCGAGCGCGAAGAAGCCGCCGATGAACTCGTCCATCGCCATCACGCCGTTGCGGACCAGCGACAGCGGCGGGGTCGCGGCGCGGATCAGCCTGGACGGCAGCACGGTCGGGGTCGCGTTCACGAGCGCCCAGTGCACCGGCACCACGCGCAGCTCGGTGAGCGCCGTGCTGGTGAGGTCGGCGCTCAGCCCGTAGCTCAGCATGTAGCTGCCCTGCGCGCCGGCGATGGCGGGGGTCAGCGCATGACGGGTGCCGCCGCTCACGAGCGTCGCCGTGCCGAGCTTGGCGCCCGTCGGCGAGATGCGCATGCCCATGATGTCCCAGTCGTCGTTGAGGATGCGGTACGTGTACTCCTGCCACACGACGAGCCAGCCCTGGCCGGGGTCGGCGGTCGAGACCGGTTCGATCGAGGGGTTCTCGCGGTCGTACGTCGTGCCCGCCGCCGCGGTGCCGACCTCGACGTTGGCACCGATGATGCGCGCGGCAGCGTTCACCACCGCGATGAAGACGGCGGTGTTGGGATCGGTGGTGCTGCTCGTGCCCTCGTCCTGCCAGGTGAGGACACCGAAGACATCGGGGGTCAGCCACGTGCCGGCGAGGTCGGGCTTGCGCTCGAAGTGCCCAAGCGGCTGCGGCTTGGTCACGCCGAGCCCGGAGTTGAGCGTCGTGTTGCGCTGATCGTGGAAGTAGATGCGGATCGCCGAGTTCGCCGCCGTCTCGCGCTCGAAGCCGACCATCCAGCGATCCGCGCCATCGACGAAGGCGACGGTCACGTTGCGGTCGCTGTAGGTCGTGCTGAGGTCCTGGAAGACCAGCGTGCGGTTGGTCAGGAGGTCCGCGTCGCTGAGGAACGCGGTCACGTCGTGGTCGCTCGCCGAGAAGATGCGGGTGCACGCGGTGAGCGTGTTGCGCTCGACGGGGTTGACGAAGGCGTGGTCGTTGCCGATGGCAGTGGAGCCGATCTGGTTGATGGTGAGGTTGCCGGTCTGTTGGCTGAACACCACCGGCGCGAGGAGCGGGTCGACCAGCACCGGGAACGCAGCCTGCGACAGCCACGCGCCGTCGACGCGCAGCTCGATGCGCGCACCGTCCCACGCCGTGGTGACCGCGACCTTGTCGCCGTCTGCGTCGAAGGCCCACGCCTGTCCGTACTCGACGATCGGGTGACCCGCGTCGTCGCGGAACACGAGGCGCTGGTGCGCTGCGCTCACCGGCGCGCAGTGCAGCGGCGTGCTCACCGTCCCCACGATGCGCAGGTCGCCTGGCTGCAACGGGCGCTTCTCGATGAGGAACGACTGTTCGACGCCTTCCGGCCGCACGTCGTACCGCTCGCTCCACGCGCCGTACCGGTATTCCATCCGCCAGTCGGTCCGCACTTCGCGGGGCGAAACGACCAGGGCTTCCGCCCCGAGCGTCACCGCCTCCGTCCGCCACACGAGCGGCAGGTTGTGCGGATAGCCGTCGCCGAGGCACGGGTAGAACGCGACCCCGTCGTGGAACGAGACCTTGTAGCCGTCGCCCGCGGCCCACACGCCGTAGTCGGGCGCGTGCGCCTCCGTGCCGCCGTGGATGGGCGTGCGCCAGGTCGGTGCCTGGGTGGCCGCGGTTGCAGCCAGGAGGGTGAGGGGGAGGAGAGCGTGGAGCGGAGAGAGGTGCATGCGGATGCGATGGTCGGCGACGTGAGTGGGAGAGAGATCCGCAGCGCGCCGCCGGTGTTGCACGCCGTCGCCGACTACGGCCTCACCGCAAGCAGTCCCACTCGCTGAAGCGCGTGAACCAGCCCGCCCGCGCATCCGCGTTGCGCGCGCGCACGCGCGCCAGGATCTCCTTCGCCCGTGCCGCGACCTCCACGTCGCCGTCGGCCTCCGCGTAGCTCCGTGCCAGCTCGACCGCCGGCAACCCCCACTCCGTGAACGCCGTGCCGTACGACCACACCACGTCGGCCTTGTCGCCGCGCGCGAGCACCTCCGCCGGCAGGGGCGTACCGTCGCCGGGCCAGCGGATGGCGGTGGCGATCACGCACTCGGTGTCCGTGAGCTTGAAGCCGTGCCGCACGACGTTCGTGCTGAGCGCGCGCGCGAGCTGCCGCGCCGCGGCGTTGCCGCTGAGCCGGTCAACCGCGCCGTAGCCGGTGGCGGCGATCGCCTCCTGCCACGGGTTCCAGTATGCCTGCTTGCCGTCGAGCATGCGCGGGTCGGGGTCGCACACGAGGAGCGGGCGCACGCTCGCCGCGTCGGCGGCCGCGAACGCGTAGCTCGGCAGGTGGATCTTCTCGACGCGGTCGTGGATGCGCTGCAGCAGGGCGGCGTCGCCGGTGCAGAGATACAGCCAGCAGCCCGCGAGCAACGTGCGGCCGGCCCCGCGCGCCGCGCCGGTGCCCGACGTCGTGAGCCGCTTGTCGAGGGTCTCGCCGGCGAGGAAGAGCTGCACCTCGTTCTCCAGCTCGCGGCGCAACCACGGCGCTCCGGTCAGCAGGTAGTAGCCGGCCGCGTAGTTGGTGCTCCAGTGCTCGCGGTCCTTGCCGCCCCAGCCGTTGCGCTCGAAGCGCGGCTCCGGGCACGGCTTGCCGAGGCGATCGCTCGACACCTGGCAGTGCCAGTGCGTGCGCCCCGACCACACGACCCAGTCGGGATGATCCGCGGCGCGCAGCGGCGCGCCGTCGGCGGCGAACACATGCACCGGTCGACACGCTTCCTGCAGCACCGACGCCTCGACCTCGAACAGGAACGACGCCAGCCCGCTGCCGGCGACCGCGCCCAGCTTGGCGACGCCGAAGTCGGCCTGGTCGCCGGTCTGCGCCGGCGTGCGCGCGAGCCCATGCGGTCCGCACCAGAACGGATCCGCCGGCCCGGCCGCCTCGGCGCGCACGAACGTGGCGTGCCGCTGGGCCAACGCCGCGCGCAGGCCGCCTTCGCTCTGCAGCGCGGGCGGCGCGTCCGGCACGACGCCGAAGGCCCCCCACGTGCCCGTCGTCTGCCAGCGCGCGGTCGCAGCGAGGAGCGGGCAGACGACGGTGGCGCGCAGGGTCGCGTCGCGCGCGTCGGTGCCGCCGCGCAGTTGTGGCACGAGCACGCCGGTGCGGCGGATGCCCTGGCCATCGCCGAGGCGGCAGGCGCGCAGGAGCGTCGTCTCGCTGCCGTCGCCTTCCGCGGTGACGAGCGCGCGCGTGCCGAAGCGCCCGCCGTGCCGCAGCACGAGGGCGACGCCCTGGGTGCGGACGGTGAGGCGATCGATCGGGCAGTCCATCGCCTCGCTGCGCGGGTCGCTGAAGAACACGCCCACCGACGCGTCGAGGTGTTCCTGTGCGCGCCACGCGGTGAGGATCGCCTCCGCGACGAGGCCGCTCGCGCCGAGGCGCGCCCGCCACAGTTCGACGCGGCGGGCCGCGTTGGTCTCGAGGACCTCCGCTGGCGCGAGCGTGGCCTCCGCCTGCTGGTTGGCGTGCTGCCAGACGAAGGTGATGCGCAGGCCCTGCGGCGGCGCGGGTGGCGGGCCATCGTCGAGAGTCGGGCCGCCGCCGGCGACCAACGGGATGCGGGCCTCATCCAGCGCGGCGAGCGCGGGCCGGAACAGGCAGAGCGCATGGCGGAGGCTGCCGTCGGGCCAGCGCGCACCGAGCGGTTGCCAGACGGTGGCGAGGCCTTCGGCGTGCAGATCGGGGAGAGCGGGCGCGAGCACCTCGCCGCGCGCGAACGGCACGACCGCGGCCGTCCACTCGGTGCGCGCGTGCGGGGCGAGGTTCTGGACGACGACGGTGGGGGGAGACGGGTTCGGGCTGCCGGTGCCGGGCTGGGCCGCCGCGGCGGCGAGAAGGCAGAGCGCGATCAGCGGGATCCGGAGGCGCGACCACATGCGCGCACAGGTTAGGCTCTCGGTGTCTCGCTCGCTCTCGACCTCTTTCCCAGCGGACGCTGTCATGCTTCGTCTCGGACGCGCACTCGTCGTCGCCTTCTCGTCGTTGGCTCTCCCGCTGGCCGCGCAGGCGGATCCCGCCGCGGCCTTCCTCGCCGAGGCCGCAAAGAAGCTCGACGACTACGCCAAGGACTGCCTCGAAGCCGGTTACCCACATCGCGCCGAGGAGGTGTGGCGCGAACTCCTGCTCCTCTACGACCAAGACCACGCCGGCGCGCGCAAGGCCCTCGGCTACACGCAGGTGGGGACCTCGTGGGCGCCCGATCCCGCGTTCGTGTACCCCGACGCCGGCACGCCGAGCCTCGCCAAGGCCAAGGCGCTGCGCACGCGCTGGGATCGTCTGGCCCAGGAACTGGGCCACGGGCACCTGAAGGTGGCCGAGGCGTACGCGGCCGCGGGCCAGACCGAGAAGGCGACCGAGCACTACGACCGCGTCCTGCGCTTCCAGCCCGGCGAGCCCAAGGCCGCGGCCGCGCGCGGCGTCGCCAACGTCGACGGCTTCTTCGGCACCAACCTGGAGGTCGACCTGCTGCAGCGCGCGCGCCTCGTCAAGCGCGCGGTGACGGAGGTGCTCGCGATGAAGATCAAGGTCGAGCCCGAGAAGGCGCCGCATCCGATCCTCGAGCGCGCGGGGATCACCGCGATCGCGTTCAAGGGCCCGCACGTGACCTGCTACGGCAACCTGGAGGCCGACGTGCTGCAGGAGGCGGTGTGCATGGCGGAGCGCGCCCTGCAGTTGTGCAAGCTCGTGTTCGACGGCTTCGTCACCTACCCCGGGGGGCGCGTGATCGGGCACCTGGGCTTCGTGCGCGACGAAGGCGACTACGTGAAGGTGATCGAGGCAAACCGCGACATGCTCGGCTCCGGCTTCGAGTTCACCATGAAGCACAAGCCGGCGATCATCATCCGCCGCGACCCGGATGCGCTGTCGCTGATGATCGGCAGGTCACCGCCGACCGTGTACGACATGTCGGCGCGCTGGCTGGCGCAGACCTACAGCGGGTTTGCCACCGATGCCCTGAACGAAGGGATCGGCCACACGATCGTCGGCCTGCTCACCGGTCGCAACCTCGCGTTCTCGATCGGCGAAGAGAAGAAGGAGGGCACGCGCGCGAGCCGCACCCGCGAGCTCAAGCTGCAGATTCCCGACATCGCGGTGTGGCAGGAGCTGGCGGTCGACACGGCGTGGGAGAACACCAGCGTGCCGGCGGCGCAGTTGCCCTTCCTGCAGGCGGCGTCGTTCCCCACGGAGGGGCGGATCAAGGCGTGGTCGTTCTGCCACTACCTGCTGCTGCGCGACCCGGAACTCATGCGCAAGCTCGATCGCATGCCGGGCAAGGATGCGCGCAGCCCGTACGAGCTGCGCGACAAGTTCACCGCCGTCGCCAACGTGCACGTCGATGCGCTCGATCACGAATGGCGCGACTTCTGGACCAAGGACACGCCGCTCCTGCGCGAGGTCCGCGGCGGCGAGACGACCCCGCTCGAGGCCATCAGCCAGGAGGCGCCGCAGTGGCTCGACGCCTTCAACGGCGTGCGTCGCGGGTTCAAGCAGATCGTCGCCGACCTGAAGCTCGCCGACGTGACGTGGAGCGAGGCGTACTCCGACGACTGCAAGCTCCACCTCGACTACCTGGACCAGAACAAGAGCGAGCGCGGCCCGGGCCGCGAGGACACCGAGGTGCTCGGCAAGGAGGGCGCGTCGGCGCGCGGCAAGGCGTTCGCCGAGGGGGCGATCGTCCACTACGGCGCCGGCAAGCCCGAGAAGATCGCCGAGACGTGGGTGCACCTGCCGGGGTACCGGCACGTGCTGCTCGACCCGCGCCTCGGCGTCGTTGGCTGCTTCGCCAACCGCAGCGGCGTGGTGATCGACGTGCGCCGCGGCGTGGGCGCCACGCAGGCCACGTCCGCGTATCCGTTCGGCAACCAGAAGGAAGTGCCGCCGGATGTCGACGTCGCCGCGCTCGGGCCGCGGGTGGCGGAGCTGTTCAGCAAGCACGGCAAGAAGGCCGGCAAGAAGATCGGCTATCCGCTGACGGTGCACTTCTACGGGCCGGGCACGATCCCGGCGACGGAAGGGCACTACGTGTGCAGCCTGCGCCAGGGCAAGGACACCGTGGAGGGCATCGTCGACATCGCGCTCACCGGGCCGGCGCGCACGTCGGGACCCGGCCTTGTCGTCTTCTATCCGTTGGCGCCGCTGAAGCGCGGCAGCGAGCACACGGTGGAGTGGACGATCGGCGGCCAGAAGGAGATCGGGTACAAGTTCATCACCAAGTGACTGCGGGGTGACCGACCGCGCCGCGGATCGCTGGTAGACTCGGCGCCTTCGCGCGCCGTGAAGAACCCACGCACCCTGCCACTCCTCGCCCTGCTGGTCGCGCTCCTGCTCGGAGCGACGGCGGCGGTCCTGGCGCTGCGCGGTGACGCCGTGCCCGCGGTGACGGCCGCCGACGCCGGCGAGGTCGGCGAAGGGTGGCGGCCCAGCGATGTCGAGCTGCGCGACGAGACCGCGCCGGATCAGGTCGCGGCCGACGCCGGCGGCGACGCGGCCGCGAGCGATAGGCAGGAGGTCATCGCCTTCCCGCGCGAGGAAGGTGGCCCGCGCCTGCGGGTCATCGAGGCGGGGACGCGGCAGCCGGTGGCGTTCGCGGAGGTGTTCGTGGGCGACGCGGGCAACGAGTGGCGCGGCCGGCGCCGCGACGCGGACGCGTCGCATTGGGCGCAGATCCTCGAGCGCGATGCCGCGGTGCGGCAGGCCGACGCGCAGGGCCTCGTGTCGCTGCCACCGGTGCGGCGCCGGCTGCTCATCGCCGGCCGCGCTGTGGGGTTGTTCGGCGTGCTGGTCGTCACCGACCGCAACACCGAGCCCGTGCTCGAGCTGCACCCGGACGCGCTGCTGCGCGTGCGGGTCGCCGACGCGCGCGGCGAGCCGCGGGCGGGTGTGCGGGTGGCCCTGGGCGCCGACCTCGGCGAGCGCGTGCAGCGCGTGGCCGGCGCCGAGACCGGCGCGGACGGCATCGCCGCGATCCCGCACGCGCAGCTCTTCGTCACGCGCGTGCCGCCGCGCGACGCGGCGGCGGAGCGACAGGCGACGGAGCGCGTGCAGGAGGTGCGGGCCCGCTTCGCCGAGTTCGAGCAGCGGATGCGCGGCAACGGGAGCCTCGACGCGTCGGTCGTCGTGCAACTGCGCGAGCAGCAGCGGCGGATGGTGGAGGAGCTGTCCGCGCAGGAACTGAACGGTCGCCTGCGGCGGGCGCGCGACGAGGCGCGGCAGGCGTCGGTCACCGGCCAGCCCTCCGTGAACGCGGCGACGTGGCCCGTCGCCGATTTCGTCGTGGTCGCCGAGGTGCCCGCGGCGCAGCCCGTGCACCAGCGGGTGCCCGCGTCGCCGATCCCGATCCAGATCGTCGACCTGCGCTTGCCGCCGGTCGGCACGCTCGACGTGCGCGTGGTCGGGCCCGACGGCCAGGACCTGCTCTCGCCCTGTCGGGTCAGTGCGCGCGTCGCCGACGCGAGTCGCCTTGCGGACGGGCGCGTGCGCAGCATCGACGAGCTGTGCGCGGTCAGCGGCGAGAAGCCGCTCGGCGCGCACCTCGTCCGGATCGAGCCGCTCGGGCTCGGCATGACCTTGCGTGTGCAGGTCGAGTTCGCCGACGACGACTTCGACTTCGCGGTCGGCGATGTGGTCGGCCCGATCGCCGAGGGTCCGCACGAGGTGGTTGTGCGGGCGCCGCCATGGTTCAGCGTCGTGGTCGGGCGCGGGCTCGACGCGCGCGGCCTGCCGCTGGCGGGGATCGAGGCGGATCTCTTCGTGGCCGGTGCGAAGGGTCGCGTCGAGGGCGAGCGTGTGACCTTCGCGGCCGACGGGCACTTCGAGCTGCCCGTGCGGCTGCGCGAGCCCACGCCGCCCTACACGCTGGAGGTGCAGGCGCGCCTCGGCGAGCGGAGGATCGGCAAGCTGGTGGCGATGCCGCAGGTGGTGCCCGGCGGGCGGGTGGAGCTCGGCGACGTGACCATGACCGACCTCGCGGCGCTCGCGAAGGGCACCGTGCGCGACGACCTCGGGCGCGCGATGCGCGGCGTCGACGTGGTGGCGGAGGTCCTGCGCGGCGACGCGTGGACGGAGGAGTCGTTCGTGCGCGGGCGCACCGACGAGCAGGGGGCGTTTGAGCTGTACGGCGAGCCGCGCGCGCAGGCGCTGCGGCTGCGGGCGCGCGAGCGCGGCCACGCGACGGCGGAGGTCGACATCGCCTTCGGCGCGCAGGTCGACATCACCCTGCTGCGCAACGGCGCGATCACGGCGGCGGGGTTCGTGCCGGAGTTCGTCGGGCGCGAGGCGATGGTGGCACGGCTCGTGGATCTCGCAACCGGCCGGGCGCGCGATGTCGGCCTGCGGCGGGCCGGACCGGATCGCTTCGAGGTGCGGCTCGACGATCTGCGACCCGGCGAGTGGCAGCTCAGCCTCACCGTGCACGGCCTGCGCCGGCCGCTGGCGTTCGCCGACCGCGTGGTCGTGGCGCCCGGGGACACGTCGCGGCCGCCGACGATCGATGGGCTCGATCTGCGCGGGCGGTTGTTCCAGTTCCAGATCCAGGCAGTCGACGCCGCCGGGCAGCCGATGCCCGACCCCGGCTCCCCGTTGCTCGCGCAGCTCCACGACGCGCGCGGTGCGCCGGAGTGGGTGCCCTTCGTGTGGCGCGGCGGTCGCGTCGAGTTGATCGCCGACCAGCCGAGCCTGCAGGTGGTGGGCCTCGCCACCGGGCATCGCCCGGCGCGCGCGCTTCTGCAGGCGGGCGAGGGGACGCTCACCTTCAGCAAGATCCACCCGCTGCAGCTCACGCTGCCCGGCCTGCGCGCGCAGCTCGGCCCCGAGCAGGCGGCGCGGATCTCGCTCGTGCTCACCGAGAGCACGGGTTTCCCGGACACCGACCTGCAGGCGCTCGACCAGCGCAACGGCCAGCAGCGCGGCTACCAGCGCGCGCAACTCGGCAAGAGCGGCGGCGCGGGCCTCGGCGGCGATGACACGGTGAGCGTCGGGTTGATCTTCAACGGCCGCTACGAGGTGGTGCTGCGCGTCGACGGCCCCGGCGGCCGCGTGTCGAAGACCATCGGCCACGTGATGGCGACGTTGGATGGGCCGCAGCCGCCGAAGGAGATCCTCGCGCCGGATGTCGGCGCCGTGCGCGCCGCGCTCGACGAGCTGCGCGCGCGGCAGCCGGTGGAGCGGGGGCGACGGGGGCGGTGAGGGGGCGAACCGGCGAACGCGATGCGAGCCGGAGACCTTGACTGCCGCGAGGGGCGCAGGGACTGCGCAATGCACGCGCGTCGCAGTGTCGCTGGCGGGGACGGTACGGACGGCTTCGCGGATCGAGGGAGTCGGGCGCGAGGTCACCGTGGGTGAGGGGGGTGGCGACGTGACGGTGGAGTTGACGTCAGCGGCGGTGCGCGAGGCGTTTGGGCGGTAGCCGAGATCGTGCGGCGCATCGCGCGCCCTGCGGACGCGGCGTCGCCGCCCGACACAGCCGCGAGCACCAGCCACGGCATCGTGTGCAACAGCAGGCGGTTGGCGGCGGTGGCGAGGATGCCTTCGAGGTGTTCGGGGCGCGTCGCGGCGAGGACGACGGTGTAGAGGCCGAGGTGCGCTGCGAACACGGCGAGGAAGGCCCGTGCCGGCGGCGAGCGGCGCGCTCGTTGGAAGGCGAGGGCACCGAGCAGCACCCACGCCACGCCCCATTGCGGCCAGGCGTCGCGGTGGGTTCCGAAGGCGATCATCAGCCAGTTCCACACCACGGCAGGGACCTGTGCGAGCACGGTGTGGAGGCCGCGGCCGAGGGACTCGTCCATCCATGGCGCGGTGAGGCCGATGCCGGCGCGCGCGATCGGCCATGCGATCGCCATCGTGCCGCCGAGGAGGAGTGAGGGGATCGCGGCGCGCAAGCGGCGCCGCGCGATCCACCCCTGCGCCGCCAACGCGACAGCGCCGCCGGCGACCCCTTCGTTCTTGGTGAGCGCGCCGGTGCCGGCAACGAAGCCGAACGCGAGCGCGGTGCGGTGGTCGCCGTCGGGCAGGCGCAGCGCCAGCAGGCCGAGCAGGAGAAACGTGGCGGTGAGGCGCACGTCGGCGAAGTTCGCTACCTGCCGGATACCTCGGGCGTGAGCAGCACGCTCGCGGCCAGCCCGAACGCGAGGCATTGCGACGACAGGCGCGCCGCTGCGTGCGCCACGAGCAGGGCGCAGGCGAGACCGCCGAGCACCTGGCGCCGCACCGCCTGCTGGCGCTCGCCGACGCCGGCCAGATTGGAGACGGCGAGCACGCGTGCTTCGCGTGGCACCACGCGCGCAAGCCCAGGCAGGCTGCGCATTGCCGCCACGCTCTCGCTCGGCGGCGGATCGTCGGCCGCTTCGCGGAAGCGCTCGAAGTTGCCGGGCACCCGCACCAGCATCGACCAGAGGGTGACGCCGCCGCACACCGACTGCAGGAGGAGCTCAGTCCAGAGCGCGCCGACCAGCAGCGGGTTGATCCGGCGCAAGGTGGGGGATGCGGCCTCGCTCACGGCCAACGGTTCCCATGCGGGCGCTCGCGCGCGCGCAAGGAGGCGCCGCGCCACTGCGCCACACGCCTCGCCGTCGGCCACGGCCGAGTGCCCGTGGCGGGCGCTTTTTCGCGGGCGAATCCCGCGCGGCTTCAGAAGCGCTTGCTCGTCCGCGTGGATTCTGTAGTCGGCCCTCGCGATCTGGGCATGGGTCTGCCGGTCTGCCCGGCCTTCCGCCGAAACTGGATCTCGTGTCGTTTCATGGCTCGGTCCGTGCTCCTGATGCTCCGCCGACGTGGCGGAACGGGTCAGGAGATGCTCACGGACGCCGCCGCTTCCGCCCGCGGCGGGTGCCAGAGTCTCCGGAGCGGGTGGTGCCAGAGTTTCTCGAACCGACACCAGACCAAGCCTCTGATGCGATTCGGGCTCGTCGACAGCCTTGCACCTTCCTACTCCGGCAGAGGGCGGTGACGGGTCTCGGGGAGGAATGGCAGAACGGCGAGTCCGAGCAGGTACACGAGGCTCAGCCAGCAGCAGGCATCGCGAAAGGCGTCGAGTTTGGCGTCGGAGGCGATGGCGCCGGCGGCGAGATGCGCCTGCAGCATGCCCAAGGTGAACGGGCCGCTGGCGGCGATGAAGCGTCCGACGTTGTAGCAGAAGCTGGTGCCGGTGCTGCGCAGGCGCAAGGGGAACAGCTCCGGCAGGTAGATGGCGAAGCCGGCGAACAGGGCGAGCTGGAAGAAGCCCATCGCCGGGACCAGCACGAAGATGTGCCAGGGCTCGCGCAGGAACTGGAACACGGCGATGGTGCTGAGCAACGCGGCGACGTGGCCTACGGCGAACACGGGCCTGCGCCCGTACCGGTGCGCGAGCCAGGTGAACGTGAGCATGCCGGCGAAGCCGCCCAGGTTCTGCAGGAGCATGTTGATGCCGGTCCACATCAGCCGCGTGCCCGGCACCTTCGCTGCGGGCAGGTCCTGCGCGGCGAGGATGCGGCCGATGACGTCGCCCACGAGCTCCGGCGAGAAGAAACCGATGCCCCACAGCCCGACGACGCCCGACACGCACAGCGCCATGCCGAGCAGCGCATGCCGGCGCCACGCGGCTTCGCCGAACAGCGACGCGTACGAGCCGAAGCGCACGCCCGAGTCCCGTCCCGCAGCCCGCGCGGCCAGCCATTTCGGCGGCTCGGGCAGGCGGATCTGGATGAAGACGCACAGCGCCGCCGGCAGCGCGCCGACGACGAACAGCCAACGCCAGGCGCTGCCCGGTGCGATCACGCTGGTTTCCAGCCAGCCGAGCGTGATGGTGATCAGCGCGGCGATGATGTTGCCCACGGTCGAGTGCGCCTGCAGGATGCCGAGCGCATGCGGGCGCGCGCGCTCGGGCAGCGAGTCGGCAACCAGCGCCACTGCGAGCCCGAACACGCCGCCGACTCCGAGCCCGGTGACGAATCGGTAGAACGCGAAGTCGGCGAAGCCCCGCGCCAGGGCGGACAGGCCGGTGCACAGCGAGTACAGCAGGACCGTGACCGCGAGCATGCGCGCGCGGCCGAAGCGGTCGCCGAGCGGGCCGAAGATCAGGCCGCCGGTACCCCAACCGACCACGAAGATCGCCGTGGCGTAGCCGCCCCACTCCTTCAGCACCTCCGGCGCCGTGCCCGGCGGCAGCAGCGAGCCGATCGCCGGGTTGCGCGCCACCACGAACAACTGCTGGTCGAGGCAATCGAACATCCAGGCCAGCGTCGCCATCGTGAACACGAGCCAGTGGTAGCGGTCGAGTTCTCGCCACCAGGGCACGGCTGTAGGAAGGCTGGGCATGAACCCGCTTCACTACAGGCGCGCAACGCTCCCGCCAAATGCGCGCGTCGCTTGGCGAGGCCTTGCGCTGCAAGGGCCGCGAATGCTCGCGCGGCGCGCAGGACTCACTGCAGGCGGGCGAGGCGACGCTCACCTTCAGCAAGATCCACCCGCTGCACCTCACGCTGCCGGGTCTGCGTGCGCTGCTCGGCCCGGAGCAGGCGGCGCGCATCCCGCTCGTGCTCACCGAGAGCACGGGCTTCCCCGACACCGACCTGCAGGCGCTCGACCAGCGCAACGGCCAGCAGCGCGGCTACCAGGGTGCGCAGCTCGGCACGAGCGGCGGCGTCGGCCTCGGCGGCGACGACGCGGTGAGCGTCGGGTTGATCTTCAACGGCCAGTACGAGGTGGTGCTGCGCGTCGACGGCCCCGGCAGCCGCGTGTCGAAGACCATCGGCGACGTGATGGCGACGTTGGATGGGCCCGGCTGCCGCGCGCGCAGCTTGTCGAGCGCGGCGACATCCTTCACCGACGATGCGGTGACTCGGAGGCGCTCCGCATCTCAAGTGCGGAATCCGTCGGTGTCATGGCGACATCCGCACCAGGCGCGTCGGTCCGGCAGTGCGCACCTACCCGAGCTCGCCCTGTGCCTGCATGATTGTGCCGAGTCGACACCCCCAACTCAGTTCCCCCAACAACCATGCGATCCTCGACGCACGTTCTCTTCGCCCTTGCGTTCGCCACCGCCGCCATGCCGGTCGCTTCCCAGGCCACCGTCCAGATCGGCGGCGCCGGCGCGTTCGGTTGCCAGGACAACCTCAACCCACCCAAGCTCAGCAACGGCACGCCGGCCGCCGCCGAGTACGAGTTCACCTATGACGCGGTGACCGCGCGCCTGACGCTGCGGGTCACCAACACGTCCCCCGTGCTCACCGGCGTCCCGAACCCGCTGATCACCTTGATCGCGTTCAACCTGCCTGCGCACGCCGTGAGCGGCGTCCAGCTCGTGTCGCAAACCGGCTCGTCGGGGGCCACGCCGGCGTTCGGGATGACCTTCGATGCAGACCTGTTCACGTTGCCGAACCCCAACAAGGTCGCGTGCGCTGGAGACTTCTCCGTCCTCCTCACGAACGGCGGTGGCATCGGTGGCGGCATCGCCAACGCCAACGCCGACACGATCGTCGCGCCGGTCGGAAGCTGGGTCATCGGACCCGCGACGTTCATCCTCCAGCTCGCTGGCCCAGGCGTGCACGGTTTGAACGCGGGTGCCATCGCCAATGCGCTGTCGCAGAACGCCTCGGGCCACCAGGCGACGGCCGCCGCGAAGTTCCAGTCCGGCGGGCGGGGTGGCGAGGGCAGCGGCTTCATCGGCTCCGCGCACAAGTGCGCGCCTGGGCTGTACGCGGTGGGCACTCCGCGCATCGGCCAGAGCTTCGACATCTGCGCCGGTGGCGCGGCCGGATGCCTCGGCTGCGTGCTCGTTTCGCCCAACCCGGGCCCGACGCAGGTCGGCAACTGGGTGGTCAACATCGGCCTGCCGCTCCTGCACACGTTCGTGTTGCCGCCGTCGACAGGCGGCCTGCCGTCCTGCTCGACGCTGGGAGTACCGGATCGCGCGGACCTCATCGGCCTGCGCCTCTACTTCCTGCTGATCATCGCCTCAGGGGATGGCAGAGTGCTGGAACAGTCCGATCGCCTCGAGATCGTGATCCAGTAGAGCCCCGCGACAAGAACGACGCGCGGGAAGCCGTGGGATGACGATTCCGACGCGTCGCGGGGGCCTCGACCCCGGAGCGAGGACCCCGCGGCACCGCCATCGGGTCGCAAGAGCCTGTCGCTCTATCGGGGTCGGTCATGCGGCGCTTGTCGCGAGGCGGGGTCGTCATCACCCCCTTGACCGTCCCGACCTCACCCGCTAACTGTCTCCCCTGCTCATCGAGACCGGCTGAGGGACAGGCCCGCAGACGCCGGGGCAACCACGGGCCACGCCCGCAGGTGCCAATTCCTACGGAAGCCTCGGCTGCCGAGAGATGAGCCTGCGTGTGCTCGTCCCGGTTGCCGGTGGCGGTGCATGGTGCAGGCGGCTCGCGTCGGTCGGGTGACCGTGGAACCTCGAAGGAGTGTTCCAAGACCCGACAGCCCTGACGCAGGGCAAGAGCCGAAGGCAGCCATGACGCAGTCCTTTCCCGCGCGCGACCGTGAGTCCGCGCGCGTCCTCTCCGGCGAACGCAGCTTCGCCGATCCATTCCTCAGCACCGGTCCGTCACCGACGGTCCACCTGGTCGGCGCCGGCAAGGTGGGCCAGGCCTTCCTGCGCCGGCTCGAAGGCACCGCGCTGCGCGTGCGCGCGGTGACCGACCGCAAAGCGACCGTGTGCGGGCCCGCGCTTGCGGCCGCCGCGCTCGCGGCGCACAAGCGGGCGGGCGCGAGCCTCGCCGAGTTTGCGGGCGCCGAGGCGATCGCCACGGAGCTGGCCATCCGGCTGGTCGACGCCGACCTCGTCGTCGACGCGACGCCGACGGAGCCGCACGCGCCGGCGCAAGGCGTGGCGCGCCTGCGCGCCGCGCTCGCCGGGCGCGGGCGCGTGGTCGTGGCCGGCAAGGACGCGCTGGCGCGCGTGTGGCCGGACCTCGACGCGCGCACGCGGGCGCGGGTCGGCTTCGACGCGGCGCTCGGCGGGACCGGTGCATGGCTGGCCGCGGAACGCGACGCGCTCGCCGCCTCGGCGTCGGTGGCGCTGGTCGGCAATGCGACGACCACGCTGCTGTGCGAGCACTTCGCGCGCGGCGAGGGTCTCGCACCGGCGCTGGCGGCGGCGCGCGCGCGCGGGTTGCTCGAAGCGGATCCCACCCTCGATCTCGACGGCAGCGACGCGGCGAGCAAGCTCGCGCTCGTGTGCTCGATCTTGTGGGGCGTGCCCGTCGATTCCTCGGCGATCGCACGGCCGACGGCGGACGACCTCGACCCGGACCACGTCGCGTTCGCGGCGAAGCGCGGCCTCGCCGTGCGCCTCGTGGCGCGCGCGGAGCATGGCGGAAGGTCCCCGCGCGTCGCATGGGAGACCCTGCCGTCGGGGTCGCCGCTGGCGGTGCCGAGCGATCGCGTGGCGTATGCGTACGGCGACGAAGCCGGGAGCGTGCGTCTGCACGTCGGCACCGCGCTGGGCGCGGAGCGTACCGCTGCGGCGTTGCTCGCGGATCTGGGCGTCGACCTGCGCGTGCGAGGTGCGGCATGAGCGGCGCACTCGCACGATCTCCGTCGCGCCTCTCGCCGGCCGTGAAGCTCGCCTGGTTGCCGCTGCGCTTCGAGCTGGAGCGGGGCGGCGTGCTGCACGGCGGCCAGCTCGCCTACGAGCTGGCAGGTCCCGACGACGGGCCACTGGTCGTCGTGCTGGGCGGCATCTCCGCGGGGCGGCACGTCGCCGCGCACGGTGACGATCCGCGGCCGGGGTTCTTCGACGATCTCGTAGGTCCCGGGCGCGCGCTCGACACGGCGCGCGTGCGCGTGCTCGGGATCGACTTCCTGGGTGGGGCGGGTGCGTCGTCGGGGCCGAGCGCGGGCCCGAGCGCGGACCCGACGGTGGGCGATCCCTTCCCCGACGTCACGCCCCTCGACCAGGCGAACGCGCTCGCCTGCCTGCTCGACCAGATCGGCGAGGCGCGCGTGCACGCATTCGTCGGCGCGTCGTATGGCGGGATGGTCGGACTCGCGTTCGCGGCCCGGCATCCGTCGCGCGCGCGGAAGCTCGTGGTGATCGGTGCCGCGGACCGGCCCGATCCGCTGGCGACCGCGTGGCGCAGCGTGCAGCGCGGGATCGTGGCGTTGGGTTCGCGCAGCGGCGCGCCGACCGAGGCCCTGGCGCTGGCGCGCGCGCTGGCGATGGCGACCTACCGCGGGCGCGACGAACTCGCGGCTCGCTTCGCCGGCGCGCCGGCGGAGGTCGAGCGGTACCTGCTGGCGCGCGGCGCGTCGTTCGCCGCGAGCTTCGATCCCGCGGCGTATCTCGTGTTGTCGCGGTCGATCGACCTGCATCGCGTGGACCCGGCCGCCGTGGCTGTACCGACGACGCTGGTGGCGTTCGACAGCGATCAACTCGTGCCGCTCGCGCAGGCGCGCGCGCTGGCCGCGGCGCTCGGCGGCGGTTGTGAGCTGGTGGAGCTGACCTCGCCGTTCGGGCACGACGCGTTCCTGAAGGAGACCGGTGCGCTCGCGCCGATCCTGCAACGCGCGGTCGCGGGAGGTGCGGCATGAGCGCCTTCGACACGAGGCTCGAGACCCGGGCCGTCAGGGCCGCGATCGACACCGACCGCGAGCACGGCGCGGTGGTCCCGCCCCTGCACCTGTCGTCGAACTTCTCGTTCGTCGGCTTCGGCGAGAAGCGCACCTACGACTACACGCGCAGCGGCAACCCCACCCGCGATCACCTCGCCGCCGCGCTCGCCGACCTCGAGGGCGGCGCGCGCGCGGTCGTGACCTCCACGGGGATGTCGGCGATCGCGCTCGTGTTGCAGCTCGTGCAACCCGGCGAGCTCGTCGTCGCTCCCCACGACTGCTACGGCGGCACGTTCCGCCTGCTGTCGGCGTGGGCGCGCCGCGGGTCGTTCCGCGTCGAGTTCGTCGACCAGGGCGACGACGTCGCGCTCGCGCGTGTCCTTGCCCAGCGACCGCGCCTCGTCTGGCTGGAAACGCCGAGCAACCCGCTCCTGCGCGTGGTCGACATCGACAAGGTCGCTACCCGCGCGCGGGCGGTGGGGGCGATCACGGTCGCCGACAACACCTTCCTATCGCCGGTGCTGCAGCAGCCGCTGGCGCTGGGCGCCGACGTCGTCGTGCACTCGACGACGAAGTACATCAACGGTCACAGCGACGTGGTCGGTGGCGCGGTGGTGGCGGCCGACAAGGCGCTCGGCGAGGAACTCGCGTGGTGGGCGAACTGCGTCGGGATCACCGGCGCGCCGTTCGATGCGTTCCTCACCCTGCGCGGCCTGCGCACCCTGCCCCTGCGCATGCGGGAGCACGAGGCCAATGCCGGCCGGGTCGCCGCGCTCCTCGCCGCGCACCCGGAGGTCGAGCGCGTCCACTACCCGGGCCTGTCCACCGACCCTGGTCATGCCCTTGCGAAGCGCCAGCAGCGGGGCTTCGGCGGCATGGTGAGCTTCGCGCTGCGTGGCGGCGAGCCGGCGGTGCGCGCCTTCCTCGTGGGGCTCGCGCACTTCACCCTCGCCGAGTCGCTGGGCGGAGTCGAGAGCCTGGTCGCGCACCCCGCGACCATGACGCATGCGTCGATGGAACCGGCGGCACGGGCCCGGGCGGGGATCGGCGACGGCCTGCTGCGGCTGTCGGTCGGGATCGAGGCGGCGGACGACCTGTGCGCCGACCTGACCGCGGGGCTGCGGCGCGTCGCGGAATCGCGCGATCGCGCGAAATTGTCCGCACCGGCACGGATTGTCGGCGGCCGCTCATGAGCACCCAGCCCCAGACCTCCGTCCTTCACGCCGCCCGCGCCTGGGCGCAGACCGCCAACGACGCGCAGATCACGAACGCGCACCGGCTCCTCCGCGTTGCCACCGAGGCGTCGGATCCGGCGGTGATCCTGCGCATGCTGTTCCGCGCCGACACGGCGGTCGCGTACGCCGCGCTGGTGGAGTCGTTCTTCCCCACGCAGCCGGGCCGCGCCGAAGTGGACGCGTTCCTGCGCGAGGTCGTCGCGACCCGTCCGGTCGCGACGACGGCCGAGCCCGTCGCGGTGTAGAAGTCTGCGGTCGCGGCGACGCGCCGCCTAGACTGCGCGGATGGATCCGCTCCTCGCCGACCTGAACGACGCGCAGCAGCGCGCGGTCCTGCACGGGTCGGGGCCGCTGATGGTGGTGGCCGGCGCCGGCTCCGGGAAGACGCGGGTCGTCACCCGCCGCATCGCGCGCATCATCCGCGACGGCGCAGACCCCGGCTCGATCCTCGCGGTGACCTTCACCAACAAGGCGGCCGGCGAGATGGCCCGGCGCGTGCGCGCGCTCGAGGGGGGCTACGTGCGCGTGGCGACCTTCCACTCGGCGTGCGCGCGCTTCCTCCGCCAGGACGGACACCACCTCGGCTACCCGAGCGGGTTCACGATCTACGACACCTACGATCGCGACTCCGGGATCAAGACCCTGCTCGCGGACCTCGGCATCCGCACCAAGGTGACGGCCGGCGAGATCGGACGACGGATCTCGCGCCTGAAGAACGAGGGCATCCGCCCGGGGGAGTTCGATGGCGGCCACAGCGAACTCGACGAGGTCGTGCAGCGCGTGTACCCGCAGTACCAGCAGAAGCTGAAGCAGCACGCGGCGATGGACTTCGACGACCTGCTGCTGGTGTTCCACGACCTGCTCGTGGAGTTCCCGGCGGTGGCGGAGGCGTACCAGCGGCGCTTCCGGCACGTGCTGGTCGACGAGTTCCAGGACACCAACCGCGTGCAGTACGCGATCGCCAGGACGCTGGGCGGCGGGCCGGAGCGCAACCTGTGCGTGGTCGGCGACCCCGACCAGTCGATTTACCGCTTCCGCGGCGCGGAGATCGGCAACCTGCTCGGCTTCCAGGACGACTTCACGGACACGACCGTGATCCGCCTCGAGGCCAACTACCGCTCGACGGCGACCATCCTGCGCGCGGCGCAGGCGGTGATCGAGAACAACAAGGAGCGGCTGGCCAAGACGCTGCTGCCGGTACGCGAGGCTGGCGAGCAGCTCGGGTTCTACGTGGCGAACTCGGCGGAGGAGGAGGCGCGGTTCGTGTGCCGCGGCGTGGCGGCGCGGCTGGCCGAGGGCGTGTCGCCGGAGGAGCTGGCGGTCTTCTATCGCGCCCATCACCAGAGCCGTTCGTTCGAGGAGCAGTTCCGCCGCGCGGGCATCGACTACAAGCTGGTCGGCGGCGTGACCTTCTACGATCGTCGCGAGATCAAGGACCTGCTCGCCTACCTGCGCGTGACCACCAACCCGCTCGACGACGTGAGCATGGAGCGGATCATCAACACGCCGCCACGCGGGATCGGGCCCACGACCCTGCAGGCGCTGCGGGCGCGCGCCGCCGCGGAGGGGATGTCGTTGTGCGAGGCCGTGCTCGACGAGACGGTGCGCGCCGAGCAGAAGCCGAAGGCGCGCGGCAAGCTCGCGGAACTGGCTGCCGCGATCGAGGCCGCGCGCGTGCAGGCGCCCACGAGCGCGCGCGGCGCGCTGGACGCGATCCTCGCGCACACCGGCTACGTCGAGTTCGCGTGCACCCTCGGCGACCTCGCCGACTACAGCCGCGAAGAGAACATCCAGGAGCTGGTGTCCGATGCCGAACTGCACGACACCGGCGAAGGCGGCGGTCTCCCCGGCTGGCTGCAGATCGTGGCGCTGCTCACGTCGGAGGACCTCGCCGGCGACCAGCCCTCCGTGACGCTGATGACCGTGCACGCCTCGAAGGGCCTCGAGTTCGAGCACGTGTGGCTCACGGGGCTCGAAGAGGGCGTCTTCCCGCACTCGCGCGCGCAGGGCAGCGACGCCGAGCTGGAGGAGGAGCGGCGGCTGATGTACGTGGCGATGACGCGGGCCAAGACCACGCTCACCTTGAGCCGCGCCAAGGTGCGCACGGTGGCGGGGCAGATGGACCGGCAGATGGCGTCACGCTTCCTGCGCGAGATCCCCGCGGACTGCACGACGCGGGCCTTCGAGAGCGGCGAGCACTACGTGGCCACGCGGGACGGCGCAGAGGATTCCGGCGGCGACGCGGGCGGCGACGACGCGGCGGTGACGCGGCTGTCCGGCGACAACCTGCGCCTGGGGATGACGGTCGTGCACCCCGTGTACGGACGCGGCGTGGTGCTGCGCACTGCCGGGCGCGGCGTGCAGGCGCGCGTGCTGGTGCGCTTCGGCGACGACGCCGAGCGCAACCTCCTGCTGGAGTACGCAAACCTGCGGGTCGAGGGAGACGACACGGCGTGGTGACGCGCGCGGAGATCCTCGCCCAGATGAAGGCGCTGGTCGCGGCGGCGCGCGACCTGAGCGACCCGGGTCTGCTCGCGGAGCTGCGCGCGCTGCTCGAGCCCCAGAAGGCCCCGGAGGTCGACGTCGAGCAGGGGTTCGAGGACCTGCTGGGCCGGTCGCCGCCGATGCTCGCGCTGCGCGCGGACATCCGCAAGTTCGCCGCCACGACCATGCCGGTGTTGCTGCTGGGCGAGAGCGGCACCGGCAAGGAGCTGGTCGCGCGCGCCTTGCACCGGTTGAGCCCGCGCCACGCCGGTCCGCTCGTGAGCGAGAACTGTGCGGCGATTCCGGAGAGCCTGCTCGAGTCGGTGTTGTTCGGGCACAGCAAGGGTTCGTTCACCGGCGCGATCAAGGACCACGCCGGGCACTTCGTGGCCGCGCACGGCGGCACGCTCTTCCTCGACGAGGTCGGCGACATGCCGCTGCCGATGCAGGTCAAGCTGCTGCGCGCGCTGCAGGAGGGCGAGGTGCGTGCGATCGGCGCAACCAAGGCGCGCAAGGTCGACGTGCGCGTGGTGGCCGCCACCAACCGCGACCTCGAGGCGATGGTCGCCGCAGGCAAGTTCCGCGAGGACCTCTACTACCGTCTCAACGTGCTGCGCCTGCGCCTGCCGCCGCTGCGCGAGCGGGGGGAAGACATCCTGCTGCTGGCGCGGCATTTCCTCGCGCGGGCGTGCGCAGGACGTGCGGGTGGCCCGCTGCGGCTGTCCGCGGCCGCGGAGAAGGCCCTGGGCCAGCGCCGTTGGGACGGCAACGTCCGTGAACTCATCAACGAGATGCAGCGGGTGGCGGCGCTGGCGGCCGGACCGGAGGTCGAGGTGAAGGACCTGAGCGCGAAGGCCTGACATCATCGGGGAGGCGGGCCGCGGTCGTTCGGTCGAGCGAGCCGCGGCCGGAACGAGGGTTTTGCCAACCCTGTTGCGTGCGCGTAGAGTCTGGCCGCCCCGGACGGAAGCCCGGGGCTGGCGCCTGCCTCGCCCTTCGTCTGCAACCCGGGCCCGGTCCGGGGTGCCTGCACTCTCGCATGCTCACGTTCCAGATCCTCGACGGCGGGGAGGTCCTGACGTTCACGCTGGAGGACCGGCCGATCACCATCGGCACGGACCCGACCTGCGATGTACGCCTCCGGTGCGATGGCGTGGCGCCGGTGCACGCGCGCGTCGAGCCCTTCGCGCGCGACGGCGAAGTGCAGTGGAAGCTCGTCGATCTCGGCAGCGAGGGTGGCACGCGGCGCAACGGCGAACGCGTCGCGCAGGTGGCACTGTCGGTCGGCGATCGCATCGAGATCGGCGACGCGGCGCTCATCCTCGGCAAGCGGGTGCTGCGGCAGGCCACCGCCAGGGATGTCCTCGACGAGGGGCTGCGTCCCCGCGTGCGCCGACGCGCAGCCGCGCCGAGCGGCAGGCCGTGGCTGCCCATCGCGTTGGGTGCGGCGGGCGGGCTGACGACGCTGGCGTGGCTGCTCGGCGTGTTCGACGGCGCGCCGGGTGGCCTGCGCGCGGCGCCGGAGTTGATCGCGCGCGGCGAGTGGGATCAGGCGACGCGCACGCTCGAGAGCCTGCGGGCCTGGGCGGGTGCCGATCGTGCGCGCCTCGCGCAGATCGAGCCGGTCGCGGCGGAGCTGTCGCGCGCGCTGGCGCTCGTGGCGCGGCTCGAGGCGGAGGCGAGGGTCGATGCGGCGGAGATGAGCCCGGGCGAGCAGATCCAGGCGCTGAAGGCGCGCGCCGAGCGATCGACCGACGCCGGCGAGCGGGCCGCGATCCGCACGGTGCTCAGCCGCCTCGCGGACCTGCGCCTCGCGGCGCCGCCGTCGACCCGCGCGCGCCACGATGCGACGGAGGCGTCGTCCCCGAGCGGCGGTGCCGAGGTGGCCCGCGCCCGACCCGTGGAGCGCGAGTCGACCCCGCCCCCCGACGCCCGGGCGTCGACAGCGGCTGCCGGCGCCTCGGCGGCCCCGAACACGCCGAGTGGCGATGGGTTCGCCCGCGCGCAGGCGGCGTTCGCCAGCGGTCACCTTCGCGATGCGGCGCGCGCGCTCGACGGCGCCGACGCGACCGACCCCAAGGTCGCCGACCTGCGCGCGGCGATCGCGACGCGCGCGGACGAGCTGGCTGCGGAGTGGGTGAAGACCGGCGAGGAACTCGTGGCGCTGGGCTTCTCCGGCGATGCGGCGGCGATGCTCCGCCAGCGCGCGGGCGAGCTGCCCCCGGAACAGGGCGACGCCATGGCGGCGCGGGCGGCCGAGCTGGCCGCGATCGCGATCCCGTCGGTGGCGCCGGCGCCGCCGCCCGTGGCGACGGATCCGCTGCGGACGCTGCTGCGCGGCGTGGAGAGCGCGGAGGCCGCGTTCGCCGCGGGGGCGTTCGCGGAGGCTCGCTCGCTGTTCGTCGACACCGCCGAGAAGGTCGCGGGGCGCGACGCGAAGTTCGCGGCGGAGCTGCGCACGCGCGCCGAGGACTGCGCGCTTCTCACCGGGCTGCACACCGCCGTGGCCGACCGGCTGGTCAAGGGTGGCAAGCCGGAGGTGACGTTCGCAGATGGTCACCGCGCGCGCCTCGTCGACTGCACTTCGACGGGGCTGCGCTTCAGCGGTGACGGCGGGGAGGAGGTCGTCGCCTGGCCCGACCTGCCGCCGACCGCGGTCGACACGATCCTGCGTGGCCTCGATGCGCCGGCGGATGCGTACCTCGGCGCGGCCGTACTCGCACTGACGCACGGCGACCCGGGTTCGGCCGAGGCCCGCCTGGTGAGCGCGGCGCGCAAGGATGCCGGCGCCAAGGGGCGGACCGACGCGATGCTCGCGCGCGTTCGCGGCGAGAGCGTGCCGCCCGGGGGCTACAAGATCGAGGGCGGTGGCGTGGTCGCGGCGACCGCGGCGACTCCACTCGCGCGCGAGATCGAATCGCGGCTCGAGAACGCGCTGCGGCAGCGCGACGCGAAGGCGCGCGAGGCGGTCCTGGCCGACCTGCTGGCGCGTGGCCCGGAGCACCTCGATGCGGTCGTGTCGGTGTTGCGGCGCGTGCAGGCGACGCTCGCCAACAAGCTGCAGAGCCACCCGCTGAAGAAGAACTGGGACAAGGTCGGCGCCGAGCGCGACCGGCTCGACGCGGCGCGCGCGCACGCGCTCGAGTTGATCTTCGACGAGGTGAAGTACTTCTATCCCTACAAGCCGCCGGCGGTCTCCGCCGACCAGGCCAAGCTGTACGCCGCGGTGCAGCGCGAGGTCGACGTGCGCGTCAAGGCCGTGCGCGACGTGTGGGAGGACTCGAAGGTCAAGGTGCCGATTCCCGCGACGGTCGCCGTGGAAGTCGAGAAGCTGCGCTGGGTGAGCACGGTCCTGGATGGATTCGGGGAGCGTTCCGATGGCGTGCTGGCACGCGTGCGCTGGGCGCAGTCGCTGCCAGCCGAGCCGACACTCACGGTGCAGAACTTCTGTCGTGACCCGTTGGAGCTCGAGGCGTGGCACCTGGCTCGCCGTGTCGAAGCGCTCAACAAGGCCCGCCTCGCGGCGCTGTCGCCCGCGGAGCGCGAACAGCTCGAGGTCACCAACGCGTACCGTCGGCAGATGGGGCGCCGGCCGCTGGTGGTCGACATGCGCATCCTCGCGGCGGCGCGTGGTCACTGCGACGAGATGGAGCGGCTCGGGTACTTCGGCCACTTCTCACCGACTCCCGGTCTGCGCTCGCCGTACGAGCGGATGCGCGCCGCCAACTACGCGCACGGCAGCAGCGAGAACATCGCCAGCAACGGCTCGGCGACCGGCGCGCACGACGCGTGGCTGCATTCGTCGGGGCACCACCGCAACATCCTCGGTCCGCTGCACACGGAGTTCGCGTGCGGCCAGCGCGGGCGCTTGTGGACCCAGAATTTCGGCGCCGGCCGGGACTTCGAGCGCGAGTTGCCCGAGTAAGATCCGCCGCGATCGGGCGACAGCGGCGGGCCATCCTGGTGCGACCGCGAGCTTCCTCAGCGATCGCAATCCCTTGGCTCGGTTCAAGATCTTCGTCGACGGCGAGGTGTCGCTGTACGACATCCTCGACGACCAGTGCACGGTGGGTCGCGGGCGGAGCAATTCGATCCGGGTCGATGCCGAGGGTATCGCCGACACGCTGGCGCGCGTGTCGTGCGAGGGCGGCAGGGTCTTCATCGCGCCCATCGCCGGCGTGGCGTTGCGCGTCGATGGCGAAGTGGTCGACACGCGTTGCCGTCTGTGGCACGGCAGCCGGGTGGAACTCGGCGCCGCGGCCGCGCTCGAGTTCGTGGACCCGGCGGCGCGGCGGCCGGCGCTACAGCCGGCCCAGGGAGCACAGCCGGTGGCGCCCGCGATCCCTGCCGCACCGTCGAGCGGGGCGACCCCGCGGGAGATCGTCGTGCCGAGCGTCGCGAGCGAGCGCCGCGACCGCGCGCAACGGCGCGAACGTGTCGCTGGGCGGCAGCGCCCGATCGATCGTCCGGGGGCGCGCCCGGCGTGGCACCTGTTCAGCGGCCTGATCCTGCTCGCGCTCACGCTGGTGTGGATCTCGATCCGGCTCGCCACCGGCGCCGGCGGTGGCCAGAGCGCCCCCGACCTGCTGGCGCTGGCCGAGACCCAGCACGCGCGCGGCAACCTGCAACTCGCGCTGCGCACCGCCGAGACGGCAGCCGCGCGCGCGGAGGGCGACGCGGCGTTGTCGGCGGCGATCGAAGCGTTCGCGACCAAGACGCGCGCCGCCCTGCAGCGGGCGAGCGACATCGAAGACCTCGACCTGGCTCGACACGCGGCAGAGAACCTGCGGGTCTTCGAGCGGGCCTACCTGATCGCGGAGCCGACCCATCGCGCCGCGTGTCGCGAACTCGTGCGGCTCGCCGACCGCTGGCTCGGTCGCTACCGCGCGGTGTGCGAGCGCCACGACGAGGGGCGCGCGATGGTGGCGACCGTCGCCGACCTGCGCGCCCGCTACGCGCCCGCCGCGGCGCTGGAGGAGCCGGAGAACGTCGAGGACGTGCTGTTCGCGGCGCTGCGCGCCACGCGTCTGAAGCGACCGCGCTATCGCGAGGCGCTCGAGCGACTCGACGAGTACCTCGCACGGCGTGGTCCCGACGCCGACGTCGCGCGCGCGCGCGCGTACCGCGACGAACAGGAGCGCGCGGGGCGCGAGTGGCTGGACGGCCAGATCCGGCTCCTGCGCCGCGAGTGGGAGCGCGGCCGCACCGACACCGTGCTCACCGAGCTGCGCTACCTGATCGACGAGAACGTGCCCACCGCGTGGTGCGCCGAACTCGAAGCGCTCGACCGGACCTGGCGCGCCGAAGCCGGGCGCTGACCGCTCAATCGCCGATGGTGACCTTCGCCTGCTGCGAGAACGCCAGCCCGTTGAGCTGGGTCGGCGGGTCCACGTAGGCGGCGACGGCGTAGAACTGCGCGCCGTACAACTGAACAGTCGCGGGAAGGGGCAACGCCATTGACGCGAATCCGACGCCATACTGCAGGCGATACGCCGTGTAGAAGATCGTCGCTGCGTCGATCGCGAGCGTGCACGGGCCGACGGTCGTGGTACCGGCTGCCGCGGCCAGGATGAAGAAAACGGGCACGGTGGTTGGCGGCACGGGGCTTGCCAAGTCGATCGCGAAGCTGAGCGCGCCTATCGAGGGTGTCCCGAATCCAGTGAGAATCGCGTTTCCGGTCGCGCCGGCACAGGGTTGGCCGTGGTTCGCCACGGTCGCAATCGCGTTCTGGGTCCAAAGCCACGACTCCTGCCGTGGCCCGAGGGGGGAGATGCCGCCGAAGAGAAGGGCGCGGCGGCTGGCAGTGTCAAACGCGACGGTGGCCGATTGCCGTGGCGCCGGCGATGGGAGCGCAAAGACCGACGTCCACGTCGTGCCATTCCAGTCCCACGTGTCCGACAGGTAGTTTGTGCCAAAGCCCGAGAAGACGGAGACCCGCTGCCGGACCTCGTCGTACACCATGGTGAAGTTGTCGCGCGCCGCCGGGGCCGGCGACACGACGCGCTGTGTCCAGGTCGCGGCGGCGCCGTCGTAGACCCAGGTGTCGTTCAGCTTGCCGCCGAAACTGTTCCGGCCACCGAACATGACCATCTGGTTTTGCCCGGCGAGGTACGCCATGCCGTGGTTCCAGCGCGCGGCGGGGCGCAACGCGGGGGTGACCGCGCGCCAGTCGGTTCCGTCCCATTCCCACAGGTCGTCGAGCACGGTCGCGCCGCGCGTGCCGCCGAACATCACGATGACCTGACGCGTGGAGTCCCACACCATCGTGTGGCCCATGCGCGTGCCCGGCGAGGTTGCGGGGCTGGCCTGGGTCCAGTTCGTGCCGTCCCAGAGCCAGGTGTCCCCGAGGACGCCGAGCGCGCCGAAGCCGCCGAACATCACGGATCGACCGCGGGTGGAGTCGTGCGCCATCGCGTGGTCCGAACGGGTCGGCGGGCTGGTCGCGGGATGCAGCTCGCGCCAGTTGGCGATGCGCCACGCCCAGGTGTCGTTCTGGTTCGCGTTTCCGGCGTCCTTGCCGCCGAACAGGACGATCTCCCTGCGATCGGTGTCGAAGCAGGATGCGCACTCGGAGCGCGACGTGGGCGCTTCCGCCGCGATCGTCTCCGTCCAGTTCGTGCCGTCCCACTCCCAGGTGTCCGAGTACTGGCCGAGGACGCCATCGCCGCAGGCGATCACGACGTGGTTACGATCGTTGCGGTAGGTGGCCGCGTGCCCGTTGCGCGCCGCGGGGCTCCGCGCCGGCGTCCGCTGGGTCCAGGTGCCGTTGCTGAACACCCAGGTGTCGGCGAACCGCGTGCCGGGCAGGCCGGTGGCGCCGCCGAACAACACGATCTCGGCGCGAGCCCGGTCGTACTCCAGGCTGGTCGAGTGGCGGGCGGGGGGCGAGGCGGCCGGCGTGAGCTGGGCCCACGTCGCGCCGTTCCACGTCCACGTGTCGCCCAAGGGCTGTTGGGTCGCGTTGCGACCGCCGAACAAGACGACGCGGCGGAGCGTCGCGTCGTACGTCATCGCGGGATCCTGGCGACCTGACGGTCCCGGCGTCGCGATCTGCCGCCAGTCGGTGCCGTCGAACTCCCACGTGTCGAGGAGCATCCCCGCCGTGTCACTGCCGCCGAACATCACGAGGACGTTGCGGTCGTAGTCGAACGCGGTTGCGTAGTTCTGCCGGAAGGGCGGGTTGTTGGCGAGCCCGAGGATGCGTCCCCAGTTGCGTCCGTCGTACCGCCACGTCTCCGGCTGGCGCGAGGCCTGCCCGTAGGTGTGGAAGATGACGCGCTTGTTCACGAGATCGAATGCGATCGCCGACGCGAGGTCGCTGGTCGGCGGCGTGGCGAGTGGCGTGCGCCGCACCCAGCCGAACGACTCGGCCTCGTAGGTGTCGTTCAATGCGTTGCCACCGCTGAGACCAGTGCGTCCCGTGAAGCCACCGAACAGGACCAACCGGCCGCGCAGTTCGTCGAACGTGATCCCGCAGCGGTGTCGCTCGCCGAGGAAGGAGCGCTCGACGTAGCGGAGCTGCGCGTTCGCGGATGCGATCGAGAACAGGCCCGCGAGCGGCACGGCAGCGACGAGCGCGAGGCTCCCGCCGAACTGGCCGATGCGACGGAGCAGGGAGGCGCATCGAGGCGGGACGGCGGACGTAAGATCAGTCATGGCCTGTTTTTGCGGTAAGACGTACTCGGCCGGAGAGAGGGCCGGAGGCGGGACGCGCGACGGGTCGGAAGCGTGCAGAAGGCTACTTCACGGTCAGGAGTGCGGCAAGCGCGACGCGCGCCGGCGCTCGTGCCTCGTAGCCGTCGGGGCGGCTCAGGTAACACCGCGCCGACGCCGCGCGATCCGAACGGCCGGTGCCACCGTCGCTCGCCGATGCGGCGGTCGCGACGGGTAAGTCCGCGAGATTGAAGATCGGTTTCGCGCGCCGCGCGCACTAGCTTCTCCGCGCCCATGGTGTCCCGTCTGCGCCCCTGCTTCCTGGAACGTCAGGTCCTTCCCAAGCCGTGGGGCGGCCGGGCGTTGGAGCGGGTGTTCGGCCTGCGCCTGCCGCCCGGATCGCCGATCGGCGAGACCTGGGAGGTGTTCGACCGCGCCGAGGGGAGCAGCCCGCTGCGCGGCGTGGCGGGGACGTTGGCGAC
Organism: uncultured candidatus Brocadiaceae bacterium; assembly: GCA_964418595.1. Taxonomy (GTDB): domain Bacteria; phylum Planctomycetota; class UBA1135; order UBA1135; family UBA2386; genus CAYQMF01. Next base: position 97,927 of record CAYQMF010000005.1, read on the forward strand.
CTGGATGGCCGAGGCGCGCCGGGACCTGCTCGGCGACGCGGCGCCGAGCCTCGGCGGGCGCTTCCCGTTGCTCGTCAAGCTCATCGACGCGCAGGCGGAGTTGTCGGTGCAGGTGCACCCCGACGACGACCTCGCGCGCGCCGACGGCGACAGCGGCAAACACGAGGCGTGGGTGGTGCTCGCGACCGGACCGGCCGCGCGGATCATCTGCGGGCTCGCACCCGGCACGGATCCGGGCGCGTTCGCCGACGTCGCGCACACCTCCGCGGTCGAGGCGCACCTGCACGCGTTCACGCCGCGCGTCGGCCAGGCGATCGAAGTCCCAGCCGGCGTCGTGCATGCGATCGGGCCCGACGTCGTGGTGTACGAGATCCAGCAGAACTCGGACCTGACGTATCGCCTGTACGACTGGGGGCGGCCGCGGGAGGTGCACGTGGCGAAGGCCCTGCGCGCGACGCGTTTCGACGTCGCACCGCGCCTCGAGGCCTTGGGGACACCCGCCGAACACGGTGGGAAATGGTTGTTCCGCAACCGAGCCTTCACCCTGCGTCGCTTCGAGCTGAACGGCCCGGTCACGCTCGGCACGGAGGACTCGTTCAAGATCGCCACCGTCATCGCCGGGCGCGGCACGCTGGGCTGGCGCAGCGGCGGCGAAGACCTGCCGTTGCCGCTCGGCCCGGGTGACACGGTGCTCGTGCCGGCGTGCACGGGCGCGGTCTTCGTGTCGCCGGTCGGTGGGTTGACCATGCTGTGGGCAGGCCCCGGGAGCACGAACTGATGGCGATGCGACGCAAGTCGGAGGGCGCCCGCGGCCCGCGTCCGGGCAAGCCCGGCGCCGGTCGCCCGCGTGCGCCGCTGCGCGGCTCGCGCCGGCGGCAGGCCGGGGTGAAGGTGACTCCGGCGGCCCAGGCGCCCGATCGCGACGGCAAGGTCCGCCTCAACCGCTTCCTGTCGCAGGCTGGTGTGTGCAGTCGCCGCGCCGCCGACGAGTTGATCGTGGCCGGGCGGGTGAGCGTGAACGGCACGGTCGAGCGCGAACTCGGCGTGCGCATCGACGCGCAGGCCGACGAGGTCCGCGTCGACGGCAGCCGCGTGCAGACGCAGCGCCTGGTGCACATCCTCTTCAACAAGCCTGCGGGGATCGTGTGCACCAACGCGCCCAACGAGCAGCGCCGGCGCGTGATCGACCTGATCCCGCCGGTGCGCGGGCACGTGTTCACGGTCGGCCGGCTGGATCTCGACTCCGAGGGCCTGATCCTCGTCACCAACGACGGCGACTTCGCGCAAGCGATGGCGCATCCGAGCCACGGCGTGCCGAAGACCTACGCGGTGCTCGTCCACGGCAAGGTCGACAAGGAGCAGGTCGCGAAGGCGCGCGGCGGCGTGTGGCTGGCCGAGGGCCGCACCGGCGGCGCCCGCATCGTCATCGAGCGGGTTGGGCGCGACCGGACCTACCTGAAGGTCACGCTGCGCGAAGGGCGCAACCGCGAGATCCGCCGCGTGTTCGCCAAGCTCGGCTACCCGGTGCTCTCGCTCAAGCGCGTCCGGATCGGCAACCTCACCCTGCACGGGCTCAGCCGCGGCGCGAGCCGGTTCCTGTCGAAGACGGAGGTCGAAGGGTTGCTCGAGATCGCCCGGAGGGATGACGCATGAACATCGACGCTGTCACGGAGCTGCGCCTCGAGAACGGCCTTCGCGCCCTGCTCTACCCTCGCCGCAACCTCCCGGTCGTCGCGACCGCGCTCTGGTACCGGGTCGGCGCGCGCGACGAGCGCACCGCCGAGAGCGGCGTCAGCCACTTCCTCGAGCACATGATGTTCAAGGGCACCGGGCGCTACGCGAAGGGCGAGATCGATCTCGTCACCAGCAAGAGCGGTGGCAGCAACAACGCGTTCACCGACCACGACGAGACGGTGTACCACTTCTCGATGGCGAGCGATCGCTGGGAGACCGCACTCGAGATCGAGGCGGATCGCATGCGCGGGTGCACGCTCGATCCCGACGAGTTCGCCGCCGAGAAGGCGGTCGTGCTCGAGGAACTCGCGATGGGCGAGGATGACCCGTGGCGACGGTTGCAACAGGGTGTCGAGGCGCTGGCCTTCGCCGTGCATCCCTACCGGATGCCCGTGATCGGATGGCGTGAGGACCTCGAGCGCCTCGATGTCGCGGGGATGCGGGCCTACTACGAACGGCACTACGCTCCCGACCGCGCCATCCTGGTGGTCGCCGGTGACATCGATGTCGGGTCCGCAACGGCGCGGATCGGCGAGTTGTTCGGCGCGATCCCGCCATCGGGCGTCGCGCGCGCGGTTGCGCTGACGGAGCCCAGGCAGGAAGGCGAACGTCGCGCGATCCAGCGCTTTCCTGGGCAGATCTCGCGTCTGGCGATGGTGGCGAAGACCTGTCGGATCGGCGAGGACGACGACTTCGCGCTCGACATCGTGGCGCAGGTGCTGGGCGGCGGTCGGTCGTCGCGGCTGTACCGCCGCGTCGTCCAGGAGCTGGGGCTCGCATCCGACGTGAGCGTGAACAACGAGTCGCGCGAGGACCCCGGGGTGTTCTGGGTGATGGCGGAGCTCAAGCCGGGCGCATCGCGGGAGCGCACCGAGGCGGTGTTGCGCGAGGAGATCGCGACGCTCGCGGCGAAGGGGCCGACGGCCGCGGAGCTGAAGCGCACCTGGACGCAGATCGACGCGGCGTTGCAGTTCGACGAGGAGGCCGTGCTCGACTGTGCCCTCAAGCTCGGCCGGTTCGAGTCGGCAGTGCCGGGGGGCCACCGGACCATCGAGGGCCTCGCCGCGCGCTACCGGGCCGTGGATGCCGCGCGCGTGCGCGACGTCGCGGCGCGCTACTTCGCGCCGGACCGCTGGACGACCGTGTGGTCGTTGCCCACGGAAGGCGGGACCTCGCGTCCGCCGCGACGTCGCGCCGCTCGTTCCGCCGACAAGTCGCCCACGACGCCTCGGCGCAAGGCAGCGCGAAGGACGAAGAAGCGCGCATGAGCACGCCGCTCCGGCTCGAGACGGGCGAGCGCCGGCTTGCTTCGGACCTCACCCTCCTGGCGGTGCGCAATCCCGGTGTCGAGACCTTCGCATGCGGCGCGGTGCTGCGCGTCGACTGCCGCAACGAGGGTCGCGCGGAGGCCGGCCTCGCCAATCTCGTCGGCGATTGCCTCGACGAGGGCACCAAGAAGCGGAGCGGCGACGCGCTCGCCCTCGCCGTCGAGAACCTCGGCGGTGGCCTCGAAGGCAACACGGCGGGCGCCTCCCTCTGGTGCCCGGCGGCGGTGGCGGCGAAGGCGGTTCCCTATCTCGTCGAGACGATCGCGGCACCGGCCTTCCCGGCCAAGGAGACAGCCCGGGTGCGCGACGAGGTGCTGGCCGAGATCCTCGCCGACGCGGAGAACCCACGCACGGTCGCCGCGCAGCGCTTCCGAGCGCTGGTGTACGGCGCGCATCCGTATGCTCGGCCAGTGAAGGGCACGGCCAAGATCGTGCGCGCTTTCGCGCCGGCAGACCTGCGGCGGTTCCATGCGCGCTGGTTCGTGCCGAAGGGCGGCTACGTCATCGCGGCGGGGCCGATGCCGACCGACGCGATGCTCGATCTCCTCGAGCGCTCGTTCCGCGGCTTCCGGCGCCCTCCGGCGGAACGACCCGCGGTGGTCGAGCCGCTCCTGCGGACCAGGTCGACGACCGAACACATCGCGATGCCGCGCGAACAGGTGCACGTCTACCTGGGGCACGTCGGCATCCGGCGCACGCATCCCGACTTCTACGCCCTCCAGGTCATGGACCACGTGCTCGGCAGCGGGAGCGGGTTCACGTCGCGGGTCCCGAAGAAGCTGCGCGACGAGATGGGCCTCTGCTACTCGGTGTTCGCCGGTGTCACCAACAGCGCCGGGGAGGAGCCGGGGACCTTCACCGCGTACATCGGCACTTCCGCGGAGCACCGCCAACGTGCCATCGACCTGTTCATCGCGGAGATGGAGAGACTGCGCGCCGAGCCACCGACCGACGACGAGGTGGCCGATGTGCACGCGTATCTCACCGGCAGCTTCGCGTTGGGTCTCGAACGCAACGCCAACCTGCTGCAGTTCGCACACCTCGTGCACAAGTTCGACCTGGGTGCGGACTACATCGAGCGCTACCCCGACCTCATCCGGGCGGTGACGCCCGCCGACGTGCAGCGCGTGGCGCAGGCGCACCTGCGGCCCGATCGCGTCGCGATCGTCAGCGCGGGCGCGGGTTGATCGGTGTGGCCCGCGTGGGCGGGTGGATCAGCCAGCCGCCGGCTGTGGCGGCGGGTCCCCGCTCGCCGTTTCGACCTCGTCCTTGCGGTAGCGGATGGCGTGCGCGAAGAAGTAGTTCACGACCGGCAGGCCGAGCACGAGGCCCCAGATCCCGAACAGCTTGCCGCCCACGGTGAGCACGATGAGCACGAGCACCGCGTTCATCCGGAAGTGGTGGCCGAAGATGCGCGGGTTGAGGAAGTAGGCCTCGATGAAGTGGATGATGAGGATCAGCGCGATCCCGACCAGCATCAGCTTCACGCCGGACACCTGCAGCGCGACGAGGCAGATGGGGGTCGAGCTGAGGAACACCCCGGCCACCGGGATGAAGCTCCCGAAGAAGACGATGGTCGACAGGAACACGAGGCCCGGCAGGCCCATGGCCCACAGGCCGATGGCGGTGAGGATCGTGTTGGCGATCGCGATGAAGAGCTGCGCTTCGAGCGCGGTGCCCAGCACGCGTCCGAAGTCCTGGATGTTGTCGGCGACCTCGTCGTAGATGAACCCGACCTTCGTGTCGCGCAGTCCGTTCACGGAGCGCACGAGCCCCGGCAGGTCGAGCACGATCAGGAACGAGAACAGGAGCGACAGCAGGAACGTGCCGCCGACGGACAGCAGGTTGCCCGCCAGCGACTGCAGCTTCTCGATCGAGTGGCGCAGGGCCTCGCGCTGGTTGGGGCCCGGCGGCGGCTTCTCGCCAGGACCGTCCGCACCTTCGCCGGTCGGCTCGCCGGCGATGCCGAAGCCGAGGAGGTCGTCGAGGATCTCGCCGACCTCGAACGATTTGAGCTGCTCGGCATAGCGCCCCGGCAACTGCAGGTTGTCGGGGAGCGCACGCACCGTCTTGTTGAGGTTGTCGAGGTGCTTCTGGTAGGAACCCGCGAACTCCTGCACCTGCTCCGTCAGGCGCGGCGCCAGGAAGTAGCCGACCGCGCCGAGGAACCCCAGCAGCACCAGCGCGACGAGCACCGCGCGCGCCACGCGGTTCTTGATCCGTTTCTGCAGGCCGTCGACCCCGTGGCCCTGGATGTAGGCGAAGACGAAGGTCAGGAAGATCAGGAGGAAGAACGGCCGCAGGATGTAGAGGACGCCGAACAGGAGCGTCCACACGACGCAGCGAGTCCCCAGCGAGAAGATCCGATCCCACGGTGGTGGCAGGCTTCGATGCGAGCGCTCCAGGGCCGACTCGTGACGCATGGCGCCGTTCTAGTCCGCCCGCCCGATGAAGTCGCGCGGTTTCCCCGCGCCGATCGCGACCCGGATCCTCCTTGTCCTGCCCGGACGATCCGCGTTGACTGCGCGCCGCGATGAAGCTGCTCGTGCTCGATGTCGTCGGTCTGCGGCCGAAGGACCTGGCGCATGCGCCGGCCATCCGTCGGCTCGCCGACGAGGGCTTCGCGGCGCCGATGCACACGATCCTGCCGGCGGTGACGTGCTCCGTGCAGGCGACGTGGTTGACGGGGAAGCTGCCGCGCGAGCACGGCATCGTCGGCAACGGCTGGTACTTCCGCGACCTGGCGCAGGTGTGGCTGTGGCGGCAGGCCAACCAGCTCGTGCAGGGCGCGAAGTTCTACGAGGTCGCGAAGCAGGCCGACCCGGGCTTCACGTGCGCCAAGCTCTTCTGGTGGTTCAACATGTACGCCGACGTCGCGTGGAGCGTGACGCCGCGGCCCGAGTACCACGCCGATGGCCTGAAGCGGCCGGGCCTGTATTCGGAGCCGGCGGACCTGCAGGCGGAGCTGCAGAAGACGCTGGGGCCGTTTCCGCTCTTCAAGTTCTGGGGGCCGGGTGCGGACCTCAGCTCGACGCGCTGGATCGCCGAGTGCGCGCGCGAGGTGATCGAGCGCCACGACCCCTCGCTCGCGCTCGTGTACCTGCCACATCTCGACTACGACCACCAGCGCTACGGGCCCGATGACCCTCGTTCGCAACGGGCGGTCGCCGACGTGGACGCCGTCGCCGGCAAGCTCATCGACCAGGCGCGCGCGCGCGGGGCGCGCGTCATGGTCCTGTCGGAGTACGGGATCGAGGCGGCGACGAAGCCGGTGTTCCTCAACCGCTGGCTCCACGAGCGCGGCTGGCTCCGCGTCCAGGAGACGAGCCACGGGCAGCTCCTCGATGCCGGTGCGTCGCGCGCGTTTGCGGTGGCCGACCACCAGATCGCACACGTCTACGTGCGGTCGGGCGACGACGTCGCGCCGCTGCAACGCGAGCTGCGCAGGCTGCCGGGGGTGGCCGCCGTCCTCGATCGCGTCGGGCAACGCGACGAAGGGCTGGACCACGACCGCGCGGGCGAACTCATCTGCGTCGCCGAGCCGGGCTGCTGGTTCGCGTACCACTACTGGCTCGACGAGGCGCGCCGTCCCGACTTCGCGCCGACGGTCGACATCCACCGCAAGCCCGGCTACGACCCGACGGAGCTCTTCGTCGATCCCAAGCTCGCCTTCCCCAAGGTCCGGATCGCCAAGGCCCTGGCGCGCAAGCTGCTCGGCTTCCGCTACCTCGTCGACGTGATCGGCACCGACCCCAGTATCGTCGGCGGCACGCATGGTCGGCGCTTCGAGGACCCGGGCCTGGGGCCGGTCTTCATCGACTCGCACCGCCCCGCGGCTGCGGACCGGGTCGACGCGCGCGACGTGCACGATCGGATCCTTCAGGCGCTGCGCGCCTGATCCGCCTTGCGAGCGGGGGATCGGGCCTCGGATCCCGCACGCGGAGTCCAGGGAAGGGGTTGCGTCGGCGGGTCGGTTCTGCCGATGGAGGGAAGGGCGCCACCCCGGAGGTCGGGCAGGAATCCATGGTCTGTTCTGAGCCAATCCCCCTGTGCTAGACTTCCGCGGCCATTCCGGCCGGTCCTCTCCCGCCGGTCAGCCCACCCGCAGTCGCCGCCTCTCACGCAAGATCCAAGTCCATGAGATTGCTCAGTTTAAGCGCTCGTGTCTCCGCTCTGGGTGTCGCCATCCTCGCCGGGTGCTCCGGTGGAAGTAGCGCGCCTGGCGCCATCCGCGGCACCGGTGGCGACTTCCTGGTGCTGGCCACGGACCCGTTGCCGGACTCGCAGGTCTTCCTGAACGATCCGATCAAGTTCACCTTCAGCCGCGACGTCGATATCGCGACGGCGAACCTGAACTCGGTGAGCTTCGCGGTCTTCGACCTCAACGGCGTCTCCCTGCAGGAGCAGCCGCGCGGCACGTTCGCGCTGGGGTCGGCCCCGACGAGCGACGGCAGCCGCAACCAACGCGTGCTCGAGTTCCGCCCGGCGTTCCCGGACAACGACGACTACAGCAACGGCGGCTTCAAGGCCGCGCGTCGCTACCTGCTGCAACTCGCGCAGGGTGATCCGCGGCGCGGCGCGACGCTGCAGGATCAGCTCGGGCAAGCGCTCAGCCAGCCGTTCACGCTCGCGTTCCGCACGGTCGACGGCCAGACTCCGTCGCAGTTGTTCCGCGACACCGGGTTCGGCGGGCCGCAGTTCGTGAAGGGCTCCGTCACGCCCTCGACCAACGGCGTGGCCAGCCTCGGCAAGAAGGGCCAGCAGAGCGTCGAGGTGCGGATCGAGTTCGACCAGCCGCTCAACCCCGTGTCGGCGAACGTTCCGACGCGATTGGATCCCAACCCCGCGAACATCGATCCCCGCACGATCACCGCGGAGCAGAAGGGCCGGATCTATCTGGAGTACGACGATCCGGAGTACGGGCGCGATGCGTGGATCCCTGCGCACGTCGACGTCGAGGTGAACACGAACGAGGGCAGCACGGTGGTGCTGCGTCCGGCGGGCGTGCTCCCGAACGGTGCGACGGTGCGCGTGATCGCCGACGCCAAGCTCGAGGATCTCGCCGGCGAGAGCAATCGCGGCAACGCGGACTACCAGCGGGTCGTCTTCCAGTTCCAGACCGAGTCGGCGCGCGCGCCGCAGTTCGACGCGATCGCCGAGAACTTCGAGTCGGGCGAGAACATCAACTTCGAAGCACCCTTCCTGGAGCCCGTCGCCGATCTCGGCATCGGCTATGCACGCGCCAGCTTCGCGTTCGAAGGCGGTGAGACCGAGTTCGACTACCGGCCGACGGTGCGCGAGGTCAACCTCAACACGGACTTCACGCAGATCTCGCCCGCCAACGGCGCACCGTTCAACGTGTCGGGCGGCGTGTTCCAGTTCCGCAACGTGACGATCCCCGCCGGCGTGACCGTGCGTGGCATCGGCACGAAGCCGATGGTGTGGCTCGTCACCGGCGACTTCGTCGTCGAAGGCGAGCTGACCGTGCAGGGCGGCAACGGCGCCCGTGTCGATACGCTCAACTCCGCCAACTTCCCCACGCCCGGTGGCGTCGGCGGGTGCGGCGGTGGCAACGGTGGTCGTGGCAGCCCGCGCACGAACGACACGTCGATGAGCGGCGAGCCCGGCTTCGGTTCCAACCAGATCCCCGCCGGCGGCGGCCGCGGTGGCGTGCACTCCTGCACGCGCTCGGGTTGCAACCGCGGCGGTGGTGGCGGCGGCGGCAGCTACGCCACCTTCGGCGACCCTGACTACTTCACCGAGTTCAACGCGGCGACCGGCTTCCGCGTCATGCGCGGCAAGGGTGGTGCGATGTGCAGCAACAACCTCGGTCCGCAGGCCGATGCTGGCCCGCTGCTGTTCTCGGACTCCCGCGCCGACAACAACTTCTGGGGCTCGGCCGTCGACCTCAACCGGCAGCTGCGCATCGCGGGCGAGTTCCCTCTGCCCCGCGGTGGCACGGGCGGCGGTGGTGGCGGCGACACGGGCGGCGTGTGCGCTCCGAACGCGGCGTTCATCAACGACCAGAAGGGCGGTGGTGCGGGCGCCGGTGGTGGCGTGATCATCATCAAGGCCCTGCGTCGGATCATCGTTCGCGGCCAGGGTCGCATCAACGCCGACGGCGGTGATGGCGGCGGTGGCGAGCAGGCTGGCACGAACGGCAACGCCGGCGGCGGCGGTGGCGGGTCGGGCGGCATGGTCGTCCTGATGGCGGGCAGCGGCATCCACATCACGGCGCATGGCGCGCCCTATGCGGACGGCCTCCCCACCAGCAACCAGAACCGCGCGTACGACTTCGCGGTGAGCGCGGATGGTGGCGTGTGCTACCGCGGTCCGTTCCAGGGCAATCCGATCTCCGGCAAGTACCCGGGCAAGGGTGGCCCGTCGTCCGGGTCGGTCTGGGACTTCAACCCGGTGGGCGGCTTCGGTGGCCTCGGCGTCGTGCAGCTCATGGCGCCCCCGGGCGACAACCTGCCGATCGCCCAGGACGGCGACGGGACCAACACGCGTCTCGACGACAACATCTTCTTCTACCCGGATGACGCCAAGCTCGACATCGGGCTGCGCAGCCCGAATCCGCACCGGCAGGGTGGCCCGGCGATCACCGGCTCCGAGAAGGTTCGCTACGTCGGTTGGCGCGGCTTCCCGAACGAGACGGGCAGCGAGCGCAAGGACGACACCGGCAACACGGTGACCCTGCAGCGCAACAATCACGGCGAGGGTGATATCCGTCCATCGCCGATCCTGCTGCCCGCGCCGTTCGGCCCGCTGTCCCGGCTGCGGTCCCGTTGGATCGACACCGGGGCGACTGCGCGGCTCGCCGATGCGACCGGGACGTCGACCGCAGCCCGTACGTTCGTCGAGCAGGTCGACACGAGCGACCCGACCAACCCCTTCACGAGCCTGAAGGCGGGTCCGACGTACCTGTTCTCCGGCACGTTCGCGCAGGCGAACGAGGCGCAGGGCTACGTGCGCTACCGTCAGACGTCGTTGGGCGTCGAGGAGGACGTGGTCCCGGTCATGACGAACCCCGCGCCCGTGGCCGGACTCACGGCCAGCACGTGGCAGGGTCAGCCGGCGTACCGGCTGGTGCTCGCCGCGGCGTCCGCCGTGCTGGCCCAGACTCCGGATCGCTACACCGGCTACCGCGCCAGGCTGCGCGACACGCTGGGCACGATCGTCGGGTCGTTCCGGATCCTCGCCCACTCCGGCAGCGAGCTGTACCTGAGCACGGACGCGGGTCCGCTGCCCGAGGAGACCATCGCGACGGCGCAGGTCGTCGCCCAGATGGTCGGGTTCCGCAACTCGCAGGGCGAGGGCTTCGGCGCCACGGCCAGTGAGAACGGGCGCAACGTCCCGCTCATCAATGTGCGTGTCGGGTTTGCCTTCCACACCAACCCCAAGATCGCGGTGCAGGGCGCCAACGATCCCAACCGCATCCCGAACGACCCGAACAAGTTCCTCTACACGCTCGACCTGCAGCGGCCCGACGTGATGCGGCAGATCCGCGAACTCGGGAAGACCAACAACGGCACCAAGGGCGCCGTGGCGGTGCAGTACGACCTGGTGTTCAACTCCGCGTTCTCGGAAGTGGGCGCGGGCAACGTCGATCCGGCTCGCGCGCTCAGCCCGAACAGCCCGCGCGCCGAGCTGCGGTATCTGGTCCTCCCCTTCCAGTTCTGAACCGAGCCGCCCTTCGGGCGGCGCGGCTCAGGCTTTCTGGGGTCGCCGCAACGCGGGGTGAGCCGTGGAGGCGGGAGGCGCATCGGCCCCGCTGCGGCGACCTAGCCAGAGCGCGCCGCCTGAAAGGGCAGCGCGATCCGGCTCAGGCTTTCTGGGGTCGCCGCAACGCGGGGTGAGCCGAGGAGGCGGGAGGCGCATCGGCCCCGCTGCGGCGACCAGGCCAGAGCGCGCCGCCTGAAAGGCGGGGCGGGGGAGGGCGGCGCTGACGAGTCCGTGTCATGGGGGCGGGCGGGCCCGAGGTCTCCACGCCAGGAGGGGTCACGACCTTGGGCGGCTTCGTGTGACAAAATCCTGGTGCGTCCGGCCGCGGCGTGATCGCGGACACTCACCAGCAGTCCCTTTGAGCCACCCCCAGTGAGCGCGTTGCCATGTACCCCGCCCCGGCTGTGGCCGTTGGCGGTTTCGGTGGCGCTGGCCTGGGCGGGGCTCGTGCCTGCGCAAGTCTCGACCGCGACGCATCTCGCCGAGGAGCGGCTGCGTCTGCCCGCGGGGCTCCCGGCGGCGGTCGACGCGGTGATCGCCGATCTCGACGGCGATGGCCTGATGGACCTGCTGCGCGCGTCGGAGCGCGGCGTGCACGTGTTGTTGCAGCGCGCGAGCGGAAGGTACGAGCTGCATCCTGCGCGACCTCTGATGCCGTTCGCCGGGGGGGTACGGTCGCTGGCACTGGGACGCCTCCGCCCCGGTGGCATCACGCCGGATCTGATCGTGGTCCAGAACGGCGCGCCGCCGTCGGTGTGGTGGAACGACGGGACGGGAGCCTTCCTCGCGGCGCCCTTTCTCCTGCCGGCGCCGATCGCGCCCGTGGCGCAGGCCATCGCGTTCGACTTCGACCACGTGCCACCGGACGAGATCCTGATGGTGCCCGATCAAGGGCGGGCCCAGATCCTGGTGGGCCAACTGGACGGCAGCCATCTCGACGCCCCCGGTCTGCTCAATCCGAACCTGATCCTGCAGTCGCCACGCATGGCCATCATCGATGCCGATGGCGATGGTGACGACGACATCGTGGTCGCGAGTCCGGTGCAGACCGTGCCGTTCGTGCTCGACAACGGGCTCGGCGGTTTCCTCCAGCAGCGTCCGCTCCCGGTGCGGGGTGCGTACACGGCCGTCGCAGTGGGAGACCTGGATGGCGACCGTCGCGACGACCTCGTCTTGGCGCGAGCGTCGCCCCTGCCGGCGTCACTGGACTTCCTGCTCCTCTCCAACGGCAGCCTCGTGCAGCACGCGTTGCCCACGCCGTTCACCCTGGACGCTGCTGCGCTGCGCGTCGTCATCGCGGACACGAACGGGGACGGGGCGAACGACGTGCTGGTGCTGCAGGCCGACGGTCGCCTGCGCATCGGACTGAGCAACGGACTCCCGCGCTTCGACATGACGATGACGCTGGCGCCACTCGCCACGGCGCCCAGGTCGTGTCTGGCCGTCGGCGACACCGATCTCGATGGCGACATCGACGTGTTCGCGGGTGGCGGTCGATCGGGCACCACTGTCGTGCGGGACAGCTTCCTGCTCGGTCGCGGTCGCGGCGCCGCCTTCGTGGACACGGAGGCGATCTCGTTCCCCATCGGCGCCCTGGGCACTACCCCGACGGCAGGCGCCGCGGTCGACCACGATGGGGACGGCGACTTCGATCTGGTGACGTTCGGCGACAGCGGGGGCGTCCTCTACGCCGATCCCCGCGGCGCGGCGCGCTTCGTCGAGCGCAACGGCGCGATCGCCGCCATCAACCTGCGCGGGATCACGCGCGTGAGCCGCGCGACGTTCGACACGCCCGACCGCGATCTGCTCGTGGTCGCGGACGCTGCGAACGGATCGGCGACGCCGCCGGGGCTGCGGCTCATGGTCTTGCAGGCCGGCGTCTACCGCGACTTGAGTGCGCGCCTGCCGGCGGTCGCTCAGCAGGGATTGCTCGACGTGGCTTCGATCCGGGGCATCCTCGCCAACTCCCTGCCTCGCAGCGTCGACGACATCGTGATCGCGGACACCGTGCGAGGTCTCACCCTCCTCGCCCACAGTGGGACGACGTTCGCCGAGACTCCGGGTGCCTTCTCCCCCGCGTTGCCGTCCGAGCCGGTGCAGCGGATCCTGGTGGGGGATCTGAACGGCGACCGCCGGGCGGACGCGGTCGTGCTGGGCTTCGGCGCGCGCGGCCTGACGATCGATGTCTACCTGCGGAGCACGACGAACACGCCGCCGCTGTTCACGGCCCTCCCCACTGCCGCTCCGGCCGCGAGCCTGGGCCTCGCATCGGCGGTTCTCGAGGATCTCGACGGCGACTCCGACCTCGACCTGCTGGTCGCGCTGCGTGGCGCGGTGACGCAGCCGTTGTTGCTCCTCGTGAACGACGGCACGGGACGGCTCGTGGATCGCAGCGCCGTGCGTCTGCCTGCCAGCCTGCCCGCCCCGATCGATCACGTGGTCGTCTTGCAGGCGCGCGGCGCCCCGCCCGTCATCCTGCTCGGCGCGGAGCAGGGGGCGGCGTTGTGGACGCTTGCCGGCGACGTGCTGGGCAACTTCTCGGGCGCCGCCATGCAGCCGATCCACGGCTCGACCCGTGTCCGCGGCTTCGTCGTCGAGGACTTCGACACCGATGGCGACGACGACTGCGTGGTGCTCGTCGAAGGCGCGCACCCGTCGCTGTTGCTGGGCGCCGATCTCCAACTGACCCAGGCGGGCCTGGCGAGCGCCGGTCGGGTCCTGCACATGCGCATGCGAGGTCCCGCGCCGACGGCGATCGCCGCGTGGTTCTGGTCGCCGGTGGGTCCGACCCGCTTCGTGACGCCGGACTGGGGCGTGCTCCGCCTCGCTGCACCGCTGACCAGCCTCGCCGTGTTCCCGTTCGGCCCGACCCGGACGCAGGACGTGCAGTTCTCGATGCCGCCGTCGGCCGTCGACGTCACGCTGTTCTTCCAGTTGGCCGTGTTCGATCCGCGCACCGCCTCGCTCCGGCTCTCGAACCTGGAGCCGACGGTACTGATCGGAAACTGACCCCGTACGTGGCGCGGGCCCGCCAGAACGGCGAGCCCGTGTGGACTGATGGACGGCACTCGCCAGAGAGGCGCCGCGGGAGCGTCCGCGGCTCGTGCCTCGCCGCGGCCGCTGCCGCGGCGGTCGCGGCCGACAACAGGTAGGCACCCGCGATGGCCGAGCAAGCTCGGCCATCGCTCGCCTAGTAGTCCATGTCGCCCATCTCGTCCTCACCGCCGCCGGCGCCCTTCTTCCCCTTCTTCTCGGGAACGGTCGAGATCAGCGCCTCGGTGGTGAGCAGGAGGGTCGCGACGGATGCCGCGTTCTGCAGCGCCGCGGTCGTGACCTTGCAGGGGTCGATCACGCCACTCTTCTGCAGGTCCTCGTAGGTGTCGGAGGCGGCATTGTAGCCGTAACCGTACTCGTTCTTGGCGAGGACCGTCTGGACGACGATCGAGCCATCGACGCCGGCGTTCTTGGCGATCTGGCGGATCGGGGCTTCGATCGCGCGGCGCACGATCTCGGCACCGATGCGCTCGTCGCCTTCGAGCTTGAGGCTCTTGATGGCGCCCTGCGCGCGAAGCAATGCGACGCCGCCGCCGGGGAGGATGCCCTCCTCGACCGCCGCGCGCGTGGCGTGCAGCGCATCCTCGACGCGCGCCTTCTTCTCCTTCATCTCGGTCTCGGTGGCCGCGCCCTCGCGGATCAGCGCAACGCCGCGCGAGAGGGGGGCGGCGCGCTCCTGCAGCTTTTCCTTGTCGTAGTCGCTGGTCGCCTCTTCCACCTGCTGCTTGATCTGCGCCACGCGCGCGTCGATCGCCTTGGGATCGCCCGCGCCGCCGATGATGGTGGTGTCGTCCTTGTCGATCTCCACGCGCCGCGCGCGCCCGAGCACCGTGGGCTCGGCCTTCTCCAGCGTGAGACCCGCCTCTTCGGCGACCACCATGCCGCCGGTGAGCACCGCGAGATCCTCCAGCATCGCCTTCCTGCGATCGCCGAA
>CAYQMF010000006.1:0-108633 GCA_964418595.1 uncultured candidatus Brocadiaceae bacterium
GAGCGGCTGCTGCCGGCGGCGCGGGAGGCGCGCGGCGACCTCGAGGGCGGCGGCTACATCGTCGTCGTGTATTTTGCCGAGCGGCTCGGCTTTTCCGGGCTACGTCGCGGCACCGGATCGGAGAGACGCGTCGCGCATGCCACCGCCCGGAGCAGGGCACAGCTCGCGGTGTCGGCGCCCGCGCGTTCGGCGACGTCGGCCTGGCGCTCACCTGCTTCGGGGCGATCGGCGAGCAACAGGGCCAGGGCGAGCAGGAGGCCCGCCTCCGGATCGGCAGCGCGGGCCCGGGCGTGGTCGGTTGCGAGGCGCAGGCCTTCGGCGAGCGCGCTCGGGTTGCCCTCGGACCCGAGCAGGAGCGACTGCGTCAGGCTGATCTCGAGTCGGCGCGGATCGAGCGCGAAGCGCGCGCCGATCCGGAGCGTGTCGAGCGCCGCCGCGCGCTCGCCGTCCTCGGCCTGCAGCGCGGCGAGCGCCTCGTAGGGAGCGCTCGGGCCGGGATCCACCTCGCTGGCGCGCACCAGGGCGGCGCGTGCCGCAGACCGCGCATGCAGGTCGACGTGGACGCGTGCCGTCGTCAGCCACGCGGCCACGAACACGGGACGCAGGCGGGTCGCCGTTTCGGCGTGGGGCAGCCCTTCCGCGGGACGCCCCGCGAGGCGCAGGGTCTCGGCCAGCTCATGGTGGGCCTCGGGCGACTGCGGGTCGAGTTCCAACGCGTGGCGCAGGAGGTCGGCGGCGTCGGCTTGTTCACCCATGAGAGAGCGCAGGCTGCCGAGGGCGACCAGGGCTGCGACGCAGCGCGGGTCGCGGGCGAGCACGGCTCGCAGCGTGGCCTCGGCCTGCCGAGCGTCGCCGCGAGCGTGCTGGGCGTGGGCGAGCGTGAGGTAGGGCTCGGCTTGTTGCGTGCCCGCGCGCGCGAGTGCCGCGGCGAGAGCGTCGATTGCGGTGGCGTTGCCCTCGCGGACCCGCGTGTGCAAGAGGTACAGCTCCGCCTCTGCCGCGTCGAGTCCGTGGTCGGACCCGTAGAGTCGGGGAGCGGCCTCGCGCGGTTTGCCGGTCTCCGTTCGCTCCCGCGTCGGGTCTGCCAGTGGTCGGCGCTCGATCCGATGGTCGGTCACCAGGGCGTGCACCACGTCGTGCGGCCGACGGGTCGGCATGTGGCACCCCACGCAGTCCGCCGGGCTCGTGCCACCGTGCAGTTGCGCATGCGCGTCGGGATCGAGCGTGTGGCAGCTCAGGCAGCGGGTGCGGTAGTGGGCCGCGGCCTCCTCGTCGCGCCGCTTGCGATGTGGGTCGTGGCAGGTCGTGCAGACCAGCCGGCCTTCGGACTCCGTGAAGCAACGGCTCTGGCGGAGGCGGTAGGGATGGTGGTTGATCTGGAAACGCTCGGCGGGGCCGTCCTCGCCCGGTGACTCGAACTCGAGGGCGACGAGGTAGTCGCGCAGCGGCTGGCCGGGACGGTACGAGAACATGTCCCGACCGAAGCGCACCTGCCGGCTCTCGAGCTTGGCGGTCGGCTGCAGGTGGCACTGCAAGCAGACATCGTCGCGCTGTGCCTGCGGCAGCCGTCCGGGGTTGGTGATCGAGCGGCGGACCGCCGCGTCGTCACCCTTCCCGCTCGCCAACTCCACGTGCTCCTTGCCGGGGCCGTGACAGCGCTGGCAGCCGATGCCGTGCGGGAGGTTCGCGGGGAAGGTCTCGCGGTCGCCGAAGCGGTCCGAGTGCGCTTCGCTCCCGTGGTAGGCGTTGTGGCAGAACATGCACGCGCGGGGGATCGGACGCGTGAAGCCGAAGTGATCGCGCGAGTCGTACCCGGGCGCCATGGCCCACGTCCCTTGCTCCGCGTAGTAGTTCAGCGGCGCGGCGAACAACTCCCCGGACGGCGTTGCGAACGCGTAGCTGCGCACGTGGTTGCCGGACCCGATCACCCAGTCCAAGCGCTGCTCGAACACGTTGCGACGCCCGCCGCGTTCGTCGATCTGGTACCGACGCACGTGCAGCCAGCCGTCGCGCACGAAGGTCTCGTAGTGGCGCTGGCTCGGCGCGTGGTAGATGTTCGCCGGAGCCCCGTCGCCGGCGAGGAAGCCCGCGGACGCGGGGTACAGCGAACGCGCCATGCCCACCTCGCGGTAGCTGGTCGCGATCCCCCCGTGGCAGTCCGCACACAGCCCATCGTCGACGTAGCCGGCGTAGCTGGTGCCGCTCGCCGGCGGCTCCGCCCTGCCGTCGCAACCGAGCGCCACCCACAACGGCAGCGGGACCAGCAGGGTTGCGAACACGACTCGGCGCACGACGGGTGAAGCGTACTCGCGCGACGCCCTCGGCTCGCCACCCGTACACGCAGAGACCCGAGGTCTCGCGACCCCGGGTCTCACGCGTGACTCGCCCGCAGGGCGGGCAACCGCTTGCTAGAAGGGGAAATGCTAGAAGGGCGCGGCCGTCACGTGCACGGTCACGGGGTTGCTCGACGTCCACGCGCCGTTGAAGCACACCGAGTCGTAGCCGAGGTCACCCGAGAACGTCGCCGGCACCAGGAAGCTGATGGCCGTGTCGCCGTTCGGGTTGGCCGGCGGGAACCCGATCGTCAGCGCGATCGGGAACGTGTCCAGCGTGCACGCCGGGTTGAACGGCGCGAACGGCAGGCCAGCCAGCGCCGGGCCGGCGAGCGCGAGGATGCAGATGCTCGCGGGCGGCGTGCCCAGCAGGCTCGCGCCGCTGATCGCCCCGGCGGTCGGAGCGCCGTTCACGCTGAGGATCTGCGAGCCGCAGTCCGCCGCGCCGTTGACGCCGAAGCCGCCGTACGACACGAAGCCCGCCGTGTCGGCGGTCGCCTGTTGCAGGCCGGCGAGGACCGGCTGGCCGTTGATCCACGCGTGCTGGAGGCCCCCCGCGATGCCGCCGGCCACGTTCGGCGCGGCGCCGGGGATCGACGTGTCGCAGGTCCGGCTCCACACCACCGTGCCGTAGTTCCCCGCGGTCAGGTCCATGATCGTGATCTTGACGAGACCCGCGCCGGCGGCGGTGCAGGTGTTCGCGATCTGGCCGTGATGCCCGAGGTACCACTTGCCGTTGTACTCGAAGCAACTCAGGCCGTAGCCGGCGCCCGGGTTCGGGATGCCGACGTTGGCGGTGCGGGTCGCCGCGCCGGTCGCCAGGTCGAGTTCCCATTCCTCGATGAGGTTGCTGAAGTCGCAGACGTACACGTAGATCTGCTGGTCGGCGAACGCGTTCTTCGGGCGGCACGCGACGCCACGAGTGGTGGCCGTCGAGTACGTCGCCAGGTTGAACGAGCCGAGCCACGTCTCGGTCATCGCGTTGAGGACGTGGATGTTGCGCCCTTCGTCACCGAACAGGACGACCGACTTGACGGTCGCGGTGGTGGTGTCGATGTACGTGTAGCCTTCGCCGTCGCGGTGACCCCAGAACGCCGAGATCATGCCCGGGTGCTGGTTCATGTTGCGCGCGGTTGCGGCGATCGGGTTGTTGGCGCGGTCGGCGTCGTAGACGTAGACCTTCTGGGGGCCGACCGAGCCGCCGTTGGTGCCGGAGAAGAACCACTTGCGGCTGGTGTTGCCGGCGACGGTGTACTCCGTGTTGGCGATGCCCAGGATGCGGATGTCGTTGAGGCCGCACGTGGCGGTGACATTGAACGGAGCGCGGACGGTCTGGCAGTCGGGACCGTGCAGCGGGCCGGTGACCGTGCCGCCGGCGGTGGGAGACATCTCGTTGGCGGGCTGCTGGGCGCAGACGACGCTGGCGAGGGCGAGGGCTGAGAGAACGAAGGTACGCATGGGCCTCCGGTGAGGTTGGTTGGATGAGAACAGAAAGGGCCGGGGTGCCTGGGGGCAGGCGCCACGAAGACCCCCAACCATAGCCGACCCGCCGAGCGAGGGTAGGCCAGGGATTCCGGATCGGTTTGCGTCAGAGGGAAAGAGTGCTCATGCGTCGCGCCACGGCTCCTCGCCGGCGGCCCCGATGAAGCCCCGCGTCTCGCGCTGATGTACCGTCATCACCGGGCACGGCGCGCGCCGCAGCACACGTTCCGCCGTGCTGCCGAGGAGCACATCGGTGAGTCCGCTCCGGCCGCTCGTCGCCATGACGATGAGGTCGCACTCCTCACGCGCCGCGCAGGCGGGGATCTCGCTCGCCGGAGGACCCTTGAGCAGGATCGTCCGCGTCGGGATCGACTCCGGCACCTCGTCCCGGGCCTGGTTGCGGAGCTGCTGGTCGAACCACTCGTACGCGCTCCGTTGTTCTTCGGACTCACCGATGGGGCCGGAGCGGGCGAAGGAGTATGCCGGTGGCTCTACCACGTGCACGAGGCAGATCTCGGCGGAGAACTTCTTGGCGAACTCGATGGCGTAGCGCAGCGCGTGCTGGGCCGGCAGCGAGAAGTCGGTGGGGACCAGGATGCGGCGCAGGTCGATCATGCCGGGTGTGGTTGTACCGCGAGGTCGGGGACGGAGTCAGCCGCCGAGCGCGGCGGACCAGCCAGGGAACGCGCGCAGCGGGGCGAGGAATTCGGACAGAAGCACCCGCTGTGGGGCGGTGAGCGGCACCTGCCTGGGGAGCCTCTCCGCCGCGGCCTCGACGGCCGGACGATCCCCGAGGGAGAGGAGCCGGGACGCGATCAGGATGGCAGGACGCAGGTCTCGCCGCCCGCGCGTCGTCTGTCCGGTGGCCAGGCGGGCGAGGAGTTGCGCGGTCTCTTCGGCCTCCGGGTGCGAACGCAGGGCGAGGAAGGCCGCGAAGAACTCGGCCTCTCCCTGCAGGAGGTCGCTGGCTGGACCCGTCGTGGTCGCCGCGAGGTCGACGAAGTGGCGGGGCAGGTCGGCGAGGAGGCGCGGATGGGGTCGACCCTCGGCGTACAGCATCTCGATCGCGCGCGGCGCGTCCCCCTGCGCGACGAGGATCGTCGCCAGGAACAGGCGTGCCTCCGGGTTGGGTGGGTCGAGTTCGAGGATGCGCGTGAGCCACGCGGAGGCCCGGGACACTTCCCCGCCGGCCGATGCGACTTCGGCGGAGGTGAGCAGATTGGCGGTGCTGTGCGGGGCGAGGCGCAGGAGCCGGTCGACGTCACCGCCCGGTGCGAGCAACTCGCGCAGGGCTGCCTGATCCTTGCGCGCGTGCGCGAGCGCGAAGCGCAGGCGGGTGCGGAGCGCGCGCATCTGGCTGTCCCAGGGTAGCCAGGCGACGGCGCGGTCGAGGGCGTGCATCTGCTCGAGCGTGCGCCGTTCCGCCGGTGGCCGGCTCTGGGCCTCCGCGTGCACGGCGGCGTGGTGTTGGCCGAGCAGTTGCCCGAGTCCCAGCCAACCGATGAGCGTGGCGATGGGGATGGCGAGGAGCAGACGCAGGGTCCGCGGCCACGCGGGGGCGGATCCGCCCACCGAACCCTGGCTCGTGCACAGCGCGCCCGCGTATGCGAACGCGAACACCGCGGCCGGCGCATTCCCGAGGGGCGCGCGCACGAGGCCGAGCAGGAAGAATGCCACGAGCGGGAGCGTGCGCGCCCAGCCGCCGCGGTGGTGCGGCATCAACACCGCGAGCCAGAAGGCGAGGAAGAGGGCGAGCCCGACGGTCCCGGTCTCGACGGCGATCTCGACCGGGTCGTCGTGTGCCGTGCGTGGCGCGACGGCATCCTGTCGACCGAGCGTCGACAGTTCGATCTCGCGCTCGCTGCGGTAGCGCGGGTACTCGACCTTCCACTGCCCGGCGCCGTGGCCGAACAGGCTCGCGTCCTTCCACATCGCGAAGCTGCTCGCCCACATCTCCATGCGCACCTCGAGGGTGGCCATGGTCATCGCGGGACGGGCGGGAGTCGGGGCGGTCCCGACCGAGATCGGCATTGCCAGAGGGAGGCGGCGAATGCCTTCTCCCGCGGCCAACCCGAGCAGGGCGAGCCCCACGAGCGCGGCGCGGCGGACGGCGGCGTGGTGTCGCCAGGGGGTAAGCGCCAGGGGCAGGACGGTCAGCGCTGCGGCGACGAGACCGGAGCGCGACTGGTTCACCCACAAGTACGTGGCGCCGAGGGCGACCACGACGGCCGGCAGCGGCGTCGCATCGCGGCGGACGAAGATCAGCGCCGCCGCCGCGACGGCCAGCGCGACGACTTCGCTGGCCGCGTTGCGGTTGCCGAGCGTGCTGATCGGTTCGCTCATCGACCCGTAGCCGGCCGGCCACTCGATGCCGCTCGCCTGCAGCAGGCCGAACGTCGCGACCACGAGGCCTGTGGGCAGAAACGCACGCAGCACCGCACGCGCGTCGACGGAACGTGCGGCCGCGAGGCCGACGGCGCCGAGCGTGAGGAGCCAGGTCGTGCGCTGGATGGCCTCGCCGCCGTTGGTCGCCCAGAGCCACGACGCGCCGTGCGCCGCGATCAGCCCGAGCCACGCGCGCGACGCCCAGCGACCCGGGTCCGCGCCGCCGCGGCGCGCGGCGAGCGCGAGCAGGATCGGGACGGCGAGCAGCATCGCGATGCCGCGCCGTGCCTGCTCGAAGTCCGGCCAGAACGGCGTGAACGGCAGGGTGATGAGGAGAAAGACGATCGCCCACACGAACGTCGCCCGGGCCGTCGTGTTCGCTGCCGGCGCGCCCACGGCCTAGGCGCCGGAGCTCTTCGAGAAGGTCAGGATCGCGTCGACGAAGTTCTCGGCGTGGAAGGGCTCGACGTCTTCCACGCCCTCGCCGACGCCGAGGAACTTGACCGGCAGCGGCAGCTCCTCGCGGATCCCGAACACCGCGCCGCCCTTGGCGGTGCCGTCCATCTTGGCGAGGAACACGCCGGTCACGTCGGCGACCGCGGTGAACTCCTTGGCCTGCCGGATCGCGTTCTGCCCGGTGGTCGCGTCGAGCACGAGCAGAGTCTCGTGCGGTGCGTCCGGGATCTGCTTGCGCACCACGCGCACGATCTTGCCCAGCTCCTGCATGAGGTTCTTCTGCGTGTGCAGGCGGCCGGCGGTGTCGAGGACAAGGTAATCGACCTTGCGGGCGATCGCGGCGGAGACGGCGTCGAACGCCACCGCCGCCGGGTCGGCGCCGGTGGCCTGCTTGATGATCGGCACGCCGATGCGGTCGGCCCACAGGGAGAGCTGCTCGACCGCGGCGGCGCGGAACGTGTCGCCGGCGCCGAGCAGGACCTTGTGGCCGCGTCGCACCAGGAGGCTCGCGAGCTTGGCGATCGACGTCGTCTTGCCGGAGCCGTTCACGCCGACGACGAGGATGACGGTGGGGCCGCTCGCGGCGCGCGCGAGTTCGCCTTCGCAGCGTTCCAGGCGCGCCAGCAGACGACTGCGCAGGAGCGCAGGCACCTCGGCGACTTCCTTCACCTCGCGCCGCTTGTATGCCTGCTTGATCTCCTCGACCACGCGCGAGCCGGTCGCGCCCAGGTCGGCGCCGTAGAGCACTTCCTCGAGTTCGTCGAGGAACGCGTCGTCCAGCTTGCGCCCCAGAGTGAAGAGCTTGGAGAGCCCGGCGACGAGCTTGTCGCGCGTCTTCGCCAGCCCGCGCAGGAGTCGACCGAGCACCACGTCAGGCGGTCGGCTCGTCGGCCGTGTGGGTGGTCTCGGCGTCGACGGCCGGCGCCGCGCGGGCTGGCACGGCACCGGACTCGAGATCGATCCGGATCCGGTCCAGGATGCCGTTGATGAACGCGCCGGAGTTGCCGGTCGAGAAGCGCTTGCCGAGTTCGATCGCCTCGTTGATCGTGACCTTGGGCGGGATGTCACTGCAGTGCAGCATCTCGTAGATCGCCATCCTCAGGATGTTGCGATCCACCGCGGCCATGCGCTTGAGGTCCCAGTTGCGGGTGACGCCGGCGAGGATGCGGTCGGCGTCGTCGCGGTGGCGGCGCGTGCCCTCGATCAACCGCACCGCGAACTCGCGCAGTTCCATGTCGCGCTTCGGCGGTCGGGAAGGACCCGCCTGTCGTGCGGCGCTGGCACCTTTCGCATCCTCGCGAGCCTCGGCCTCGGCGGCGTCGAGGAACGCATCCAGATCACCGAGAGCCTCCGGACCACGGAGGTCGAGGTGGTAGAGGAACTGGATCGCCAGTTCGCGCGCGCGAGACCTGCGTCGCATGTGGGGAGGGGTGCTGCGGGAAAAGAACGAGTGGGAAGCCCGAAAAGGTAGCGCCGGCCCGGCCGTGGGCAAGAGCGAGACCGCGGGGTGCGTCCGACCGCTCCGGTCATCGCAGCTCGCTGCGCAGCAGCGCCATGTCGAGCCCCGCGAGGGCGGCGTCGGCGCCCTTGTCACCGGCGGCTCCCCCGGCGCGGTCGAGAGCCTGCTGCAGCGTGCGGCACGTGAGCACGCCGAACACCACGGGAACACCCGTGTGCAGGCCTGCCTCCATGAGCCCGCGCGCGGCCTGCGTGCAGACGTGCTCGTAGTGGTCGGTGCCGCCCTCGATCACGGCGCCCAGCGCGAGGATCGCGCCGTAGCGTCCCGTCTCGGCGAGCCAGCGGCTGGCCAGTGGCAGCTCGAAGGCCCCTGGCACCCACACGAGGTCCACCGCTGCCGCGTCGAAGCCGTGCCGGGCGAACGTGGCCATCGCGCCGTCGACGAGGCGCTGGCTGATCAGTTCGTTGAAGCGACCCGCGGCGATGGCGAAGCGGCGTCCTCGGATCGGGGCGTAGCGGCTCATCGCGCCGGACGATCGGGGCTTGCACCCCGGCGGTCAAGCGCGCGTGGCGCTGGACTCCCGGGGGCCGCGCGCGTAGAGCCCTTCCCGCAGCATGTCCACCCTCGGATTCTGGCTCAGCCTCGCGCTGACCGTCGCCGGCCTCGTCGCGACCTACCATGCCGGCCGGCGTCGCCGCCGACGCCGGCACGTGACGCTCGCGGTCTGCACCGTGGCGATGCTCGCGGTGGCGATCCTCTTCGCGGAGGCGATGGCTCGCGAGCGCGACTTCCCGCGCGACATCATGCGGATCCATCTCGTCTTCGCGAAGGGCGCGGGGCTCGCCGTCCTGCCAGTGGTGATCACCGGTCTGCTCCTGCTCCGCCGCGAAGGTGTGCGTCGCTGGCATCTCGGCGCCGTGTGGGTGTTCCTCGCGCTGGTCGTGACCGCGACGGTCACCGGCGTCTGGGCCTTCTCGCACTCGACGCCGCGGTAGTCCGTCGCAGCGGCCGCGTGCCCGGCGCCAAGGGGTCACCGCCGTTTCAGTCGCGGCCCGGCTGCTGCCGAAAGCGGGAGGGATGCAGCCCGCGCTCGAGGCCGAACCTGCGACCGCACCGGCCCTGGTCGACCTCATGGCGATCCCGGGCTTCCTGCCCGCGGCACCGACCGCCGCGCGCCCGCGCTCGGCACGATGGCAGCGGTCGCGGACACGCCCGGCGGGCCCGTGGTACGCCCGTCTGGCACGCGACCTCCTTCGCGGCGGCGTGCTGCTCGCGATCCTGAACCTCTTCGTCGTGCAGGTCTCGGTGGTGCGTGGGCATTCGATGGAGCCCGGCATCGAGGATGGCGATCGTCTCCTCGTCGACCGTCTGGCCTATCGCATGGGCGACGTGCACCGCTTCGATGTCGTCGTCCTGCGCTATCCGCGCGATCCGGGCGTCGACTTCGTCAAGCGCGTGGTCGCGATGCCCGGGGAAACCGTGCGCATCGAGGCCGGCAAGGTCTTCGTCGACGGCGCACCGCTGCCGGCCGACTTCGCCATCGTGCCCGACTGCGCGCAGATGGCGCAGATCGTGGTGCCGGAGGCGAGTTACTTCGTGCTCGGCGACAACCGTCCCATCAGCTGCGACAGCCGTGAGTTCGGCCTGGTGGCGGAGGACCTGCTCAAGGGGAAGGTCTGCGCGCGCCTGTGGCCGCCGAGTCGCATGTCGGTCTTTTGAGCCTGCTGGCTCGTCACGGGCGGGCCGGTCGTCGATGCTGCCGGCGTGCGTGACAGGATCCTCGTGGTCGGTGGTGCGACCGGCATCGGCGCCGGCGTCGTCGAGACCTTCGGCACGGAACGATGCGTGGTGTGGTCGCGCCGCAACGGCGTCGACGCCTCCGACGAGGCGCAGGTCGCGCGCGCGGCGCAGCGCCTGCTGCAGGGGGGCGCGCCTTGGGCGTGGGTGCACGCGGTGGGGGACTTCGACGAGCGCGATGCGCTCGCCAGCGACCTGGCGTTCTACCGGCACATGCTCGACAGCAACCTGACCAGCGCCTGGGTGTGCATGCGGGCGTTGGTGCCGGCCATGGTGGCGGCGCGCCGCGGACGCATCGTGTTCTTCGGTGCGTCGGGGACCCAGCGGGGCGGCATGGCCCGCGCCCCGGCGTACTTCGCCGCCAAGGCGGCACTGTGGTCGCTGACCCGGTCGCTGGCGCTCGAACTCGCGCCGACGGGGATCACGGTGAACATGATCTCGCCGGGCGTCATCCGCCATCCGCACAGCCACGCAGCAAGTCAGGCGCGGGTCGAGAAGCTCGTCCCGGCGGGGCGGCCCGGCACACCGGGTGACGTCGGGGCTGCTGTCCGCTGGCTCCTGTCGGAAGAGGCAGGCTACGTCACCGGCGTGGACCTCGAGGTCGACGGCGGGCTCGGCTTGCGCTGATTCCTCATGCGGGCGCGGGTTCCGTGCGCACGGACTCCTTGCGCACGGGGTTGATCAGCGCGCCGATGCCCTCGATCTCGCCGCGCATCACGTTGCCGGCGCGCACGGGGCCGATGCCGGCGGGCGTGCCCGTGGCGATGATGTCGCCGGGACGCAGCGTGAAGTGGCGCGACAGGAAGACGATCGCGTCGGCGATGTCGGTCACCATCTCGGAGGTGCGCGCGTCCTGGCGCCGCTCACCGTCGACCGTGAGCGTGATGCGGCGATCGCTGGCGTCGAAGGCGTCGGCGGCGACGACCCACGGACCGATCGGTCCGAAGGTGTCGAGCGACTTGGCGCGCAGCCACGGCTGCTTGAGGTCGCGGTCGCTCGCCTGCAGCTTGCGGGCGGTGACATCGTTGAACACCGTGTAGCCGGCGACGAGGCTGAGCGCCGCCGCCCGCGTCACGTGCTTGCGGCCGCGGCCCTCGGGATCGACGAAACCGAGGACGAGCGCGAGTTCGATCTCGTGGTCGACCCGCGTCTCGAGCCAGTGGGGGATGACGACCGGCGCGCCGTGTGGCACGAGGGTGTCGGCGAACTTGGCGAAGGCGAAGGGCTCTTCGGGGACGGCTGAACCCAGCTCCGCCGCGTGCGCCGCGTAGTTCTTGCCCAGACACAGGATCTTGCTCGGGCGCCGCACCGGCACCTCGAAGCGCGTGGGGGTCGCGTCGAACGGATCGCCGTCCTCCGCCATCGCGCGCAGGTGCGCGGCCGACAGGGAGCCCTCGCCGAGCAGCGCCATCTCATCGTCCCGGCCGACGTCGAAGAACCCGCCCTCCGGGAGCACGACGCCGAGCCGCCGCTCACCCGCGTCGCCGTGGAAGAACCATGCGGGTGCCGAGGGGAGCGGCAGGTCGTCGCCAGTCATGGCTGCCCGCTCACCGGCACTTGTCCAGGGCGAGGAGCGCGTAGCAGGTGCAGGTCATCGGCAGCATCTCCCACCAGCGGCCGTTCTTCGTGTTCACCCACGAGCCGTCCTTCTCCTGGAGCTTCGCGAGCTGCGCACGCAGCTCCGCTCGCCAGTCGACGCGCCGGGGCTGCTGGCCCTCGGCGGTCACCTCGAGGCTGTCCACCTTCGCGGCGTCGAGGGCCTGCGCCATGACCATGTAGTAGTAGTAGAGGCCCTGGTGGCGGGTCTTCTCCGGCAGCTTGGGGTCGGCGCCGGGGTTCTCGGCCAGCGTCCAGTTGCCCTGCAGCCAGCGCACCGCGGCGACGATGCGCGAGTCATCGGCGGGGAGCCCGCACATCGTGTACGCCTTCAGCAGCGCGTAGGTCATCGACCCGTAGCTGCGCGGCATGCTCTTGCCGTCCGGCAGGTCGACGTAGCCGGCCGGCGAGTTGCCGGGGTAGTACGCCGAGCCGCCGTCGTCGCCGGGGACCATCTTGCGCCACTCGCCCGTTTCCTCGTTGCGGGAGTCGACCTCGAGGTCGTTGTGCGTCTTGAGGTTCTGGCAGCGCTGCAGGAAGACGAGGGCCTTCTCGAAGGCATCGGTCTGCGACGGCTCCACACCGCTCTTGCGCAGGGCGTCGACCGCGAACTGCAGGTTGCTCAGATCGCCGCGCTCGTCGCCGCCGTAGCCGATCGAACCGTAGTCGCGGTCGGAGCGCCCGTAGCCGCGGCTTTCCACGTTCTGCAGGCGGAGCACCAGCTTCTGCGCGCGATCGATGGTCGTCCGCCACTTGGGATCGTCGGCCGCGGTCAGCGCCATGATCGCCGTGCACGCGATGTAGTTGTCGTTCTCCGTCGAGAAGGCGCCGTCCTCCCGCTGCTGCGCCGCGAGCCAGGTGAGCCCCGCCTCGATCGTCTTGCTCTCGGCCTCCGTGCGCCTTGCCTTGGGCTTGGTTTGCACCGCCGCGAGGCTGAGTGCGGTGAAGCCGACGTCGGCGATGGGGCCCTTGGGGGTCGGTACCTGGAACACGCCGTCCTTCTGGTTGCCGAGCAGGTAGTCGATGCCACGCTGCTGGGCGTCGCTCCAGGTGGCGATTGGCGCGGCGCGCTGCATCGTCCCCGCCCCTCCGGTGTCGCGCGCGACCACCTGGCACGCGACCAGATGCACGAGCGTCGCGACGCTGGCCGCCAGGTCGGGCTCGCCGTTCGCGCTGGTCACCAGACCATGCGCCGCGAGCTTCGCATGCTCCGCGCCCGCCGCCTGCATCGCTTCCGCCACTTTGGTGGGGTCCTGGACCTTGCGGCGCAACTCGTCGAGCATCAGCGCGAACGGGGCGACCCTGGTGTCACCCGCTTCCCGCAGCGCCCGACGACCGTCCAGCAGCTCCTGCTGGAACTCCTTGGGTCCGAGCACTGCCATGGCGTCGAGCACCCACCGCGTCACGTCGACGGCGTTCCCGTCCGTGGCCTCGTGGTAGAGCCGATCGGCACCGCGGTGCTTGATCAGGAAGGTCAGCGCAGCGCGCACCACCGGCCCGTCGGTCACCGCGTAGAAGCGGTGGCAGTACCCCATCGCGGTGAGCACCATCGCCGTCTGCTGGACGGTCCCATCGCCGTACGCCCCGTTCGCGCGCGGGCTCGCCCGCAGTCCGCGGATCAGGCCGTCGACCTCATCCTTGAAGACGACTTTCTGCGCCGCGGCGGCGGAGATGGTGGTGCAGGCAGGAAC
Source organism: uncultured candidatus Brocadiaceae bacterium (assembly GCA_964418595.1). GTDB lineage: Bacteria > Planctomycetota > UBA1135 > UBA1135 > UBA2386 > CAYQMF01. The sequence continues at coordinate 13,200 of CAYQMF010000006.1, forward strand.
GGCCAGACTGGCCAGGAGGAGGAAGGTGCGCATGCGTCTCGAACCCCGGTCGCGGCAAGGTAGGGCCGGAGGGGGGCGAGAGCAACGTTGGCGCCGGGCCGCGGTTCAAACGTGGCGGGGGCCGCCGCTTCAGGACATCGTGATGCGCAGCGCGTTCGAGATGCCGATGCTGAAGCTCGCCCCGGCGTCGAACATGACCCACTGGCCGTAGAGCACCGCGGCGCCGAGCCCCCCGGGGACGTTCAGCACTGCCCGGCCACTCGCGTCGGTCGACAGCGGGATCTGCAGGTCCGGCGGGATCGGCACCAGCGTGCCGCCGAAGATCGGGGTCGGCTGGTTGCTGAGCGAGATCGCGAGGACCGCGGGCACGTTCGCCGGTGCGCGGCGGAGGATGAAGTCGGCCGACATGGTCGGCTCGAGGCGGCCACACACCTCGAAGTAGGGGATGTCGCCGTTGCTGCCCATCTTGCCGAAGCCGAGGTCGACCGCGGGGCCGCCGTCGCGGGCGGTGATCTTGAAGATCTCGCCGCCGTTGTAATCGACGACGTAGACCTCGCCGCGCGCGTCCTCGCCGAAGCTGCTGATGCGGCCGATCGTGCCGATGTCGGGGACGAGTTCGACGGTGCGGTCGCGGAACTCGCTCATCACGCTGCCGGAGTAGCGGAACGACCAGATGCGGCCGCTGCAATAGTCGGCGAAGAAGTAGGTGCCGCGCAGGTCGGGGATCGAGCAGCCGCGGTACACGTAGCCGCCGACGACGGTGCAGTTGGTGCCGGTCGCGTAGGTGTAGATCGGGTTGACCAGCGCCGGCGTGTTGCAGCCGGGGATGGTGCCGGTGCACGCGGAGGTGCCGTAGCAGTTGACGCCCTCCATCACCTTCCAGCCGTAGTTGCGCCCACCGACGCCTGCGGGCTGGAAGTCGACCTCCTCGAGCGCGTTCTGGCCGACGTCACCGATGAACATGTCGCCGGTGAGTCGATCGAAGCTCCAGCGCCACGGGTTGCGGTGCCCGACGGCCCAGATCTCGGGCCGATAGGCCGTGTTGCCGACGAACGGGTTGTCGGCGGGCGCCGAGAACGGCACCGTCGACGTGTCGAGGCGCAGCATCTTGCCGAGCAGGGCCGCGGTGTTCTGCGCGTTGCACTGCGGGTCGCCGGCGGAGCCGCCGTCGCCGAGACCGAAGTAGAGCTTGCCGTCGGGGCCGAACTGGATGTTGCCGCCGTTGTGGTTCGAGTAGGGCTGGCTCACCGGCCCGAAGCAGATCACGCCGCTCGTCGGCGACGCGACGTCCGGGTTGGTCGCCGAGACGCTGAAGCGCGTGATGATGCTCGCGCCGTCGCCGGCGCGCGTGAAGCTGACGTAGAAGTAGCCGTTGACCGCGTACTGCGGATGGAACGCGAGGCCAAGCAGACCCCGCTCGCTGCCGGTGAGCATCCCGGTCACGGTGAGGAACGGCGTCGCGAGGACCACGCCGCGCTTGATGATCTTGATCTGTCCGGAGGCCTGCTCGCAGACGAACAGGCGGTCCTCGTCGCCGACGGGGCTCGTGACGTAGGTGGGGCTGACGAAGCCGGCAGCGATGCGGATGGTCCGCAGGGTGGTCTGGGCCGGAGCGGCGCCCATGGAGGCGAGGGCCAGGATGGGCACGAGGGAGCGAAGCAGCATCGGTGATCGAGAGGGAGGAGGCCGGGCAGGCAGAGGACCCGCGGGGAGCGGGACATGGCAGAGTCTACGCGCAGACGCGGCGCCGGGGCCACGGGCTTGCGGCTTCCGACGCTACTCGTCCGCGACGACAACCGCGGTCCCGTAGGCGAAGATCTCGGCCGCGCCGCTGGCGATTTGCGTCGTGCCGAAGCGGACCCCCACGACCGCGTTCGCCCCGAGCCGGGCGGCGTCGCCGACCATCCGGTCGAGGGCCTGCTCGCGGGTCTCGGCCATCATCTTCGTGTAGTGCTGCAGCTCCGCCCCGACGAGGTTGCGGACCCACTCGCCGATGTCGGCGAACAGGTGGCGGGTGCGGATCGCCGAGCCGCGGACCATGCCCTTCGTGCTCACCAGCCGCTTGCCAGGGACGCTCGGGGTCGTGGTCAGGATCATCGCATCACGCCCCGGTAGCGGTCGAAGCGGCTGGTGCGCATGCGCAGGCGCGCCGTGTTCCAGACCAGGAGCGCTGCGCCGGCCAGGGTGCACAGGGCCGCGACCTTGAGCGACCAGGTGAGACCTTCCGCCGTCACCAGGAGGTAGAGCCCTTCACCGAGCAGGCCGGCGCCGCCGAGCGCGAGCAGCACCCACGCGAGGCGCCACTCGTTGCGGTTGTAGAAGCTCGTCCAGAAGCGGCGCATCTCGCCCTCCGTCGGCTCGAGGGTGGCCAGGGAACGGGTCAGGTCCATGAGGTTCTTCTGGGCGGCGGCCTCGGCGGCGAGGGCGGGGTCGTCGAGCAGGCGCTGCTCGAACCGCTGCCGCTCGGCGGGCGTCAGTTCGCCGTCGAGCCACGCCATCAGCGTGAGTTGGTCTTGCGTCGGTTCGGCGTCGGCCGTCATCGGTGGCTCTCCATGTAGTCGTCCAGCGCCGCCTTGAGCTTGCGCCGCGCGTGGAACAGGCGCGACATCACCGTGCCGATGGGGATCTCGAGGACCTTGGCGATGCTCGCGTAGTCGAGGTCCTCGAAGTGGCGGAGCACGAGGATCTCGCGGTGCATCAGGGGCAGGCCAGCCATGGCCTCGTGGAGCTTGCGCCGTTCCTCGCCGAGTTCCGTCGCAGCCTCCGGGCGGACGGTCTTGTGGTCGGGGTGCGTCGGCGCGGCCCCGTCCTCGTCCCCCGCAAAGGGTGCGTCGAGCGAGAACTGCCGGCGTCGCCGGTGCTTCTCGATCCAGGACAGGCACGTGTTGCGAAGGATCTTGAAGAACCACGGCGCGAAGGGCTCCCCTTCGCGGAAGCGATCGAGGCTGCGGTAGACGCGATAGAACGCCTCCTGGGTCAGCTCGAGGGCGTCGTCCCGGTTCCTGGCGTAGGTGCGTGCGACGGTCATCGCCTTGCCCATGTAGCGATCGACGAGGGTCTCGAAGCTCGCGTGGTCGCCGTGCTTGGCCCCCGCGATCAACCGGATCTCTTCGGCGAGTTGCAAGTCGCCGCGGCTACTGGATGGATCGTGGTGCATTCACGCGCGCGCCCACCGGCGTCACGGCCGTATCTCATCCGTGCGGTGGGGCGAAGCAAGCCTCGTCGTTGCGTGGGAGAGGAAGGAGCGAAACAATCGGGGCGTGGAACGCCCGCCGCGCGCAGCTCGTCTTGTCGCCCTGCTCTCCATCCTACTGGTCGCGGCCTGCTCGGATGCCGAGCCGATCGGCGTGCACCTGACGCTGGCGGCGGATGGATCCGGCACCGTGACCTGTCGCAGCCTGGTGATGGTGGACGAGGCGGGACCGATGGAGGCGGGTAGCGCGGGCGTCGAGTGGCGCGACCGCGCGCGCCTGACAGCGTCGCGCGGCGAGTTCCGCAAGCTCGACGGCCTGGTCCTCGCCGACCTCGGCTGGCGGCGCACCGGCGAGAACAGCCTGCGCGTGAACCTGCCGATGGGACCGGAGGCGCGGTGGCACACCCTGCTCGCGCCGGAGCCGACGCTCCGCCCGCGTGCGGCCGCGGCCCTCGAGCCGGCGCAGCCGACCTCGGCGATGGGGGACTCGATCCGGTTCGAACTCGAGTTGCCCGGCGAGGTCACGGCGATCGGCCACGCGCCCAACATCCGGCTCGTGCGCTCGGACAAGGACGGTCGCAAGGCGATCCTCACCGTGCCGGTGGCGGCGGCGCGCGCCCCAGGCCCGGCGCTCATGTTCGACGTAGCCTGGCGCTGAGGCCGCGCCCTAAGATCTGCGCCGCGATGGGCCAGGTTCCTCTCTCCGTGCACGGTGCGCGCGCAGGCGCGACCAAGACCAAGACCAAGGAGAAGGTCGACACCAAGACCGCCCCCAAGACGCAGCGGCCGTGGAACGTCGTCGTCCACGACGATCCCGTGTCGCTCATGACCTACGTCACACGCGTGTTCATGGACGTGTTCAAGTATCCCCAGGCCAAGGCCCATCGCCTCATGCTGGAGGTCCATCACGCCGGTCGCTCCGTGGTGTGGAGCGGTGCTCGGGAATCGGCCGAGACCTATGCCGCCAAGCTCAAGACCTACCATCTGACGACGACGCTCGAGCCCGGCAGCGACGACGGATGATCCTCGACAAAGACCCCGACGGTTCGCGTTGGCTGACGCAGTGCACGATCCTGTGCGTGGACACCTTCCGCCGGATGTTCGAGTGGATCGAGGATCCGGATCCCAAGGTGCGGCAGCGGCTCTACTCCGAGACCTTCACCGACCCGGAGGAGGAGCGTGCCTGGCGGCGGTTGATGCACACCGATCTCGAGCACCTCGTGCTGTCGCGCAAGGAGATCGTGCTCGGGGATCTCGCGCGAATCCGCGTCGACGAACCGGGGCTCTACTCGATCCCGCTCCCCGTGGCGCACGAAGCCGCGTGGCTGTCGTCGCTGAACGCCGCGCGCCTCGCCCTGTTCGCGCTGCGCGGGCTCGGCCAGGCCGACATGGACGCGGACGTCGAGGCCATCGACGACGAGGACAAGCAGATCGCCCTCGTGCGGATCCACCTGATGGCCTTCGCCCAGGAGCAGATCCTGCACGGCCCGGCGGACGCCGCGCGCTGAGCTTCGCTCAGCGCTGCCTCCGGCCGCCAGAAGGGGCCGCAGGCGCTGTTGTGTCTGCAGGCGACTACTACTCCCGCTCGCAACGGCTGAATCCTCGCGCCACGCGAGGATTCGCGGGAGGAGTAGATCAGCGCCCCTCGCCCGTCCCGCGCCGTTGCCCGGCGTCTTCCTCGTCGCCGAACTGGGTACCGGGGGCCCAGTTGGCGCCGACCCGCACCGTGAACGGGAGCACGCGGGTCGTGTCGCCAAAGGTCATCTCGACCGCGAACTGACCCGCGGAGACCGTGTCGGGTGCGCCACCCGCGCGTCCACCGCGCGCGCCACCGCCACCCCGGCGACCGGCGGTCGGACGCGCCGCGCGCCACGGGATGCGGTGCAGGCCCGCGTCCTTGATGTTGCTCCGCGAGAACACCTCCTTGCCGGCGGCGTCGAGCACGCGCACCGTCGCGGGGTCGCCGACGTCTTCGCGCAGGTAGACCCAGAACACCGGCCGCGTCTCGCCGTTCTCGGCGCTCCAGCCGCGGTTGCCGGTGTTGCCGCGGCTCTCGCCGCGCCCGAGCACGATCCCGTCGCGCGGCGGGAATGCGTGGAACGGCTTGGCCAGCACGCTGGCGCTCATCTCCTCGAACGGCGTGATGTCCATCACGAACAGGCCGCGGCCGTGCGTGCCGACCACGAGGTCGGATTCGCGCGGGTGCACCACCATGTCGTGCACGGGGTTGGCGGGCATGTCGCTGCGCAGCGAATGCCAACTCGCACCGTTGTCGACCGACACCTGGACGCCGAGGTCGGTGCCGACGAACAGCACCTGGTCGTTGCGTGGGTGCTGCCGCACGACGTTGATCGACTCGTCGGGCAGGTTGTTGGCGATGGACACGAACGTCTCGCCGCCGTCGGTCGTCATGTAGAGGAACGGCTTGCGGATGTCCTCGCGGAAGCCGGTGAAGGACACGAACGCGGTGTCGGCGTCGTGCCCGGACGGCTCGACGCGGGAGACCCACAGTCGCTGCGGCATTCCGGGGAAGCGGTCGGTGACCTCGACCCAACGCTCGCCTGCGGTGCGCGTGACCCACACGCGACCGTCGTCGGTGCCTGCCCAGATCACGCCGGCCCGCCGCGGCGACTCGGCCAGCGTCGTGATCGTCGCGAACGGGACGTTGCCGGCGATGCGCTCTTGGTCGGCGTACGAGAGGTCGGGGCTGATGATCTCCCATGTGTCGCCGCGGTCGCGGGAGCGGTGCACGAACTGCGTGCCGAACAGGACGGTGTGCGGGTCGTGCGGGGACAGCGCGATGGGGGAGTTCCAGTTGGAGCGCAGGGCCGGGGTGCCGCGCGGCGCGCGCGGCCGGATCGACTTCGAGTTGCCGGTGCGGTGGTCGTAGCGATAGACCGCGCCGAACTGGGACTCCGAATAGATCGTGTCGGGGTCGGTGGGATCGACGCACGCGTAGAAGCCGTCGCCGCCGCCGATGCGATAGGCGTCGGCGCGCTGCAGGCCGTTCGTCGTCTCCGCGCGGCTCGGCATGCCCCAGGTTCCGTTGTCCTGCAGGCCGCCGTAGATGCGGTACGGATCGCGCATGTCGACACCCACCGCGTAGTACTGGGCCAGCGGCAGCGTGTCGAAGTGATCCCAGGTCTCACCGTTGTCGAAGGACTGCGCGAGCCCGCCGTCGTTGCCGAGCAGCATCCGCCGCGGGTTGCTCGGGTCGATCCACAGCGCGTGGTTGTCGGAGTGCAGCCGTCGTCCCGGACCCTGGCGCCAGGTCTTGCCGCCATCGGCAGACGTGTGCACCGCGATGTCGAGGATCCAGAGCCGGTTGGCGTCGCGCGGGTGCACGCGGATCTGGCCGAAGAAGTAGAAGAAGTGACTCGGCCGATCGCTCATGAGTCGGTCCTTCATGAGCTTCCAGCTCTTGCCGCTGTCGTCGCTGCGGTAGACCTCGCCGCCGCGGATGCGCGAGGGAGGCGCTGCGATCGCGACCGCACCAGGAGCAGCGACATCGGGTTCGGCTCCTGCCGACTCCTTGCCCTCGCCTTCCTTGCCTTCGTCGCCACCCTCACCGTTCTGCGTCGCCGGAGCCCGCTCGGCGCGCTCGCTGCGCGGATCGGCGGCGTTGCGGTTCTCGATGTAGGCGTACACGATCTTGGGATCGGCCGGGAACACCGCGAGCCCGATGCGACCGAGGTCGCCGCCGGGCAGGCCGCCACCGAGCTTGTCCCACGATTCACCGCCATCTTCGCTGCGCCAGATGCCGCCGCCCGGACCGCCCTCGGCGAAGTTCCAGGCCCGACGCCGGCACTGGTAGCCCGCGGCGAACAGCACGCTCGGATTCTCCGGGTCGATGGCGACATCGGAGAAGCCCGTGTCGTTGTCGACGAACAGAGTCTTCTTCCAGGTCTGGCCGCCGTCGGCGGTCTTGAAGATGCCGCGCTGCGGTCCCGACGTGTAGAGCGGGCCCATCGCCGCCACGAACGCGACCTGCGCGTCGGTGGGATGCGCGACGACGCGCGCGATGTGGTCGGTGCCGTCGAGACCGACGTGGGACCAGGTCTTGCCGGCGTCTCCGCTGCGGTAGACGCCGTTGCCGAAGTACCCGCTGCGCAGGTTGTTCGCCTCGCCGGTGCCGACCCAGACGACCTCGGGATCGATCGGCGACACGGCGAGGGCACCGATGTTCAGGGTGGACTGCTTGTCGAACACCGGCGCGAACGTGACGCCGTTGTTGCTGGTCTTGAACACGCCGCCGGTCGCGGCGGCGACGTAGAACTCGGACGGGTTCTTCGGGTTGGCAGCGACGTCGACGATGCGACCGCCGAAGTTGACGGGGCCGATGCTGCGCCAGGAGAGGGCGCTGAAGACGTCGTCGCGGAGGAAGGCCGGGTCCTGCGCCGTCAGGCAGGTGGTGAAGGCCACGAGCACCACGGTTCGAGCGAAAGCGTGCATGGGGTTCAGTTCCTGCTGGTGGGGGTCGTGGAGACGTCGCGCGCGTCGTTGGGATCGGCGCTGACGGTGAAGATCTGCGCGTGCTGCGTGCCCTCGAAGGTCATGCGCGCCGAGTAGGTACCCTGCGCCATGCCTCCACCGCCGCGCAAGCCGCGGCCGCCGCGACCACCACCACCACCACCACCGCTCCACTGCAGGGCCTGGAGACCCGCGCGCGCGCGCGGGCGCAACGTGGCGACGGTCTGGCCGGTGACGTCGTGGATGGTCACTTCCGGCGCGGCCTGGGGGGCGGTCTTGAACCACACGTAGATGGTGGCCCCGCTCGGCGGATTGGCCCCGTACAGGTTCTTGTCGCCCTGCGTGCCGCGGCTGCGCATCCGCCACTGGATGACATTCTCTGGCGCGAACAGGTACGCGTCGCCCTCGGCGATCTTGGCCGTGAACTGCCGCAGCGGCGCGATGTCGGCAATCCAGATGCCGCGGGCGTGCGTCGCTGCCACGAGGTCGGCGTCGCGACTCTGGATCACGAGGTCGCGGACCGGACCCGTGGGCAGATCCTTGCCCATCCGGAACCACTGCTGGCCGCGATCGAGCGACACCCAGCAGCCGACCTCGGTGCCCAGGAACAGGAGGTCCTGGTTCACCTGATCCTCGCACAGGACGTGCGCGCACTCCGCCGGCAGGTTGGCGACCAGCGAACGCCAGGTGTTGCCGCGGTCGTTGGACACGAACACGTGCGTCCCGAAGTCGTTCTGACGGTGGCCGTCGAAGGTCGCATACACCCGGTCGGTGTTGTGGACGGAGGGATGCAGGCTGCTCACATAGCGCGGCCCGGGCAGGCTCCAGAGCTTGCCGTGCAGCGCGGTCCACGTCCGACCGTGATCTTCGGTGCGCCAGAGCGCGCCGTCGGCGGTGCCCAGGTAGAGGAGCCCGGCCTGGCGCGGCGACTCGGCGAACGCGCTCGCGGTCCCCGTCTCCGTCAACCCGAGCGGGTGGTCGCTGATCAGCTCGCTGTTGCGCCCCTGGTCGAACGAGCGGTACGCGTAGTTGCCAGCGAAGTACAGGATCTTGCTGTTGTGCGGCGACAGGAAGAACGGCGTGTCCCAGTTGAAGCTGAAGGTCTTCCCGCGCACGCGCGGCTTGCTCACCATCGACGTACGGTTGGTGCTGCGGTCGAAGCGACCGAGACCGCCGTTCTGGCTGGTGGCGATGATCACGTCCGGGTTGTCCTGGTCGACGGCGGCGCCGAAGCCATCGCCCTGGAAGATCTTGAACCAGTCGTCGAAGCCGATCCCTTCGCGGAAGCGGCTGTGCGACGGGCCGCCCCACGTCCCGTTGTCCTGCAGGCCGGCGAACACGTTGTAGGGCTGGCGGTTGTCGGTATCGACGTGGTAGGGCTGGCCGATCGACAGGGTCGCCAGTGCTTCCCAGGTGCGCGCGCGGTCGTACGAGATGTTCACTCCACCGTCGCAGGTCGCGACCAGGTGGTTGCTGTCCTGCGGGTCGATCCACATCGTGTGGAAGTCGACGTGGATCAGGTTGCCGTTGATGCCGGCGAACGACTTGCCACCGTTGCTGCTCGCCCACAGGGTGGTTCCGCAGCAGTAGATGCGCTGGTCGTCGTTCGGGTCGACCGCGATCCAGCTGTAGTAGAACGGGCGCTCCGTGAGGCTGTTGAGGCGACGCCACGTGAGGCCGGCGTCGTCCGAGCGGAACACGCCGCCGGTCTCGTAGCCCTTGTCACCCTGCTCGTCCTGGACGTTGGGGTTCTGGCCGCCGAGGCGCCCGCCGTTGGGTCCGCTCGAGCCGCCGCCACCCGGGCCGCCGGCGAACCCGGCCGGCCCGCCTGCGGCGGGGCGTTCGGCGAAGGTGATCTCGACCCTCTTCTCGTCGTCGCCGCGGCGGAACGTGACCTCGGCCTTCTCACCGGCGCTCTTGCCGCGCAGCGCCGCGCTGATGTCGGAGTAGGTCTTCACCTCGCGATCGCCGAGCTTGAGGATCACGTCGCCGCTCTGCAGTCCGGCCTGCGCCGCGGGACCGTCGTCGGTCACGCCGGTGAGGGCCGCGCCGCCGCCGTCGGCGTCCTCGCCCTGCAGGCCGACCATGACCCCGCGTGCCCCGCCGCCGCGCCGCGCTGGTTCGCGCTCGGTGCCGGTCGTCCAGCCGCTGCGCTCCGTCTCCGCGATCATGAACCACGTGTCCGGGTTCTTGCCGTACACGGAGAGCCCGGCTCGGCCCCACTGGCAGGTCGGCAGGCCTTCCGTCACACGCTCCCAAGTGTCGCCGGCGTCCGCGCTGCGGAACAGCCCGGCCTTCTCGCCGAAGCGCACCTCGGGGTCGTTGTCGTCGAACTGGTTGCGGCGCCGTTCGTACATGCACGCCAGCAGGACCTTGGGGTCCTTGGGGTGGAAGCGCACGTCGATGCAGCCGGTGTCGTCATCGAGGTAGAGCACGTGCTCCCACGACATGCCACCGTCCTTGGTGCGGAAGATCCCGCGCTGGCGGTTGGGACCCCAGAGCTTGCCGAGCGCTGCCACGAACACGATGTCGGGGTTCTCCGGATGGATCGCGATGTGGCCGATCTGGAACGACTCGCGCAGGCCCATGTGCGTCCACGAGCTGCCGCCGTCGGTCGACTTGTAGACGCCGTCGCCCCACGACACCGAGTTGCGCGCGTTGTCTTCGCCGGTGCCGACCCAGACGATGTCGGGGTTGGCGGGGGCGACGGCCACGTCGCCGATCGACGAGACCGCTTCGTGCTGGAACAGCCCGGTCCACGTCGTGCCGCGGTTCGTGGTCTTCCACACGCCGGCAGCCGCCGTGCCGATGTACCACGTGTGGCCGCTCGCCTCGAAGTCGGTCACGCGTCCGCCCATGTTGACCGGGCCGAGGTTGCGCCAGGACAAGGCCGCGACCTGATCGGCCTGGAAAGCGGGCGCGGGGGCCGTCTGCTGGGGCGCGACTGCCGACGCAGGCGGTTCCTGGGCGCGGAGCGGGGTGGCTGGGAACGCGAGAAGGGACACCCAGATCAGGGTTCGCATGCGTGGCCGGGCGTGGGGACGAGGGCGAGACGCGTGCCGGGAGGTCGGCGCGGGCGAGAGCATACGTGGCCCTCGGGACGGGTGTTTGGGGCAAACGGGCCGCCTGGGGACACGGCCGCGGGTAACGAGACCCGTGGCGGTCGCACCAGCGCTTCCTTCTCTTCGACCCGGCGTACAGCACGACGCCGCCGCCTGGATCAGGCGGCGGCGTCGGCACGCTCGCGGTCAGCCGCGAGCGCTCGACAAGGATCGGCTCAGTGCACGCCGCCCAGCGTCCAGGTCATGCCGCCGGTGTGCGACACGAAGCCGGTTGCACCCGGGTCACCGATGAACGCCTGGATGGAGATGTTCGCCGAGCACAGGTTGATGCCGTTCGGGATCGGGATCGGCGTGACGCTGACGTTGCTGCCGTCGAACGGAACGCCGCTGAACATCGCCGCGCCGCCGAGGTTGACCAGAATCGTGCCGAAGGGCGGGAACGGGATGTTGGCCGGGCCTGCGCCGAGGATCAGGAACGGCGATGCGCCGCCGAAGCCGCTGGTGATGCGCAGGTTCGCGACGCTGCCGAGGAACGGCAGCACCGACGTGTCGAACGTCGGGACGCCGTTCGTGCCGGCCTTGCCGCCACCGTAGGTCGAGGACCCGGCGGGGTTGGTGCAGCCGCTGTGCACCGCGTCGATGCTGAAGATGAAGTACGCCGTGAACGACGCGCCGGCCGCAACCGCGCGGTCCTTCCACTGCCAGGCGCCGGTGAAGTCGCCGGGGCCGAAGGGCAGGCCGGTGTTGAGCAGGTCGTCGACCGCGACGTTGATCATCTTGGTGCGGATCGTCGCGAACGCGCCGACCTCGTAGTTGTCAGAGCCCGGAGCGAACACGTTGGTCACGCCCGCGCAGGTCGTGGCGACCACTTGGACGCGATCCGGAGTGGGGTTGGCGGTCGCCGTGTTGCTGGTCGCGCCGCACTGGTCGAAGTCGCAGTACGCGTACAGGTTGAGCGCGATCGGCGAGCCCGTGTTGTTGGTGACGGTCATCTTCTCGACCGCGAAGCCCGAGGTCGCGCCGGACGAGAACACGCGGATATCACGCTCGGCCGCGATGCCGCGGTTGTCGGCGTTGGCCCAGGTGTACTGCAGGCGGTTGCCGCTGTTGACGGTGCCCAGCGCACCCTGGGCCGCGCCGCTGTTGAAGGCGTACTCCTGCGCATCGCCCAGGATGCGGTAGTACCACGTCGCCTGGTACAGATGGTCGGTGCCGGCCGCGCCGGTCGCACGGAAGTTGCCCAGGCCAGCCGTCGACACGGTCGTCGTGGGGAACGACGTGGTGGAGTAGAAGACGTTGTTGTCGCTGATCGTTCCGGTGACGAGCTGGGCGCTGGCCGGCAGCGCAAAGAGGAGAGCGGCAGAGACGGAGAGGAATGAACGCATGGTTGCCTTGCGGAAGAAACGAGAGAAAGAAGAAACCGCAACGCCTGAGGACCGACCGCCGGGGCGGTCGTGGGATGCGTTGCAGTGGTTGCGAGGCCAGGATACCGCAGGTCTTGTGGGCATGGAACCCTGAGTGCCGAAGGACTGGCCGATCCTCTCTTTCGCTGACGCGCATGGTCGCCCGCGGACAGAGGCCCATCCCTCCGCTGCCTTCGCCAGCTCGAGTACGCCAGACTGGTCAGTCGGGCTCGCGATCGACACCCAGCCCGTCGGCGACGCGGTTGATGTAGTTGAAGTAGGCCGCGACCTGCACGGTGGCATGGATCTCGAGATCCGAGGCACCGGCGGCCCGCATGGCCTCGACGTCGCTGCGCGCGCACCGCGACGGCGACGCGGTCAGCTTCGCCGCGTACGCGAGCAACGCGCGGTGCTTGCCGTCGAGTGCGGGCATCGGATCGGGCGCGGCGAGCGAGTCGATCCGGTCGCGCGGCGCCTCGGCACGGAGGTCCGCGAGGTGTGCTTCCGTTCAATAGACGCAACGGTTGTGGCGCGACACCGTCACCGCGATCAGCTCGCGGAACCAGCGCGGCAGGGGCGAGTCGGGATCGGTCGTCGTCGCCTGGTACAGCCCCATCGACGCCTGCAGGATCCGTGGCTGCGGCGACATCACCTCGAGGATCTTGAACACTTTGCCGGCACGCTCGAGGGCAGCGTCGTAGATCGTGCGCAGCAGCCCCTTCGCGGCGTCGGGTGCGACGGTCTCGATCCAGGCCATCTCAGCGCTCCCGGATGCAGTCGACGCGCGCCGCCGGGATCGCGATGCGCTCCTTGTCCTCGAACTCGAGGACGACCCAGCCGCCGAGGCCGCCCGGGAGTGGCTCGAGGAGGCGCCCTCGGTAGGACACCGCAGGCTCGCCTGCGACGGTGGGCAGCCACACGGTCACGAGGCTGCCGACCGCGAACGCGCGCGGTGCGGCGACCGGCAGAGGAGTCGCGACAGGCGCGATCGGCGCCGCCGTGCCGAGCGCGCGGAGTTCCTGCTTCGCGCCGACTGGCGCGAAGGTGGCGTGAGGGTCCCGGTCGACGCCGGCCGCGAGGTCGACGCTGACCAGGAAGTGGTCGGAGTACGTCTTCTGGTACGCCGCGAGTTCGCCGTCGCTCGGCTCGCGATCGGGCCACGGCGAATGCACCTGCAGGCTGCCGGCGATCACCTCCTCGTCGAGATCGCGGTTCACGATGACATGATCGATCGCCTCCGGGAACCATCGGATCGTCGGGCGTGGCCGCGGCGGCGTGAGCCGCGCGAAGCCCTGCAGTGGGGCAAGCAGCGGGACACCGAGATCGGCGTCCGCCTTGGCCTGCTTGTCCTCGGGCCGGCTGCGCTCGCGCGCGAGGATGTGGTTGAAGTCGCCGAGCACGACGACGTCGTGGTCTTCGTTCGCGTCGGCCAGCAACGCGCCGAGCAGGCGTGCGAGTTCGCGAACCTCCGCGATGCGCTTGCGCGTGCTCAGTTCGTCGCGACCCTTCTCCTCCAGTTCGCGGCGGACGTCGGCCTTGAGGTGCACGGTGACGGCGCGGAAGTCGAGGCCACCCGGACACCGGAACACGGCGCACACCGGGACGCGGTGGAAGATCGGCATCTTGCGTCCGCCGTCCTCGACCTCGCGCGGGAGCTGCATGAGTTCCTCGGCCTGCACGAGTGCGACGCGGGCGCTGTTCCACAGGAAGCCCACCCGCTGGCCACCGGACCCGTCGTTCCACATGCCGGTCGTGCCGAGCACGAACTGCCACCCGGCGCCGAGGTGCGACGCGAGCGTCTGCACGGCCTCCGGGGTGCCGACCTCCTGCATCGCCAGGATGTCGACGCGTCGCTCGCGCAGGTACGTCGCCATCGCCGCGATGTCGGCGTCGGTGCGCGGCGCGTCCTTGCGGTTGCCGAAGAACTCGAGGTTCCACGTGGCGAGGCGGAGGGTCGGCCCCTGCGCCGGAAGCGCGGCGACGGCGGCGAGCAGGAGAAGGACGCGGGCGAGGACGTGCACGGCCCGCGGAGTATGCGCGCGCGTCGCTCCGCCAGGAAGATGCCGCTCAGGCCACTCCGACGCCTTGGCGGATCTCCGCCATCACGTCCTGGAAGTAGTGGATGTTGTGCAGCGAGAGCGCGATCCCGGCCAGCATCTCGTCGGCAACGCTCAGGTGCCGCAGGTAGGCACGGCTGAAGGTCCGGCACGTGTAGCACCGGCACGCGGCGTCGAGCGGCGTCTGGTCGTCGGCGAACTGGGCGTTGCGCAGCTTGAGCCGGCCGGCGCGCGTGAACGCCTCGTGGTTGCGGCCGTGCCGCGTCGGCGTCACGCAGTCGAACAGGTCGACGCCCTGCCGGGTCGCGGCGCGGAAGTCGTCGGGAGTGCCGACGCCCATCATGTAGCGCAGGCGTTCGCGAGGCAGCACCGCGGTCGCAGCCGCCGTGGCGACCGCCATCTCGTCCTTGCTCTCGCCGACGCTCAGCCCGCCGATCGCGTAGCCGTCGAAGTCCATCGCCACGAGTGCGGCGGCGCTCGCCGCGCGCAGCTCCGGGTCGGTGCCGCCCTGCACGATGCCGAACACCGCCTGGCCGCGCGCGCTGCCGCCCCAGCGGTCGTGCAGGTCGCGCGCCGCGCGCGCCCAGCGCAGGGTGCGCTCGTGCGCGGCGAGGGTCACGTCGCGCGCGGCGCCTCCCGGCGGGCACTCGTCGAGGACCATCGCGATGTCGGGCCCAAGGTCGCGCTGCGTCTCGAGCACCGACTCGGGGGTGAGCCGCCGCTGCGTGCCGTGCACCGGCGAGCGGAACGTCACGCCGCCCTCGTCGACGCGGCGGTGCTGGCTGAGCGAGAACACCTGGTAACCGCCGGAGTCGGTGAGGATGGGTCCGTCCCAGGCCATGAAGCGATGCAGCCCGCCCTGCCGCGCGATCACCTCCACTCCGGGCCGGTCGAAGAGGTGGTACGAGTTGGCGAGGATCAGCTCCGCCCCGCAGGCGCGCACCTGCTCCGGCGTGAGTCCCTTCACGCTCGCATAGGTCCCGACCGGCGCGAAGCACGGCGTCTCGAACGAACCGTGCGGAGTGTGGTAGCGGCCGCGACGGACTCCGTCCTTCTCGCCGAGGAGCTCGAACCGGTGCGCGATCATGCGGCGCGGGATGATTGGCGGCGCCCCCGGACCGGGTCAAGTCGGAGCGTGGAACGGTCGATGCAAAGGCGGATCCCCGACCATGAAGCTGCGCCTGAAGAGTCGCCTGCGTCTGCTCTCGCACGGCATGCACTACCTGTCGATGCAGGCCTACCTGTCGATCGACGGCTGGCTCACGGTCGACGAGGCGGTGACCCTGCACGACCTCGCGCGCGCGGTCCCACCCGGCGGCCACGCCGTCGAGATCGGGTCGTGGCAGGGCAAGAGCGCGGTGGTGATCGGCAAGGGCCTGCCGCGGGGCGCGACCCTGCACTGCGTCGATCCGTTCAACGCCGACGGCTGCCCGCCGAGCCTGCCGATCTTCCAGGCGCACCGCGCCCGGCATCGGCGCAGCCTGCGCGAGGGCTTCGAGCACAACGTGCGCCGCAACGGCGTCGCCGAGCGCATTCGCGTGTGGCATGGCTACAGCCAC
The DNA here is from genome assembly GCA_964418595.1 of uncultured candidatus Brocadiaceae bacterium. Classification (GTDB taxonomy): domain Bacteria; phylum Planctomycetota; class UBA1135; order UBA1135; family UBA2386; genus CAYQMF01. Next base: position 28,944 of record CAYQMF010000006.1, read on the forward strand.
GAGATGGCGCCGTGCGTGCAGGAGGAACTCGACCTGCTGTTCATCGACGGCAACCACGACTACGAGGCAGTCCGCGCCGACTTCGAGCTGTGGGCGCCGAAGCTCCGGGTCGGTGGCGCGATCTGCCTGCACGACGCGTGCGACAAGTTCCCGGGCGTGCAGCGCCTGATCGAAGAGGAGCTGACCGACGCGGAGACGTTCGGCGAAGGCCGCCTCGTCGACAGCCTGTTCGTGGCGCGGCGGATCGCCGCGCCGGTCCCGGTCTGACGAACCGGTCAGACGCCGGCGAGGTGGCGCCAGGCGCGCCGCACGCGCTTCGCCAGCAGCGCATCGAAGGCGAGCCGCAGCCGGAGGCCGAGGTCGGGATCGCGTGCGCTGGCGTCCTGCGCCAGCACGTCGGCGGCGAGGCGTAGTTCGCGCCGCGCGAACGTGCGCGGATGGTTGAAGACCACCTGCGCGCGGAGCACGTGGCCGCGCGCGCGTTCGCGGTCCATGAGGCTCATGCCGTGGCGGCGGTAGCGCAGCAAGGGCGCGGCGACGTGCGTGAAGCGGGCGCCCGCCTCGGCGGCCGAGAGCCAGAGGTCCCAGTCGTCGTAGCCGCCGCGGATGTCGCGGTAGCCCCCGAGCCGCAGGAACAGGTCGCGGCGCAGGAGCGCACAGTAGTTCAGGCAGTTGCCGCGGCGCAGGCGGGCGAGGGACACGCGCGGAACGGCGGCGAGCCGCGCATCGCCTTCTCCGAACTCGCGCGCGTCGCAGTGCGCGATGTCTGCGGTGGGGTCGGCGCGCAGCGCCGCGACGAGGCGGGCGATGGCGTCGGGTTCGAGGCGGTCGTCGGCGTCGAGCTGCATCACGAGCGGGGCCGTGGTGTGCCGCACGCCGTGGTTGCGCGCCTGCGCGACGCCCTGGTTCGGCTGCTGCACGAAGCGCAGGCGCAGGCTCTTGTGGCGCGCGATCAGCTCGCTCGCCACCGCCGCGGTGTCGTCGGTACTGCCGTCGTCGACGATGACGCACTCGACGGCGGGCCAGGTCTGGGCGGCGACGCTCGCAACCGCATCGGGCAGGAAGTGTGCGTAGTCGTGGACGGGGATCACGACCGCCACGCGCGGCGAGGGGCCGAGCTCCGATGCGGTGATCGCGGGCGGGCGCCAGTGGCTCTCGTCGTCCGTGGTCGGCACGTGGTCCCGCTCCGAGACCAGGTCGAGACCGTGCGTGGCCCGTGCGGTACTCGTCGCGACCACGAGCAACCCGCGGCGGTGCCAGGGCGCGATCGTCGCGTCCGCAGCGAACCCCGCCGGCAATGCGTCGACCGGCTCGTAACCGAGCGCGCGCAGCGCGTGCTGCCAGATGCGATCCCCCGGGTCGGCCGGGGCGGCGAGCCCGAGGAGGATGACGTCGCCGTGGCGAGCGAGCGCGGCGGCGATTCCGCCGGCGGCGTCGGGCGGATGCGCGGCGAGGTCGGGCGCGAGCACGAGATCGAAGCGGCGGCGCAGATCGAAGTCCGCGTCGAGGGCGTGGTGTTGGATCGAGTCGCGGCCGATCCGGCGGATCTCCGCCGGCGTGGCGTGGGCCTCGACGCCCACGACATCGGTGGCCCCCGCGTTCCGCGCGGCGCCGAGCCAGGCGGCGCTGCCGCAGTCGATCTGCAGCACGCTGCGCGCATGCAGCCGCGCCACGAGGGCAGGAAGGACGACCGCCGCGGTGGCGATCGCCACCTCGTCGGCCGCAGGATGCGCACTCGCGCGTACGGGAAGTCTCGGCACCAACGGTCTCATCGACCGCGGGAGCCATTCGTCTTGAAGCCGCGCGCGTGAGGAGGGGCTCCGACGCGACGGCGGCGAATCGGGGCGGGTGAGGTCGCGGATCCGCGAGTACACTTTCGCCACCCGATCGCTGGATCGGCGGCTCCCTCTCTCCCGGTCTCTCCCTGCCCCTGCCTTCCCGCCCTGAGCATGAAGAACCTCGGCATCAGCGCGACTACGCTGCTTCTCTGCGTCCCCGTCTCCGCCCAGTTCACCTCCCCTCCCGGCGCGATCGCAGGCAGCAACGCCGGCAACTCATCGGTCGCCTCCACGCAGCCGTTCTCCGCCGGCACCGCGGGCCGGCGCTTCCAGTACATCGTCGGTGACATCACCGCCGGCGCACAGGTGATCTCGAGGCTCAGGTTCCAGGCCGACGCCACCGCCTATGCGGGTCGGACCGTGAACCTCCGGCTGCAGATGGGGCACGCCAACCAGAGCGCCATCTGCACGCCCAGCACGACGTACGCGACCAACTACAGCGGCGCGCCGGTCGTCATGCTCGACAACGGCAGTGGCGGTTCGATCCCGGTCAGCCTGCCGTCGTCGACGGGCGTGTTCGACGCGATCCCGATCCCGTTCAACTCGGGTGCGACGTTCGCGTACAACGGTACCGATGCGCTGATCGTCGACATCCTCGCGGACAACGCGAGCAGCACCGGCTCGTACGGGCTCGACTGCCACGGCGGCTCGTGCACCGCGGCCGTCGGCACGTCGACCTACAACGGGCTGCAGGCCTGCACGGTCCCGCCCAACACCGGCGTGTTCGACATCTTCAAGGGTGGCCCGACCTCGACTGGCGGCATGACGTCCTGCGACCAGTACGCGCTGCGCGGTCCCGCCAGCAGCTTCGGCATCCTGTCGATCGGCGCCACCGACCCCAACAGCAACTTCGGCGGTCGGCTGTGCGCGCCGCTGCGCGCGACCCCCGACATCTACGCCGGGTACTTCGTGTTCTCCGACGCCACCGGCGCGATCGCCAGCTCCGCTGCGCCGATCCGCTTGACCTTCCCCGATCTGTTCGCGCCGTTCACGATCTACACCCAGTTCGTGATGGTGGATCCGGCCCGCACGGCGCCGGAGCTGGCCGTGAGCCTGTCGGACGCGATCAGGTGGGACGTCACGGCGCCATCGACCAGCGCGCGTCGCCACATCTACAGCACGACGAGCAACTCCACGGCGACCGGCACGAGCAGCCAGCTCTACACTCCGGTCATGTTCTTCAACTGATCCGCGGAGCTACCGAGCCGGGGGCTACTGGGCGAACGGCAGCTCGCCGGCGCCCGCTTGCGGCCGGATCCCCAGGTGCTCGAAGGCGCGCGGCGTCGCCACCCGTCCGCGCGGCGTGCGCGCGATGAGGCCGCAGCGCAGCAGGTGCGGCTCGAACACGTCTTCGAGCGTGTCCTCCGCTTCGTCGACGATCGCCGACAGGGTCTTCAGCCCCGTCGGTTCGCCGCGCGCGATCAGCGCGCGCAGGATCCGGCGGTCCATCTCCTCGAGCCCGAGCGCGTCGATGCGCAGGCGCGCGAGGCAGTCCTCCGCGGCCTCGACGTCGATGCCCGGGCGGCCCTGCACCTGGGCGAGGTCGCGGGCCCGGCGCAGCACGCGTAGCGCCAGCCGGGGAACGCCGCGGCTCCGCGCGGCGAGCAGGGATGCGGCGTCGGGTCGCAGGTCCACCGCAAGCCGCTGCGCGGCCGCGGCGAGGATCGTGCCGATCTCCGCATCGGGGTAGGGCTCGAGGCGCTCGACGATGCCGAAGCGCGTGCGCAGCGGCCCGCTCAGCAGACCTTCGCGCGTCGTGGCCGCGACCAGTGTGAACGGCTGCAACTGCAGGCGCACGAGGCGACCCGCGTCGCCGCGGTCGATGGCGACGTCGATCGCGTGGTCCTCCATCGCCGTGTAGAGGTACTCCTCGACGACCTTCGGCATCCGGTGGATCTCGTCGATGAACAGCACGTCGCCCCACTGCTGGCGCGACAGCGCGCCGGCGAGGTCCTTGGGGGCGATCAGCGCCGGGCCGGAGGTGACGGTGAGCGCGGTGCCCATCTCGCTCGCGATCAGGTGCGCGAGCGTCGTCTTCCCGAGCCCGGGCGGGCCCGCGAAGATCACGTGGTCGAGCGGCTCGTTGCGACCGCGCGCGGCGCTGATCGCGATGCGCAGGTTCTCGACGACGCGACCTTGGCCGACGAACGCGGCCAGCGATGTCGGTCGCAATGCGCGATCGAACTCGCGGTCGTCGGGCTTGGGCGGCTCGTGGAACACCATCGCGTCGCACAGTAGCCAAAGCCCGCGAGGTACGACACAGAGCGTTCGTCGAAGGCGTACGGGGGAACTTCGCCGCGCCCCGTCGTCGGTGCGCGACGACCTGCGCTCGGTCGGCGCGCTCGAAACGCAGCGCGGTCGATCGCCCCCGACCTTCGCAGAGTTCCACCTCGCGGTTGCCGCGGCGAACCCACGACCCCTCGGGCCCGGGTTCCGTACGCACACCGCCGGCCATCCCGATGCAACACCTTCCAGTGTGTGCCGCCCTCCTGTGCGGCGCCCTCGCGTTCGTCCCCGCCTGCAGTCGTGGCGGCGTCGCCGGCAATCCGGCGAACCGCGGCGACTTCAAGGTCACCCTGGTCAGCACCGGCACCGGGCAGATCCATCCGCCGCGGGTGCGCCGCCTCGACGAGATCGGCAATCCGACGAACACCGTCGTCGATGTCGAGACCAGCGCGGTCCTGCACGCGCACGCCACGCCCGGCAACCCGATCCTGCCGATCGCCACGTTCGCGCCCGAAGCGCTGCTGCCCGACGGCGCGCCGGGCAACCACTTCTTCCTCGTGCGCTTCAGCCACGAACTCGCCGTCGGCTCGATCCTCAGCGCCGACCTCGCCGACAGCACGAACTCCGGCCTCACCACCGCGGTCGCGCTGCTCGCCTACGACCCGATCACGGAGGCCACGTCCGTCTTGAAGGGGCGCGGCTTCGTCGGCGGCGTCACCATGGCGCGCAGAGGCGATCGCCTGGTGCCGGTGCGCGCCGCGGCCGCCGCAGGCGACGACGTACGCGTGGTCGCGCCGGAGGGCGCGGGCTTCCCGCTGGGCTTCAGTGGGGCGGCCGACCTCGTTGCGCCGAACTCGTTCGTGTTCGTCGCCGACTCCGACGGCGACCTGCGCACCCTCGAGACCTTCCCCGCCGACAAGCTGCTGCGCCTCGTCGTCGACCGCGCGGTGTTCGATTCGGAGGGCCACGTCCTCGAGGAGGCCATGTGCACGGCGACCACCGTCGGGCCCGACCCGAGTCCCCCCGACGTGCTCGGCTTCACGACCCCGGGGTCGCTCGGGATCTCGCCGGGTGACGGCGCACGCGACGTCGACCCGCGCACCGGCATCGTCATCCGTTTCAACAAGCCGGTGCAGCCCGCCGACGTGGGGGCCTTCTTCGACACCCGCGATCTGACGCCGCCCACGCGCGGCGTGTCGATCGCCGTGCAGAGCGGACCAGACCAGTACCCCGTCCTCTACTACGCCGACCCGTTCGCCCCCGGTGACCTCTGCAACTACCTGGTGCGGCCCGCGTGGCAGTTGCCGGGCGGCGCAGAGTTCACGATCCGTGTCGCCGTGCAGGGCGCGCACGTGCGCGGCGTGGCGGACGTGAACCAGACGCTGGGCCACGACGCGATGGTGTCGTTCAGCACGGGCCCGGGCGCGGGGATCGTGAATGCCCCCGTCGCGCCGGAGGCGATCTACGTGGGCATGGGCGGAGCCGAGCCCGGCGTTGCGCTCATCGATCTCAACGGCTTCGGGCAGGGCTCGGGTGACCCGGCCATCTCGCGCTGGCCGCTCAACCCCAACATCGGCCAGATCGACGTCGACCCGCCGCTGGCCGCGGATCCCGGCCGCAGCGCCGTGATCGGCGGCGGCGCCGGTGCGTTGACGCTGACCCAGGACTCGCGGGGACGCACGCGTCTGCTCGACAAGAGCCTGGTCGGGACGGTGGGGGACATCCAGCTCGGCGCCCCGCTCGATCTCGTGTTCAACGACGAGGCCCGCAACCGGCTCGCCACGCGCGCCAACCAGGTGAACCCGATCACGCAGGTCGTGGCCCCGGGCAACAACATCACGACGCCGCCGCACCCCAACCCGCCGCGCCTCGACCTCGCCAACCCCGCGGCGCCGGAGCGCGGGATCTTCGGCGAGCGGCCGACGCGGACAAGTTCGTTCGGGACCACCGCCAACGTGGTCGTGACCTCGCCGCCGTGCGCACGTTCGCCGCGCAACCTCCTGGTCGCGGGCAATCCGTTCGCCAACGAACGCAGCCAGGTGGGCGTGTTCGGCGGCGTGGTGCAGGGCGTGTTCAACGGCCCGCAGCCCATCCCGCCGTCGCCCCCGGTTGCGACGCCGTACTGTCCCTTCACCGCGCGCCAGCAGATCGGCCACTTCCTGTACGTGCTCGACCGCGACAACCGGCAAGTGCTCGTGGTGAACAGCAACCGGTTCACGATCCTCGACACGCTGCGCTTCACCGATCCCCTGGACATGGCGGTGTCGCCCAACCTGCGTCGGCTCGCGGTCTCGAACTTCGCGTCGTCGACGGTGGCGATCGTCGACATCGACCCGACCAGCCCGCGGTTCCATCAGGTGATCGCCGAGGCCCGCGTCGCACGCGGCCCGACGAACGTGGTGTGGCAGCCCGACGGCGAGGACATCCTCGTCGTCAGCCCGGCGGCCAATGCCGTGACCGTGCTGGGCGGCCTCGACTTCCAGCCGCGGCGGGAGCTGGCCGGGTTCGTGAGCGCGCCCGTGGACGTGGTGGCGACGGAGCGCTTCGCGACGTCGGGCAACGGCAGCGGCGTGTACTACGCCTACATCCTCAACGGCAACGGGACGGTGGCCGTGTACGAGTCGGGCCCCGACGGCGTGAACGGGTTCGGCTTCAACGACGTGGTGGGGCTCGTGCAAGGCGTGACGTTCGCGCGCGCGACGAAGCTGCTCTACGACATCGGTGCGCCGATGAGCGGAGTGTTCGTGGCGCACGTCGACGAACGGGGCGTCGGGCAGGTCTCGCGCCTGGGGCTGACGGCCACGCCGACCGGCGTGCAGGCGCTCCAGCAGAACCAGGGTGGCAACCTGCTGCCGCCGACCTTCCGCCAGAAGGTGTGGTCCGTGACGCAGCGGTTCGGCGGCGTCAACGCGTCGACGCCGGTGCGCGACGCGCTCAGCGGCAACGCGCCGGTCGACCTCGCCCTCGACGAGATCCACAACGTCGGCGCGCTGTCGGACCAGGTGACGGCCTTCAACCAGGGGGTCCAGCCGCCGCCGATGGGGCACTCCGGCAAGGGCGTGCTGAAGGGCGCGCAGCGGGCGTTCACCCCGCGCCTCCTCTTCGTGGCCCTCGGTGACACCGGACGCGTCGACGTGTTCCAGGTGGACAGCGGCCAGCGGCTGGCCAGCCTGTCGGCCCCGGGGGTGCGGGTGCTCGCCAGCTACTGGCGCAACTGAGACGCCCCTGCGAGCGGCGCGTGCGGCGGGACCGCGGAACTTCACCCCGAGTCGTGCGCGCGCCCCGGGGGTTGCGCTCGGCGCGGGTCACTTCGGATTCGGTGCACCCGACCTCGACGTGGCACCTCTGCCGCGACCCGCTCCGGATCCGGCCGCCACATCGGTGGAATGATGACGCGGCTGTTGTCTGCGGGGGGCGGCGGAGTAAGTTCCTCCGACCGCACACTCCAAGGCGACCCCTCCCTCGGGTCCGCTCAACCCTGCTGGCATCATGACTTACCGACTCCTCCACGCGCTCGCGGGCTTCGGCGTCCTCTCCATCACCGGCTGTGCACTCCTGCTCTCCGGATGTGCCGGCGGCTCCAAGGGTGACCCGGGGAACCGTGGCGACTTCAAGGTCACCTTGATGTCCACCGGGTCCGGGCAGATCTTCCCGTACCGGATCCGCACCGTCGACTCGTTCGGCAACCCGACGAACAACATCGTCAACATCGAGGACCAGGCGGGGCTCGCGGCGAACGCGAACACGAACAACCCGCTGTTGCCGATCGCGACCTTCGGGACGACGGCGACGCTGCCCAACGGTTCGCCGGGGAACCACTTCCTGCTGGTGCGCTTCAGCCACAAGCTGGATGTGCGCTCGATCCTCAGCGACGACATCGCCAACTCGACGAACTCGGGCCTGACGACGGCGATCAGCCTGCTCAACTACGACCCCGTCACGGAGTCGACGACGGTGCTGCGTGGCGTGGGCTTCGTCGGGGGCTACACGTTCGTCAACCGCGGTGGCCAGCTCACGCTCGTGCAGGCGGTCAAGAAGAACGGCTCCACGCTGCAGGTGCTTCCGAACGTGCCGGAGGCCAACGGCTTCCCGGTGGGCTTCACGGGTGACACCGACCTCGTCGAGCCGAACTCGTTCGTGTTCGTCGCCGACACCAACAACGACGGCCTCGTGAACCTGGACGTGTTCCCCAACACCGCGCTGCTGCGCATGGACGTGCGCAACGCGGTGAAGGACACGGAGGGCCACGTGCTCGAGCAGGAGGTCTGCACCGCGACCACCGTGGGCGCCGACCTCAACAACCCGGACGTCCTCGGCTTCTCCGGCCTGCGTCCCCTGGACATCACGCCGGCGAACGGCCAGACCAACGTCGACCCGCGCACCTCCGTGGTGATCCGGTTCAACAAGCCGGTGCAGCCGATCGACGTCGGCACGTTCCTCAGCTCCACGAACCTCACGCCCGCGACCCGTGGCGTGTCGATCACGGTGAAGAACGGTCCGAACACGTTCCCCGTGCTCTACTACGCCGACCCGCTCAGCGTCGGCGACATGTGCAACTACCGCGTCCGGCCGGCGTGGCAGCTTCCGGGCGGCCCTGAGTTCGAGATCACGGTCGCGGTCCAGAACGACCGCGTCCGCGGCATCGCGGACGTGACGAAGACGCTGACCGCGACGGTGACGTCGGTGTTCACCACGAGTCTCGGCCCGGGCATCGTCAACGCTCCGGTCGCACCCGAGGCGATCTATGTCGGCATCGGCGGCGCCGAACCGGGCGTGTCCGTCATCGACCTCAACGGCTTCGGCCAGGGCACGGGGGACGTCGCGCTGTCGCGGTGGCCGCTCAACCCCAACATCGGCCAGACCGACGTCGATCCGCCGCTGTCTGCCGATCCGAACCGCAGCCCGGTCATCGGCGGCGGTGCCGGCGTGCTCACGCTCACCCAGGACAGCCGCGGCAACACGCGGTTGCTCGATCGCTCCGTGGTCGGCACGGTCGGCGACATCCAGATCGGGTGCCCGCTCGACCTCGTCTTCAACGACGAGTCGCGCAACCGTTACGCCACCAAGGCCAACCAGCTGAACCCGATCACGCGGTTCCAGATGGCCGGCAACAACATCACCTCGCCGCCGCACCCCAATCCTCCTCGGCTCGAGCTCGGCAACCCGCCGGCGCCGGAGCGCGGGATCTTCGGCGAGCGGCCGACGCGCACCTCCTCGAGCGGCACGCCCAACGGCGGCATCACGGTCACCGTCCCGCCGTGCGTCGCGTCGCCGCTGAACCTCCTGGTGCGCGGCAACCCGTTCGCGTCGGAGCGGTCGCAGGTCGGCATCTACGGCAACCTCGTCGAGGGCACGTTCAGCGGCCCGCAGCCGATCCCGCCGTCCCCGCCCGTGGCGACGCCGTTCTGCCCGTTCCACCAGCGGCAGCAGATCGGGCACTTCCTCTACGTGCTCGACCGTGACAACCGTCAGGTGCTGGTCGTGAACAGCAACCGCTTCACGATCCTCGACACGATCCGGATGACGGATCCGATCGACATGTCGATCTCGCCGAACCTGCGGCGGCTCGCGGTGTCGAACTTCTCGTCGTCGACGGTCGCCATCGTCGACATCAACCCGCTGAGCCCGACCTTCCACACCATCATCGCGGAGTCGCGCGTGTCGCGCGGCCCCACGACCGTGGTCTGGCAGCCGGACGGCGAGGACATCCTGGTCGTCAGCACGCCGTCGAACGCCGTCACGATCCTGAACGGGCTCGACTTCGCGCCGCGGCGGACCATCGCCGGCTTCCTCAACAACCCGGTCGACATCGCGGTGAGCGAGCGGTACCAGACGACCGGCAACACGAGCCAGATCTACTACGCCTACGTGCTCAACGCGAACGGCTCGATCGCGGTGTACGAGTCCGGCCCGGACGGCGTCAACGGCATCGGCTTCAACGACGTCGTCGGCATCGTGCAGGGCGTGTCGTTCAACCGCGCCACGCGCGTGATCAACGACCTGACCGTGCCGCTGAGCGCCGTGATGGTGGCTCACGTCGACGAGAACGGCTCCGGCCAGATCTCGCGGTTGGAGCTCACCTCCACGCCGCAGGGCGCGCAGCAGATCCAGCAGAACTCCGGTGGTTTCCTCCTGCCGCCGACGTTCCGCCAGAAGGAGTGGACCGTGACGCAGCGCATCGGTGGCCTCAACCCCACCACGCCGCGCCGCGATCAGCTCTCCGGCAACGCCGCCGTCGACGTGTGCTTCGACGACATGATCAACAGCGGCGCGGCCGCCGACCAGATCACGCCCTACAACAACAAGTTCCAACAGCCGCCGTCGGGTCACTCCGGCAAGGGCAACGTCAAGGTCACGAACCTGCTGCCGGGTCGCCCGGTGCAGCCGAAGCTGATGTTCATCGCGCTCCAGGACGTGGGTCGCGTCGACGTGTTCGAAGTCGACTCCGGGATCAAGGTGAAGACCCTGGTCATCCCGGGCGCGCGCATCGTCACGAACTACTGGCGCCAATAGGGCCGGATCCCAACGGCCCGGACACGGGTTGCGTTTGGCGCGGCCGGTGATGCCTGTGGCATCACCGGCCGCGTGTGTTTCCGGGGCGGCCCCGCCGGCCCCGCGGCGTATGGTGCTTGCGATGCCGGATCCGACCGTCGTCCAGCGCATGTTCGGCAAGATCGCCGGCCGCTACGACCTGACCAACGACGTGCTGTCGCTGGGGATCCACCGGCGGTGGCGACGGCGGCTCGTGCGGCGCGCTGCCGTCGGTCCAGGCGTGCGCGCCCTCGATGTCTGTTGTGGCACCGGTGACCTCGCGTTTGCGCTTCGCGATGCCGGCGCCGCGGTGATCGGCGCCGACTTCTGCGCGCCGATGGTGGCTGCGGCCGCGCGCAAGGGCGGCCGCGGCACGCCTGTGGCGTTCCTGGTGGGAGATACCCTGCGGCTGCCCTTCGCGGACGCGACGTTCGATCTCGCGACCGTCGCCTTCGGGATCCGCAACGTCGCCGATCCGCGCGCGGGCCTCGCGGAGATGGCGCGCGTGTGCCGGCCGGGTGGGCGCGTGTTCGTGCTCGAGTTCTGCCACCCGCGGGTGCCGCTGGTCGGCGCCGCGTACCGCGTGTACTTCCGCGACGTGCTGCCGCGCCTCGGCGCGCTGGTCTCCGGCGATCGCAGCGGCGCCTACCGCTACCTGCAGCAGTCGGTCGATGCGTTTCCGGAGCGGGAGGCGTTCCTGCAGACGATGCACGCGGCCGGCCTCGTCGACGCGAGCTTCGAGCTGGTGTCGTGCGGGATCGCGGCGATCTACGCGGGGCGCGTGCCCGCGTGAAGAAGCGCACGCCGCGGCGGAGTGCTCGGCCTCGCGCAGCGGCCGGCACCGGCTACTTCGCGTGGTCGCGCGACCCCGCGGTGAGCCTGTTCTCGGTGTTGCCGCTCTGGCTGCTGTACGAAGGTCTGCGCTTGTTGCTCACCCCCGAGGAGCACAACGGTGCGGAGGCACTCATGGCGCAGAGCATCGGGGCGCTGGGGCCGCGTGCCCTGCCGCTGCTGCGCCTCACCCTGGCCGCCACGGTCCTCGTCGCGGCGTGGTCGCTCTGGCAGCGACGGATCCCGTGGGGGCGGGTCGCCGTGGTCGTCGCGCTCGAAGGCGTCGTCTACGGTCTCCTGCTCGGACCGCTGTCGACGGTGCTCGCGTCGTCGTCGCATCGCTTCCTCGGCGCGGCACCGGCCGGCGACCTGGTGGCCGATCTCGTGGCGTCGCTCGGGGCCGGAATCTTCGAGGAACTCGTGTTCCGCCTGGCGCTGGTGTCGGTCCTCTGCCTGCTGCTGGCCCGCATGTGCGATGCCCTGAAGATCTCGCGCCTGCCTGCCCTGTTGATCGCGGTGCTGGTGAGCGCGGTCGTGTTCTCGGCCTTCCACCATCTGGGCGCCGGTGCGCCGGCCTTCGAGCGCGGCGTGTTCGTGTTCCGGGCGGCGGCCGGCGTGTTGCTCGGGCTGTTGTTCGTGGTCCGGGGCTTCGGCGTCGTCGTCTACACGCACACCGCCTACGACGTGCACTACTACCTCACGCACCCGTAGCGAGCGACCCCGGCGCCGGAGTAGCCTCGCGCCCGATGACAGATGTGCGCACGTTCGCGGTCGGATTCTGCGGCGGGTCTGGCATCGCGTACGGTCTCCGCCTCGTCGAGATCCTGCTCCGGGTCGGGCACGCCGTCGAGCTGGTGGCGACGCGGGCCGCCGAGCGGGTCCTGCAGCACGAGGCGGGCGTGCCGGCGGCGCAGGTACGTGACGTCGCCGGCCTGTTCCCGGTCGACTTCCGCACCCGGCTCCGCGTCCACGCCATCGACGCCGTCGAGTCCGCGCCCGCCAGCGGCAGCGCCGCCATCGCCGCCACGATCCTCTGCCCGTGCAGCATGGGCACGCTCGCGCGCGTGGCGCACGGCTTCAGCACCAACCTCATCGAACGCATGGCCGACGTGGCGCTGAAGGAGAAGCGATCGCTGATCGTCGTGCCGCGCGAGACGCCGCTCTCGGTGATCCACCTGCGCAACATGCTCCTCCTCGCCGAGGCCGGCGCGGTGGTCCTGCCCGCGATGCCCGGCTACTACCATCGCCCGCAGACCGTGGCCGACCTCGTCGACTTCGTGGTGGCGAAGGTCCTCGATCGCGTCGGCGTCGGCCACGACATCGTCCGACGCTGGCAGACCCCGCCCCCGGCATCGGCCTCGCCGTGGTGCGAAGGCGAGGAGGCCTAGTGGCGGGCGCGCGCGACTACCTGAGCCTCATCAGGTTCTCGCACTCCGTCTTCGCGCTGCCGTTCGGGCTCATCGCGCTCCTGGTGGCGACCGACGGCCGGCCGGGCTTGCGCCTGCTCGCGCTCATCGTCGTGGCCATGGTGTGCGCGCGTACCGCCGCGATGGCCTACAACCGCGTCGTCGACCGGCACATCGACGCCCAGAACGCGCGCACCGCGGGGCGCGAGATCCCGCGCGGAGTCATCGCGCCGGGACGCGCGGTGGCGCTGGTCGTCGTGGCGAGCCTCGGCTTCGTCCTGGCGGCCGGCTCGATCTCGCGGTTGTGTCTCGCCCTTTCCCTCCCTCTGCTCGCCGTGCTGCTCGGCTACAGCCACGCCAAGCGCTTCACCTCGCTCGTGCACGCGTGGATCGGCGTGGCGCTCGGCCTCGCGCCCCCGGCTGCCTGGGTCGCCGCGACGGGCAGCATCGACGCCGGGATCGTGCCGTCGCTCTGGCTCGGGCTCGGGGTCACCCTGTGGGTCGCCGGCTTCGACACGCTGTACGCCTGCCAGGACGCCGGCTTCGATCGGGCGCACGGCTTGCACTCGCTCCCCGCGCGCATCGGGATCGCCGCGGCGATGCGGGTGAGCCAGGGCGCACACCTGCTGGCGCTGGGGTTGTTCGCGACGTTCGGGGTGACGGCGGGCCTCGGCCTCGTGTACCAACTGGGCGTCGCCTGCGCTGCCGTCTTCCTGTGGCACGAACACCGGATCCTGCGCCCCGACGACCTGCGGCGGATCGACGCCGCCTTCTTCACGATGAACGGCCTCGTGGGGCTGGCGATGCTTTCCTGCACCGCGGCCGACGTGTACCTCTAACGGCATGGCCGTCCCCAACCCCGCGCGCGAGCTGGCCCGCCTGCAGGCCGCAAGCAAGAAGGGGCTCGGCCGCGCGACGATCCTGCTGGGGGCGAGCACGTACTTCCGCGGCGAAGCGCTGCGCACGGCGATGGACGCGCTGCCGCCGGGCACCGCCCTGCACTCGATCGATGGCCAGGACCAGGAGACCGACGGCAGCGAGCTGCAGGCCCTGCGCGGCGGTTCGCTCTTCGGTGGGGGCACCTGGCTCGTGGTCCGACGCGCGGAAAAGTGGCTGGCGGCGCATGGCGAGCGCGCGCTCGCCGTGGTCGATCGCATCGGCAAGGGCTGCGGCCTGCTCCTCGACGCGACGAAGGTCGACCGCCGCACGAAGGTCGGCAAGGCCCTGGCAGAACTCGACCTCTTCGAGTTCCGCGATCTCTGGGACGAACCCTTCGACCGCTCCCGCGGCCCCCTCGAGGGCGAACTCGTGCAGTGGGTGGTCCAGCACGGAAGGGCGGCGTCGGTGCCGCTGACCCCGGAGGCGGCCTACACACTGGTGACCGTGGTCGGCAAGGAGCCCGCCGAACTGGCCCACGAGCTGAGCCGCCTCGCTTCGGCGCTCGGAACGGAGCGCGTGGGACGCAAGCCGCTCACGCCAGACGACCTGCGCGGCAAGCTGACCATCTCGTTCGGCTCCACGCCGTTCGAACTCGCCGACGCCCTGCTCGCCTGGGATCGCCGCGGCTGCCTGCGCTCGCTGCACGCGATGTTCGCGCGCGGGGTGAAGGGACGCGATGGCGCCGGCGTGGATCGCGGCGGGGTATTCCCGTTCGCGACGAGCTGGCTGCAGACCACGCTGATGAACGTGCATCGCGGGCGCCTCCTCCTCGATGCGGGCACGCCCCTGCGCGACGTCGCGAGTGCGGCGGGCGCGGGCAAGTTCGCGGACCGGTTCACGAAGCAGGTCGCCGACAACCCCGAGCCGCGCCTGCGCCGTGGACTCGACCTGCTCCTCGAAGCCCAGCGCGCGCTGCGCACCAGCGGCGAGGACCACGAGCTGCTGCTCGAGCGCTTCGTCGCCCGATACTTCGCCGGGCCGCTGCCGCAGAAGAGCGCGCGGAGCAGGTCGTGATCCGCGTCCTCGCGCCGGAGGTCGTCAACCAGATCGCCGCGGGGGAGGTGATCGAGCGCCCGTTCTCCGTGGTGAAGGAACTGGTCGAGAACAGCCTCGACGCGGGCGCCCGCCGCGTGCGCGTCGAACTCGTGGACGGCGGCCTCACTTCGCTCAAGGTGATCGACGATGGCGACGGGTTCACGGAGACCGACCTGCCGCTCGCGTTTGCCAGCCACGCGACCAGCAAGCTCGCGGCGCTGAGCGACCTCGACCACATCGCGAGCCTCGGCTTCCGCGGCGAGGCGCTGGCCTCGATCGGCTCGATCTCGCGCGCAGCCATCCGCACCCGCCGCCACGACGCGGAGGCGGGGTTCGAGCTGCGCTGCGAGGGCGGCGTGCTCTCGCCCGTGCGCCCCTGTGGATGTCCTCCGGGAAGCGCGATCGAGGTGCGCGAGCTGTTCTTCAACACGCCGGCCCGGCGCAAGTTCGTGCGCACGCCGCCGGCGGAACGGGCGCGCATCCAGGACCTGCTCGCGCGCCTCGCGCTCGCCCACCTCGGCGTCGACTTCACCCTGGTCGCCGACGGCCGCGAGTTCCTGCGCCTGCCCTGCGGCGACGACCTGCGCGCCCGTTTCGCGCGCGCGTTCGGCGGTGACCTCGCCCGCGGCCTCGTCGACGTCCGCTACGAGGCCGGCGAGTACGTGGTCACCGGCGTGGTCGCCGGCCCCGACTTCGCCCGCCGCGACACGAGCCTCGAGCTGCTCTACGTCAACGGTCGCGCCGCCCGCGATCGCAGCGCGACGTTCGCCGTGCGGCAGGCGTTCCGCGAGCTGCTGATGCCGGGGCGCTACCCGGTCTACGCCCTGATGCTCGCGCTGCCGCCCGCCGACGTCGACGTGAACGTGCACCCGACCAAGGCCGAGGTCCGCTTCGTGCACGAGCGGCGTGCGACCGGCGCCCTGCACGCCGCGGCGCGGCAGGCGCTCGCCGGGCACGCCCCGATCGCCGCGGCCGGACTCAGCGTCG
This sequence comes from uncultured candidatus Brocadiaceae bacterium, assembly GCA_964418595.1. GTDB lineage: Bacteria > Planctomycetota > UBA1135 > UBA1135 > UBA2386 > CAYQMF01. Next base: position 44,737 of record CAYQMF010000006.1, read on the forward strand.
GCGAGGATCTGCCCCGCGCGCGCTCCGGCTTCCCCGATCTGCCCCGCGACCTGTTCGGGCGCGCGACGCCGCCCGCGAGTCCGCCGCTGCCGGGCGGCGGTGCGCGCGATGCCCCGACCAGCGGCGCCGCCGTGCCGGCATCGCCGCCCCCGCACCCGCTGCACGGCATCGACCCGCATCGCCCCATCCTGCAGGTGCGGCAGCTTTACCTGCTGCTCGAGCACGAGGACGGCCTCGTCGTCGTCGACCAGCACGCCCTGCACGAACGCGTGCTCTACGAGCAACTGCAGGCGCGGGACGCGAGCCGGGCACCGGCGGTGCAGCGCCTGCTCACGCCGACCGTGGTCGAGCTGCTCGCGGAGGACAAGGCGTACGTGCTGGCCGCGCGCGACGCGCTCACTGCCGAAGGCTTCCTGCTGGACGACTTCGGCGGGCTCGCGGTGGCCATCTTCGGCGTCCCGGCGCTGCTCACGAAGATCCCGCCCCGCCGCCTGCTCGAGACCTTCCTCGAGGGACGTGGCCTCGGCGAGCGGGCGACCACGGCGGAGGCCGTGGCCGAGCGCTTCCACAGCATGGCGTGCCGCGCCGCGGTCATGAGCGGCGACCGGCTCACGCCGCAGGAGTGCGAGGCGCTCCTCGTCCAGGCGAGCAAGCTGGCGCACCCGCACAACTGCCCGCACGGGCGGCCGACGACGCTGACCTTCACCTGGGCCGAACTCGAGCGATTCTTCAAGCGCCGGGTGTAGGCGTCCGCTCGAAGCGGTCAGCGCGGTCGCCGGAAGTGATCCGGCGCGAACTTGCTCGCGAGCTCGATGCCCTTGATGCGCACGGTGAGGAGCAGCTCCTTGCCGGGGCCGGCGAGGCGGTAGACGTTGAGGCTTGCCGGCAACAGCACGTCCTGCACGGGGGCGAGGGCATCGAGCACGACGAGCTCGGCCAGCTCGCGCGGCTTGTCCTTCTCGTCGAGGGGCAACGCGCTGACCGCGAGGAGGCGGTTGGTCTCGCCGTGCACCCAGACCGTCACGCGCGTGCGCCCCTCCGTGCCCAGCGTGTAGGTGGGGAAGTTCGCGACCGTGCCCTCGACGACACGGCACGCGGGATAGCGGAGGCGGAAGATCGCGAGGTCCTCGCGCCGCACTGCCGACGGCGTCTCCATGCGCGCAATCAGGCTCTTGGGATCCAGGAACCCGAGCACCTGCCGGCACAGGCGCACCTCGTTCAGGACCTTGTCTGCCTCCTGGTTCCACTCCGGGCCCTGCAGCGCAGTGACCTCGTCGTCCTTGCGGACCCAGGCACTGGTCTTGGGGTCGTTGCCGCGCTCGATGCGCAAGCCGTTCTCGCGCACCACCGCGCGCAACGCCTTGGGCATCTGGAACTCGACGTCGAGGTCGACGCTCACTGCCTCCCCGTCCTTCTGCCTCGGCTGGATCTGGATCTGGGCCTGGAAGCTCTCGATCCTGCCAGGCGCGGCCGGCCCGCAGTGGGCGGCGTCGAGCGCGGTAGCGAGAGACGCCGCGTCTTCCTGCGCGGGCGGCGGCGCGGGCAGCACGGGCGGTTGGGTTGCCTGCGCGACGAGGCAGGCGACGGCGCAGAGCGCGAACGGGACCAGCATCGCGGACACGATAGCGTCCCGACGCGTTCCACTCCGCTGCGGCGTCGCGACCAAGGCGCGGGAAAAGGCGGGCGACGCCGCTATGTTGGCGCGCGGATGGAAGCTCGGTTCGGCGGTTTCGACCGGCGCGACGTGGGCGCGGTGCCGGTGCTGTCGCGCCGCGACGCGCGCTTCAAGACGTTCCGGATCTCCTTGCTCGCCCGCCGCCCGCTCGACGGGCGCGCGGCCGCCCGCGGGCTGCTCCCGGCGCTCCTGCTGCAAGGCACGCGTCGCGACCCGAGTCGCCTCGCGCTCATGCGCCGGATGGAGACGCTGTACGCGAGTTCGGCGGCGCCCGGCAGCATGAAGCTCGGCGAGACCCACGTCTTCCGCCTCGCCCTCGACTGCGTGGCGGGGGAGTACCTGCCCGGCCGACCCGACCAGCTCGGCGAAGGCCTGGCCCTGCTCGCGGACCTCCTCGCCGAGCCGCGCCTCGTGGACGGCGCCTTCCCCGCCGACGTCTTCGAGCGCGAGCGGAAGAACCAGGCCAACGCGGTGCGCGCCGAGTTCGACGACAAGGGGACCTACGCGCACCTCCAGGCGCTCGCGCACGCGTGCGAAGGCGAGCCCATGGCGATCCCGGAGCACGGCGGCCTCGGGGCGATCGCGGCGCTCGACGCCCGCGCGCCGGAGGTCGCGCGCGACGACTTCCTCCGCCATGGCGAACTCGTGGTGCTCGGCATGGGCGCGCTGCCGGAGGACTTTGCCCCGCAGATCGCGCGCTTCCTCGGGCGCCTGCCGCCGCGCGCACCCGAGCCGATCCCCGTGCCCGTCGCCGTCGCGCCGCGGGCGCGCCGCGCCCGCCGCGAGAGCGGCGATCTCCGCCAGAGCAAGCTCGTCCTCGTCTTCCGCTTCCCGCCCGCGGCGGTGGCGACGTGGCCGGCGCGGCGGCTGTTCGCCAACATGCTCGGCGGGGGCGCGCACGCGCGGCTGTTCAAAGAGGTGCGCGAGAAGCGCTCCCTCGCCTACTACGCGCAGGCGGGCACCGATCCCTTCAAGGGTCTGCTGGTGGTGTCGGTGGGGCTCGACGCGGACGCGGCCGACGCCGTCGAGGCCGAGACCCTGCGCCAGATCGAGCTGCTGCGCGCGGGTGAGTTCACGGAGTCGGAACTCGCGGTCGCGAAGGCCGGCGTGACCTCCGCGCTCGCTGCGGTCGACGACTCGATCGCATCGCGCCTGAGCTTCGTCGCCGAGCGCTTCTTCGAGCGGGTCGACCGCACGCCGCAGGAGCAGGCGCGCGTCTATGCCGAGCTGTCCGCCCAGGAGGTCGCGGCGGCCGGCGAGGGGCTCTGGCTCGACGGCGTGTACCTGCTCGCACCGGGCAAGGGAGGTGACGCATGAAGGACCCCCGTTTCGAGATCCGGCGCGACCCCGTCCTCGGCGAGGAGGTGTGGCTGGCGTGCACCGCGCGCGGCCTCCCGGTGCGCCTCGTGCCGACGCGGCGCTTCCAGGAGACCGCCGCGGTCGTGACCTTCGGGTACGGCAGCACGGACCTCGGCTTCCGCCGCGCCGACGGCGCGGCGCACGCGAGTCCCGAGGGCGTGGCCCACTACCTGGAGCACAAGCTCTTCGAAGACGAGGAGCTGGGTGTGTTCGACCGCTTCGCGCAGCGTGGCGCGCAGGTCAACGCGATGACCGGCTTCACGCGCACGACCTACTACTTCACGGCGACGCGCGACGTCGACGCCAACCTGCGCGACCTCCTGCGGCTCGTGGCGAAGCCGCACATCACGCCCGAGAACGTCGAGAAGGAACGCGGCATCATCGCCCAGGAGATCCGGATGTACGAGGACTCGCCCGACTACCGGGCGTTCTTCGACCTGCTGCGCTGCCTGTACACCGAGCACCCGGTGCGGAATCCGGTGGGGGGCACGGTGGAGTCGATCGCGGCGATCACGCCGGACGAACTGCTGCAGTGCTTCCACGCGTTCTACCGCACGGGCAACGCCGCACTCGCGGTGGCAGGCCCGATCGACCCCGCGGCAGTGCTGGCGCTGGCGGATGCATGCGAGCTGCCGGAGGGGAGCGCCCCGCCGAGCCTGTGCCCGGACGATCTCGGTCCGCCCGCCGCGCTGCGCGGCCAGAGCCGCATGCAGGTGGCGCGGCCGCGCGTGATGCTCGGCGGCAAGGACGGCGTGCCGCTCGCGTCCGGCGAGGCGCGCGTGCGGCATCAGCTCGTCACGCGGGTGATGCTCGAACACCTGCTGTCGCCGTCGTCGGCGCGGCGCGAGGATCTCGCCCGGCGCGGCCTCGTCGACGACTCGGTGAGCACGAGCTACATGGCGGAGCGCAACTTCGCGTTCGTGGTCGTCGGCGGCGAGAGCGAGGACCCGCGCATGCTCGAGGCGACCCTGCGCGAAGCCGTCTGCACGCCGTTGCCGATGACCGACGACGATCTCGAGCGCGCACGCCGGCGCATCCTCGGCCAGTACGTACGCGGCTTCGAGTCGGGGCGTGGGCTCGCCTTCGCGCACGCCGAGCAACAGCTCGAAGGCATCGCGCCGTTCGGCGTACGCGAGCGGCTCGCCAGCATCACCCGCCAGGAGGTCGAGGCGCGGCAGCGCGAGCTGTTCCGCGCCGATCGGCTCGCGGTGGCAGTCGTCGAGCCGTAGTGCTGGGCGTCAGCGGCCGAGCGTCAGCAGCACGCCCTGGCTCAGATCCAGCCCGAGCGGCGGCGTTGGCGTCGGACCGAACACCGCCTGCGTCACGAGGCGGCCGGCGACGAGCGCGGCGTCGTTGGGCACCGGCACGCTGACGCTGCCGCGCCCCTGGGCGTCCGGCACGAATCCGATCAGGATCCACGGCAGGCCGGCGTGGATGCGACAGCCGGAGCCGAGGTCGAGCAGAGCCGGGGGCAACGCGCCGGCCGCGAAGTACCCGACCGGGATCCCCGGCGTGCCGAGCGCAGTCCACGTGCTCGAACCGCCGAGCACCGGATCGGTCGCGCGCAGGTCCGGCGTGCGCGTCGTGCGGGCGCAGCCGACGCCCAGCGCCTGCGCCGAGGCCCCGGGGAAGAACGAGAACAGCTCCTTGCCGCTGCCGCGGCCATCGTCCGCTTCGAGCAGCAGCGCGCCGCGCGAGAGCAGCATCTTCCCCGTCACGCCGTAGCCGACGCCGGGCCACACGTCACAGGCGAGCACGGTGCCGGCCGCGGTTCCGTCGGAACGCCACAGCTCGTATCCGACGTCGGGCCGGCGTGCCGCGAGCCACACGTAGCGGCTGCCGCTCGCAAGTGCCGCGCCGCCAAAGCCGCTCCCCGGGCCCGGCTCGAGGTCGGCGATCGGTCGCGTGCCCGCGGGCGTGCCGTCGGTGATCCACGGCTCATAGCCGTGCACGCCGTCGTCGGCCGCGAACACGAGTTCGTCGCCGAACGCCACCGACGCTGCGTTGAGCATGACGACCGGCTGCAGGCGGAACGTGTTGGCGCTGGTGCCGTCGCTCACCCACGGGTGTCCGTCGTTGCCGCGGAACACGACGCGCTGGCCGAGCCGGACGGCGAAGCCGTACGCCGTCACCGCGGGCGTGACCTTCACCGTGCCGGCGCTGGTGCCGTCGGTGCGCCACAGGTTCTGCTGCCCGGTCGCGTCGATCGCGCCGAACAGGACGAAGGTGTCGGTCGCCACGGGCGAGGTGCAGTTGACGATCAGCGAGTTGCCGGGATGGATGTCCGCGAGCAGGAACGTCCCCGCCGCGGTCCCGTCGGTGACCCACGGCTCGATGTAGTTTGCGGGGTCCTTGCCCTGGAACACGATCCGATCGCCGAGGCGCGCGCTCGCCCACATCGGCGTGCTGCCCGTGACCATCTGCGTGCCGGCAGGCGTGCCGTCGGTCCGCCAGAGCTGGGCGCTGGTCCCGAAGTACAGCCAGCCCGCCATCTCGACCGGCGCGTAGAAGAACCCCGACGTGCTGCCCGGTACCGTGTCGGCCAGGATCTGCGTGCCCGCCGTGGAACCATCGCTGACCCACGGCTCGCCGCCGTGCACCCCGTCGTCGGCGAGGAAGACCAGTCGACCGCCGAACGCGGTCGCGCGGTAGACGCCCGCGCTCGCGATGCCCGGACGGATGTCCTTCACCATGCGCGTGCCGGCGGGGGTCCCGTCGGTGCGCCACAGCTCCGCGCCGAGCGCGCCATCGGTCGCCTCGAAGTAGGCGATCCCCGCGACGTCGACGAGTTCATCGATCCCTGCGGGATCGGTGGTTCCGTTGCCCGGATCGATGTCCTGCAACAACAGGGTGCCCGCCGGTGTGCCGTCGCTCAGCCACAGCTCCATCCCATGCGTGCTGTCGTCAGCCGCGAAGATCACCTGGCCGCCGAGGTCGATCGTCGCGCGCACGTCGCTGCCGGAGGCACCGGGGCGGATGTCGAGCGCGAGACGCGTGCCGGCCGCGGTCCCGTCGCTGCTCCAAAGCTCGAGGCCGTTGGCACCGTCGTTCGCCGCGAAGAGCAGGCGCGAACCGGATGTCGTCAGCCACGACGGTGTGCTGGAGGCGGCACCGGGCCGCAGGTCGACGAGCAGGACCGTGCCTGCGGGCGTGCCGTCGGTGCGCCACAGCTCGATGCCGGTGGCGCCGTTGGTCACGCCGCCGACGAAGTACGCATGCGGACCGAGGCCCGCCATCCACGCGGCGGTGAATTCGAAGAACAACCCCGTGCCGAGTTGTACGGTGCCTCCCGCAGTACCGTCGGTGCGCCACAGCCCGCGTCCGAACGATGCCGCGGCGGTGAAGTACAAGAGTCCGGCGTGCGCGAAGAAGGACTCGCCCACGCCGCCCACGTACGTGTTGTCGGGCGGCCGCGGACTCCCGCTGCCGACGGCGACGAGGTCGATCACGAGCGACGTGCCGGCGGCGGTGCCGTCGGTGCTCCACAGTTCGACGCCGGTCGCGTTCTCGAAGGCCGCAAACACCGCTCGGCCGGCGAACGGCGTCAGGTAGCGCAGGTCCGACGACTGGCTTCCCTGCGCGATGTCGCGCACCAGCGTCGTGCCGGCTGCGGTGCCGTCGCTGCGCCACAGCTCGCTGCCGAGCACGCCGTCGTCGGCGGCGAACAACAAGAACGGTCCGCCGCTGCCCTGGAGTACGCACAGCGCCCGCGGCTGGCTGCTGGCCGCGCCCGCACGCAGGTCGGCGACGATCGCGGTGCCGGAGAGCGTGCCGTCCGTGGACCACAGCTCCGTGCCGCGTGCGCCGTCGTCGGCCGCGAAGTACACGCGCCCGCTCAGCTCCGTGAGCCAGCGGTGCGGGCGGAGCGTCGGGTGGTCGGTGCGCGGGTCGATGTCCATCACCATGCGCGTGCCGGCCGTGGTGCCGTCGCTGACCCAGAGCTCGTCGCCGTGCGCGCCGTCGTCGGCCACGAACCAGAGCTTGCCGGCGAGCACGGTGAGCTGCGTGGGATCCGAACCGAACAGGCCCGGCCGGATGTCCGCGACGAGCTGGACCGAGCCCGGGGCCGCGGTGCAGCGATACAGCTCCGTGCCCAGCGCCTGCGTCGTCGCCGCGAAGAACACCCAGCCGCCGAGTTCGACCTTCGGGCCGATCGGCAGCGACCCGGGGTTGTTCCCCACGCGCTGGTTGATGTCGCGGACGAGGCTGGCGCACGGCGCTTGCGCGGTGCCCGGCGCGGCGAGCGTCAGCGCCAGGAGGGTGGCGACGCGGCCGGGCGCGAGACGACGAAGCGGGCGCGGGAGCATCGCCCCACGATAACTGCCGGCAGGATCAACGAGGGAGGGCGCGGGCCCGCCCGTCGATCACGCCGACCGCAGCGGCCCGCACGAAGCCTCGCCCGCGTCGGTGCTCGACCTGGAGCCAGTCTGCCGTCTCTGCGACGACGTCGACCAGTTCGCCGGCGCCGAGGCGGGCGGTCACGGGGGCGGTCTCGTCAGGCGACGCACGCAGGTCGGCCGTCGGCGTCAGCACGACCGCGCCGGGGGCGCGCCCGCCGACCGTCTCGACCGCCAGAGGAGTCGCGGCCAGCAAGCCGAGGACGATGAGGGCCGCACCCAGGGGTCGCCCGGCCCACGACCTTCTGCGGAGCAGGCACATCGCGAGCCCGAGCGTCTGCAGGCTCGCGGTGAGGGCGAGCAGTTCGCCGACGGTGCAAGTGTCGGCGATGGCCCATGCCATCGCGGTGGGCGACGTGGGTGCGTTGTCGACCCCGAGGTGCTGCTCCGCCAGCGTGAGGTTGAAGCGCAGCTCGGCGTCGCGCGGGAGATGCGGCAGCGCGCGGCGGTACCAGAGGACCGCGTCGGCGTGGCGCCCCAGGCGATACGCGCAGTTGCCGAGGTTGTAGGCGAGCGGACCGCGCGCGGCCGTCGGATCGGCGAGGGTCCGTTCGTAGATCGCGCGCGCCGCTTCGAACTGACCGTCGGTGTACGCGAGCGCGCCCGACTGTCCGAGCGGCGGATCCTGCGCGGCAGCAGCGATCGCGAGCGCCAACCCGGCGAGCCACGTGCTCACGCGTCGGCCTCCGCGAACGCGCGCTCGAGCGCACCGACGAGGCTGGTCGTAGTGCTCGCCACGTCGTCGTGGCGCAGGCTGCCGTAGCGTGCGGCCACCAAGGCGTCGATCGCGGCGACCGTGCGCGCGGCGAGGTCGGCCGGGACGCGAGCGGCCGTGAGCCGTTCGCGGAGGTCGGGCGAGATCACTGCCGCCGGCGCACAGCGCAGGCGCGCCGCCAGGTAGGTCGTGAAGGCGGTGGCCGGATCGCTGCTCGACCCGAGCTGCGCGCCAAACGCTGCGGCGGCGCCGCGCGCGCGTCGGCCCAGGTGATCCTGCGCGGCACGCAGGCGCGCGCGCCGCCACGCGACGAAGCCGGCCGCGAGGAGCCACGGTCCCAGCAGCGCCAGCGGGAACAGGAAACGGAGCGCGTATCGCGTGTCGCCGGCGTCGAACGGCACCGTGCGCACGCCGAAGATGTCATCGACGCCCGCCGTGCCGGTCGAGCGCCCCAGGGCCACGTCCAGGGCGGTCCTCGTGCCGGGGTCACCCCGGACGACCAACGGCAACGGTGCCGTGCTCACCGTGCGGTAGGCGCCTGGCGGCGTCGGGTCGAAGAACGAGAACGGGATGGGTGGGATGCCGACATCGCCGGCGCGGTGGGATACCACGTCGTACGTGATCGTGCGGCGGCCGTTGCCCTTCGCATCGATGCTGCCGAGCACGTGGAAGCCGGCGAGGGCCAGTGTCGGCGGATCGAACGCGTGCAGGTTGCCCTCGCCCTCGATTCGCAGGAGAAGGGGAAAGCTCGCGCGCCCTTCGATCTCGCGCGCGCTCGTCTCGGCGTGCACCGTGAACCGCCCGACCGCCCCGGAGAACGTCGCGGGTCTTCCTGCTGTCGGCAGCGGCACGACGCGCAGGCGCGGTGGCGCACTCTCGATGGCGACCTCGTGCCGGTCGACGCCCACGCGCCCCTGCACGAAGTCGTCGACGAAGCGCGTGGTGTAGGCGAAGCGCAGGCGCGCCTGCGGCAGTTCGAGCGTGCCCTCCCGGGCGGCCACGAAGCGGCGGGTTACGCTGAGCACCGTGAAGCTGCGGCCGTCGCGGGTCTGGTCGGGGGCGCGCACGGCGGCGACGATCGCATCGCTCAGGGCCAGTGTGAGCCGCGGGCCGCCGTCGTCGTCGGTGGCGTCGAGCGGGGTCGCGTCGGCCGAACCCGGCCAGGCGACCTCCACCTGCACCGGCACGTCGAGGCGGCGGTGGAAGAGCTGCAGCGCGTGCTCGGCGAAGAAGCGCGTGTCGACCAGCACCCGCACCTGCACGGCGAAGACCTGGCCGGTGTAGCACGGGTCCGGCATCGTCTCGACCTCGACGAACGCGCGCGCGTCGTCGGCGACCTCGCCGGTCTGCGCGGCGACGGTGGGCGGCGACCACGCCAGCATTCCTGCGGCCAGCGCGCTGGCCAACGCGCCTGCCCTCACCAATCCTTCTCCACGGCTCCGGTCGTGGTCTGCTGCTCCTTGCGCCGGATCGCGAGCTTCTCCTTCTCCTTGGCGGCCAGCTTCTCGAGCAGCTTGCGCACGTCGTCGGCGGTCAGCTCCGCGGTCTGCGCCTCGGGCTGCACGACCGCTTCCTCCGGCTTGTCCGGTTGCGCCGGCTGCTTGCCGTCGTCGACCGGGACCAGCTTGACCTCCGGGGTCCCGGCCGCCTGCTGCGCGCGCTTCTTCTCGGCGGCGGCCTTCAGGCGCTCGAGGTCTTCGATCTCGCGCAGGGCGCGCTCTGCGTTGCGCCGCGCCGCGGGCATGTCGAGGTCTCCCATGGCCGCTGCCTGCCAGCCACGCAGCGCCGCCTTCGCGTGGGCGATGGCGACATCGAACGCGAACGGCTCCGCCTCCACCTGCGTCGCCTGTCGCTTCGCCTGCGCGCTGCGCGCGAACGCCACGCTCGCCACCAGGGAGTCGCGCCGAACCGTGAAGGGCGCCCCGCCCCGCGCCGCCGCGCGCTCCGCCGCCACCTCCGCGTCACGCAGCTTGCCCGCGCGCAGCGCGGCGAGGGCCAGGTCGTAGAGCAGATCCGGCTCCGCCGCCTCGCCCGCGGCCGCGTCGGCCGCCGCGAACGCCACGAACGCCGCCTCGAACTCGCCCGCGCGGTACGCGCGCACGCCGGCGGCGAAGTCGTCGCCACCTTGCAGGAGCACGCAGAGGAGGACCGGGAGCATGGTGGGCGGTGGCCGTGCGGGCAGCGTCAGCATCCGGGGCGGAGGCGGGGAGGGCAAGGGACTCGGCGACCGGGCGGCCGGGCTGGCCTCACGGTGCGCGGCGGCGGCGGTCGGCGAGCGCGAGCTCGAGCAACCAGGCGGCGAAGGCCAAGAGGAGCGGCCACTGGAAGCGGTGCGCGCGCTCGGCGCGGACTTCCTCGTCGAACGCCTTGCGCGCCATCGACAGGATGCGCGTGCGGTAGAGGTCCACCAGTGGTGTCGCGCTCGCGGTGGCGTCGACGTACTCCCCGCCCGCGGCGTCGGTCAGCGCGTGGAGGCTCGCGCGATCCTGGACCGTGATCACATCGCCGCCGGCGCGGTCGCGCAGGAAGGCCTCGCCCCCTTCGCCTTCGACGGCCACCTTGCTGCCCTGCACGGAGCCGAAGCCCACGCAGTGCACGGCGATGCCTTGCTCGCGGCAGCGCGCGGCGGCGTCGCGGCCGTGGCCGGCGTGGTCCTCGCCGTCGGTGAGGACGACGATCACCTCGTGGTCGCCCCGCGCGCTGCCGAGCGCGCGGCGCGCGACCTCGATGGCGTTGCCTAGGTCGGTGCCGCCGCGGGCCACGCTCAGCGGATCGGCGAGCGCGGCCATGTGCAGGCAGGAGGCGACGTCCTGGGTCAACGGCACGAGCACGCGCGCTTCGCCGGCGAAGACCACGAGGCCGAGTCGGTCGCCGCGCGCGTGTTCGGCGAGCGCGGCGAGCTCGCGCTTGGCGGCGGCGAGCCGCGTCGGGGTCACGTCGCGGGCGAGCATCGAGCGCGACACGTCGAGGCAGACCACGATGTCGACGCCGCGCGGCGTGGCCTTGCCGTCGCCTTCGCCCCAGCGCGGCTGCAGCAGTGCCAGCAGCGCGAAGAAGAGCGCGACGCAGCCGAGCGTGCGGCGGATCCGGCGGCGCTCCGGGTTGAACTCGCGCAGGAGCTTCGAGCTGCGTTCGCCGAGGACCGCATCGACGTCGCGTGCGCGTCGGCGGTCGAGCCGCCACAGCGCGAGCCACAGGATCGGCGCGAGCAGCAGCACCGGCAACAGAGCGGGGTGCCTGAACAGGTCGCCCAGGTTCATGGCAGCACCCTGAGCCAGGTGGCCGAGAGCAGGCGACCCGTCCACCACAGGCCGAGCGCCGCCAGCAGGAACGGCACGAACATCTCGTCGAGGCGGTACTTCGGCTCCTGGAGCTCGACCTTCTCGAGCGTGTCGATGCGCTGGTACACGCCGGCGATCGCGCTCGCGTCGCGGGCGGCGAAGAACGCGCCGCCGGTGCGCCCCGCGAGGCGCTCGACCTGCGCCGTGTCGATGGGCAGCCACGCGCCGCGCGCGTCGCGGCTGCCGATGCCGGCGGCGATCGTGTACACGCGCACGCGTGCGTCGGCCGCGAGCTGGCCCGCGTGTGCGGGCGCGATCTCCGTCGGCGTCTGCGCGGTGGCGACGTTCTCCTCGCCGTCGGTGAGGAGGATCGCGACGCGGGCCTTCGCCTCGCTCGCATTCAGCACCTGCACGGCGCGGGCCACCGCGGTGCCGATGCCGGTGGCGTCCTCCGGCCCGTCGCGGGTCACCATGGCCACGTCGGCGAGGATCGCATCGAGGGTGCGGTGGTCGAGCGTCGGCGGGCAGCGCAGGTCGGGGAAGCGCGCGAAGCTCACGCGGCCGATGCGGTCGTGCGGGCGGCCGGCGATGAAGCGCGCGGCGGCATCCTTGGCGACCTGCAGGCGGGTGCGCTGCGCGTCCATGTCGGTGGCCGCCATCGACGACGAGGTGTCGAGGCAGAGCACGATGTCGATGCCGGCTTGCGCGTCCGGCAGGGGAGTGCGTCGGACCGGGCGGGCGAGCGCGAGCACCGCAAGGGCGACGGCGAAGAGCTGCAGGCCCCGCGGCAGGAGGACGAGGCGCGCGCGCAGTGACCGCGGCAGCGGGGCGGCGGCCGACACGCCGCGGCCGGTCGGCGCGCCGGGGCCGTCGGCGTGGTGCAGGAACACACCCGGCCCGAACGGCACCGCCGGGGCGCCGCGGCGGCGCCGCCACCAGAGAGCGAGCGGCAGCAGCACGAGCGCGAGCAGGAAGCCCGGGTCGATCAGCTCGAGGCCGGTGAGCGCCTGGAAGATCGCGTTCACGGCGTCGCCTCCGCGACGGCGGTGCCGCGCACGAACGCCTCGGCGTCGGCGAGCAGTTCGTGGCGCGCGTCGGCCGCGAGGCGCAGGCGCGCGAACTTCACGAGGTCGCCGCGCTGGCAGAGGCGCGTGAGATGGGTGCGCGGCGTCTCGGCGAGTGCGGCGGAGTGCGGCAGCGCGGCGAGCAGCTCGTCGGTCGTCATCTCCGGCGCGGGCACGGCGAAGCGCACGGAGACGTAGTCGCGGGCGAGCTGCACCGCCTCCGCGCACCAGGCCTCGATGCCGGTGTCGTCGTGTGGCGACCAGGCTCGGAGCGCGGCGACGCGCTCGAGCGCACGGGCGTGCGCGGGCTCCGTGGGCGGCAGCGGCGGCGGCGCGTCCTGGACCACGGCGCGCGCCCGGCCGCGCGCTCGCCACGCCAACCACGCTGCGAGCGGGAGCATGGCCACCAGCAGCCACGGCCAGCGCGGGCGCGGGGTCTCCGGCACGAGCAGGTCGCCCGGCAGTTCCGGCGCCAGCGCCGCATCCGGGGTCAGGGCGGGGGTGACCCGCAGGGTGATCGCTTCGCTGGTGGTCGCGCGCTCGTCGCCGCCGGCGCGCGGACGGGCCTTCCAGGTCAGCGCCGGCAGGGTCACCTCCCCGCGCGCGAACGCGAACGCGTCGTAGCGGCGCGTCTCGGCGATGCGGTCGCCGACCTCGCGCCGGGTCGCATCGCGCAGGCGCACGCGCAGCGGCGCGAAGGCCTCGTCGCGGATCGGCTCCGGCAGGAGATCGCTCCGCCACACGCCCTCGACCGTCAGCAGGAACGCGACGCCGAAGGCGACCTCCGTCGCCGGCACGTGCACGCGCAGGGTGAACTCGCCGTCCGGAAGGGCGTCGCCGCCGCACGCGCACAGCGCGAGGAGCACGAGGGCGACGCGCCTCACCGCTTCGTGCTGCGCAGCTCGCGCATCCGGAAGAAGGAGAGGATCGGCCCGGCGATCGCGTCCTTGTGGCGCGTGCGCGGCAAGGGCACGTCCATGCGGTCGACGCCGGCGCGGCGCATGGCGTCGTCGCACGCGGCGCGCCACGTCGCCACGCGCGTGGCGTAGTCCCGGCGCACCCTCGGGCTCGCCCAGTCGACGACGCACGCGCGCCCGGTCTCCGGATCGCGGGGGCGCATGAGGCGGGCATCGGGCGGGGCCAGCTCCGGAGCCAACAGGCGCACGGCGATCACGTCGTGCCGGCGGGCGCAGAGACTCAGCGCCCGCTCGAAGCCGCCGGCGAGGAAGTCGGAGACCACGAACACGATGGCCCGCTTGCGCAGGACCCGCCCCACGAAACGCAGGGCCGGGGCGAGATCGGTGCCGGCCGCGGCACCGGGGAGGGCGAGGCAGTCGCGCACGATGCGCAGGGCGTGCGGGTTGCCCTTCTTGGGAGGCACGTACTTGTCGACCTCGCGGCTGAACGCGATCAGCCCGACCTTGTCGTTGTTGCGCACCGCCGACAGCGCGAGGCACCCGCACACCCGGGCGGCCATCTGCCGGGCCGACCACACCCCGAAGCCGCCGGTCATCGACGCCGACAGGTCGAGGAGGAACATCACCGTCAGCTCGCGCTCGTCGATGTACTTCTTGACGAACGGCCGGCCGGTCCGGGCGGTGACGTTCCAGTCCACGGCGCGGATGTCGTCGCCCTCGGCGAACTCGCGGACCTCGTCGAACTCCACTCCGCTGCCCCGGAACACGGAGCTGTAGCCACCGGACATGACCCCGCGCACCAGCCGGTTGGCCTGCACCTCGATCCGCCGCACCTCGGCGAGCAGTTCGGCGAGTTCGGCCTCGCGATCGTCGCTCATCCGCGCGGGGGAAGGGCTTTGGACGTGGGGGCGGGCACGATCGGTGGGTCGGGCTCGTGGGACCCCGTCGTAACGGACCGGAGGTCACCAGGACTCGCGCGGAGGATACCGACGCCGCGCAGCGAGGCGAGCGCGCCGTTGCGAGCGACTTCAGTCCCCGTTGGCCCCTGGCGGGGCGTCTGCGTTACCCGCGCCTCCCTGATCCGGGTACTCTCTGCCCCGACATCCGGCATGCGAATCGAAAGCCCCATCGCGTCCCTTCTCACCGTCCTCCTGCTCGCGCCGTCCGTCGCCGCCCAGGTCGGCGGCCAGGGTCAAGGCACGGGTCCCCAGGGGTCCGCGCGCGAGGCCATGTGGCCGGCGCCGACCGCCGCAGACTGGAAGCGGCCGGTCCTCATCCAGTGGCAGCGCACCTGGGACGACGCCGTCGCCCTCTCGAAGGAGACCAACCGCCCGATCCTCGTGTGCATCAACATGGACGGCGAGATCGCCAGCGAGCACTACGCGGGCATCCGCTACCGCATGCCGGAGATCACCGCGCTGTACGAACCGTACGTGTGCGTGATCGCGTCGGTCTACCGGCACAACCCCCGCGACTACGACGAGCACGGGCATCGGGTCGAGTGCCCGCGCTTCGGGGGCGTGACCTGCGGCGAACACATCGCCATCGAGCCGGTCCTGTACGAGAAGTTCATGGACGGCCGGCGCATCGCGCCGCGGCACATCATGGTCGAGCTGGACGGCCAGGAGACCTACGACGTCTTCTACGCGTTCGACACCGACTCCGTGTTCAAGGCGATCCGCGAGGGGATCACGACCCGCGACAAGGGGCCGATCACGCAGGTGCGCGGGGACCGTTCGATCGTCGAGCGCGTGGCGAGCACGGACAGCAAGGACCGCACGGCCGTGGAGCAGGCGTATCTGGAGGGCGACGCGGCCCTGCGGCGGTCGCTTCTCGACGCCGCCAACTCGCTGGGCGACAAGGCGCCGGTCGAGCTGCTGCGGCTCGGGGTCATGGGGCTCGACACGGAGCTGAGCAAGAAGGCTCGTGGCGCGCTGGCGCAGACCAGTGCCGACGGTGCCCCGGATCTCATCGCGCAGGCGCTGCGCGTGCCCATGGAGGCCAGCGAACGCGAGCAGCTCGTCGCTGCGCTCACCCGCCTGGGCGAGAACTCGCCGCGGGCACGCACGCTCGCCGTCGTGCACACCGGGCTGGCACGGCGTTCGACGCACGTCGACGTCGAAGGCTGGGCCAAGGCGCTCGACGGCAGCAACGCGTACACCGCGGCCAGCGAGGCGGGGGACGCCGGCACCCGACTCGATGCGGTGAGCCATGCGGCGGTGGCGAAGCCGGAGGACGCACAAGCCCGCATCGAGCAGGCGGAGGCCGCGCTCGCCTACGCGCTCGACCCGGAGACGCAGCGGAGCCTTGCGGCCGATCCCAAGACGCGGCATCGCTACGAGCAGTTGCTGTACGAGGACGCGCGGCGCGCCGCGCTGCGGGCGAAGGCGCTGGGTGCCACCGGCTGGCGCGTGGACGCGGTGCTCGCCGTGGCCGCCTACTACCTGGGCGAGATCGAGGAGTCGTACCGCCTCGCCGAGGCGACCATGGGCGGCATGCCGCCGAATCCCGAGAGCCGCGGCGCGCTGGCGGCGCTGGGCGTGTTCGCCGAGGCCCGCCAGAAGGCCATCGTCGACGCGATCCGCGCCAGGCAACCGTGGCAGCCGCAGTGGCTCACCGACGTGCACGCCGCGTACTCCGTGATCGGCAAGCACCCGCACGCCACCGACGCGCACATCGCGTCGCATTACGACTTCATCAAGGCGCTCGACGGGACGGCGCAGGCGGCGCGGGTCCTCGACGCCGGGATCGAGCGCTTCCCCGAGTCGTGGCTGCTGCACGAACGCCTGCGCGGCCGCATCCTCGAGGAGCACGGCGTCGCCGGGCTCGAGCCCGCCTACGCCGAGCTGCGCGCGAAGCATGGTTCCGGCGCCAACATGGACTGGTTCTCCGGCTACGCGTCGATCGTCGTCGCCGAAGCGCACCGGCGTCGCGGCCGCACGGAGGAGGCGATCGCCGCGTACGACCGCGCGATCGCGCACTACGAGCGCGGCATCGCGGCCAACGAGACCACGCGCGACACCGCCGACCACTACGTCGCGGTCGCCCTGGCCGGGCGCGCCCGCATCGCCTACGAGAACGGCGACGACGACAAGGCGCTGGCCGAACTGCTCGCCGCGATCGAGCGCAAGCCGGAGGCCATGCCGACCATCGACGGTCTCAACCTGTCGGCGGTCGACACCACGCGCATGCTGCGCGCGCGCCTGCGGGCCAACAAGAAGGACGAGCAACTGGCGAAGCTCGACGCCGTGCTCGGCAGCCTCGACCCGGAGCTCCTGCGCCTGCCGGCCTACAACTTCGAGACGCCGCCCGAAGGCGCGACTCCGCCGGCGGGCAACCGCGGCCGGCGCGGTCGCCGGGGCGGCTGAGCCTCCTGGCGCACGTCCGTCGGCGTGTTCGGGCTCGGGCTTCGCCGCAGCTCCGCGCCGCTGGCGCGGAGCTGCGGCTGGCTCGGGCTCAGGTTCGTCCAGGCACGGGTCTGGGGAACGAACGAGACGGTGGCGTGGAGAGGAGACCAGCAACCCACGTCAGCAGGTCCCCACGAGCCCGAGCGTCAGCCCGAGCCCCTGCCCTGTTCGCCCAATGCGCTGCAAGGGCCACACAAGGTCGCGCGGTGCGCAAGCTTCACCACGAAGCTCCCTTGCCGTAGGCGCTTCCACTGCGAGGTCCGCGCGGCCCTGGAAGCCCCAGACGATGCCATCGCCGGCGGCCCCATCTGGTCGTCGCGCCAGCGACGACATCAACCCCTTGGGTTGCGGCCGCCGGCAGCGATGCGCCTCCATGTCGTAGCCCGTTCCGGTCGGATCTCACCGCGCCTCGAAGGAGTGACAAAGCAGTGCTACGTCACACTGCGCGCGACGAGGAGCGGCACTGCCGCGAGCGCGAGCATCACCGGCATCACCGCCGGTCGCGGCACGCCCAGGTAGGCGACGATGTGCGTGAGGTGCCGACGGTCCGCGACCCACGGCGGCACGCCGATCACGACGCGTGCGAAGACCACCTGCGTGAAGTCCAGGAGCAGGATCGCGGTGGGGGTGACCAGGGGTGCGAGCGCGAGGCCGTCCGACCCGACGGCGCCGCGGATCGCTGCCGCGGCCAGCAACCCGCCGAGCGCGTGCGCGCCGCCGTCGCCGAGGAACAGGTGCGGGCGGGGCCAGTTGCACGGCAGGAACCCCAGGAAGAGGAGGGCACACGCGCCGAGGGGTCCTTCGAGGCCGGTGGCGGCGACCAGCCCGAAGCCCCCGAGCGCGGTCGCGACGCCGTCGTGGTTGTCGAGGAAGTTGTTGGCGTTGATGACGACGAAGGCCACCACGAACGCGAGCAACTGCGTCCCGAAGCTCAGCCGCCAGGTCGGGTCGGTGAGGATGCCGGCGGCGAACACGATCGCGCCGGCCTTCACGCGCCAGTCGAGCCCGCCGCGCGGCTTGCTCCGGTCGTCGAGGTAGCCGGTCGTGCCGAGGAGCGCGGTGACGACGGCGAGCCAGCCTTCGCCGTGCAGCGCCAGCCAGAGGGCGGCGACGGCGGCGAACAGGAAGCCGGCCTGCGGGGTCGCGGTGCCGTGCAGCTTGCGCGGCGGCGCCGGCACGTCCTCGGGGAGGAAGCCCCACCAGCGCGTATGCACGAAGCGCGCCAAGAACCCGAGCGCCGTGCCTGCGGGCAGGGCCAGCCACGGATCGAGCCACGCGACGAGGGATCCGGGGTCGGCGGCCATGGCGTCAGGTGCCGTACAGGCGGCGCCGCCGGATCTCGGCGAGCACGACCGGATCGAGGGCCGCGGTCACGTCGTCGCCCGCCGCGAGACGGCTCCGCAGGTCGCTCGACGCGAGCGCGCTGGGTTCCACGCGCAGCACGTGGGCGAGCAGGCCCGCGCGCTCCGCCGGAGTGAAGTCGAGCTTGCTGAGTGCGGCGGGGTCGATCGGCGCATCGGCGCGCGGGACGGTCACGAACTGCGCGAGCGTCAGCGCCGTGTGGTGTTCGCGCCACTGCGGCACGGTGGCGAGGTTGTCGGAACCGATCAGGAAGTAGAGCCGGGCCCTGGGCCCGAGGTCCCTGCGGAACGCGCGCAGGGTGTCGACGGTGTAGGCGACTCCCGAGCGCTCCTGCTCCAACGCGCTGACCTCGACGCGCGCCATGCCCGCGAACGCCAGGCGGCAGAGCGCCAGCCGCGCCGCAGCGTCGGCGCCGTACGCCGCGCCCTTCCACGGGTGCTCGCCGCTCGGCAGGACCACGAGCCGGTCGATGGCGAGTTGGGCCACGCAGGCTTCGGCCACCGCGCGATGCGCACGGTGCGGCGGGTCGAAGGCGCCGCCGAAGAGGGCGACCTTCATGGGCGAGGACTCACGTCGCCAGGCGCCGCGACAGCTCCGCGGCGAGTGCTGCGCGCGGCACGGTCGTCTCCGCGCCGGCGCGCATGTCCTTGACCTTCGCGAGTCCCTGCGCGACCTCGTCAGGGCCGAGCACCACGGCGAACCTGACGCCGCGCTTGTCGGCCTGCTTGAAGAGGGCCTTCAGCGAGCGCTCCTCGTAGTCGGTGTCGGCGCTCACGCCGCCCCTGCGCACCTCGTGCGTCAGCAGGAACGCAGCCTCACGCTCCGCGTCGGTGACCGGTACGACCAGGACGTCGACGTCGCGCTCCTTGGGGGCGACGCTCGGATGCGCCTGCTTCTCCAGCGCGACCAAGGTCGGCACGACGCCGATGGCGAAGCCCACGGCGCCGAGTTCCGGGCCGCCGAGCTGCGCGATCAGGCCGTCGTAGCGCCCGCCACCGCAGATCGCGCTGCGCGCCCCGACGTCGGGGCAGCGCACCTCGAACACCGTGTGCGTGTAGTAGTCGAGCCCGCGCACGATGGTCGGGTCGATCTCGTAGCCGACGCCGAGCTTGCGCAGCAGGTCGAGGGTCGTCTTGAAGCGGATGCGGCTGCTCTCGCTCAGCGCGTCGACCATCTTGGGGGCCGAGTGGTTGCCCGCCTGGCAGTCCTTCTGCTTGCAGTCGAGCATGCGCAGGGGGTTCTTCTCGAAGCGCGCGCGGCAATCCTCGCAACGCTCGGCCAGCATGGGCGCGAAGTGCGCGCGCAGCGCCTCGCGGTAGCGGGCGCGGTCCTGCGGATCGCCGAGCGTGTTGATGGCGAGGCTCACGTTCTTCAGCTCGAGCGCCGCGAAGCATTGCATGGCGACGCCGATGACCTCGGCGTCGAGCATCGGGCTCGCCGACCCCAACGCCTCGATCCCGATCTGGTCGAACTGGCGCTGCCGCCCCGCCTGCGGCCGCTCGTAGCGGAACATCGGGCCCGCGTAGTACAGCTTCTGGAACGGGCGGACCTTGTCGAGGCTGTGCTGCAGGTAGGCGCGCACCACGCCGGCGGTGCCCTCCGGCCGGAACGACACCGGGGTGCTGCCCTTGGCGACCGTGAACATCTCCTTGCCGACCACGTCGGTCGCCTCGCCGATCGAGCGCTCGTAGAGCGCGGTCTCCTCGAAGAGGGGGGTCCGGATCTCGCGGTAGCCGGCGCGGTGGAACACGGACCGGCAGGTGTCGGTCAGGTGGTCGAAGACCGGTACGCGGTCCGGCAGGAGGTCGGTCGTGCCATCCGCGGCGCGGCGTCGGGCCATCGCCGCAGGGTAGCGGGGGGGCTTTCGCGTCGGAAGCTCGGGCCCGCCGCAGGGGAACAAGATCGCCCCATCCCGACGGGGAATCTTCAGTTGCGCCGGTCCGGGCGCGTGGCTAACGTCCCGCTCCCCGGTCGACCGACCGGCGTCGGCCAACCCCCCTGCGCCGGCGGGCTCTTCCCTCAGGTCCTCTTGGCCCGGCCCTCTTCTCCGGGTTCCATCCGGCAGTTCCTCATGTCGAAGCTCCACGCCTTCGCGATCGTCCCGCTCGCCCTGCTGACCTCCTGCGCGTTCTCCTGGAAGGGGCAGAGCAGCGAGGTCTCAGCCCAAGACGCCTCGCGCGGTCTCAAGGACGTCCCGACCCTGTCGAAGCAGTACGAGACGCAGAAGTTCTTCTCGGGTCTGCGTCGCCGCATGGACGGCCGCTCGAACGCCTTCGCGCGCGACATGGACAACATCATCGCGACCGCCGACCGGCACCTGTTCAACTACAGCGCCGACGACCCGTACGTGAACTTCCCGACGGAGTACAGCATCCTCGACCACTCGATGCGCACTGCGGTGAAGTTCGTGACGCCGATGCCGTTGATGCAGGAAGGCCTGCGGCGCTGATCTGACGGCGACCGTGTACTTGGCGCCAGCGGTGTACATGGCGCCAGCCGTGTACTTGGCGCGAACCGTGTACATGGCGCGAACCAGGCGCGCGTCTGGGCTGCCAGACGTGGACGACGGTTGGCGCGGGGTCGAGGCTGGAAGCGAACCGCGTCCTGGCAGCAGGCGGTTGCTCGACGGCGCGAGTTCAGGAGCTGCGCTGTTGCACCGACAAGAGTCGCTTGCGCGCGGCGGGTGCGGGTAGCTCGTACGGGACGAGGATCGGCGGCGTGAAGCCCTTGAGCGTCTCCTTGACGTTCTGATCCGGCTTCGCGTCGAGCCACAGGACGAGTGCGCCGTCGCGGCGCAGGAGCGTGCGCGCGATCGCGGCGATCACCTTCGGCTCGCCGACGGCGCGCGCGGTGACCACGTCGAAGATGCCGCGCCACTCGGGCTGCAGGCCGGCGATCTGGGCGGCGTCGACGCCGAGGCCCTGGATGTGGGCCGGCCAGCGTGCCGCGGCGAGCACCCGCTTGATCGCCTCGGCCTTCTTCTGGGTCCGATCGCAGAGCACGACCTCGGTGTCGGGCCACAGGGCGTGGACGGCGACGCCGGGGAAGCCGTTGCCGCTGCCGAGGTCGAAGACCCGTGCCGGTGCGTCCATGTCCACGAGCCCGAGCGCGAGGCTGTCGAGCGCGTGCAGCACGCGCGCCTGGGCGGGGTCGCGGATCGCGGTGAGGTTGATCTGCGCGTTCTCGACGAGCATCGCGTCGAGGTACGTGAGCAGCGCCGTCGCGCCCCGAGGCTCCAGGGCGACACCGAGCGCGCGGGCGGCTTCGACCAACCAGGCTGCGTGATCCACGCGCGGACTGTGCGCGGCGTCCGCCACGAATCAACCGCCGAGTGTGCGCGTCACTCCGAGAGTCGTCGCGCCGCCTCGGCCGAGCCCGCGTCCGCGTCGACCCAGATCACCTCCCGCAGCCGGCGCAGCCAGGTGAGCTGGCGCCGGATCAGGCGGTGCGTCGCGCGGCGGATCATGTTGCGGAACTCCTCTTCGTCCTTGTAGCGGCCGGCGAGCCAGGCCACCGCCTCGCGGTAGCCGATCGCCGAGCCCGCCTCGCGTGAGAACCCGCCCCGCGCGAGGATCCCCTGCACTTCGTCGACGAGTCCGCCGGCCAGCATCGCGCGCGTGCGCACCTTCACCCGCTCGTGCAGGTCCTCGCGCGTTCGCCTGACGGCGACGATGCGGCACGGTCGTCGCCACTCCGGGCTCCAGAAGGTCGTCTGGCGCTCCGAGATCGGCACTCCTGTGTGCTCGAGGTACTCGATCGCGCGCACCAGCCGGCGCACGTCGCGGACGTGGATCCGCGCCGCCGCCTCCGGGTCGCGCTTCGACAACTCGGCGTGCAGGGCGCCCGGCTCGGCGCGCTCGCGTGCCTCCAGCGCCCGGCGCAGGTCCGCGTCCGCCGACGGTCCCTCCACGAGGCCCTTGAAGAAGGCCATGAGGTAGAGCGGCGTGCCGCCGACGAACAGCGGCACCTTGCCGCGCGCCCGCACGTCGGCCACGGCCGCGTCCGCGGCGTCGCACCAGCGACTGGTGTCGAACGACTCGCTCGGCTCGACGAGATCCACGAGGTGGTGCGGCACGCGGGCGCGCTCCGCCGCCGTCGGCTTGGCGGTGCCGACGTCCATCGAGCGGTACACCGCCATCGAGTCCATCGACAGGATCTCCGCCCCGTGCTGCTCCGCGACCTCCACCGCCAGGCCCGACTTGCCCGACGCGGTTGGCCCGGTGATCACCCACAGCGGCGGCCCCTTCATCGCCGCAGCGCCGCGTCGATCCCGTACTGCGCGCGCAGGCTCTCCAGGAGCGTTCTGCGCTCGGCGAGGCTCGGCGCCTCCACCCGCAACAGCTCGCGCACGCGCGGCTCCACGGCTGCGAACTCCGTGCGCTCTGCCGACACCAGTTGGATGAGGTGGTAGCCGTGCGAGGTCCGCACCGGACCCGCCACTTCGCCGACCTGCATGGCGCGCACCGCCGTCGCGAACTCGACGCCGTAGTGCTGGAAGTTGTAGCCCTCGATCACCCCGGCCTGGTCGGCGGTCGACGGGTCGAGCGCCAGCACGCGGCCCTTGCGATCTTCGCTGCCCCGCGCGATCAACAGATGGAAGGGCGTGCCCGCGCGGTGCAGGGCCGCGAGGCCGGCGACGCGCGTCTGCACCCGCTCCTCGAGTTCGGCCTCCTCGATCGCGGTGCCACTCGCGCGCAGCTTCTCGCGCTCGGCGCCGAACGACTGGAACACGTGGCGCACGACCACCCGCAGGCCATCGACCCCGTAGTTCTGCTCGAACACGCGGCGCAGTTCGGCGGGGCCGGCCTGCCGCCGGCTCTGCACCAGCGCCGTGATGCGCGCCTCGCGCAGGGCGCCGGTGCGGACCCGCCAGCGGACTTCGTCGGGTCGCAGTCCCAGGTCGCGCTGGTGGCGATCCCATTCGCCGCGTGTGATCCCTGCCTGACGGATCTCGGCCGCGATCCGGGCCGTGGCGTGCGCGTCGGGGTCGGCGAGCACCGCGGCCACGTCCGACGCGATCGCGTCGCGCGGCAGGCTCGCCACTTCGCGCTCGAACACGCGGTCGAGCAGCAGCTCCTCGAGGCGCGCGCTGCCGATCTCGGCGTAGAGGTGGGCCAGGTAGTCCGCGGCCGTCACCGTCACCGCGCGTTCGAGTTCGATGCTCGCGCGGGGCAGCGGGGGCGATGCGGGTTGGGGCATCAGCGCGAGAGCGAGGCCGAGGGCGAGCGACATGCCGAAGATCATCGCAAATGCCGTCGCGGCGCGATCGGGCCCGTTCCCTGAAACGTCGCGCGAGCCTTTCCCCGGCCTCGCCGACGCACTACCGTCTGCCCGCCGATGATCGCCTTCATCTCCGACATCCACAGCAACACCGAGGCCCTCGGCGTGTGCTTGGACAAGATCCGTTCCCTGGGCGCGGAGCGCATCATCTGCCTCGGCGACGTGATCGGCTACGGCCCCGAGCCGCGCCAGACGCTGCTGTCGGTCATGGACACGTGCGAGTTCTCGCTGCTGGGCAACCACGAGGACGGCTGCATGTTCTACGCCCCGGACTTCAACCCGCGTGCGCGCGCGGCGATCGAGTGGACCCGCGAACAGCTCAACCGCCGCGACCAGCCCCGCGACGAGACGATGCGGATGTGGAAGTACCTCGGCGAGATGCGCAAGACCCACCGCGAGGAGCGCCTCCTCCTGGTGCACGGCTCGCCGAAGGACCCGGTCAAGGAGTACATCGTTCCGCGCGACGCGAGCGACGCCGCCAAGCTCGACGATTGGTTCCAGCGCATGGAGGACGCGCAGCTCTGCTTCGTGGGGCACAGCCACGTGCCGGGCGTGTACCTGGAGCACGGCGAGTACAAGCCGCCGTTGTCGGTGAACGACAACTTCACCCCGAACGGCCAGCGGGCGATCGTCAACGTCGGCTCCGTGGGCCAGCCTCGCGATGGCGATCCGCGGGCCAGCTTCGCCACCTGGGACGGCAAGACCGTGACCTTCCACCGCGTGGAGTACGACGTCGAGTCGACCATGCGGAAGATCCGGGCCGTCACCCAGCTTCCGGACTACCTGGCGGAGCGACTGGCTCAGGGCCGCTGACCTCCGAGGGTTCGCGGCGACAGAAGTTCAGGGCCCCCCGGATCCGCCTGCGCCGGGATTGTTGGTGACCCGTCCCGCATGGGTCGGTAAGCAGGGGCGCCCTTTTTCGTGGCACCCGTCGCGGCCGTGGCCGTGGTCGGAGCCGGCGCGCCCAACCCCCTCGCAAGCGCCCGATGGAACGACGCTTCACCGCCATCCTCCTCCCGATCCTGCTCGTCGTCGCCTTCCTGACCTGGTTCCAGGGTGGCGGCAGCAAGCAGCAGACGCCGGGCCCCGTGCCCGCGACCACGTTCAACCGCGAGGGTCCGAGCGCGCGGAGCGACGACATCTGGACCAAGGACTTCGGCGTCCTCGGCGGCAAGGGCTACCGCGTCACGTTCGACAACCGGGCCGGCGCGGTACGCGAGATCCGGATGCTCGACCACTATGGGTCGCTCGAGGCGCGCGGGCGGACGGAGCACACCCACGACGACTACTACCCGATCGGGCAGATGGGCGATCGCGGCGTGCTGATGCTGGTCCTCGGCGAGGCCCTGGGCGCGCCGCCGCGGTTCAAGTCGGCCGTGCTCGATGGGCTGGCCGACGACGCCCGTTGGGCGATGACGCAGGGCGAGAACGAGGTGCGCTTCACCCTCGACTGCCGCGACGGCCGATCGCTCGAGAAGATCTTCCGCTACGAAGCGGGCCGCTCCGACCTGCAGCTCGAACTCCGCCTCGTGAGCACCAGCGACGAGGCGCCCGACGCCGGCCTGCTCTACCCGCTTTCGCTGAGCGGCGTGGCCCTGCCCAACCCGAGTTCGGAACAGGTGATCGGCAACTCGGCGTTGGCGATCGCCGGTGCGCGCGACCGCGCGACGGGCGACCTGATGCACGCGGTCCACCGCGCGCTGCCGCCGGGTCAGATCACCTCGGTGCTCGCTGCGAGCCCGACCGCACAGGTGTGGTGGGGAGGGGCGACGAACCGCTTCTTCGCCGCGTTCCTGTATCCCGACAGCGAAGCCGACGCCGAGGGCATCACGTCGGTCACGGCCGAGCCGCTCCCCGATCGTGCCGACCCGACCCACGACGTGCAGGCGCACGCCGTGCCGGTGCCGTCGTTCGGGCTCGCGCTGCGCGTGCCCAAGGCGCGCGAGACCACGTCGCTCAAGCTCAACGTGTACCTCGGGCCCAAGTCCTTCGCGGCGTTCGCGGCGCGGCCGGACTACGCGCGCTTCGAGTCGGTGATGCAGGAGGACCTCACGCCACCCGCGTGCTTCTGCACGATCCCCGGCGTGACCTTCATGGCCACGATCCTGCTCAAGCTGCTCGAGTTCCTGCACGGGCTCGTCGGCAACTGGGGCTTCGCGATCGTGCTGCTCACCGTGCTCGTCAAGATCGCGGTGTTCGGGCTCAACTTCCGCAGCCAGAAGGCCATGCGCGTCTACGGCGCGAAGATGATGCGGGTGAAGCCGGAGCTGGATGCCATCCAGGCCAAGCACAAGGAGGACCCCAAGCGGCTGCAGCAGGAGATGATGCTCCTGTATCGCAAGCACAAGATGTTCCCGCCGATCGGCGGCTGCCTGCCGATGTTCCTCACCATCCCGGTGTTCTTCGGCTTGTTCACCGCGCTGCGCGTGAGCTACGACCTGCGCCAGGAGCCATTCCTGCTGTGGATCCGCGACCTGAGCGCGCCGGATGCTCTCTTCGAACTGGGCCTGCCCTACGTCCCGCACTTCAACCTGCTGCCGCTCGTGTGGATGGCCCTCTACACGGTCATGATGTTCCGGCAGAAGCTGCCCACCGACCCGCAGCAGCGCACCATGCAGCAGATGATGCGCTGGATGTTCCTGCTGTTCGGCGTGCTCCTCTACAACTACGCGAGCGGCCTGCTGGTCTACATGTGCACTTCGATGGCGCTCGCCTTCCTCGAGATGTGGATCATCAAGAAGATCCTCGGCCCGATGCCGGAGGTCGCCGGCGTGCCCTCGATGCCGACGATCTGATCGCGCCGCGAGGCTCGGCCCGGCCCGGCCCTTCCAAAAAAGATCGCAAGTCGCGTGTCGAAACGCGGCGGGCACCTTCGTTCTGTGGGCGAGGCAACACGCTCATGACCCACTACATGCTCATCCTCCGTTCCGACCCCTCTGGCTACGCCGACCTCACCCCGGCGCAGATGCAGGACCTCATCGAGCGCTTCGGCGCCTGGGGAGGCAAGCTCGCCCAGGAGGGGCGGCTCACCGACGGCAAGAAGCTCACCGACGAGGGGGGCCGCGTGCTGGTCAAGGCCGGCGGGCGGCTGCAGGTGAAGGACGGCCCCTACGGCGAGACCAAGGAGATCGTGGGCGGCGTCTACTTCATCAAGGCCGACAGCTACGACCATGCGGTCAAGCTCGCGCAAGGCCAGCCGAACCTGGACCTGAAGGGCGGCAGCATCGAGATCCGCGAGGTCGACTGGATGGGGGAGAACCCTCCGGATTGAGCGCCGCGTCGTGAGCACCGGCGCCGTCGGTCCCCTGGTGGACGACCTCTTCCGTCGGCAGTACGGCCGGCTGGTCGCCGGGCTCACTCGCGTCTTCGGAACCGACCGGCTCGACCTGGTCGAGGACACGGTGCAGGAGGCGCTGCTGCGCGCCCTGCGCCGTTGGCCGTACGAGGGCATCCCGCGCGAGCCGGAGGCCTGGATCGTGCACGTGGCGCGCAACCTTGCCCTCGACGCGTTGCGCCGGCAGAAGCTCGCCGACCGCAAGCAGGCAGAACTCGAGCAGTGGGCGGCGACCGCCCTCGTGCCCGGCGCACACGAGCCCACGGACGTCACCGACGACACTCTGCGCCTGATCTTCATGTGTTGTCACCCGGCGCTGTCGTGCGAGTCGCGCGTGGCGCTGACGCTCAAGACCCTGTGCGGTCTCGGCGTGCCGGAGATCGCGCGCGCGCTGCTCGCCAAGGACACCACCGTGGCGCAGCGCCTCTCCCGCGCCAAAGCGCAGCTGCAGCGCGAGAAGGTCGCGTTCGAGGTGCCGTCCGCGCAGGACCTCGACGCGCGCCTCGACTCCGTGCTCGAGGTGCTCTACCTCCTGTTCAACGAGGGCTACGCCGCGGCGCAGGGCGAAGACCTCGTGCGCACCGAACTGGTGCGGGAGGCGATCCGCCTCGCGGATCTGGTGCTCGCGATGCCGCGCACCGCGCAGCCGAAGGTCCACGCCCTGCTCGCGCTCTTCCTGTTCCAGGCGGCGCGGCTGCCGGCGCGGCAGGATGGCGATGGCGTCCTGCTGACGCTGGCCCGGCAGGATCGCACCCGCTGGGACCGCGATGCGCTCGCCGCCGCCTGGCACCACTTCGCGCGCTCGATCGCCGGCGACGAGATGACCGCCTACCACCTGGAGGCCGCGATCGCATCGCTGCACGCGGCCGCTGCCACTTACGCGCAGACCGACTGGCCGACCATCCTGCACCGCTACGACCAGCTCGTTGCACTGGTGGGCACGCCGATCGTGCGCCTCAACCGCGCGGTCGTGGTCGCCAAGGTGCGCGGACCTGCCGCCGGCCTCGCCGAGCTGGACGCGCTCGCGGCGAAGGGCCAGCTCGTCGAGTACCACCTGCTGCACGCGACGCGCGCGCAGTTGCTGTGGATGCTCGACGCGCGGGAGGACGCCGCCCGGGCGTTCGCGGCCGCCCTGGCCTGTCCGTGTTCGCGCCCGGAGCAGCGGCTCCTGGAGGATCGGCAGCGCGCTTGCGCGTCGGGTGAGGCGGCGCCGGCGCTGTGAGGGGCACGAGACGCCGCGTGCCGCGATCCTGGGGCGAACGGAGTCGTGCAAACCGGCGTCCCTGCCGCGGCAACGGCGTGTTCACGATCGGGCAGCCGGCCCGCTGGCCCCGGCGGGTGCAAGGCGCGGCTATGCTCCCGGCGGTCCGACCACCCGGTCGGCGCCTCCACTCACCTCGTTCGGAGTGCCCATGTCCATCGCTCGCTTCACCCTCGTCTCTTTCTTCTCAGCCGTCGCTCTCGCGGCACAGGTTCCGCCTCGTTCGGCCATCGTCAGCGTCATTGCCAACGTGAACGGTTCGGAGGGCCTCTGGCTCGTCGACCGCGGCGGCACGTGCACGGCGATCACCGGCCTCGTCAGTGCCGGTAGCGCCGGCAGCGGCGTCAACTCGGTCCAGCTCGATCCGGTCGACAACCGGATCTGGCTCGGCGGCATCAACAGCAACGGCAACACCGCCGGGCAGGTGAACTCGATCCTGTTGAATGGCACGACGGTCACCGGCTTCGTGCAGCACGGGACGACCGGGTTCACGTCGTCGATCGCGGGCATCGCGTTCGACGACAACGGCAACCCGATGGCGGCCGCTGGCACCGCGTCGACCGGCGGGGTCCTTCGCATCCCCCGCGGCGGGGGCGCCGCAGCGTTGATCGCGAACATCGGCACGACGCAGACCCACAACGCGATCTGTCGAGATCCGAGCGGCAATCTCTACGTCGGGATGTTCGGCAGCGGCGAGGTCTACCTGCTGCCGGAGCTGCCCGGTTGCACCTACGGCCCGCCGGTCCTGCTTGGCGTGGCTCCCGTCACCACGATCTACGGCCTCGAGTGGGTTCCGGGCTCGCCGGCCGAGCTGTTCATCACGACGGCAGGCGCCGTGGGGAACGCGTTCTTCCGGATGCCGGCCACGGGGGGAACGCCCGTCGTCGCGTCGGCAACCGCCGGCTCGCGGAACTGGGTCGAGTACGACCGGACGGCGGGCGACATGTGGCTCGTGACGGCCGGCATCGATCCGGACAACGTCTACACGGTGACGACCGCCGGGGTCGAGACCCTCGTCTGCCCGCTCGGGACCGGAAGCATCGGTTCACCTTCGGGCATCGACACCAGCGACTGCCTCCCGGCCGAGACCAACATCGTTCCGCAGTGCGTCACCGCAGGTCAGAACATCGTGTTCGAGTTCGGCACCTGCTGCGCGCCGGGCGCGGCGGCCGGCATCTTCTTGATCTCGCCGGCGGTGGTGCCGCTTGCGGTCGGCACCACCGGGGCCAACGGTCGGCTGTCGGGCAGCTTCCCGGTTACCGTGCCCGCTGGCCTGGTGCCGGGAAGTCTCGTGTTCGTGAGCGCGTGCCTGGACAACGGTGTGCTGACCGTCGGGCAGCCGGCGGTGTGGCCACAGTGAGGCTCGCGCCGTTGTCAGCGCTTCGCTGACACGGTGCGGAGTTCGACCATCCACCACGTCGGTGCCTCGGGTGCGAGGACCGCGCCCGCCCGCGGCAGCGCGAGCTGCGCCGGAACCGCGCAGATCCAGCGGGCGCCGGGCTTCATCGCCATGGCCGCGCGCGCGAGGAACGGAGTCGGTGCGCGCGCCGGCTGGAAGCGCGCCGGCTGCTCCAGCGGGCGCGTGGAGTCGATGACGTTGCCGTGCTGGTCCCAGGCCGTGAAGTCGAGTTCCACGGTGGCGGTCGGCTGCGTGTCGGGCGCGTGCGCGTCACCGGCGGCCAGCACCTGGTACTCGAACCCGTCGCCGGCGAGCGTGCGCGCGGGGTCGGGTCGCATCGGGGCGACGAAGCGGATCGCACGCAGGACCTCGACTTCGTAGGTGACGTGCCCGTCGGCGGGCAGCCAGGCGGGTCGCAACGGCGCCGGCCAGGTCGATGTTGCGGGAACCCGGAGCGAGTAGCGACCGCCCGGGTGCATGAGTGCGAGCGCGTCGGGCCAGAAGATCGGGTTGCTCGGCGCCACCGGGATGCGCGCCTCGCGTCCCGCCGCCGTGCGCTCCTCGAACACCTGGCCGTCGGCGCGTCGCGCCACGTACGTGACGACGGCGAGATCGCCCGCGGCGAGCGGCGCGCCTTCACCCGCGCGCAGCTCGTGACAGACGAGACCCGAGGGCAGCGTGCGCTCGGACTGTGGCGACTGACATGCGGCGAGGCAGAGCACCAAGGCCTTGAGGGATCTCATGGATCGGATGGTCTCGTCTCGTGGCGGCCGGAACCACTGTCGAGGGCTGGGTGCGAGTGACAAGCAGAGGGCGAACGCGAGTCGGTCGGGCGCCACGCGCGAAGTCGTAGGTGGCCGTCCGAGCGGAGGAAAGCGACGGGGATGGAAAACGTCGGCGATGGGCAGAAGAGCCTCCCGTTGCCCCCGTTGCCTTCGCCGCTAGCCTGTGCCGTCCGCGCCGTCTGCCATGTCCACCGCTGCCCCGCCTTCGGCGCCGACGCTGCGCCCTGTCGACGCCGAACCGTTCTGGCCGACACTCTGGGCGGCGCTGCGCGGTGCCGAGCTCGACTACACGCGTGGCAGCATGCCGCGCGCGGTGTGGCTGCTGGCCGTGCCGATGGTGCTCGAGATGGCGCTCGAGTCGGTGTTCGCCGTCGTCGACATGTACTTCGTCAACCACCTGGGGAAGGCGGCGGTGGCGACGGTCGGGCTCACCGAATCGATGCTCACCATCGTGTTCGCCATCGCCATCGGGTTTGCGATGTCGACCACGGCGATGGTCGCGCGCCGGGTGGGCGAAGGCGATCTCGCCGGCGCCGCGCGCGCCGGCGGGCAGGCGATCGGGCTCGTGTGGGTGGTGGGGATCCTGCTGGGCGTGCCGGCGGTGATCTTCGCGCCGGATCTCCTGCGGCTGATCGGAGCGTCGGCCGATGTCGTCGCGGTCGGCAGCGGCTACACGCGCCTCGTGCTCGGCGGCAACGTCGTGGTGATGCTGCTCTTCGTGAACAACGCGATCTTCCGGGGCGCCGGCGATCCGCTGATCGCGATGAAGAGCCTGTGGGTCGCGAACCTCGCCAACCTCGTGCTCGACCCGATCCTGATCTTCGGGCTGGGGCCGATCCCGGCGCTGGGCGTCACGGGCGCGGGGCTCGCGACGCTGTGCGGGCGCAGCCTCGGCGTCGTCTACCAGGACCTCGCGCTGCGGCGGCGGGGCCGCGTGCGCGTCGATGCCGCGGCGCGCGCGCTGGACCCCAAGGCGATGCTCACGCTGTTGCGCCTGTCGGCGGGCGGGATCGGCCAGTTCCTGATCGCGACGTCGAGCTGGGTCTTCCTCAACTCGATCGTCACCCGGTTCGGCGATGCGGCGGTCGCCGGCTACGCGGTTGGCCTCCGCATCCTCCTGTTCACCTACTTGCCGGCCTGGGGGCTCAGCAACGCGGCGGCCACGCTCGTCGGCCAGAACCTGGGCGCCAAGCAACCCGACCGCGCCGCCCGCGCCGTGGTCCTCACGACTGCCTACAACCTGACCTTCCTCCTGGCGGTGATGGTGGTCACGCTCTCGTGCCGGCACGGCCTCATCGCGATCTTCACGGAGGATCCGGAGGTCGCCGCGGTCGGCGCCGAGTGCCTGCGCATCTTCGCCTACGGCTATCCGGTCTACGCGCTGGGGATGGTGCTCGTGCAGGCGCTGAACGGCGCTGGCGACACGGTGACGCCCACGCGCATCAACGTGGTCGCGTACTGGATCGTGCAGGTGCCGCTCGCGTGGTACCTCGCCAGCCGCAGCGACCTCGGCGCGGCGAGTGTGTTCTGGTCGGTCGTGGTGGGCGAGTCGGTGATGGCCACGCTGGCGCTGGTCGCGTTTCGGGCGGGTCGCTGGCGGCGGACGGTCGTCTGACCGTGGCGCCTCTGGCGACGGAACTGGCCGCGGACGTACTGCGCGCCCGCGTGCTCGCGGCGCTGGCCGCGCGCCAAGGTCTCGTCGCCGGCCTGCACGCAGAGGACACCGACGCGTACCGCCTCTTCCACGGCACGAGCGAAGGCGCCGTCGGGCTCACCGTCGATCGCTACGGCCCGCTCCTCCTCGCGCAGGAGTTCCGCGGTCCGCTCGCGGACGCACCGCGCGCCGCGGTGGCGGCGGCGCTCGCGACTTCGTGGCCGGAGCTGCCGGTCGTGTGGCGCACGCGCGGCGTCTTCGCGCCGGAGTCGGCGCCGGTCGAGGTGCGCGAACTCGGCGCGCGCTTCGCCTTCGCGGCGCATCACCGTGGCCAGGACCCCTGGGTGTTCCTCGACTTCCGCTGCGTGCGCCGTTGGCTGCGCGCGCACGCGGCGGGGCGTTCGGTGCTCAATCTCTTCGCCTACACGGGCACGGCCGGGATCGCGGCGGCGCTCGGCGGGGCCAAGGAGGTGTGGAACGTGGACTTCGCCGCGAGCGCGCTCGACGTCGCGCGCACCAACGCCGTGCGCAACGGCGTCGCCGATCGCGTGCGGACGCTCCGCGCCGACTGCCTGCCGACGCTCCGCCAGCTCGCCGGCCAGAGCGTGCAGCGCCGTGGCAAGGCGGTGCCGTTCGTGGCGGTCGCACGCCGGACCTTCGACGTGGTGGTGATCGATCCGCCGCCCATCGCCAAGTCGCCCTTCGGCACCGTCGACACGCGCGCCGACTACGAGAGCCTGTTCAAGCCCGCGCTGCTCGCGACGGCGGCGGGTGGCGTCGTCGTGGCCGCGAACAACCGCGCCGACGTGGCGTGGGAGGAGTTCGAGCGCCGCCTGCGCCGCTGCGCCGAGAAGGCGGGCCGGCCGCTGCTTGCGCTGATCCGCCTGCTGCCGGAGGCGGACTTCCCTTCGATCGACGGCGAGCCGCCGCTCAAGGTCGCGGTCTGCGACGCGGGTTAGAAGAAGCCCTTCAAGACCTCCACGAAAGTGGCGGCCGTGCGCAGGTTGGCGTCGTGCGCCGGTACGAACCCCGCCGCGCGCAGCTTCTCGAGGCGTTGCACTTCGGCCTTGGCGTGCGCCAACTCGCTCTCGAGCAGCCGCTCCGTCAGTTCGAGCTGCTGGCGCGCCGTGCGCGCCTTGATCTCGGCGATGTGCGCCGCGTGCTTCTGGGCGACGCCCTGTTGGGTGGCCTCGACGATCTGCGCCAGCTCCATCTCGGCGATCTCGACTGCGCCGCGAAGCTCGATGCCGCGGGACACGATGTCGAGCAGTTGGGTGAGGCTGCGCGCGGACGCTGCGACGCCTTCGATCGGGGGCAGCGTGAGGGGATCCAGGGTCGGTGCGACGTCCGTGGCCGGAGTCCCCGCCTTGCGCGCGACCCTTGGATCCACGGGGACGATGAGGCGTTGCCCGGGCCGCAAGGCCGTGGGATCGAGCCCGGGGTTGGCGGCGAGGACTCGCTCGATCGCCGCCGCGCTGCCGAAGAGCGAGGTCGCGATCTTCACGAGGGTGTCGCCCTTCTGCACGACGTAGGTCTCACGCGCGCTGCGTGGGTCCTGGGTCGAGCCCAGGCCTTGCAACGACGGTTGGACCGTCACGAGGTCCTGCCCGTCCTTGGGCGGAGCACCCCTGTCGGCGAGCAGCTGACGCAGCGCCTCGACCTCCGCGCGCAGTTCTCGCACCTGCGTGCGCAGCTCCGTGGTCTGCGCGGCCTCGCCTTCGGGCGGGGCCTGCGCGGTCGCCACCCCGCAGAGGCTGGCGGTGAGGGCGACCAAGGTGATCGCACCGACGGCGCTCGCCAAGCGGCGGCGCAAGGAGACGGAACGGGACAGCGGCACTTCGCGAGCGAGCAGCATCTGGATCCTCTCGTAGAACTCGGACGGACGATGGAAGACGGACAGGGCGCCGGCGTGCGCCACGCGCGCGTCGCCCGCCTCCGCGAGCGTGAGCAGCTCGCGCACGTAGCCGCGCACCGAACTCGCCTGGGCCGCCGCGTCGTCGGCGAGGAGTTCGGCGCAGAAGCGCACCCGCGCGCGCAGCCACCAGAACATCGGTTGCCAGAAGCACAGCGGGAACAGGAGGGCGAACAGCGCCTGGACGCGGCAGTCACCGGCGCGGATGTGCGCCAGTTCGTGGGCGAGCACGGCGCGGGCGGCGTCGGCGCGCGTGGGCTCGATCAGGTGCCGCGGCAGCACGACGAACGGCCGCCACGCGCCCGCGCAGAAGGCGCGCGTCCGCCCGGCGGTGACGAGCACCGGTACGCCCGCGCCGGCGGCCAGCCACGCCGGCGCGGGCACGCACCGTCGGCGAAGGCTCCGCAGGCGGACGCAACCGAGCAGGAGCCATGCGGCGGTGGTCGCCGCGCCGAGGAGGAACGCGATCGCGAGCAGGCGGCCGGCCGCGTCGGCAGCGACGACGGGTTGCGACGACATCGGGATCTCGATTCGCCCCGTCGCGGCGAGGGTCGGTGCCGCGGGCGTGGTTCCGGTCGGGCTCGGCGTCGCCAGCTCCATGGCCAGGGGCCTTGTCGGAACGACCTCCGTGCGGATCGGCGCCGGCGTCGACGCGGTCCGTGGGGCGTCGGTGGGGGTGCCGGGCGAGGCACCGGCGGAGACGCCGGAGAGGGGGAGCCTCGGCAACGGCACGGCGGCGGCCACCAGGTAGAGACAGAGCGCCGCCCCCGTCCACACGCCGAGCCGCCGGCGCTCGACGGGCGCGCGCGCGAACCACATCGCGAGGCACCCCAGGGCCAGCACTGCCGACGCGCCGAGCGCCAGCACCGCGCCGTTCGCCACCAGGAACTCGACGACCCGCATCGTTCACTCCCTCGCCTTGGCGTCGCGCTCAGCCTGTGCAAGCAGCTCGCGCAGCTTGCGCAGCTCGTCGCGGCTGGGCGGTCGCGCCGCGAACATGCTCTCCACCAACTGGTCGACGGCGCCGTCGAAGACCGTGTCGAGCATGCCGGAGACCAGGGTCTTGCGCGTCCGCGCGCCCTGCTGCACGGGCCGGTACACGAACGAGCGCCCCACCGTGCGGTGCTTGACGAGGCCCTTCTGCTCCATCGTGCGCAGGAAGGCCTGCACCGTGTTCTGCACGATCGGCAGGTCGCCGCGCAGCGCCTCGTACACCTCGCGCACGGTCGCTTCGCCGCGCTGCCAGAGGACCTTCAGGATCGAGAGTTCGCGTTCGGTCGGTTCGGGGATCGACGGCATGAGGAGGGGTCGCCCGTAGGCTTATGTCGCAAAGCTTAGAGAACTAAGCGAGTCGCTGTCCAGCCCCGTCGCCGCGGCAGTTTGCCCAGGCGCAGGCGCCGGCTACGCTCCCGCGCACCCATGCTCGGGGACACCATCGCCGCCATCGCTTCGCCGCCGGGGCCGGCCGCGCGGGGCGTGATCCGCGTGTCGGGACCGATCGCGTTCGCGGCGGCGGCTGCGCTCATCGGCGACGAGGTCGCGCGCGCGCGTGCGGCGCGGGCGTGTTTGCTGCGCGTGGTGGGGCAGCCGGTCGACGGCCTCCTCCTGCTGATGCCGGGACCGGGTTCGTACACCGGCGAAGACACCGTCGAGCTGCACCTGCCGGGCTCGCCGCTGCTCCTGGAGCTCGTGCTCGGCGATCTGCGCGCGCACGGCGTGCGCGATGCCACGCCCGGGGAGTTCACGCGCCGGGCCTTCTTGAACGGCAGGCTCTCGTTGTCGCAGGCCGAAGCGGTCGCCGCGCTCATCGGCGCGGATGGCGAAGCGGCCCGCCGGTTCGCCGCCGACGTCCTGCGCGGCGGTCTGCGCGAGACCGTGGCCGCCGTGCGCAGCGACCTCGAGAACGCGCTGGCCGCGCTGGAGGCCGGCCTCGACTTCACGTCCGACGAGACCGGCTCGACCACGCCCGACCAGTGGCTGCCGGCGCTGGCGCGCGCGCGCGCTCGCCTCGACGAACTGCGCGCGCAGGTGCCCGCCACCGTATCCGGCGGCGAGCTGCTGCTGCTGGGCGCCGCGAACGCCGGCAAGTCATCGCTGTGCAACGCGCTCGCCGGCCGCGAGGTCGCGCTCGTCGACGCGGTCGCCGGCACGACGCGCGACGTGATCGCGGTGCATCTCGAAGGCGGCGCGGTGCTCCTCGACACGCCCGGTGACCTCGACGCCGCGCCGGCGCGCGACGTCGCCGCGCTCGCGCTGCGCGATCGCCTCGCGCACCGCGCCGGCGCCGCGCTCTTAGTCGTCGACGCAGAAGCACCCCGCGCGCCCGCCACGCTCGCCCTGCCGCCCGCGGGCACCGTGTTCACCAAGTGCGAACTCGTCGACGTGCCGAGCACGTCCGAGGGTCGCGCCGCGTGGCTCGCCGCGCGCGGCCTGCAGGCGCTGCCGGCGCCGCACTTCTTCGTCAGCAGCCACACGGGCGAAGGCCTCCCCGCCCTGCGCGCGCGGATCGACACCTTCCGCGGCAGCGGCCCGCGCCCCGGCATGGGTCGCCTCGCCGCGGCGCTGGCCGAGTGCGCCGGTGCGTGCGCCCGCGCCGCCGCGGGTGCAGCGGCGGGCGTCGGCGACGAACTGATCGCCGCGGAGCTGACCGACGCCCTGCGCGCGCTGGAAGCGATCGACGGCCGCAGCACACCCGAAGACCGGCTTGATCTGATCTTCGGGGCGTTCTGTCTGGGCAAGTAGGGGGCGCAACCCATGGTGCCCACCGCTTGTGCTACACCTGCGCCCACCATGCGCGCGCTCCCCTCGCTCCTCCTCCCGCTCCTCGTCGTTCCCGCCGCCGCCCAGGGCGACATCCTGTACGGAGTCCGCGGCGGCAACACGCTCGTGAGCATCGACACGGCCACGCTGATCGCCACCGACATCGGGGCCATCGGCTTCAGCAGCATCGGCGGGCTGACCATCGGCAACGACGGCACGCTCTACGGCATCACGACGGGCACCGATGAGCTGATCCGCATCGATCGCACGACCGGCGCCGGCACGTCGGTCGGACCGGCCGGGTTGCCGATCACCTACTCGACCGGGCTCGGCACCGACCCCACGAGCGGCACGCTGTACGGTGTGGCCCAGGGCGGCGTCGGCTTCAGCTCCGTCCTCGTGCGCTTCGACCGCAACACCGGCGCCGCCACGCGCATCGCCGACATGACCGGCAACGGCAGTACCGCCGTGGTCGGCCTCGATGGCGATGGCGCCGGCCAGCTCTGGGGCATCGATGGCGGGTCCGGGCACGAGGAACTGATCCGCGTCGACAAGGCCAGCGGCGCAGTCGCCGTCGTCGGTCCTGCCGGCCTCGCGAACTACCCCAACATCGGCTGCTTCGACATCGGCCCGTCGGGCACCGCGTGGGCGGTGAACTCGCAGAGTCCCAGCTACACGCTGCTGCAGGTCGACCTCACGACCGGCGCCCCGATCTTCGTCGGCGTGCTGACCGGGATCCCCTTCAGCACGAACTTCACGGGCCTCGCGTCGGAGACGTGCCGGCAGATCACGGCCAGCGAGACGCCGCGCGCCGGCACGCCGCCGAACCCGAGCGCGTTCCTCGCCGGCGCGACCTCGGGCCCGATCCTCGATCGCACGTGGGATCCGTCGGTCGACCATCGCGCGTTCTTCCCCAATGCCCTGCTCGATCTGCTGGTGCTCTCCGGCGCCAGCGCGAACGTGCCGAGCCCGTTCGGTACGCTGCTCTGCGATCTCAGCGCGCACCTGCTGATCACCAAGCCACCGATCGCGCCCTTCCTCGTTCCGATTCCGAACAACTGCGCGCTCTCCGGCCGGCGCCTGTGCGCGCAGGCCGGCTCAGCCGACGCAGCGATCGTGCGGCTCACCAACGCGCTCGACATCCAACTCGGCGTGCGGTGATTCCAGCGCGTTCGCGGCGCCGCGTGGCGTAGGCTCCCGGGCGGCAGAAGAGCACCCGCGTATTCCGGAGGAACCCGTGTCGCACGACCCGTTCGCCGCCTCGTCCAAGGCCTCACCCTTCGCGCGCGTCGCCGCCGGCATCGCGACGCTCCTCGTGGCCTTGACGATCGGCCGCCCGCTGGCAGCCCAGGTCGGCTACGCCGTCGAGATCGCGACGCAGACCGACGCGAACGTCACCAGCCTCGACGCGCAGACCGCGATCAACGACGCGGGGTGGATCGCGTGCACCGGGGTCGCCGCCGGTCGCAGCACGATCTTCGTCATCGACCCGGCGAACGCGCGGCAGGTGGTCAGCACGGCGGCGACCAACACGACCTACGCCGGGGCCGCGATCGACAACAACTCGCCGCCGCAGCTGGCGGTGCGATCGCTCATCGCCGGTCCCTCCTATGCGATCCGGCGATGGTCGCTGGCCGGGGGCTTCGTCAACATCGGGATCTCGCCTGGCGACTTCGATTCTGCGACGTCGTACGTGCACCTGAACGACAGTGGCGTCGTCGCCTTCCCCGGCCTCACCCAGGGCTCCTCGCGCCTCGTGCTCTTCGCGGGCAGCGCGCGCCCGCCGGCAAACCTCGCCGAGTTTCCCTTCGCGTTCGCGTTCCGACCGCAGATCGCCGACGACGGCCGCATCCTCGTCCGCCGTCCCACGGGGGAGATCGTCACCTACGCCCCGGCGGCCGACATCGCGCTGCCGCCGACATGGACCCTGACCGGCAACATGCCGGGCATCTCGCGCGACGGCCGCGCGGTCGGCTTCATCGGCAACCGTGGCATGGGCAAGGCGCTGTACCTCAGCTATCGCGATACCGCGGGATGGAACTTGCTCCCCGTGGTCGGCGAGAACGCGACCGGGCCGTTCACCGACTTCGCCGACGGCGTGCGTGTCGGTGTGACCAGCAGCGGCGATGCCGCCACGACCCAGCGGATCTCGCTCGTCTACTACGCGCTCGCGCAGGGGGTGTGGGGTGTGTGGTCGACGGACGTGACGA
This sequence comes from uncultured candidatus Brocadiaceae bacterium, assembly GCA_964418595.1. Taxonomy (GTDB): domain Bacteria; phylum Planctomycetota; class UBA1135; order UBA1135; family UBA2386; genus CAYQMF01. The sequence continues at coordinate 83,509 of CAYQMF010000006.1, forward strand.
TCCAAACGACCGGGGGCGTGCGCTCGACGGTCGTGTCGCGGCCGTCGGCCGTCGTCAAGGTCGGCGACGTGATCGGCGGCCTCACCATCACCAGCCTCAACCTCGTGCACCCGATCAACCGTGACGGCGACGTGGCGTGCTGGTTCGCGCACGCGGCGGGCTCCGGCGTGCTGCGCGCGCGGCGCAAGGTGCGCGTCGACCGCGAGAACATGCGGTTGAAGTCCGCGACCGCGGTGGCGAATGGCGCGAGCCGTTGGCGCCTGACGCTGGAGATGGACAACGACAACGCCGACGACAACCTGCAGAACACGGAGCCCGACTGGCGTCGGTGGTGGCACTGCGAGGTCGAGGTGTTCGACACGACGGCGGGGGAGACTCTCGACGTCGACGTCACCAACGCCGGCTACGCCGATGTCTTCGTCCCGGCGTGGAGCCTCAGCACCGACGGCGGCCAGACCTTCCCGCCGTACGTCCGCATTCCTGCGGCGAACATCAGCGGGCAGACGTACACGAGCGCCACGGCCACCCACCACATGCAGCTCGTGACCCCGCCGGGCGTCACGCACCTGCGCCTCGCCAAGTTCCTCCCGTACTCGGTCGCCGACAAGGATGCGTGGCTCGGCAGCCTGAACCACCCGCGCCTCACGATCGGCACGTTGCCGCTCGCATCCGAGGAAGGTCGCCCCATCCACATGCTGGAGATCACGGATCGGACCATGCCGGCGGAAGGCAAGCGGCGCGTGTGGATCCACAGCGGCACGCACCCGGGCGAGACGACCAGCTACTTCACCTTGGAGGGACTCGTCGGCTACCTGCTGTCCGGTTCGCCCGCGGTCGAGGGGCTCCTCGACAAGGTCATCTTCGACATCGTGCCGATGCAGAACCCCGACGGGGTGTTCCACGGCAACTATCGCACGAACGCGCGCAGCCAGAACCTGGAGGAGCAGTGGCGGCGGGCGGACGCCCAGAAGTCGGCCGAGGTCCTCGCGATCAAACGCCAGATCGAGCTGTTCATGGGCACGGCCCAGGCGCCGGGCGTTGCGCCAATCGTGGTCCTGCTCAACCTGCACAGCGCCCACAACGTGGCGTGGCCGTTCCACTTCGAGCACGTCGCGAATCCCAACGCCGGGCCCACGGATCCCAATGGCGTGCGCCCGGCGGTGGCCGTCCTCGAGTCCATCTGGGTCAGCACGTTCAAGGCGGCGAGCGCGTTCGTGAACCGCGGCACGAGCCAGTCGAGCAACGCGTCGCGCGCCGTGATCGAAGGCTGGGTGCACGACGCGTACACCGTCAATGGGGCGTGGTCGCCGGTGATGGCGATCACCTTCGAGGGCACCTACCTGAAGGGCCCCGACGGGGTGAACCTCGTCACCGCCGCCGACTACCGGGCGCTGGGCGCCGAGATGGGCCGCGCGCTGCTCGCGTACTTCGGACGCGGCACGATCACCGCGTGGGGTCGCGTGTGCGAGGGCGCCGTGCTGTCTGCGACGATCGGCTCCGGCCGACTCGCGGCGACGGTGGCCGGCGTCGCTCCCGCCACCGCGGGCGTCTTCGCGGTGGGTACCCAACGTTTCGACATCCCCTTGCCTTGGCCGAGCATCTGCTCGCTTGGAGTCTTCCCCGACATCTCGCTGTCGTTCAGCTCGGACAACAGCGGCCGGTGGCTGCTCGACGTGCCGTTGCCGCCTGTGTTCTGTGCCGCGATGCAGGCGATCGTGCTCGAACCGCGTGGGCAGCTCCGGTTGGTGAGCAGCAACGGCCTGACCGGCTTCTACCGCCGCTGACCCACGGGTCGAGCGCACCGATCGACCCGTCCCACCCGCGCACACGTCCGACCTCGCCGGACACAAAGACTTTGACACACAAGGTCTTGGGGGCTACGGTCCGCGCCGTGCCACGGAATGGGCTTCGCCCGCGGGTCAGCGCGGGGTAGCGCACCGCGGCGCGGCCCACCTCGATCCACACCCCGATGCGCTGTCCGTACTGCAAGACCGACGACGACCGCGTGATCGACTCGCGCGCGAGCTCGGACGGGTTTGCCATCCGCCGCCGCCGCCACTGCGCGAGCTGCGGGCGCCGCTACACCACCTACGAGCGCGCGGAGGCGACGCCGCTGCGGGTCGTCAAGAAGGACGGCGACCGCGTCGAGTTCGACCGCAACAAGGTCCTCAACGGGATCCTGCGGGCGTGCGAGAAGCGGCCGGTCACCACGGACCAGATCGAGGACCTGGTCGACCGGATCGAGCGGCAGTGCATGGAGGCCTTCGACAAGGAGGTGCCGTCGAAGGTGATCGGCAACCTCATCATGCAGGAGCTGCGCCAGCTCGACTCGGTGGCGTACGTGCGCTTCGCGTCCGTGTATCGCGAGTTCAAGGATGCCTCGCAGTTCCTGGAGGAACTGCGGCCCATCCTCGAGCATGGCGGTGGCCAGAACAGCGGCGGCCAGTCCAACACCGGCAGCCAGAACGGCAACGTCCAGAACACCAAGGGGGATGGATCGCGTGAGAAGACGAGAGGCGTATCTAGTCGAGAAGCGTGACGGCCGGCGCGAGTGGTTGCGCACGACCAAGCTCGCGCGCTCCATCCGGGCGGCGCTGTCAGTCGAGAGCGACGACGTGGCGAGTGGCGCCGACGACTGGCTGGCGATGGACCTCGCCACTGCGGTCATCGGCGGGCTGCGCGCGCGTGGCGACCTGAGCGTCGTGCGTACGGAGCGGATCGGCGAGGCGACGGTGCGCGTGCTGATCGCCACCGGCTACCCGCGCGCGGCGGCCGCGTACACCCGCGTGGGCACCGACCGGGTGCGCCGGCGTGGGACCCTGCGCAGCCACGACGCCGGTGCGGCGCTGGCCGGTGCGCGGGCCTCGGGCGACGACGTCGACATCTACCGTTCCTAGGGGCGTCGTGCCCTCCGTGCGTCCCATGGTGAGTTCCGCATGCGTCTGAAGCGACTCCAGTGCAAGGGCTTCAAGTCCTTCGCCGACCGCACCGAGCTCGAGTTCGACAACGCGCTCACCGGGATCGTCGGTCCCAACGGTTGCGGCAAGTCGAACGTCGTCGACGCGCTGAAGTGGGTGCTGGGCGACCAGCGCGCCCGCAGCCTGCGCGGCATCGAGATGACCGACGTCATCTTCAAGGGCGCCCAGGGGCGCGACGCGATGGACCTCGCCGAGGTCTCCGTCACCCTGGAGGACGAGGCTGGCGGTTTCGGCGGGCGGACGGAGGTCACGATCGGGCGACGCCTGTCGCGCGACAAGGAGTCCGACTACCTCGTCAACGGCGAGCCGGTGCGCCTCAAGGACGTGCGCGACCTGCTCATGGACACCGGGCTCGGCGTCGGCGCCTACTCGGTGATGGAGCAGGGCCGCATCGACGCGCTGCTGTCGGCGAACGCTGTCGACCGGCGCGCGATCTTCGAGGAGGCGGCCGGCATCAGCCGCTTCAAGGTGCAGAAGAAGGAGACGCTGCGCCGGCTCGAGCGCACGGAGCAGAACCTGTCGCGCGTCACCGACCTGCTCGAGGAGCGGCAGCGCCGCATCCGCAGCCTGAAGATCCAGGCCGGCAAGGCGCGGCGGTACACGGAGCTGAAGGACAGCCTGCGCGACCTGCGCACGGCACTGGCCGTGCGCGAGGCGCGCGAGCTGCGCGCGCAGCACGTGGCGATCGCAGCCGCGATCGAGGCGGGCGAGGCCCGCGTGGTGGAGCTGGCGGCGCAGCGCGCGGAGCTGGCTGGATCCCTCGACCAGCTGGAGGGCGCCATCGAGGCGGCGCGCGGTCGCCACGAAGAGGTACAGGAGCGCCTGCGCCGCACACAGTCGCAGCAGGACGCGGCCCAGCACCGCGCGCAGTCCCACACCGCCCGGGCGCGCGAGCTCGTCGCCCAGGCCGAAGACGCGCTGACCCGGCGCGAGGCGCTCGCCGAGCAGCAACGTGAGCGGGCGGTGCAACTCGACGCGGGCCGGGCGCGCCTCGTCGAGCTGGAAGCGGAGATCATCGAGGTCGGCCGTGCCCTCGAGGCGCAGCGGACGGCGCTCCGCGAACGGCAGGAGGCGAGCAAAGCGATCGCGCACGAGCGCGAGGCGGCGCGCACGGCGCTCCTCGAGTGCATCCACGCCCGCACCGCGCAGCGCAACCGTGCGCACGACCACGAGGCACAGATCCGCGCCACCGACCAGCGCGCGCAGCGCGTGGTGGAGCGCCGCGCCGCGGCCGCGGCCGAGCTCGGTGAACTGGCGCGGACGCGCGAGGAACTGCAGGCGGCGCTCGACGCGGTCGGCGCGCGCGCGCAGGCCCTGCGCGACGACGAGACCAAGGTCCTCGACGCGATGGCGGAGGTCGATCGCGAGGCGGCGACCCTGGCGCGACGCGAGGCGGAGCTGCGCGAGGCGCTCTCCGAGGTGGGCGGCCGGCTGCGCGTGCTGCGCGACATGGAGAGCCGCATGGAGGGGCTCGACTCCGGCCCGCGCCATGTGCTGCAGACGAAGCCCGCGGGGCTGCGTGGCAGCCTGCTCGACCTGCTGCAGGTCGAACTCGAGATCGGCGCGGCGATGGAAGCGGCGCTCGGCCCCTTCACCCAGGCCCTGGTCGTCGACACCCGCGCCAACGCGGATGCGATCGTGCAGGAGCTCGCGGCCGGCGGGCACGGCCGGGCCCTGCTCCTGGTCGAGTCGGAGTTCGGCATCGAACTCGAAGATCGCGCTCATCCGCCGTTGCCCGGAGACGCGACGTTGCTCGCCGACCGGCTGCACTGCGAACCGGCCGCGCGCCGGCTGGTGAACTGGCTGCTGCGCGGCGTGTGCCTCGTCGATGACCTCGGCAAGGCCGACCCGCGCCGTCCCGACCTCGCCTTCGTCACGCCGCAGGGCGCATTCCTGTGCGGCCCCCGCATCGAGGGCGGCTCGGCGGGAGGCACCGATGCGCAGCGCGGCCTCGTCGTGCGGCGCGCTCAGATCGGCGTGCTCGACGAGCAGGCCACCGCGCTGCAGGCGCAGCTCGACGCGCTCGGTCAGGATCGCGGTCGCGTGCAGGGACGGGCCGCGGACCTCAAGCAGCAGGCGACGGTGCTCGCGGCGTCGCTGGAGGCCGCGCGCGGCGAGGAGCAGGAGGCCCGCGCGCGCCTGAGCCAGCTCGGCGGACGCACCGACGAACTCGAGCGTTCGGCGGCGGCGTTGGGGCTCGAGGCCGACGACCTCGCGCGGCAGCGTCTCGTGGCGGTGGTCGCCCTGGCCGACGATCTCTTGCGCGGTCTGTTGATCCAGCGCCGCGAGAAGCACGCCACCGCGCGCGAGCACGAGATCGCCGCACAACTCGCCGCGGCCCAGGTCGAGGCGACCTCCGCCCAACACGTCGAGCACGACCTGCGCGTGCGGCAGGCGTCGGCCGCGTCGGATCGCGACGGCCTGCGCCAGAAGCTGCGCGTGCAGGAGGAGGCGCTCGACGATCTGCAGCGCAGTTGCGTCGAGCTGGAGACGCGCGCCGCGGAGGCGCGCGACGGCGCCGAGGAAGCCAGCGCGGAGGCCGCGACCGAAGGTGCCCGCACCGAGGAGCTGGCCGGGGTCGCCGAGACGATCGCGGCCGAGCGCGAGACGACGGCGGCGGCGGTCGAGACGGCGCGGGCCGCGTTCGTCACGGCGCGCGAGTCGGCACAGGGCCTCGACCACGAGCGGCAGCGCGCCACCGACGGCGTCGCCAGCCAGCGCCTGCAACGCTCGGATCTCGACCACCGCTTCGACCGGCTCGAGGAACGGCTCCGCGACGACGTCGGCGTCGAGCTGCGCCGCGCACTCGACGAGATCCACGGCTACGGGATCGAGACGCACGACTCCGAGCTGCCGCTGCCGACCGACGACGTCGAGGTCCTGCTCGGTCCACCGTTGCCGCTTGCCTGGGTCGCGCCGGAGCGCAGCCTGCAGCGCCTGTGGGAGGACGCGGACTTCGACGCCGCCGAGGCGGGCAAGGAGGTCACCGGCCTGCAGGCGCAGATCGACCGTCTCGGCCCGGTGAACCTCGACGCGGTGCGCGAACTCGACGACGAGGAGGGCGGCATCCTCTTCCTGGAGAAGGAGGTCAAGGACCTCAAGGACGCACGCAAGTCGCTGGTCGAGACGCTCACGCGGCTCGAGGAGGAATCGAAGCGCCTGTTCGAGGCGAACTTCGAGGCCGCGCGCACCAACTTCCAGACCATCTTCCGCAAGCTGTTCCAGGGCGGCCGCGCCGACATGTTCCTGGTCCAGGGCGAGGACAGCCTCGAGGCCGGCATCGACATCGTGGCCAAGCCGCCGGGCAAGGAGCTGCAGTCGATCAACCTGCTCTCCGGTGGCGAGCGCAGCCTCACCGCGCTCGCGATCCTGTTCGCGGTGTTCAAGGTGAAGCCGTCGCCGTTCTGCATCCTCGACGAAGTCGACGCCGCCCTCGACGACACCAACGTCGAACGCTTCCTGCGCGTGCTGCGCGAGTTCGTGGGCCCGACCCAGTTCTGCGTCGTGACCCACCACAAGCGCACGATGGCGGCCTGCCAGGTGCTCTACGGCATCACGATGCAGAAGCGCGGCGTGTCGTCGCGCATCGCGGTGTCGTTGCACGAGGTCGACAGCGTGCTGCAGGCGGGGGTGGGCGAGACGGACAGGGCGATCCCGTCGGCGACGAGGCAGCGGATCGCGGGGGAAGAGGTGATCGGGTTCGAGGGATAGGGAACGGGGAGCGGGGAGCGGGAGGGGGAGAGGCGGGCACGGGCTCCGCATCGCGGCGCAACGCGCCGCGATGCCGGGCGCGGGCACGTTCACCTCGGAAGGGGCATGGGGCACGTGGCGCGGGCACGGGGCGCGGGCGGGGGGGGTCGACGCGCTGCACATGCGTGGCAACCCCTTCCCCGTTCCCGTCGTGAATGTGCCCGTTCCCAGCTCGGCGGCGCGAAGCGACGCGGAGCGGAGCCCTTGCCCGAGACCGTGCTTCTCCTCTCCTCCCCTCTCCTCCCCGTCGCCTCGCTACTTCTTCTTGCCGCCGAACAGCACCGAGTCGAGCGACATCTTCCCCGGTCCCGCCAAGAGCACGCACAGCGACACGACCGCGTACACCAAGGCTCGCTCGTACGACCCGCCGCCGCCGCTCACGAAGGGATCGCCCTTGCCGAAGTGGTAGTTCACCGCGTAGCCCATCGTGCACAGGATCCCCAACGCGGCGATGGGCGTGAGCAGGCCGGCTGCGAGGGCGATGCCGCCCGCGAACTCGGCCAGCGCGGCGAGCGCCTGCAGGTAGCCCGGTGCGGGGTCGGTGGTCATCCAACTGCTGATGTTGGCCATCTTGGGCCAGCCGTGGATGCAGAGCGCGGTGCCCGCGACCACGCGCACGGCGAACAGGCCGAAGCTGGTGAGGGCGTCTTGTGCCTTGGGCGAGAAAGCTGCCATGCGCGAGAAGCTACTGGCTGGCGGTGACCGTGCGAAACGCTCAGGCGCGAACGGCGGGCTCCAGCAACGTGAGCGTCGCCGCGCCCGCCGGGTCGGTCGCAACGAGGCGCGCGCGCGCACCCACCGGCAGCGTCCACGATCCGGGGCGGTGACCGAACGGGAAGCCGTGTGCGACCGGGGCGGCGAGGCCACGGGTGCGCTCGGCGAGCACCGCCACGACATCCGGCATCTCGCTGGCCAGCGGCGTGTCGGCGAGATGGAAGTCGCCGAACGCGATCCCCGCGGCGCGGTCGAGGTGGCCGCCCTGGCGGAGCTGGGTCAGCATGCGGTCGATGCGGTACGGCGCCTCGTGGACGTCCTCGAGGAACAGGATCGCGCCGGTCGTGTCGATCTGCCACGGCGTGCCGAGGAGGGCGCACACCATGGTGAGGTTGCCGCCCACCAGTCGTCCCTGCGCCGCTCCGGCGACGAGGACGTGCGCGGGGCCGGTGCGCGGCAGTGGGGGTGCCTTCTGGGTTTCGAAGAGCAGCGCGCGCTGCAGCTCCCAGTTGGCCTCGCCGGGGTCGTGGCTGGTGGGCGTGGCGACGCCGGGGCCGTGCAGGCCGACGAGACCGGTCTCCGCCTGGACCGCGGCGAGGAGCGCGGTGATGTCGCTGTAGCCGACGATCGGTTTGGGGTCGGCGCGGAGCGGGCCGAAGTCCAGGCGCGGCAAGATGCGAGTCGCACCGTAGCCGCCGCGCACGCACAGGATCGCGCGGTAGCGCGGGTCGCGGATGGCGGTCTGCAGGTCGTCGGCGCGCTGCTCGTCGGTGCCGGCGAGTTCACCACCCTTGGGGTAGGCGAGGCGCGCGAGCGCGTTCGGCATGAGCACCGGGTCGAGGCCCAACCGACGCAGGCGCGCCAGCCCGGCGTCGAGCGCGGCGCGATCCCCGAGCGGGCTGCTCGGCGACACGAGGGCGACCTTGTCGCCAGCGCGGAGCGCGCGCGGGAAGAGGGCATCACGCATGGGCCGCGATGATAGAGGCGTCGTGGCGAATCCCACGGGCGTGGCGAGATTGTGGGCTCGCCGAGTTTGCGCGCGCCGCGAAGATTCGCGACCCTTCCAGCCCATGTCGTCGCTGCTGCTCTGGTCGCTCCTCGTTCTCGCTCCGCAGGCGGTCCAGGATCCGGGCAAGCCCGGCAAGTGGGCTGCCGCCATCGACGACCTCACCGCTGCGGTCGCCGCGGAGATGGCCGACAACGCGCTGCCCGGCGTGTCGATCGCGCTGCTCGATGGCAGGGACATCGTCTGGAGCGCGGGCTTCGGCGTGGCCGACCCGCGGACCGGCGTCGCCGCCACCGGCACGACGCCGTACCGCGTGGCCTCGATCTCCAAGCTGTTCACCGCGACCGGCGTGATGCGCATGGTCGAGCGCGGTGCGCTGGATCTCGACGCGCCGGTGGCGGACGGCACGCCGATCACGCTGCGTCAGCTCCTGTCGCACACGGCGGGCCTCGTGCGCGAGCCGCCCGTCGGCCACTACTTCGACCTCGCGCCGCCGCCGCTCGCGGAGGTGGTGCGGGCGCTGCGCGAGGTCGAGGGCGTGACGGCGCCGGGCACGGGCTTCAAGTACTCGAACGCGGGCGTCGCGTGGGCCGGGCACGTGCTGGCGACGCGTGCCGGCAAGGCGTTCGAGACGGTGATGCACGACGAGATCCTGCAGCCGCTCGGGCTCGACCACGCGACGTTCTCGGGCGCAGGCCGCAGCGACGTGGCGCGCGGGATCATGTGGACCTACGACGGGCGCACGATCCCCACACCGGTCGAGGACCTCGGCCTCGGCCCGGCCGCGAACCTGTGTGCGTCGATGGAGGACCTCGTGCGCTTCGCGGCGACCTGGTTCCTCGGCGAACACCGCAGCCGGTCGGCGCTCCTGCGCGAAGGCACGCTGCGCGCGATGTTCACGCCCAATGCCACCGCCAACATGATCGGCGTCGGATTCTTCCCCGATCGCCTCGACGGCGACCTGCGGGTGGGGCACGGCGGCGCCTACTACGGGGTCGCGAGCCACGTCGCCGCGCTGCCCGAAGTGGGGCTGGCGGTCGCGGTGGCGGTGAACGTCGACTTCGCGTCGGGACCGTGCGACCGGCTGGTGGACCGGGCGCTGCGCTGGGCGCTCGCGGTGCGCGCTGGCACGCGGGGCCCGCAGCCGGAGGCGCGCGCGAGCGCGGTCGGGGTTGCGGCGGCGCTGGCGCTCGCCGGTCGGTATCGCGCCGCCGACGACTCCGGCGAGCTGCTGGAACTCGGCGGCGACCTGTGGTGGCGACCGATCTCGGGCCTGTGGGCGCGCCTGCGCCAGGGTGCGACGGCGGGCGAGTTCGTCGCCGCCGACCGGACGCACGCCGCGATGACCGCGGTCGTGCGCGATGGCGTGCTCGAACTCGGCCGACGGCGCTTCGAGCGCGCGGGCGACGCGCCGCCCGCGCCGTGCCCGGCGGACCTCGCGCCGTACCTCGGCGAGTACGGCTGGGACCACGACGTGCTCTACATCTTCGAGCGCGACGGCCACCTCTCGCTCCTCATCGAGTGGATCGCGGAGTACCCGCTGACGGCGATCGACGCGGCCGCGGGCCGATTCGCGCTCGACCCGCGCCGCGGGTTGTACCACGGCGAGAAGGTCACCTTCGAGCGCGACCAAGACGGCGCGGTGGCCGCCGTGCAGGTCGGCGCGGTGCGCTTCGAGCGCCGCGCGCTCCTCGGCGTCGACGGCGGCACGTTCCGCATCCAGGCGCTGCACTCGCCGGAGCGCCTGCGCGAGTTGGCGCGGCAGGCGCGCGCACCGGCGCCGGCACCGGGCGCGCGCGAGTTCGATCTCGTGGAGCTGAAGGACGCCGTGCCCGGCGTGCGCTACGACATCCGCTACGCGGGCACCGACAACTTCCTCGGCTTCCCGCTCTACGAGCAGGCCAACGCGCGCCTGCAGCGTCCGGCGGCGGCGGCCCTGGCGCGCGTGCAGAAGGCGCTCGCGCCGCGCGGCCTGGGGCTCCTCGTCCACGACGCGTACCGCCCCTGGCAGGTCACCAAGATGTTCTGGGACGCGACGCCCGACGCGCAGCGCCACTTCGTGGCCAACCCGGAGCGCGGCTCACGCCACAACCGCGGCTGCGCAGTGGACCTCACCCTGTGTGATCTCGCGAGCGGCAACGCGATCGCGATGCCGAGCCTCTACGACGAGTTCACCGCGCGCGCGTACCCGAACTACCCGGGTGGCACGAGTCGCGAGCGGTACTTCCGAGACCTGCTGCGCCGCGAGATGACGGCGGCGGGGTTTGCGGTGTACGAGTTCGAGTGGTGGCACTTCGACCACGGCGAGTGGCGCGAGTACCCGGTGCGGTAGCGGGGCGGTTTCGGCGAGGGGGCGGAGAGGGGAGACGGCTCGGGCACGGAGTCCAACCGCCACCGAGGATCACGCTCACGCGGCATCCGCATCGATCCCTGGCTCCACCACGGACTCATCGTCTAGGATCCGACGACGTGTCGGGCGCCGACCATCCGGAGCGAGTCGAGGAGTTCGTCGACCTGTACCTCGCAGACGTCGATCACGAGCGTGTCCGACCCATCGAGGAGTATGTCGCTCTGTTCCCGGACATCGGCGACCAGGTTCGCGCAGAGTTCTTGGTCCTGGAGCGTGGTCGGGAAGGCAAGGCATCACAGAACGCCCCATCCCGCCTCGGCCCCTACATTCTCGGCGACCGCCTCGGCGCGGGTCGGCAGGGTGTCGTCTACCAGGCGATCCATGCGCAGACTCGCGGGCGCGTGGCCCTGAAGGTGTTGCGTTCCCTCGGGCCAGCGAACGAAGGTGGCCTGCTGCGCTTCCGTCGCGAGGCGACCGCAGCGGCGAAACTCGATCATCCCGGCCTGTGCCCGATCTACGACGCGGACGTCGCCGATGGCGTGCCGTACATCGCGATGAAGTTCATCGAGGGTGAGTCGCTCGCGGCGCGCATCGCGGTGAGTCGACGCGAGCGAGCGGGAAACCCGGTCGAGGAATCCGACGGGGGGTGGACGGTCCGCTTCGATCCTTCGCGGAACCCGAGCAGCACCGCGAGCACCTCTGCCGGGTCGACGCAACGTCGCGCCCGATCCACGCTCATGCAGGTGATCGAGTTCGTCGAGCGCGCCGCCCGGGCGATCCACGTCGCACACGAAGCAGGGATCGTGCACCGCGACCTCAAGCCCGGCAACCTCATGGTCACGAGCGAGAACAGTCCGGTCGTGCTCGACTTCGGTCTGGCCTGGGACGCTGACTCCGACGTGCCGGGGATCACTCAGACCGGCGACCTCCTCGGCACACCCGCCTACATGTCCCCGGAGCAGCTGACCCGCCAGTCGATCCGGCTCGATCGCCGTACGGACGTGTGGTCGCTCGGCGTCACGCTCTATGAGTGCGTGACGCTGCGACGCCCGTTCGATGGCCCGACGGTGGAGTCCCTCTACCAGCAGGTCCTGACGCGTCCCGCTCCCAATCCGCGGCGGATCGACCGCTCGCTCCCGAAGGATCTCGTCACGGTCCTGGAGACTGCGCTCGAGAAGGATCGGGATCGTCGCTACGGGACCGCGCTGGACTTCGCCGAGGATCTCCGACGGATCCGCCAGTACGAACCGATTCGCGCCCGTCCGGCGAGTGTCCGTACCCGGGTGCTGCGTTGGGTGCAGCGCGAACCGGCGGTCGGCGCCTTGATCCTCGTTCTGGTCCTCGCCGCCGCGACGAGTACGGCGTCTGCGCTCCGGGCGAGTCGCGCGGCCCGTGACGCCGAGACGGCGAATGCGACGGCACAGGCGCAGGCACAGCGGGCGGCAAGTCGCGCGCTCGAGGGGCGCCAGCTCGCCAGGGCGTTGCTCTACGAGATCGAGCCCGAGATCCGCCGTGTGCGCGGCGCGACGCGTGCGCGCACGGTCGTCGGTGAGCGCGGCCTGGCCTTCCTCGACGGCCTGAACCGGGAGTCCGGCGACGACCCGGAACTCCTGCGTGAACTGGCAGGTGGGTACGTGGTGATCGGGGGCGTGCACGGCGGCGCAGACAACGGCAACCTCGGAGACGCGACGATCGCGCTGCGCAGCTACGACCAGGCGATCGGGATCTACCGCAGGCTCGGCTGCGAGGACTTCCGCGCGCCGGATGATCTGCTCCTCGAAGCTGCGATCGCACACGAGCGGCGCGGCGACGTGCTCGGAAACCCCTTCGCGACGAACCTCGGCGACACGGTCGCCGCACGACAGTCACTGGACGAAGCGGCGAGGACGCTGGATGAACTCATTCGCCGCGAGCCCGGGTCCCTCGATCTGCGATTGCGCCGAGCGCACCTCCTGTCTCGCCTGGGGGACACGTTCATCCCCTATGCGTACGAGATCGAGGCGCACTACCTGCAGCGCTGGCGCGCGACATCGGATCGCAAACTCCGATCCGTGCCGGGGGCGATGATGCAGGCGGGTTCGGCGCTGCTCAGTGTCACGCGAGCGAGGGCGCTGTACCAGAAGGCCACCGACATGGCGAACACGGTGGCTCGCGAGGCGAACGTAGCTCGGGATCTCTGGATCCAGGTCCAGTTCGTGGTCCGGCTCCGGGCAACCGCCGCCGCCCTGCTGATGCTCCCGCCGGAGGGGCCAGATCAGGACGGTGCGACGCAACTCCTCGCCAACGCCAAGCAGGTGATGGATCTGGCGATCGAGGCCCGAGACGTCCCGGAGCTCCGGTTCCTGTCGTCGCGTGCCGAACTGTACGCGTTCGGCGTGCTGGCTCGCGTCCACTTTCAGATCGGCAACGTCGCGGAGGCTGCTTCGGTCGCTCGACAGGGCGCGGCATTGACACGGGAGGCATACTCGGGAGCCGCCATGAACGTCGAGGCAGTTCGCGACCTTGCGCTCGCGGAGGGAGGCACAGCGACGGTGTTCCGCTGCGCGGGTCTCGCACGAGAAGCCGACGACTGCTTTCGCAGGGTGGTGCCGTTGTGCGCGCGCCTCGTGGAGGAAGACCGCACGACCCACGATGGATTCGGAATCTACAGTCCGATCGAGTTCTTGCTCCCAGCGGCGTTCGGGGCGATCGACGTCGGCGACATCGGCCGGGCTATCGAGTATCTAGGGCTGGCGCACCAGATCGAGTCGAAGGTCGCGAGAAGGACGGGCGTAGTGCTCTTCGAGATCGACCGATTGCGGTTTCTGTTGCGGGTGGCCGCAGGCGACGTCCCGCCAACGGCAGAGGGCGACGATCTCGCGGAGAGCGCGACGGAACTCACCAATGGCATCTCCCGCGCGATCCTGGACGTCGCGCGCGGTGTTGCTCGGCTGGGTTCGGCCGACGCGGCCGGACTCGTGCCGCTCCTCGCTCGCGTCGCGGACCTGGATCCCGCGCACCTGGACCCCGAGGAGCGCACGGTGGCCGCGCTTGCATGCGATGCCATGACCAGGCTTGCAGCCGGGGAGGAGGAGGCCGGACGATGGGCGACTCGTGCCAGGTCCTTCCGGGCCCCTTGACATCCTCGGCCCTGAACCACGACGGTGCCACGTGCGAGCCGTCTCCCCACGCCTCCCGACGACTGTCATGAACGAGTCCGCCCGCGTGCGTCCCGGCCTGATCGGGTCACTGTTCCGGCAGTGGCGCGTGGAACGTGAGGTGCGGCTGCGTGGCGGGTCGGTTCGGACCAGCGATCCAGAGCAGATCCGGCAGGCGTACAACGCCCTGAGTCGAGACGAGTTCGATGCGATCAACGGCCCCCAGCGTTGGGTGAACTGGACCATCCTTCCAGCGGTCCTGTCGGGACTGCTGCCCGATCGCCCACTGAAGGTCGTGGATCTCGGTTGTGGGATCGGTGACTCGCTCGAGGTCCTGGCCTCTTGTACCAGACCGGGCTCGCGATTCACCGGAGTGGATGTGAGCGAGGCCTCGCTCGCGACTGCCCGGTCACGCACCTATCGGCACGGGGATGGCAACCCTGCCGAAGTCGGATTCAGCCGCCAGTCGATCGTCGGAACACTTCGAGATGGCGCGGGTCATCCCATCGCTGCCATGAGCCTGGATCTCGCGGCAGCGAGCGGTGTGGTCGGGCACCATCTCGAGCGCGAGGCTGCGTTGGCCCTGGCCGGAGAGCTGCGTCGCGCGATCGCCCCGCGTGGACTGGCTGTGCTCGACGCGGGCCCCCGACTGCGTCTCCGATCATTGCGCGACATCATGGACGCATCCGGTTTCGAGCTGATCCGCGTGGTGCGCTACGGACCACTGAACCCGCGAGCCCAACTCGCATTCCGCCGCCTCGAGGATCACCGCGGCGTGGCTCCGAGATCGCGATAGCGCGGCCGAGAGGCGCGATTCCAGCTCACCCCACGCCACTGCGTTGGGCGCGTTCCCGCCGGGCGCGGACTCCGCGGACATCCCGCCCCGCTCAGTTGATCACGATCGGCCGACTCGGCGAGGACGCGTCGGTGAACTGGAACGTCTGCCCGTACAACACGAACGCCAGGTACAGCGTGAGCCCCGAGTTGCGCAGCGACGGGATGTTGGGAATCAGCATGCCCCCGTACGCGCGCCCGCTGAGGTCGATCACGCCAACGCTGCCGATCAGCAGGCTGCGGCAGTCCGACAGGAAGCACAGGAACAGCGGGTCGAGGTCGAGGGGCACGCGCCCGAACGGCGACGTGAAGCCGCCGCCGGCGATGCTGCCGCCAGCGAGCGCGAGGTAGTTCTTGCCCGCCTTGTTGGGTGCGATGTAGGTGAGCGAGAGCACACCACCCGGGGTCGGGTTGCCCTGCCAGTCCACCGACAGCTCCGGCTCGACGCAGCAGCGGATCACCCACGCGCCACGGAAGTACAGCGGGCACAGCGGCGGGCCGAAGCCCGTGTAGGTCGCGGGGTCGACGGGGCCGTGGCCGATCGCATCGAGGATGTTGATGCCGGGCCGGCAGCGGTTGTCGGCGTCGCAGAAGAAGTTGGCGTCGTAGCCGAACGCACACGAGCCGCCCGCCGTGTTGAGCAGCATGCGGAACCCGATCACCGGCTTGCCCGACGGCACACGCACCGGTGCGGGGAGCTGCACGACGTTGATGCCCGTGCTCTGGATCTGCGCGTTGGTCGAGCCGTTGCTCAGCCGGAACAGGAGGGGGCCGAGCGTCCAGCGGCCGGCGGCGTTGACCGTGGCGCCGTCGTAGATCTCGACGTCGACGAGAGCCTGTACGCCGTTGGTGCCGAAGCGATGGCCGTAGCCGATCGCCACCGACTTCACGAGCACCGGCCCGCCGGCGTCGAAGAGCGACATCGCCGCCTCGTTGTCACACAGGCCGGGCACGATCCCGATCGGGTACGAGCCCGAGGGGTTGTCCGGGAGGATGTCGTTCTTGAGGAGCCGGTCGGTCGCGCCGCAGGTCTGCGCGGGCAGCGTGGCGAGACTCGAGCCGAGGAAGAAGACGCACGCGAGCAGGGATAGGTGGTGCATGGATACCGAGGGTCGAGACGGCGAGATGGTATCCGGCTTGGGAGACAGGTGGACGGGGCGATGGCGGCGGTGGCATCGGCGGCGCAAGATAGGGGCGTGGTCCTCGACCCCACGGCAGGCGCGCCCGGCGACGACGAGACCATCCTCGCCGACCTCGTGGAGCAGGCGCTCGACCAGCGCGAGCGCGGGGAGACCCTCGACCTGCACGCGCTGTGCACGGCGCACCCGCACCTGGAAGGCGCCGTCGCCGAAGCCCTCGGCCTCGCGCCCGGCGTGGCGGGCCTGCATGCGCAGGCCCGCGCCCGCGACCCGCTCGACGGGCGCGTGCTCGGCGGGCGCTACCGCCTGCGCACGAAGCTCGGCGCGGGCGCGATGGGCGCGGTGTACGAGGCGCACGACCAGGAGCTGGACCGGCGCATCGCGGTGAAGGTCCTGCACGCGAGCGGCCTGCTCGCGCCGGAGCGTCAGGCGCGCTTCCGGCGCGAGGCGCGTGCGTTGGCGGCGATCACCAGCGAGTACGTGGTGCCGGTCTACGACCGCGGCGTCGATGACGCGCTGGGGATGCCCTTCCTGGTGATGGCGCGCCTGCACGGCGTGCCGCTGGGCGAAGTGATCCGCGCGGCGCAGGGGCAGATGCCGCAGGGGCCCGACGCGGCGACCTTCGCGCGCGTGGACTGGCTGCCGGTGACCGGCGGCGAGGCGTCGTACCTGCGTCAGGTGGTGCGCTGGGGCGAGCAGTTGGCGCGCGGGCTCGCCGCGGCGCACGCGGTGGGGGTGCACCATCGCGACGTCAAGCCTTCGAACGTCTTCGTCACCACCGACGGGCGCGCGGTGCTGGTCGACTTCGGGATCGCGTCCGCCGTCGACGACGGCGCCCTCACCGCCTCGGGCACGAGCCTCGGCACGCCGTGGTACATGGCCCCGGAGCAGGCCGCGGGCGCCCCCGACCAGGACGGCGTCGGCATCGACGTGTACGGCCTCGGCGCGACCCTGTACCACGCCCTCGCGCTCGCGCCGCCGTTCCAGGACGAACCCGCGCGGGTGTTGCAGCGGCTGCAGCGGGAGGACCCGCCGCGCCTCACCCGCCTGCACCCGCGCCTGCATCGCGACCTCGTGGCGATCGTCGAGTGCGCGATGGCGCGGCAGCGCCGGCACCGCTACGCGAGCGCCGAGGCCTTCGCGGACGACCTCGCCGCGTTCCTCGACAACCGCACGGTCACGGCGCGCACGGTGTCGCCCGCCGTCCGGCTGGTGCGGCGCGCGGCGCGGCGGCCCGCCCTGACCGCGGCGGTCGGGCTGGCCGCCGTGGTCGGTGTGCTCGCGCCGTGGTTTGCCTGGGATGCCTTGGCTGCGCGCAGTGCCGAGCGCGCGCGGCAACGCGACGACCTGCTGCGGCACCTGCCGGCGGCGGTGGGACTCGAGGGCACGCTGCCACGCGACGCGCTGCCGCCTGATCTGGTCGAGACCCGCCGCGTGCTCGACGCGATCCTCGCCCTCGATCCGACCTGTCTGCCGGCGTTGGCGCGACGGGCCGCGGTGAGCCTCGATGCCGGCGAACCCGATGCCGCGGAGCGCGACCTCGAGATGCTCGCTACGGTCACCGGCAGCGCGTGCGTGCGCGAACTCGCGCGCCGACAGCTCTCCCACGGTCGCCCGGAGGCGAGCGGCAACGATCTGCCGGCCCCGGAGTCCGCCGACGCCGCGACGATTGCCGCGTTCTTCGCCCTGCGCGAGCGGAGCGGCGAAGCGGTCCTGCGCGCCGACGCGCTGCTCGCGGATCTTCCGCCGGCGCACGTGGCCGGACGCGAGGTGCGCCTGCTGGCGCGGCTGGCGCTCGGCAGCCTGCTCGGCGGGCGCCCCGATCGCCTCGCCATGCACCAGGCGGTGTACGACGAGTCGCTGGAGCTGGAGTGGGCGCAGGGGCGCGCGTCGACCACCATCCTGCACGCCCGCGGCGGCGCGCTCGTCGGGCTCGAGCGCTACGAGGTGGCGCTGCCGATCCTCGAGCGCGCGTTGCAGCTCTCTGCCGTCCAGGCGGGCGTGCTCGCCAATCTCGGCATCTGCCTGCGTCGCGTCGGGCGCCTGCCCGAAGCGCGGAGCGCGCTCGAGCGTGCGCTGGCCCTGCGCCCCGGCCTCGGCAACGCCCGGCAGACCCTCTCGCAGGTCCTGATGGACATCGGCGACTTCGATGGCGCGCTCGCGCTGGTCGAGGCCGCCGGCGGCGGCGCGGATGACTGGCGTCGCATCCAGCAGCGCGCCAACGTGCACCTGCAGCGGGCGCTGGCCGCCCACCGCCACGGCCAGCGCGACGAGGCGGTGCGCGCCGCCACCGCCGCGGTCGATGCCTACCGCGAGGCGCTCACCGCTGGCGCGTCGCCCAGCCGGGTGACCGGACAAGCGTCGCTGGCCGAGAACCTGATCCTGCGCGACGACCTGGGCGTGCTGGATGGCCTCCTCGACGCCCTGCGCGCCGACCCCCTCAACGGCGCCCTCCTCCAGAACCTGGCCGGGACCATGCCCCTCGCCCTCGACGCCGACCGGACCCGCGCCGTGCGCGAACTGCTCCTGCGGCTTGTGGTGGCGCTCTCGCCCGACGACGCCAATGCCAAGGCGGCGCTGGACGCGGAACTCGCCGCCCGCAAGTAGCCGTCGAAAAGGCGCGGAAACCCCGTCCGCTGCCGGCTTCGCGATCCGCTGGAGAAGGCGCCGTCGCCGCCTCCGGTTGTCGGCACTCTCCTGGAGCGCGATCATGCCCCTTCCCATGTCCCTCGCCGATCTGGTCCGGCGCGCCGCAGCGCGCGAGCCCGAGGCGCTCGATGCGCTGCTGGCCACCTATTACCCGCAGGTGCAGGCGCTGGTGCACCGCGAGCTGGACCGCGACTTCCGCAAGCGGCACCGCGGGCTCGCGCCGCTGCTCAGCACCGGCGACGTCGTGCAGGACGTGTTCCTCGGCGTGCTCGACGGGCTGGCGACCTTCGAGGTCACCGACGAGCAGGCGCTCGTGCGCTTCCTCACCACGCTCGTCAAGCATCGGCTCGTCGACATGGTGCGCCACCACGAGGCCGACCGGCGCGACGTGCGGCGGCAGGTCGACGCGCCCACCGGCGTGATGGGCGCGCAGGCGTTCGACGACCCCACCCCGTCGCTGCTCGCCTCCGTGTCGGAACAGCTCGACGTGTACCGCGAGGTGCTCGCGACGTTCCCGGCGAAGGACAAGGCCGTGCTCGAGCTGCGCCTGTCCGGGGAGACGCCCTTCGCGAGCATCGCGGAGCAGCTCGGGCTGCCCTCGGCGGAGGCGGCGCGCAAGGCCTTCACCCGCGCCCAGGCCCGCCTCCTCGTCAAGCTGCGCGCGCGCGGCCTGAACATCGATCCACGCACCACGGAGATCCAGCCATGAAGCGCGTCGCCCCTGTCCTGGTCGCCTGCGTCGGCGCCACGCTCGCCGCCCAGGGACCGTCGTCGAGTCCCCTCGCCGGCATCCCGTTGGCGCTCAGCGTCGACGGCGCGACTGCCTGGAACGGCACGCCGCTCTCCGCGACCGATGTGCTGGAGAAGGCGGCCGGTTTCAGCGACGCGGCGCCGGCGGTGTCCGTCGTGCCCGCGGGCATGCCGGACTTCTCACCCGCCAAGCTGTGGCGCAACGCGACCTGGGGCATCCCGGTGGGGCCGCTGCCCGACATCGACGCGATGTCGATCGGCTTCGACTTCATCCTGTCGACCACCGGCGGACGGATGACCGTGCCGGTCGGCGACTGGGGCGCGATCACGTTCTCCGTCACGCGCACGGCGGTCGGGGCCGCCGATCCGGTGCGCTACGAAGCCACCACGCCGCTTGGCGCGGCCGGCGATCTGTTCGTGTACCTGCTGCCGAGCGTGATCCTGCCGCCCGGCATCGGCGATCGGACCTACCGCGCGCAGGACAGTACGGAGATCGACATCGCGAGTGCCGGCGCGGTCGCCGAGATGGATGCGCACGACCTGTACATCCCGCTCCTGCGCATGGGCCCCGCGGTCGCCGCCGAGCTGCCGCCGGGGCTCGCGCCGATCCGCCTGTTCTTCTCGGTGACGAAGGCGACCCGCGCGCTCGTACCGGCGGCGTGGTGGGGAGCGACGCTGCCGTCGGGTGGCACGATCCTCGAGACGACATGGAGCGGCACGGCGTGGAGCCTGCCGATGCCGTTCAAGACGTACGCCACGCTGGGCATGGGCGTCGACGACGAACTCGATGCCGTCGCCGTCGACCTGGTGCGCGGCCACATCCTGTTCTCCACCAAGAACCCCGGGCCCGCGTGGGACGAGATCATGCACTACAGCCTCACGCTCGGCGGTGCGCCCAACATCTACACCGCCAGCGCGACGCCGGGCGACACCGTGCGCGCGCGTCTCGGCCTGCTGCGCACCGACGACATCGACGCGATCTGCGCGCTCGACCCGGGTTCACGCCAGCGCTACCACCGCTTCCTCGCCGGCAACGAGGTGCAGGCGAGCCTGCCGTTCCCGGGTCGGGTCACGAGTTCGGTCTTCCGCGGGCCATCGTTCAGCAACGACATCCTGCGCACGACCGTGATCGGCCATCCGCCGGCGGGTCAGGTGCCGGGCTTTGGCGCGCTCTTCTTCGCGAGTCCCCTGCAGCCGTTCCAGCTCGTGCAGGTCGGCGTGTTCTTCAAGCAGCCCAACTCGTTCGAAGGCTGGCCGCTGACGGTGAACATCCAAGTGCCGCCCAACCCCGGCCTGTGGGGCGTCGAGATGCTGCAGTACTGGGCGGTGTTCGACCAGGGCCTCGCGACCATCGACGTGACGCGGCCGCTGCGCTTCTTCCTGTAGGGATTCGGGCTCGAACCGCGGCCTGGATCGGTCATGCTCCGTCGCCGATGTCCGCGACCGAAGCAGCTTTCGATCCGCCGCGCCGGTGTCTGCGGTTCCGTCGCCCACACCGGCTGCGACGCGGTGCCGCATGGACCACTCGCCTCGGGCTGATGGCGGTGACGGGCTGCTCGCTGGCCACGCTCGTCGATGACCCGCTCCGGGCCGCCGGAAGGCCACGTTCCACGGGCACCGCCGTGACCGCGCCGGGCCATCCCCCGCACGATCCGACCGACCTCGTAACCCTGGCGGAAGGTGAGCGCGGCTGGCTCGGTCGCACGTACGACACGGTTGCCGCCGACTACGTGAACTTCTACTCCGGCCCGCGCATGCTCGGTCTCGGCGTCGCGATCGGCCTCGCCGGGATCAGCGCCAACTCGCAACTCGATCGCGACATCTACGAAGACCTGATCCCGTCGTGGCGCACCGACGATTCGCTGCGCATCGGCACCAGCGTGACCACGATGGGCGAGGGGCTGTACGCGATTCCGGCGTTCGGGGTCACGGCGCTCGCCGGGAACGCGCTCGGCCTGCCGGGCGTGGGGCTGTGGGGCGAGCGCTCGTTGCGGGCCGTCGTGGTCGGCGCGCCACCGCTGCTCTTCCTGCAACACGCGATCGGTGCCGGCCGTCCCGACGATCCGGCCAACAACGACTCGTCGGAGTGGGTGTTCTTCCAACACGCCAACGGCGTCAGCGGCCACGCCTTCATCGGCGCGGTCTCGTGGCTCACTGCCGCACGCATGGTGGAGAACGACTACGCGAGCCTCGCGCTCGGCGTCGGCTCGCTCCTGGTCCCGGCCGCGCGCCTGCAGGGAAACCGCCACTACTTCTCCCAGGTGGCGCTCGGTTGGTTCCTCGCCTACCTGAGTACCGGTGCGATCGCCGATGCCGACGCCGCGCGGGCGACCACCGTGCTGCCGATGGTGGAGGAGGGCACCGTCGGCCTGCTGGTCGAGCATCGCTTCTGACCCGGCTCGCCGCCGGTCGCGATCAGCTCTTGAAGTGCTTCGAGAGCCGCAGCCCCTGGTGCTGGTAGTGGCTGCCGAGGCCGCGGTCGCCGTAGGCGATCGCGGGGTCTTCGAGGGAGCGGTAGAACTGCAGCTTGAAGAACACCTGGCCGTCTTCGATGAGGAACGGCACGTCGTGCGGGCGCACTTCGAGCACGGCGCGGGTGCCGCGGTCGCCGCCGAAGCCGTTGTCGAAGAAGCCGGCGTAGTTGGTGCGCAGCTCGCCGATGCCGACGTCGTACGCGGCCATCTCGGCGGCGAGGTGGCGCGGGATGCGGACGCGCTCCTTGCTCGCGAAGATGTAGAACTCCTCCGGCTCGACGATGTACCGGCCGTTGGTCGGCTCCGGGATCGGCTCGAAGAACTCCGCCGGGTCGTGGCTCGCCTCGCGGTCCAGATCCAGGACGCCGGTGTAGCGCCGCGCGACGTAGCCGATGGGGCCGCGGATGTCTTCGTCCTGCGTGGTGCACACGCCCATGCACAGCCCGCCGTCGACGCGCAGCTCGTCGATCGGCACGGGCGTGCCGTCGGCCAGGTACAGGAGCGGCTGCTCGCGGTACTCCTCGAGCATCTCCTCGTCGGTGAGGCGCGCGTCGCCCTGCGCGAAGCGGATCTGGCAGAGGCTGTTGCCGGTACGCACCTGGATGGGGAACGAGCGCGGCACGACCTCGAGGAACATCGGCCCGGTGTAGCCCGGCTTGATCTCCTCGAAGCGCGCGGTGTTGTCGGCGAGCAGGCGGGTGAAGAGGTCGAGCCGGCCCGTGGACGACTTCGGGTTGGCGCGGATGGTGTAGGGGAGCGGCACCTCGACGCGCTCCAGCAGCGGGATGATGTAGCAGTGGCCGCGCTCGAGCACCGCGCCGTCGGTGAGGTCGAACGTGTAGAGCGTGATGTCCTCCAGGCGCTCGGCGACGGTGCAGTTCTCCGGGAGGAAGCCGCTGCGCACGCGATAGCCGCGGGTGGCGAGGCGCAGGTCGAGGCTGGAGGGCTGCACCTGGGCCGGCGCGATGGGGGGGTTGCTGGCGATCGCGCCCTTGGCGATCAGCGCCTTGAGCTGCTGGTGGACGAGGATGCCGTGGGTCACGCCGGGGAGGGTAGCGGGCCGGCGCGGCGGAGTCGCGGAGTTCATTTCGCGCGCTGCGCCAACGCCTCCACCCGGGCCCGCCACTCCGGCGTGAGGGCGCGCGAGCGGAGCAGGCCTTCGAGCCAGGGGCGCGCGGCGGTCGGTCGGCCCTGTTCGACGAGGATCTCGGCGAGGTACGTGCGGCCGCGCACGCCGGAGGGCTGGTCGAGCTCGTTGGCGGGCACGGCGTGCAGCACGTTCGCGAGGGCCTCGGAGAGGGCGGAAGGGTTTCCCGCGAGGCCGCGCTTGTTCTCGTAGGCGAACACGGCCATGCGCAGGCCGATGCGGGGATCGCCGGCGTGGCGGCGGGCGGCCGCGTCGAGGAGGGCGGCGTACTCGTCGACGGGGATCGCGCCCGCCGCGAGGTCGAGCTGCGCGAGCCGGGCGAGGTAGAGGTCGGGATCGCGCTCGAGGAGCGTGCGCGCGAGGATGTAGGCCTCGTTGTTGCGCCCGGTGGTCATCAGGTAGCGCATGAAGTCGCCGCCGGCGCGCGCGTACTCCCCGGACTCGACCGCGAGGCGACAGGCGAGCGTGCGCCGGTAGTCGGCGTCGGCCGCGGCGACGTCGCCGTGGCGCTGGTGGATGCGCGCGCGCAGGCCGTAGGCGGTGGGCAGCTCCGGGTCGGCGGCGATCGCGCGTTCGAGGTAGCGCAGCGCGCGCGGCTCGTCGGTGTTG
Source organism: uncultured candidatus Brocadiaceae bacterium (assembly GCA_964418595.1). GTDB lineage: Bacteria > Planctomycetota > UBA1135 > UBA1135 > UBA2386 > CAYQMF01. The sequence continues at coordinate 107,046 of CAYQMF010000006.1, forward strand.
ACGACGACGGCGGCGGCCTTCACCTGCAGCTCCGCGTTGCGCGGGAAGCGGTCGGCGTCGGTCGTGAACAGGGTGAGGTTGTCGCGCCAGGCGCCGTTGCGGGTGACGATCACCGCCGCGTGCGCGGCGCAGCCGAGCAGGAGCGCGACCAGCAGGGGGGTGCGCATCCGCGCGAGCTGCGGCGCGCTCACGAGAAGCGCAGCGAGCAGGCACGCGCCGAGGCTCGGCGCGTAGAGGAGGCGCTCGGCGAAGATGGTGCCGATTGCGAACGGGATGTTCGAGGTCAGGAACGCGAACCCGAAGAACGCTGCCGCGGACAGGAACAGCAGCGGCTGGGTGCGACGCCAGGCGAGGGCAGCGGCCAGCCAGAGGGCAAGCCAGAGGACGGGCGTGAAGAAGGTCAGGTCGGCCGGCGTCGTGGCGAGCGTGAACGAGCCGGGGCCGTACACGGAGCTGAGCGCCGACGGCAGGAACGTCTGGAACGCGCCGAAGCCGACGATCTTGATGGCGGTGAGCACGCGCGTGAGGGCGTCGACGTGCGCGAGCGGGTTCTCCTGGTAGAGGATGCGCGTGTGCTCGACCTCCGCGACCGCGATGCCGCGTAGGACGAAGAACAGGGCGAGCGCGGGACCGATGGCGACCGCCAGCGCGCGCGCGTGCGTGCGCAGGACCGCGGCGAGCGTCGCGACTTCGCCGGCGAGCCAGCGTTGCGCCAGGAGATGGCAGACGAGGAACGGCGCCCACGCGAGCGCGCTCTCCTTCGAGCAGAACGCGAAGAAGAATGCGACCCCGGCCAGCTTGCTGCGCCCGCGCAGGAAGAGGAGCACACCCTGCAGGCCGAGCACCAGCGCGAGCAGCTCCGCGCGGCCGACGATCCCGGCCACCACCTCGCTGTGTACGCCGCAGGTCGAAAACACCGCCGCCCCGAGCAGCGCCGCCGTGCTGGCGACGCCGAGGGCCTTCAGCCACCGCCACACGAGCAGCACCGCGAGTGTGTGCAGGAGCACGTTCGCGAGGTGCTGCGGCAGGGCCTCGGCGGCGGCCGGGAGGAAGGGCGCGGCGATCAGGTTGTAGATCAGCGCGAAGCTGAGGATGGTGACCGGGCGGTACAGCACGGTCGTCGTGTTGGTGCCCTCCCAGTAGCGCTCGCCGAAGTACCACCAGGGCGCGCGGAGCCCGTCGAGGATCGGGTCGGGGTTGCCCTGCGGGTCGGTCCCCTGGGCGAGGAACACGTCGTCGAGCGTGAACCCGTTGGCGAGCGTCGGCGCGAAGATCAGGAAGGCGAGCGCGAGGATCGCGACGAGGGCGCGACGCTCGGTGAGGAAGGAGACCGCGGGCACCGTGGGGAGGATAGCTGCGCGCCGCTCCCGTCGTCGAAGATGCTCCGGAACCGTGGCCCCGAGCCGTGCTGGATCATCGTCGCCGCAGCAGCAAACTGATCGGTCGGCTGCCTTCGCGAGTCGTCAAAGAGAAGTGAGGCCCGGGACCCGCACGCGGGAGGCCGATCACCACCCGATCATCGGACGATGGATCGTAAGCGTCCGACGGGCCCGGCCGCGATGCGCCTGACATGACGGGATGCTTGCGA
>CAYQMF010000007.1:0-68040 GCA_964418595.1 uncultured candidatus Brocadiaceae bacterium
GGGTCCATTGTCGTGTGGGGCGACAACCAGCGCGGGCAGCACAACGTGCCTAGTCTACCGCCTGGCCTGACGTACGTCGAGGTTGCCGCGGGGGACACGCATATCGTGGCTCGGCGCAGCGATGGCTCGTGCGTGGCCTGGGGAGCGAACGATTTCGGGCAAAGCATCGTTCCACGGCTTCCCGCGGGCACATCGTATGTGCAGATTTCCGCCGGCGCGGCGCACAGCGCCGCCGTGCGAAGCGACGGCCAGCTCGTGGCGTGGGGCAGCAACTACCAGGGGCAGCTCGATGTGCCCGCGCTGCCGTCCGGTCGGACCTACGTGCGCGTCGAGGCGGGCTCGATTCACAACGTCGCGCTGAGAAGCGACGGCGTGGTCGTTACTTGGGGATCGAGCGCGAACTTCCAGTGCAACGTGCCCGAGCCACCCCCGGGGGTGAGCTACACCCAGCTCTCGGCAGGCGAACTGCACGTGATGGCCCTGCGCAGCGACGGTTCCGTGGTGGCATGGGGCGACAACAGCGGCGGTGCGTGCAACGTGCCGCCGGGCAGATACGTGGAGATCGCCGCCGGCTCTGGTTCCTCGCTCGCCCGCCGCACCGATGACACGGTGCTGGGCTGGGGGAACAACATCGCGGGGCAGGCCAACGTGCCGGCGCCGCCGGCGGGGACGCACTACGTGCAGATCTCGGCGGGCGACCACCAGTCCGCGGCGGTGCGCAGCGACGGTGCGGTGGTGGGGTGGGGCAGACTGCAGTTCGTGCAGCGACCGCCGGCAGGTCGCCGCTTCGTGCAGGTCGCTGCCGGCGGAACGTGCCTCGCCCGCCTCGACGATGGCACGATCGCGAACGTGCAGGCCCCGTCGTTCGTGCCGGTCTTGCCGCCGGGGTTGCGCTACCTCGACATCGCCGTGGGCCAGTACCACCTTCTCGCCCTGCGCAGCGACGGCCAGGTGCTCGCGTGGGGCAACCTGTACCTGAACTTCGGCCAGCTCGACGTGCCGCCGCTTCCCCCCGGGACGCACTACGTCGACATCGATGCAGGTCGTCACCACTCGGTGGCGCGGCGCAGCGACGGCGCGATCGTGGTGTGGGGGGACAAGCAGTTCTCCCAGGACAGGGTGCCGTCGTTCGGCCCTGGCGTGACGGTCGCGCAGCTCTCGACGGCGATCATGGGCGACTACACGATCGCCCTGCTCACCGCGGGCGGCTTCGAGCGGTTCGGCGCGGGCTGCGCCGGAAGCACGGGGCTCACCGGTCTGCAGGTCCGCGACGCGCCACGAGTCGGCCAGACCTTCGTCGTGGGCGTCGCGCCGCGCCCGCCGGGAGCCGCGGTCGTGCTCGCGGGGTTCCGCAACACGGCGTGGTCGCTGGGGCCACTGCCGCTCGACCTCACGTCGCTCGGGATGCCCGGCTGCTCGTTGCGCGTGAGCCCCGACCTCACGCTTCCCGTCGTCGGCACCGCGGCGGAAGCGACGCTGCCGATCCCGAAGGACGCGGCGCTCGCGGGGCTCCTGCTGCACATGCAGGCCCTGCTGGTCGACCCCGGCGCCAACCCGCTCGGCGGGGTGCTGTCGGACGCGTTCACGGCGATCGTGGGGGGCTGAGTCGGTCGCCTTCTGCCTGGTCGGCGCTGCTGGCGCGAATCCCGCCGCGTTCGCGTTGCGCGCGCGCGCCGCGCACCGAAGATGGACCGCGCCCATGGTGACGAAGCCGATCGAGACCAGCGCCGCGGTCGCCAGGACTCCGCCGGAAACCAACCGGATGCTGCACGCCGCCGCGCGCGCGGTGATGGCGCCCATCGACCGGTTCCTGTCGATCTCCGCGGCCAGCGGCATCGTGCTCGTGCTGGCGGCGGTGATCGCGCTCGTGTGGGCGAACTCGCCGTGGCGGGACAGCTACCACGCGCTGTGGCACACGAAGTTCGTCCTGGGGGTGGGGCCGTGGAAGGCAGAGCAGACGCTGCACTTCCTGGTCAACGACGTGCTGATGGTGTTCTTCTTCTTCGTCGTCGGCCTCGAGATCCGGCGCGAGATGCGGCTGGGCGAGCTGCGCAGCCTCCGGCGCGCGGCGCTCCCGATCGCGGCGGCGCTCGGCGGGATGCTCCTGCCCGCGGGGATCTACCTCGCGATCGCCGGCGGCGACGACGTCGCGCGCGATGGCTGGGGGGTGGCGATGGCCACCGACATCGCGTTCGCGGTCGGCGTGCTGACCTTGCTCGGTCCGCGCGTGCCGGCGGCGCTGCGCGTGCTGCTCCTGGCGCTCGCGATCATCGACGACATCGGCGCCATCCTCGTGATCGCGTTCTTCTACTCCGCGGGGATCGCCCCCCTCGGGCTCGGCGTGGCATTCCTGGGGCTGCTCGGCATCCGCGTCATGCAGGGCCTCGGCGTGCGCAACCCGTGGATCTACCTGCTGCCGGGGACCGTGGTGTGGGCGGGGGTCCTCGCGGCCGGCATCCATCCGACCATCGCCGGCGTGATCATCGGCCTGCGCACGCCGGCCACGTCGTGGTACGGCCGGCAGGGCTTCCTCACGGAGGCGAAGGCCGCGCTCGACGCCGCCGACCGTCACCTCGACGACCGCGACGAGTTGCTGGCGGCGCTGGCGCGGATCGACGCCGCGCGGCGCGAGGCGCTCTCGCCGGTCGAACGCCTGGAGCACGCGCTGCACGGCTGGGTGGCCTTCGGCGTGATGCCGATCTTCGCCCTCGCCAACGCCGGCGTGTCTTTCGACGGCCTCGACTTCGCCGCGCCGGGGGCGACGCGGATCTTCCTCGGCGTGATCTGCGGCCTCGTGGTCGGCAAGACGCTGGGCGTGCTGCTGGCCACGCGCCTCGCGGCGCGCACGCGCCTCGCCGATCTGCCCGCGGGCGTCGGCGGGGGCGGGCTGGCCGTGGTCGGCGCCGTCGCCGGCATCGGGTTCACGATGTCGCTGTTCGTCGCGTCGCTGGCCTTCCCGGAGCAAGCGCAGCTCGACGTCGCGCGCGCCGGGATCCTCGCGGCGTCGGGGCTCGCGGTGGTGATCGCGTTCGCCCTCGGCCGCCTGGTGCTGCGCCCCCGACCGTGACGATCGAGCGCGCGGTGGCGATCACTTCTTCGCCGGCTTCGGCACGTGCAGGTGGCAGGGCGTCGTCAGCGTGTGCGTGCCCCACGCCAGGGTGAACGTGCCCTTGCCGCCGTCCTCGGCCTTCGCCTGGAAGGTCATCGTCATCAGCTTGACCGCCTCCTTGGCGGCGCCCTTGTTCAGCGTGAGCGGCACGATGATCTCGGGCTTCCAGTCCATGAACGGGTTGAGGCCGTCCTTCATCGCCTTGCTCGAGTCGGCGAGCGACAGCCCGAACTTGCCGTCCTGGTCGCAGTGGATGCCGACGATGTAGGAGCCCGGCGCGATCTTCTTGCCGCCCATCTCCAGCTCGCTGCTGGTGATGAGGGTCGTGAACCAGTCCTTGCCGAGCCGGCTGTTCTTGCCCTTCAGCTTGTCAAGCATGCCGTCGTACTCGGCCTTCCACTCCGGCTGGCCGTAGGTCACGGAGGCCAGCGCGAAGACGGAGAAGTCCTCCGTGTACGCGATGATCCGCGTCTCGCCGCGCTTCGTGTCGGCGTTGCCGCCGCTCACCTTCTGGGCGTTGGCGTCTTGGGCGAAGGAAGGGAGGGCGAGGCAGAGCGCCGCCGCGGCGGCGAGGAGGGGGTGGGTACGCATAGGGTGTGGCGGTCGTACGGGAACGACGCGCGAGAAGCCAGCGTGCCGCGGTGGTCCGCGACGCCTACCCGGGTGTCGCCGCCTTGCGGTCCGCCTGCAGGGCCTTCAGCCGGCGCGGCAGCGGGAACGAGTTCGGCGTCGCCGACACGCGCGCGCCGAGTTCGTCGGCGTCGAGCGGACGCAGCTCGCGCAGCATGGCGATCTCGTCGCAGGCCATGAACTTCGGGCAGTGCATGCAGTCGGAGAAGACCTTGTGCGGCAGGCTCTCGTGCTGGACGACCTGGAAGCCGACCTTGCCGAAGAAGCCCGGCACGTAGGTGAACGCGAACAGCGTCGGCACGCCGAGGACTTCGGCGTCGGCGACGATGCGGTCGACGATGGCGCGGCCGATGCCGTGCTTCTGCATGGTCTTCTTGACCGCGAGCGAGCGGACCTCGGCGAGGTCGGCCCACACCACCTTGAGCGCGCCGCAGCCGGCGAACTCGCCGTCGACCTCCGCGACCACGAAGTCGCGCAGGCCTTCGTAGACCGAGAGCGGCGAGCGCGGCAGCATCACCTGTTCCTGCGCCAGCGCGTTGATCAACTCGAGGATGTCGGGGGCGTCGTCGACGCGGGCGGGGCGGACGGTGTAGGGCAGGGTCATCGTGGATCCTCCGCGAGCAGCGCGCGCCAGCGGGCGAGCTGGGCGCGCACCTGGTCTGGGGCGGTGCCGCCGAGGGCCTGGCGGCGGGCGAGCACGGCGGCGGGCGCGAGCGCCGTGCACAGGTCGGTGTCGAGTTCCGGGAGCAGTTCGCGCAGGGTCGCCTGGGGCAGATCCTGCAGTTCGACGCCGGCCGCGATCGCGGTGCGCACGGCGTGGCCGGCGCGCTCGTGCGCGTCGCGGAACGGCACGCCGGCGTGCACCAGCAGGTCGGCGAGGTCGGTGGCGTTCTGGTAGCCGAGACCGGCCGCCGCAGTGCAGCGCGCGCGGTCGTAGCTCACGTTGCGCGCCACCAGCGCCGCCATCTGCAGGCAGGCGCGGGTCTGGTCGAGCGCGCCGAAGAGCGCTTCCTTGTCTTCCTGCAAGTCCTTGTCGTAGGCCAGCGGCAGGCCCTTCAGCATCACGAGCAGCCCCTGCAGGTGACCGAACACGCGCCCGGTCTTGCCGCGGATCAGTTCGAGGGCGTCGGGGTTCTTCTTCTGCGGCATGAGGCTGCTGCCGGTGGCGATCTTGTCGCTGAGCAGGAGGAAGCGCGCCTCGTGGCTGGCGAAGAAGATCCAGTCCTCCGCCAGGCGCGAGAGGTGCGCCATGGTGAGGGAGCAGGCGAAGGCCAGCTCGGCGGCGAAGTCGCGGTCGCTCACCGCATCCAGGCTGTTGTGCGCGGCGGCCGCGAAGCCGAGGTCGCGCGCGAGCCGTTCGCGGTCGATCGGGAACGCGGTGCCGGCGAGCGCACCGCAGCCGAGCGGGCTCACGTCGAGGCGCGCCAGCGCGTCGCTCAGGCGGGCGTCGTCGCGGGCCAGCATCTCGACGTAGGCGAGGGCGTGGTGGCCGGCGGTGATCGGCTGCGCGCGCTGCAGGTGCGTGTAGCCGGGCAGCGGCAGGTCGGCGTGCGCCGCGGCCAGATCCAGCAGCGCGGTCGTCGTGTCGCGCAGCGCGGCGCGCACCTCGCCGACCGCGGTCTTGCACCACAGGCGCAGGTCGGTGGCGACCTGATCGTTGCGGGAACGGCCGGTGTGCAGCTTCTTGGCGAGGGCGCCGACCTTCTGGTCGAGCGCGGCCTCGACGAACGAGTGCACGTCCTCCGCCGGCGACGCCGCGAGCGCCTGGGGATCGCGCGCGACGTCCGCGCGCAGCGCGGCCAGCGCCGTGGTGAGCCGGTCGGCCTCGGCCTCGGTGAGCACGCCGGCGTGTGCGAGCGCCTTCGCCCACGCCACGCTGCCCTCGATGTCCTCGAACACGAGGCGCTTGTCGAAGGGCAGGCTGCTGCCCCACGCGTGAAACGCCGGGTCGACGCTGCCCTCGAAGCGGCCGCCCCAGAGCTTGCTCATCGCGTCTTGCGCCTGGCCGCCGCCGCGACCTTGGTGGGCAGGCCGTAGAGCTTGACGAAGCCCAGGCTGTCCTTGTGGGCGTAGCTCTCGCTGTGCCCGAAGGTCGCGAGGTCCTCCGCGAACAGCGAGTTCGGGCTCGTGGCCGAGATCGCCGTCGCCTGGCCCTTGAACAGGCGCACCTTCACGTCGCCGTTCACGCAGCGGGTGACCTCGCGGAAGAACGCATCGAGTCCCTCGCGGACCGGCGCGAACCAACGCCCCGTGTAGACCACGTCGGCGTAGTCGGGCATGAGCTTCTCGGCGAGGCGGGCGGTGTCGCGTTCGAGGCAGAGCGCGCGCAGCGTGCGCAGGCCCTCGAGGATGATCGTGCCACCCGGGGTCTCGTACACGCCGCGCGACTTCATGCCGACGAGGCGGTTCTCGCAGATGTCGACGCGGCCGACGCCGTGCCTGCCGCCGAGCGTGTTCAGCTTCGCCACCAGGGCCTCGGGCGCGAGGCGCTGGCCGTCGACGCCCACCGGCACGCCGGCCTCGACCTGCAGGGTGACGACCTGTGGCTCGTCGGGCGCGCGGCGCGGATCGACAGTGAGCATCCACACGTCGTCCGGCGGGGCGTTGGCGGGATCCTCGAGCGCGCCGCCCTCGTGGCTGATGTGCCAGAGGTTGCGGTCGCGCGAGTAGATCTTGGTGCGCGACGCGGTCACCGGGATGTCGCGCGCGGCGGCGTAGTCGAGAGCGTCCTCGCGCGAGCGGATGTCCCAGTCGCGCCACGGCGCGATGACCTTCAGGTCGGGCGCCAGCGCCATGTAGGTGAGCTCGAAGCGCACCTGATCGTTGCCCTTTCCCGTGCAGCCGTGCGCCACGTGCGTGGCGCCGACCTCGCGTGCGTACTCGACCTGCGCCTTGGCGAGGATCGGCCGCGCCATGCTGGTGCCCAGCAGGTAGCGGCCCTCGTACACCGCCATGGCGCGCACGCACGGCCAGACGTAGTCCTCGATGAAGGTGCGCTTGAGGTCGACGACCTTGCAGGAGGCGGCGCCGGTGCGCTTCGCCTTCTCGACGAGGCCCGCGAGTTCTTCGTCGCCCTGGCCGACGTCGCCGGCGACGCAGTGGACCTCGAGGTCGTGGTTCTCCTTCAGCCAGGGGATGATGATCGACGTGTCGAGACCGCCGGAGTAGGCGAGACAGACCTTGGCCTTGCTCACAGGGAGAGTGCGGGGTGGGCGGGGCGAACCGCGGCAGGGGATGGAAGCATACTTATGCGCGAAGAAGGCATAAGAATGCAGAGTCGCCCGGCGATGTCAAGGCTCCTCCCCTTCGCCGCGGCGATCCGGCGTCCGCTTCCGGTCGACGCGTCAGCCGATGGGCATCGGAGTTGCCGGCCGGCGCCGACACGCGTTCTCCGGGGTGCACCGAGTGGTCGGCGGCAGCGGGGGAATCGCCGGCCCGCCACGATCCGACCGAATGGCTCAAGTCGGCTTCGCGAGGAACCCGACTACCGTGGGTGAGAGAGCCTGACGCGTGAGCGTCCGGGTCTGTCGAGGGAGAAACAGATGCAGCCTGACAACAAACAGATCAGGGGACGGGTGCTCGTCATCGAGGACAGCCCGACCCAACTCCTCGTGGCCCGGCGTCTGCTCGCACAGCACGGCTACGACGTGATCGCGGCGACGGACGGCGTGCAGGGCATCCAGGCGGCGAGCGTGGAACTGCCGGACGCGATCGTCACCGACGTGCTGATGCCCGGACTCAACGGATACCAGGTGTGTCGGGTGCTCAAGGACGACACGCTGACCCGCCACATCCCCATCGTGCTCCTGACCGCGCGCGAGCACCCCATCGACCGCTTCTGGGCGAGCGAGTGCGGTGCCGACCACTTCGTGGGCAAGTCGCAGATCTACGACGAGCTGCCGGCCGTGCTGGAGCGTGCCATGGCGGAGCGCGCTGCGCCGGGGCCGGTCGAGATGGACAGCCTCGCGACCCGGCAGGAACTCACCGGCGAGACCATCAAGTCCCGCGTGTCCCGCCTGTTCGAGACCCAGCTCGTGCGCTCGACCATCCGCAACCGCCTGCGCCGCTCCGTGCTCGGCGCCGCCAGCGTCGAAGCGGCTGCCGGCGAACTGCTCGAACTGCTCGGGCTCCTGCTCGACGCCCGGGCGGGGGTCCTCACCCTGCCGCTGGCGGACGGCAACGTCGAGTACGTGCGGGCGCGTCCGGAGGACATCCCGAAGCTCGACCCGCTCCTCGGTCGAACGGGGCCCACCGGCGCCAAGCAGGTGGTGTTCGCGATCGACGGCGCGCCCACGATCCGCGCCGGCAACGACACCGAGACCAGGATGACGCTGCAGCTCGAGCTGCGCGGCGCGAGCGTGGGGGAGCTGACGCTCGTGCTCCGCCAGCGTCCGACCGTCGACGGGGAGGAAGTGCTCTCCGTGATCGAGGCCGACACGCCGTCGATGTTCCACAACCTGCTCTACGCCGACCAGCTCAACTGGATGGAGCGGCAATTCGAGACCCTGCTCGCGCAGACCGAGGAGTTCCTCGACGCGCTGTCGTGCACGCTCGTCGCCGTCGACGGCGGCGGCCACGTCGTGCGCTGGAACCGGGCCGCGGAGGAGACCTTCGGCATCCCCGCCGCCGACGTGCTCGGCCGCCCGTTCGCGACCTGCGGCATCCCGTGGCGCGACGACGACGCCGGTGAGCGCATCGCCGCGGCGGGCAGCAAGAAGGGCGAGCAGACCCTGACCTTGAAGCTGCACGATGCCATGGGCCAGGAGCGGGCGCTCGAGTGCAGTGTGCGCGGCGTGCCGGGCAACGTCACTGGCGTCGCCGGCTTCGTCGTGCTCGGCAACGAAGCGCGCACGCCCGTCGTGAGCTAGGCTTCGAGGCCCGAGGCGAAGCGACGCGCGTCGCGCGCGTCAGCCTCCGCGCAGCCGGAAGCAGACCTCGACCGTGGTTTCTCCCGGCCCGCCCCGGAAGCGCCAGCGCCGCACCGCGGCGACGGCCGCGGCGTCGAGGCTCGCGTGGCCCGTGCTCGAGACGACGTCGACACCGAGCGCGGCGCCGTCGGCGCCGACGCGCACGATCAGCGTGACGACGCCCTGCAGGCCCCGGCGCAGCGATGCGGCGGGGTACTCCGGGGGCGGGTTCTCGCCGGGGATCGCCTCGATCACCGTCGCCAGTGGGGGCACGACCGGGGGCGCTGGCTCCGGGCGCAGCAGTGGCCGGAGGCAGGCGTGGTCGAACTCGCGCGGGGGCGTGCGTTCGACGACCTGCGGCTCCGGAGCAGGCTCTGCGAGCAGCCACTCGCGCGGGTCGAAGCGCGCGTCTTCGGCGACCGTCGCGCGCTCGGGTTCTTCGATGGTGAAGGTCTCCGCCGGCGGCGCCTCGTCGATCGCGTCGAGCGCGGCTTGTGCCGGTTGCACCGCGATCTCGGCGGGGGCGCGCGACGGCGCGCGCGCGGCGAGCGAAAGCCCGATCGCCGCGGCGATGCCGGCGCCATGCAGGGAGAGCGAGACCAGGAACGCGGAGCGGGGCGTCGGCATGGTCAGAACCTGGTGGTGACCGCGAGGCGCAGCGCGAACGGCTCGGCCGGGTGGAAGTGCACGTCGGCGTAGCCGCCGTCGTCCGGGCCGGAGGGCTCGCCGAAGCGGCGCGATGCGTAGGCGTACTCGACGTCGGCGTCGGCCTCGTCGAGCAGGTTGAGGGCGTCGAGGGTGATCGTGGTGCGCTCGTCGATCCGCGCGCCCAGGCGCAGGTCGACGCGCCACGCGACGCGCGACCGCACGCTGCCGTCCTCCGTGAGCGGCCGCGGTCCGACGTAGCGGGTGCGCAGGCTGGCGAAGAACACGTCGCCGTGCGCGGTGAGGCCGGCGCTCGCCTGCGTCTCGATGGCGCCGACGATCGCGTCGCGGCCGGGTGCCACCGAGCGCGCCCGTGCGCGTGTCCAGGTCGCCTCGGCGTCGAGGTCGAGGCAGTCGCTGGCCGCGTAGCGCCCGCTCCACTCGAAGCCCGCGCGTCGCGCCGCTGGCCCCGCCTCCGTCGTGCCCGCGTCACCGGCGAACACGAGTTCGGAGTCGGTGTCGAGCACGAACGCGGTGAGCGTGTTGTGGAAGCCGGGCGCCACTTCGGCGCGGACGCCGACCTCGGCGCCGCGGCTGCGCACGAGCGGACGCACGCGGGCGCCGTCGCCGGGTGCCGCGGTGGTGGGGTCGTCGCGCAGCGTGGCGCCGCGGGAGTCGTTCGAGTGGAAGCCGAACCCGGCGTTGGCGAACAGGTCGATGCCATCGGCGGCGCGCAGCGCCACGCCGAAGCGCGGACTCAGCAGCGCGCCGGTGCGGTCGCCGGAGTTGGCGGCGAGGTCGCTGTCGACGTCCATCGCCACCGCGTCGCCGCGCAGGCCCAGCGTCGTGCGCACGCGGTCGGTCCACTGCACGCGCTGCTCGCCGAAGACGCCGAGCTGGTGCACGCCGACGTCGTCCTGCCGCACCGTGCCGATGCGCCGCCGCGCTTGCGTGCGATGCAGGCCGACCCGGGCGAGGTCGCTGCGCACCTGGATGCCGAGCGCGTGCTCCACCGGCACGCCGTCCAGCGCGCCGAACCAGCGCTGTTCGACGTCGCCGCCGATCGCGACGCGCCGGTCGGTCTGCTCGATCTGGTCGCCGGCCACCGGGTCGGCGAGCGCGTAGGTGAAGTTCGAGAACAGATCGAACTCGTACCCGCGCGCCCACACGGCGGCACGGCTGGCCGCCTCGTCGCGCTCCCGCCACCAGGCACCGTGCAGGGCCACCTGGCGCGTGCTGCCACCGTCGCTGCCATCCAGCGTGTCGAAGCGACCGAGTTCGCCACGCGCGACCGCGCGCGCGGGGATCTGGTCGGTCGCCCTCCACTCGCCGTCGTGCGCGAGCAGCGTCAGCGATGCGCCTTCGGCCTCGTCGCCGCGCGACCAGCGCAGCACGGCGTTGCCGCGGTCGTGGTCGTCGCCCACCGTGAACGGGCCGTCGGCGTGGCGACCCTCGAGGCCGAGCAGGAGATCACCCTTCGCCCACGGCACCGACCACGCCACCAGCGCGCGGCCGTGCCCGAACGCGCCGACCTCTACCTGGGCGATGCCGCGGTCGAGGCGGCGCACGTAGTCGATGTCGATGGCCCCGGCGCTGGCGAAGTCGCCGTCGCGCGCGACGTACGGGCCCTTGCGGAAGTCGACGCGCTGGACGAGTTCGGGGATCAGGAAGCCGAGGTCGGTGTAGCCTTGGCCGTGCGCGTGGCTCGGCAGGTTCACCGGGATGCCAGCGACGGTCGTGCGCAGGTCGGTGCCGTGGTCGAGGTCGAAGCCGCGCAGGTACATCTGGTTGCCCTTGCCGCCGCCGCTGTGCTGCGTCACGGCGAGGCCGGGCACCGCCTCCAGGAGATCGGCCACCCGGGCGAGCGGCCGGCGCTGCAGGTCGGCTGCGTCGATCGAGCCGGAGCTGGCGGTGTCCGTCGCGACCGTGTTGTCACCCGTAGCTCCTTCCACCACGACGCGGTGATCTTGCGCCGCGGTCTTCATGGCCAGGGTGAAGACGATGGCGAGCGCGGGCCGCATCCCTGCGTCAGGTAGACCGCGGCGCCGGCATGTCAGGGAGAAAGGGACCTCGCCCCCCTTGCCGACCCGGGGTGGCCTGCGGATTAATCCGTACCACCTCCCATCCGCCGCGCGCGCGCGCGCGTAGGCCTTCGCAGATGAGCCAGCCCCGCCCATCCCTCCGCTTGCACCCGGCTTCGGCGCCGCCGCCGCTCGCCGACGCGATCGCGCGCATCGTCGCGCGCGACGAGCAGGGCCTCACGGTGCTGTACCAGGCCTGCGCGCGCCGGGTGCTCGGGCTGGCGCTGCGCATCGTCGCCGACCGGCATGCGGCCGAAGAGGTCGTCGTCGACACCTTCAAGCAGGTGTGGGATCGCGCCGCCGGCTACCACGCCGGCCGGGGCACCGTGATCGCCTGGGTGCTGACGATCGCGCGCACGCGGGCGGTCGACCGCCGCCGTCGCCTGGGCCTGCCGCGCGCCGGTCAGGCCGAGATCGCCGACCTCGCCGCCGCGGCGTTCGCGCGCGAGGTCACCCCCGCCGACGAGATCGACCAGGCCGAGCGCGCCGCCAGGGTGCGCACCGCCACCGCGGCGCTGCCGCGTGGCCAACGCGAGGCGCTCGCCGCCGCGTTCTTCTCCGGGCTCACGCACACCGAGATCGCGACGACCTTGCAGGTGCCGCTGGGCACCGTCAAGAGCCGGATCCGCGACGGCCTGCTCGCGCTGCGCCGCGCGCTCGCCACCGAACAGGAACGAACCGAATGAACCCTGACGACCCGATCCCCGCGCCCGACTCCGCCGACGCGCTCGGCGACGCGGCCCTGCACGCCTTCGGTGTGCTCTCGGCCGACGCCGCGCGCGCGTTCGAGGCGCGCGTCGACGCAGACCGCACGCTCGAAGCCGAACTCGAGGCCTGCCGTGCGGTGGTGGGCGACCTCGCCCTGCTCGCGCCGGCGTCGGCGCCGCCGGCCGATCTGCTGCACCGCGTGTTGCTGCGCGTGCGCGAGCCGATGCGGCCGTCCACGCCGTTTGCGGCGGTGATCCAGGATGCGCGGGTCGAGGGCAAGCGCTTCGTGCTGGGCGGCGACGGCGGCTTCGTGCCGTTGCGTGTGGAAGGCGTCACCGCGCGCACGCTGCACCGCGACGCCGCGGCCGGCTACGCCACCGTGCTCGTGCGCATGGCGCCGGGCGCGTCCTACCCGGCGCACCGCCACGCCGACGACGAGGAGTGCTACGTGCTCGAGGGCGACCTGCAGGTCGGCGAGCAGGACATGGTCGCGGGCGACTACCAGCTCGCGCCGCGCGGCAGCCTGCACCCGGTGCAGTCCACGCGCGGCGGCTGCCTGCTGCTCCTTCGGTCGTCGTTGCACGACGAGCTGGTGCAGGCGGGCTGAGGAGCCGGCATGTCGTCTTTCTCTCCCTTCGGGCCCAGGGTCCGTCCCGACGCGGTCAGCGACGCGGTCGAGGACGCCCTGGTGGAGTTCGTGCTGCGGCGTGAGGCCGAGCCGGAGCTGACTCCGCCGGCGTTCGCCGCGGCGTTGCCGGCGGCCCTGCGCGCGGACTTCGAGCGAGAGGCGGCGGCACTGCTCGCGGCCGACAGCCGCGTGCGTCCGGCCATTCCGGCGCGGGTCGGTCGCTACCGCATCGTCGACCTGCTCGGCGAAGGCGGCACGGCGCGCGTGTACGCGGCCGAGGACGAAGCGACCGGCGCGCCGGTCGCGGTGAAGGTGCTGCACGCGCACGTCGCCGGGCACGCGCACGCCCGCGCGCGGCTGCGGCGCGAGGCGCGCATCGCCGCGGCGCTGAGGCACCCGCGGCTCGTGCGCGTGCTTGCGCACGGCGAGGCCGACGGCCAGGTCTTCCTGGTGATGGAGCGCGTGGCCGGCCGTTCCCTGCAGCAGCACCTGCGCGAGCGGCGGCATCCGTGGTTCTGCGATCACCGCGCGATCGCACGCAGCTTCGCGGCGGTGGCGGAGGGGATGCATGCGGCGCACGCGCACGGACACATCCACCGCGACCTCAAGCCGGGCAACCTCATGCTCGGCGACGACGGGTCGCTGACCGTGCTCGACTTCGGCCTGTCGGCGGCGCCCGACGGCGACCTGACGCGCACCTCGGACTTCTTCGGCACGCCCGCCTACATGGCGCCGGAACAGGCAGGCGCCGAGCACGACGCCATCGGCCCCGCCACCGATGTGTACGCGCTCGGCGCCGTGCTCTACGAGTGCGTGACCGGCCGGCCTGCGGTGCGTGCGGGCGCCCTGCCGCGCGTGCTCGATGCCGTGCGCGCGGGCAGGATCCCGGCCGCGCACCGCGTGGCGCGCGTGCCGCGCGCGCTGTCGCGCGTGCTCTCGCAAAGCCTCGCGCGCAGCCCGCGGCATCGCTACGCCGACGCGGCGGGGTTCGCCGCCGACCTGCGGGCGTTCGCCGAAGGGTGCGAGCCCGTCGCGGCGCGGCCGCGGCGCGCGCGGCTGTGGACGGTGGGGGCGCTGGCCTGCGCGGCCGCGTGCGTTGCCCTGGGTGTGTCGGCTTGCCGGAGCGCGGCGCCGGCTTCGGCACCGATGGCGGCGCCGACGCTGCCCCGCGAGTTGTTCGACCTCGCGCAGCGCGGCGACGCGGTTTCGTTCGAGCGCGAACTGCAGCGCGTGCTCCGCGCGGCGCGCGATCGACGCGATTGAGGCAGGGTCGCCTGACACGTCTTTGCCGCGCCCTACCTGGAGAGGGCATGAGGCGATACCTCTCGTGCATCCTGCTCCTGCTCGCCGCCTGCGGCGATGCGACTCCCGTGCTCGACGATCTGGGTCTTGTGCTCGTGGCGCAGGGGGGCGAGGGCGAGGTGGACCAACGCATCGCGGAGGCGCAGGCCGGCGTGCGCAGCGGGCGCAACGTGGTCGAGGATCTCGAGCGTCTGGGCCGCGCGTTCGTCGCGAAGGCCCGGGCGACGCAGGACCCGGGCTTCTACAAGCTCGCCGAGGCCTGCGCCGACGGCATCGAGCGGCGGCAGGGGGGGCATCCCGGCGGGCGTCTGCTGCGCGGGCACGTGCTGCACAGCCTGCACCGCTTCGCGGCGGCCGAGACCGTTGCGCGCGCGCTCGTGGCCGAGCGCGGCGACTTCGCGGACCACGGCCTGCTCGGTGACGTGCTCTACGACAAGGGCGACCCGGCCGCGGCGCTGCAGTCGTACCAGCGCATGCTCGACCAGAAACCCTGCCTGCAGAGCTACGCGCGCGCGGCGCAGGTGCGCTGGTTGTGTGGCGATCTCGACGGCGCCCGCGAGCTGCTGCGGCTCGCCGTCGGTGCCGGCAGCCTGCGCGACCGCGAGGCGCTGGGCTGGGCGCTGGCGCGGCTCGCGAGCGTGGAGCTGCAGGCCGGACACCTGGATGCCGCGGCGGCGCTGTGCGCGCGCGGCGCCGAGATCGATGCCGACCACGTCCTGTTGGCGCTGGTCCGCGCCCGCCTGCTCATGGCGCAGGGCGACGTGGCGGGCGCGGCGGCGTCGGCGGCGCGGGCGGCCGAGCGCTGTCCGTTGCCGGAGCATCGCTGGCTTGCGGCCGACCTCGCCCGCGAGAAGGGCGACCTGGCTGGCGCGACGGCGATCGAGGCCGGGCTCGAAGTCACCGGGGCGGCCGACGACCCGCGGCACTTCGCGCTCTGGCTGCTGGCACGCGGCCGCGATCCTGGTGTGGCGCTCCGCCTCGCCGAGCAGGAGCTGGCCGATCGCGGCGACGTGTTCACGCACGACCTGCACGCCTGGGCACTGTTCGCGAGCCAACGGCTCGATGCGGCTGCCGCGGCGATGACCCGCGCGCTCGCGCTCGACACCGGCGACGCGCGCCTGGAGTACCACGCCGGCGCGATCGCTGCCGCGCGCGGTGACCGCGTGGTCGCGCGTGCGCACTTCGGGCGCGCGCAGGCCGCCGCCGCCACGCTCTGTCCCTCCGAGCGCGCCGACCTGATCCGTCGCGCCGCCGCGCTGTGACCCGCGCACCGGACCGTACCCCTCGGGGACGGCGGTGCGCCACGTCGGCGCACCGTGACGTCCCGAGCAAACCGTTGGACGACTGACCACATGAACCTGCTTCCGCTGCGCGCCACCCTCTGTGGCGCTCTCACCGCGAGTGCGCTCCTGGCCTCGAGCCACATGGACGCCCCGCTCATCACCCTCGACGATGCCGCGAACACGACCGACGTGTACGCGTTCGTGTCCGGCCGCGAGGGCCGCAAGTACCTCACCACCGCCGTGGCGGTGTACCCGTTCGAGGATCCGGGCATCGGGCCCAACAAGTACAACTTCGACCCGAACGTGCTCTACGCACTGCACGTGTCGCTGGGCAACGACCTCGCCCGCGGCAAGTCGACGATCAGTTACTTCTTCGAGTTCACGACCGAGGAGCGCACCCGCAACACGATCCTGCAGTCCTACACCGGCGTCGTGAACGACGTCGCCGATCCGGCGCAGAACCTGGTGCAGCGCTACAAGGTGTGGGCGATGGACACGCGCCGCGGCGGCGCGGGCTTCCGCATGCTCGGCAACGGAGTCGTGCCGCCCAACAACCAGGGGCGCGCGACGCCGCACTACAACACGCACAGTGGCGATGGGCCCGCGCTCGAGGGTGTGGCGAACGCCGCGTCGCTCGACCGCTTCACCCGGCAGAGCATCGCGTGCCTCGACGGCGACTACCGCTCGTTCGCCGGCCAGCGCGAGGACGGGTTCTACGGCGACATCAACGCCATCTTCGACCTGCTGAGCCTGCGTGGTCCCGGCCAGGCGCGCGACAGCCAGGGTGGCTTCAACGTGCACACGATCGCGCTCGAGATCCCGATGGCGGCGATCGGCGGCGACATGCAGGTGGCGGGTGTGCACGCCACGACCTACCGCCGCCAGGTCGAGGTGCGGTTCGACACGCGCGATCCGATCCGGCTCGGCAGCTGGGTGCAGGTCGGGCGGCAGGGCAACCCGCTGTTCTGCGAGGGCTTCGTCGCCATCGCCGACAAGGACGAATACAACCGCACCACTCCCGATCGCGACGCCGCCCTGTTCCAGGGCTACGCGCTGCAACCGGAGCTGGCCCGCCTGCTGAACGCGATCGTGTTCCGCAACAGCCCGATCCCGGGGATCGAGACCGGGCGCACCGACCTCGCCGGGATCTTCATCCCCGACCTCATCAAGGTCGACCTGTCGACGCCGCCGGCGCGGCGCGCGGGCGGCGGCGCGCAGCACGCCACCAACCCCGACGACCCGGGCTTCTCGCGCGTGTCGATCTTCGGCGGCGACGTGCTGTTCAGCCGGCTGCAGAACACTGACGTGCCCGGCGGCTGGCCGAACGGGCGGCGCTTCGGTGACGACGTCGTCGACATCGGCGTGAGCGCGATCATCAGCGACCTGCGCGTCTCGCCGCCGGTGATCCGCACCGCCGGCGACAACGTCGATCGCAACGATGTCGCCTACAACAAGGTGTTCCCGTACGCGGCGACGCCGTTGAACGGGCGCAACCACGTGCACGACCGCTGATCCATGGAGCACGCCATGAGCGACATCGCGCGCTGGTTGCCTGCCCTGCGAGCCGGTGCGCTCGGCGTGGCGGCGCTCATCGCCGTGCCTTTGGCGGCTCACGACCCGGGGCTGAGCGGGCTGCAGGTCCGACTCACCCCGGATGCGATCGCCGTGGAGATGACGCTCGCCGCGGCGGACTTCGCGGCGGGCCCGGCCAAGCTCGGCGAGCTCGCGTCGGTGGGACGTGGGTTCGTGCGAGTCGCCGGCGCTGCGCCGCTGACCTGGGATCACTTCGTCGCCGACAACGACGAAGACGGCGGCGTCGTACTGCGCTACCAGGCGGCGCGGCACGCCGACGCGGAGTTCGCGCTGGACGTGCCGCTGCTCGCGGCGATGCCCTTCGGGCATCGCCAGTTCGTTGTGGTGACGGAAGGCACCCGCCAGGTGGCGCAGGCCCTGCTCGGTCGCGATGCCCGCAGCATGCGTTGGTCGCTCGGTCCCGCCGAGACACGGACGCAGGCGCCGCTGGCAGTGGCGACGGGCTTCGTCGCCACCGGGGTCGAGCACGTCGTCACCGGTTACGACCACCTGCTCTTCCTCCTGGGGCTGCTGCTCACGGTCGCGTCGTGGCGTCAGGCGCTCGGGGTCGTCACCACGTTCACCGTGGCGCACTCGCTCACGCTCGCCGCGGCGACGTTCCAGGTCGTGAGCCTGCCAGGAACGCTGGTGGAATGCGCGATTGCCGCTTCGGTGGCGTTCGTGGGCGCGGAGAACCTGCTGCGCGACGTGCGGCGCCCGCGCATCGCGCTCACCTTCCTCTTCGGCCTCGTGCACGGGCTCGGCTTCGCCGGCTGTCTCGCCGACCTCGGCACGGCCTCGGGCATGGCGATGGCGCTGCCCCTCTTGACCTTCAACCTCGGCGTCGAGGTCGGTCAGCTCGCGCTGGTCGCGTGCGGGCTGCCGGTGCTGCTCTGGTTGCGCCGCCGGCCGCGGCTTCGTGATCCCGCGTGCACTGGGCTGTCGCTCGTCGTGCTCGTCGCCGGCGCCCTCTGGTTGCTGGAGCGCCTGCCGTGAGCGCACCCTCCGACGACCTCGACGCGACCACGCGCCTGTTCTTGTCGGCGGCGCGCGGCGGCGATCGCTCCGCGCTCGATGCTCTCCTGCGCCGCGAGTGGCCGCGGCTGCGGCGTCGCATCGCTGCGCGCGTCGGACCGGGCATGCTGCACCGCGTCGAACTCGACGATCTGGTGCAGGAGACGTTCACGGAAGCGTTGCGCCGGCTGCCTCAGTACGAGCACCGCCGCGGTGGGGGCTTCACGGCGTGGCTCACGACCCTGGCCGAGCATCGGCTCGCCAACCTGCGCCGCACGCTGGGCGCGGCGCGGCGCGACGCCGGTCGCGAGCAGCCGATGCCGGGCGCGGGCTCCACGTTCGGCCGCGTCACTCTCGGACCCGGCGACCCCGCACCGGGTCCACGCACCCTGGTCGCCAGCGCCGAGGCCATCGCCCAGGTGAACGCGGCGCTGGCGGAGTTGAGCGAGGACGACCGCGAGGTGATCCGGCTGGCGCGCACGGACGGCCTGCCGCTCGCCGACGTTGCGCTGCGCATGGGGCGCACGCGCAACGCGGTCGCGCTGCTCCTCAGTCGGGCCCTGCGCAAGCTGCAGGCGCGGCTCCACGCGCGCGAGTGACGGTGGGCGGTGGCGGTGCCACGATGCGTCCCGGCGTCTTTGGAAGTTGGGGCGTGCATGGCTACGCTTCCACGCGCGGGCGGAGTGGGCGACAGTGATCCGCCTTCCCTCGCAGTTCCTCTTCTCGGAGGTGCAAAGTCATGAGTGCGTGTCGTTTCGTTGTTTCGTTGGCCCTGTGTATCGCTTTGCCGGTGGCCATCGGCACCGCGCAGGAGACGGCGAAGCCGCCGGCCAAGGTCGAGGCGCATGGCGTGGAAGCTGCGAAAGAGACTTGGGCCGTCGTCAAGGTCGGCTCGCAGATGAAGGTGATGAAGACGTCCGAGGTCGAAGCGGCCCGGACCAAGATCGAGGCCGACCACAAGGCCGCGATGGCGAAGTACGAGGAGGCCAGGAAGGCCGCCGACGCCAAGCACGCGAAGTTCGACCAGGCGGCGCCGATGGCGCAGACCCTCACGGTCCTGGCCAGCGATCTCAAGAGCGCCGACGAGGCCGCGGCGAGCATGAAGAAGCTGCGCGCCGAGGCCGAGGGCAAGGGAGCGAAGAAGGAGAAGGGCGAAGGCGAGGGCAAGAAGAAGGGCGAAGGCGAGGGTGACGCCGGACACAAAGGCAAGGGCAAGGGGAAGGGCGGGGCCTGACCCCGGCTCACCCCAACCCGCACGACACGACGAGCGCGTCGGGCACATGTGTCCGGCGTGCTCGTTTGCGTTCGCAAAGCCCTCAAAAGAACCACCCCACCCCGACCCAGAGCCGAGCCTCGTTCTGGCTTGGATTGCGTGAGTTCCGGCGACCGAGCGCGTTCGAGATGTGGTGGTACATCCCACCGAGGAGCACGCTCGTGCCACCGCCGAGCGGGATCTCGCAGCCGGGTCCGAAGGAGAACGTGAAGTTCCACTCCGTTCCGTCGTCCGGGACCCGGCGCGTCGACTGCTGGAAGCCGACGGTGCCGTCCAGGAAGAGGGAACACGAGTCGAACGACACGGGATACCAGCGCAACGCGCTTTCACCCTCCGCCGCGTACGCGTCGTCTCCGAGCGTCTTGAACACGAGTCCCGACGCGCCGCCGCCCAGGGCGAGGGAGTCGGTGGCGAACCAGTAAGCCCTCGCACCGGCGCCAAAGTCATCGTTCTCGCCGTTGCCATCCCAGAACAGCGACTTGCGCAGGATCGGGACTCCGTAGTGGCCGCGGAGTTCGGCGGTGACATCGCCTGCGCGATGTGCCGGACTCACGGATGTGGGCTCGGCGTCGACGGTCGAGCGGCGAGCGACATCCGTGATCGAGGGGGTGTGCAGGGCATGGCAAGCCCCAAGCAACAGCAGGCACGGTGTCCATCCGAGACGGGACATTCGCATCGCGGCAAGACCATACTGCGCACACTCGCCGGAGCAGAGGCTGCGATCCTGCCTCGGGCGCTTGCGCGATCAGCCCCTGATCTCGATCCTGCCCCCGTTGCTGGTGCTGATGCCCGCGGCGTTCGCGTTGGCATCGAGGGCCGCACCCTGCGTGAAGAAGACCCCGCCCCAGAGCGACGGGCTCGCGGGGATGCCGAGGCTCAGGCGCGCGCTTCCGCCGCTGAAGGCGATCGGCGTCGCAACGTCCATCGACTGGTAGAGCCGGCAGCCGGTCATCTGCAGGAAGCCCAGCTCGATCGGATACGGGGTCGAGCCCTGCACGCCCAGGATCACGATGCCTGTGGTGTTTGCCGGGCCGTTGGAGATGTCGATGTGCAACGTCGCGCCCAGGTCAGGGAGTCCCGCGAAGGCGAGCTGCAGTGGCTGCACGCTGGGGCAGCCGGTGCCCTGCGGGCAGGCCAGGCCACTGCCGGCGAACGACACGGCCGTCCCAGGGATGACGACGCTACGATTCGTGTTCGCCGTGACCAGCACGCCGAAGTACTGGGGGCCGACCAGATACGGGTACGCGTTGCTGCCGGCGGCGTCGATCGTCGCGTAGTACGCCCAGGTCCCCGCGGGGTACTCCGGGGTCACGGCGAACCTACAGTTGCAGGCGTCGAGGTCGCCGAGGCCGGCGACGTACTCGTGGTCCTCGATGTAGTAGCCGAGCGGATACTGCGCACCGACGGGAGGCCCGCCGGCGCGCGTCGTGAGGTTGCGCAAGCGATAGCTGCTGCTGATCCGGCGGACGCCCCCGGTCCCGTTCCTGTTCGCGAACCCGTACGGGCCATAGATCGGGAAGCCGTCGAAGGCGAAGCCGATGATCGGCGAGTGGTGCCTTCCGTCGTCGCACAGCTGAGCCAGCAGGCTCGGCGGGCGCTGGTGGTGGTGATACACGCCACCCGGCGCGGGATGTCCGAAGGTGGAGTCGAAGCCGCCGGCTTCCACGTAGACGGCGTTCTGGTTCCACACACCCTGGTTCAGGTACGAGCGCGCGTCCTTGGCGTTGAAGAGCACGACGCCGTTGACGAAGACGCCGATGGGACCGAGGCCCGTGGGAGTCAGCGTGCCGGTGTTCCGCGTCGGCACGAGCGGGATGCGGAAGCGCCAGTTCTGGCTGCTGACTGGATTGGGATTGCCCGCGAACGGCCCCAGGGGATAGCTCGGGATGCCGTTGGCCTCGACGTACGCATCGGTCGCGGTGTAGCGCACGGTCGTCACGTCGGCGCTGATCTGGCTCACGACCGCGTGGATCGCGGGATCGGGACTCGAGCCGAAGGCCGCGGCGTGGTTGACCCGCCACGCGGTGATCGCGGGGTCGGTGACCTGGGCCGGCAGGGCGAGGGCGAAGGTTGCGGCCAGCGCGGCGGGCAGGAGTCCGACGGTGTGGCGCGGTTCGCGCGGGCGTCGGGGGCACGGGAGGTGGGGCATGTCGGTTCGGCTCTCGGACCGGGTCGTGTCTGCCAGCCATCCGGCCGCCGGCTGGTTCTCGCGCACACAATCCGCCGACTCGCGGGCCGCCCGTCGCTCCGGAACCGTCAGGCCGCGGCCGATGGCTCCGCTGCCAAGGCTAGTGCGGGCTAGGCCGCCGGCGCTGGAAGCGAAGCCCCGACCACGTCTCGTCGATGGCGCACACCTTGGTGTCGACGAACTCCGTCGCGAGCACCACGCGCCGCACCTCGCCGTCGCTGAGGTCGGTGGCGACGCCGGAGGCCTTCTTCGGCCAGGCGATCCACAACGATCCGCCGGGTGCGATCCTGTCGAGGACCGGCTTCAGTCGCCGCTGCAGCTCGGCGGCGCTCTTGCAGAAGAGAACGATCACGTCGCAGGCGCGCCGTGCCTGGGTGAGCAATGCGACATCGTCGGGGAGCGGCGCGAGCGAGGACGCGAAGTCGGGTGGGGCGCCGAGTACGGCGACGGTGCTGCCCGACTTGATCCCGAGCTTCTTCGGGAGCGGTGTGCCGGAGTACGCCCCGCTGGTCGAGCGCGGCACGATCGGGTCTGCCGGTGGCCGCGCGATCGCGCCGCGCAATGCCGTGCGCAGGCTGCGCCAGGTCGTGAACGTGGCGTCGGCGAACATCTCGCGCACCCGCGCCACCTTGTCGGCTTCGCCGTCGACGAACACGATCGGGATGGCGCGCGTCGCCTTGCGTTCGCGCAACGCGAGTGCGGTGTGGCGGCCGTGCGACGGGAGCCGGCCGAGGTCGATCACGACCGCCGCCGGCGGGTCCGCCAGCGCCTCGCGGAGTGCGCCTCCGCCCTCACCCCACGCCGGTACAGCGGAGAAACCCATGGCGGCGATGCGCTCCGCGCGCTCGATGCACTCTGCCTCGTGCCAGTGGATGACGACGACCCGTTGCATGCTTCGATCCTAGCGTCCACCGCGCCGCGGCCCGCCATCGGGGCCGGCGGGGATGCCCTCGCGGGCTGCGATCGCGGCGCGCACGGCGGCAGGGATCACCGCACTGCGCAGGTCGGCGTCGACCCACACCAGGGTCGCGCGCCCGGTGGCGAGCGCGACCCCGCCGCAGCGCACCGCGTACTCCATGTCGAGGCTCTTGGTGCCGAGCCGCACGACGCCGGTCGCGATCTGCACGCGCATGCCCGCGCGCCCCGGCGACTCGAAGCGCACCGATGTGCTGCCGAGCACGAAGGGGAAGGTCTCGCTTCCCATCACCGCGAGGGCACGGAAGTACCCGTAGCGCGCCTGCTCGAACAGCGTGAGGAACACGGCGTTGTTGACGACGCCCATGGCGTCGACGTCGGACCAGCGGAAGGACTCTTCGTGGACGAAACCCAGCGGCATCGGCGGGCGGATCCTAGCGCGGGACGCGATCGTCCGAGAGCTGCGCGACCACCGCGCGGGCGGCTTCGCGTTCCGCCGCCGGGATCGGTACGCGCACGGACTGGTGGTTGCGCTGGATCGAGAACGCGAACACCAACTCGTCGCCCTCGATCGTCACGCCGCGCAGGCCGACCCCGAGGTCGCGGATCGGCCAGTAGCCGCCGGTGAGGTAGAGCCCCTGCGGGCCGAACGCGAACACCCCCGGCATCGCCGCCATCCGGTGCAGGCGCGAGCGGTGGAACCAGGCGAAGACGAGTGCCGTCGCCGCCCCCACGATCAGTCCCGACCCCGAGGGTGCGAGCCAGGTGAGCGGCAGCGAGTCGGCGATCCGTTCGTCGTCGGCGACGGCCATCACGGAGACCGCTACGCCGGCGAGCGTGAAGAACAGCGCGAAGATGATCGGCAGCCGGTTCGGTCGCGCCTGCTCGCGCGCGACGTACGCTGCCCACTCGGCGGCCGAGTACGTCCAGCGCAGCAGGCAGTCGCCCGAGACCAGATCGCGCGCCGCGCGCTCGTGGCGGTTTGTCAGCGGCAGCAGGAAGAGGCCGATCAGGACCGGCGTGACGGCGAGTGCGCTGAGCACGAGGGCCCAGGTCTTCGCCGCCACGGCCATCGCGATGGCGGCGCCGAGCCCCAGCGCGGCCCCGGCCCCGAGGAAGGCGTGCGTCACGCGGCGCGTGGGTACGAAGATCCCGGTCACTTTGTGCGCGGCCGCGACCTACCGCCCCTTGCCCATGAGCAGGGCGAGGATCGCCTTCTGCACGTGCAGGCGGTTCTCGGCCTGGTCGAAGACGACGCTCTGCGGGCCGTCGAGCACGCCGGGGGTCACCTCCCAGCCGCGGTGCGCGGGCAGGCAGTGCATGAAGAGGGCATCGGGCTTCGCCTTCTTCATGAGCTGCTCGTTCACCTGGTAGCGCCCGAAGATCGCGTTGCGCTCCTCGATCTCGCCTTCCTGGTGCATCGAGGCCCACACGTCCGTGTACACGGCGTCGGCGTGTTCGATGTCCTCGCCGGGCGTGTTCACCACCTCGACGGCCGCCCCGGTCTCGCGCGCGAACGTGCGCGCCTGCTCGATGACCGCGGTGTGTGGCTCGTAGTTCTCCGGCGCACACACGGTGACGTGGCAGCCGAGCTTGGCCGCGGCGTCGACCAGCGAGTTGCACGTGTTGTTGCCGTCGCCGATGTAGTAGAGGGTGCGCCCCTTCACGCTGCCCCACTTCTCGGTGAGGGTGAAGAAGTCGCTGAGCGCCTGGCACGGGTGCATCGAGTCGGTGAGGCCGTTGATGACCGGGATGCGCGCGTGCTTGGCCAGCTCCTCGACGACCTTGTGCCGGAAGGTCCGCGCGACGATGCCGTGCACCCAGCGGTCGAGGTTGCGCGCCATGTCCGAGATCGACTCGCGGCTGCCGAGGCGGGCGTGCCGGTGTTCGTAGAACACGGCGCTGCCGCCGAGGTCCTGCATGCCGACGTCGAAGGTGAAGCGCGTGCGCAGGCTCTCCTTCTCGAACAGCATCGCGAGCTTCTTGCCGCGCAGGATGTCGGTGTGCACCTCGCGTCCGGCCTTGAGGATGCGCGCGGCGTTGAAGATGGTCTCGATGTCGCCGGGGGCGAGCTGGCCCACGGAGAGCAGGTCCTTGTGGGGAAGCGAACCGAGATCGACGGCAGGGGCGGACTTGGACATGGCGGTCAGAGGGTCTTGAGGCCTTGGGCGAACAGCTCGAGGCCGCGGGCGGCTTCGCGCTCGGTGAGGACGAAGGGCGGCACGACGCGGATCACGTCGCCGGCGGTGCAGTTGGTGATGAGGCCCAGTTCGTACAGCTTCTTCTGCAGCTCGGGGGCGTTCCGGGCGAGGCGCACCCCGATCAGCAGGCCGCGGCCGCGGACCTCCGTGATCACCGCGTGGGTCTTCTGCAGGTCGAGAAAGCCCGCGCGCAGTTGCGCGCCGCGCGCGGTCACGTTGTCGAGGAGGCCCTCGCGGAGCGCACCGAGCAGCACGAGCGCGGCGCGGCACACGAGCGGGCCGCCGGCGAAGGTGGAGCCGTGGTCGCCGGGCTTGAACGCCTCGGCGAGTTCCTGGCGCACGGTCATCACGCCCATCGGCACACCGCCGGCGATGGGCTTGGCGAGGGTCACGACGTCGGGCTTCACCCCGTGCCAGTCGGCGGCGAGGAAGCGACCGGTGCGGCCGCAGCCGCTCTGGATCTCGTCGTGGATGAGGATCGTGCCGGTCTCGTCGCACAGCCGGCGCGCGGCGCGCAGGAACTCCGCCGACAACTCGCGGATGCCGCCTTCGCCCTGGATCGGCTCGTAGATGAGCGCGGCGGGTCGCGTGTCGTGGATGGCGCGGGCGAGCGCGTCGACGTCGTCCTGTGGCACGAAGGTCACCGGCAGGAGCGGCTCGAAGGGCTTGCGGTACTTCTCGGCGTGCGTGCACGACAGCGCCGCGAAGGTGCGGCCGTGGAAGGCGGCGTGCAGGGCGACGAACGAGATCCGGTCGCCCTGGCCGCGGTCCTTCTGCACCTTGCGGGCGAGCTTGAACGCGGCCTCGTTGGCCTCCGTCCCGCTGTTGGTGAAGAACGACGCGTCGAGCCCGGTGAAGTCGGCGATGTGGCCCGCGACTTGCTCCGTGTACGGGTGCCGCAGCAGGTTGCTCAGGTGCACGACCCGACCGACCTGATCGCGCAGCGCCTCGACCAGCGGCGGCCAGGCGTGACCCAGCGCCGACACCGCGATCCCGGCGAGGAAGTCGACGAACTCGCGGCCGTCGCGGTCGCGCAGGATGCTGCCGTGGCCGTCGACGAAGACCTCGGCGGCGCGGTTGTAGGAACGGATGAGGTGTTCGTCCATGCGGGTGGGTGATCGATCAGGCCAACGCGAAGGTCGTGCCGTGGCCGTGCGCGAGGGCGGCGAGGATGGCGTCGTCGGCGGTGGCGCTGGCGATCTTCACCAGCGTGCCGGGCGGAGTCGCGGCGAGTGCCTGCAGCGCGGACTCGACCTTGGGGATCATGCCACCGGCGATCACGCCGGAGCCGCGCAGCGTCGCCGCACGCTCCGAGGTGAGCACGTCGATGCGCCGCTTGTCGCCGTCGAGCACGCCGGGCACGTCGCTGAGGAAGAGGAGCGCGTCGGCGTGCAGCGCGGCGGCGAGCGGGCCCGCGGCCTGGTCGGCGTTGACGTTGTAGAAGTGGTCGGCCGGCGCGTCTTCGCCGGGCGCGAGCGGCGCCGCGGTGGCGAGCACCGGCACGTAGCCCGCTGCGAGCATCGCTTCGACGAGCCCGCCATCGGCGCGGCAGACCTGACCGACGTAGCCGAGGTCCTCGTCGCCATGGCGATGGCGGCGCGCGGTGAAGGTGTGACCGTCGGCGCCGCACAGCCCGGCGGCGCGCACGCCGCCGCGCTGCAACGCGTCGACGACCTGGCGGTTGACGAGGCCGGCGAGCGTCATCAGCACCACGTCGGCGGTGTCGGCGTCGGTGACGCGCAGACCGTCGACGTAGCGCTCGGCGATGCCGAGGCGCTTGCACAGGGTGCGGATCTGGTTGCCGCCGCCGTGCACGAGGATGACCGCGTGGCCGGCGGCCTGCGCGCGCGCCACGGCGCGCGCGAGCTGGCTGCGGCCGTCCGCCGTCTCGATGGGTGCGCCGCCGACCTTGACGAGGAGCCTCACGGCAGGAGGCCTTGGTGCTCCGGCAGGCCGAGCATGACGTTCATGTTCTGCAGCGCCTGGCCGGACGCGCCCTTGAGGAGGTTGTCGATCGCCGACACCACGACCACGTGGCTGCCGGCCGCGGCGACCGCGAGGTCGCAGTGGTTCGTGAACTGCACGCGGTTCAGCTCCGGGAGGCCGTGCTGGTACACGCGCACGAAGGCGTCGCGCGCGTAGCTTTCGCACAGGGCGGCGCGGATCGCGCCCGCGTCGACGCCGGGCTCCGGCGTGAGGTAGAGCGTGCTGAGGATGCCACGGAACACCGGCAGCAGGTGCGGCACGAAGGTGATCCGGTCGGTGCCGGCCTCTTGCCAGATCTCCGGCGCGTGGCGGTGGGTGCCCACGCCGTAGGCGCAGAAGTTCTCGTGCACGTTGCCGAAGTGGGTGCGCACTCCCGGGTTCTTGCCGGCGCCCGACGTGCCGCTCTTGCAGTCGGCGACGATGGGGGCGTCGGTGATCAGGCCGAGCGCGCGCAGCGGCAGCAGGGGCAGCAGGACCGACGTCGGATAGCAGCCGGGGTTGGCGACCAGACGGGCGGTGCGGATGCGGGAGCGGGCGTGCTCCGTGAGTCCGTACACCGCCTCGCCCAGCAGTTCCGGATGCGGGTGGGGGTGGCCGTAGGTCGCGGCGTACGCGGCGGGCGTGCGCAGGCGGAAGTCGGCCGAGAGATCGACGACCTTGGGGCCGCGCGCGAGGATGCCGCGCGCGAGCGGCGCCGACGTGCCGTGCGGCGTGCACAGGAACACGCCATCGAGGCCGCGCAGCTTGTCGAGATCGAGCGGCTCGATCGTGAAGTCCACCGGCAGCTCCGGCGCGTCGGGCGCCTGGCCTTCGCGGCTGCCCATGACGTGCGTCGCCTCCATGGACGGATGGCGGGCCAGCAGGCGCACCAGCTCGCGCCCCGTGTAGCCGCTGGCGCCGACGATGGCGACGCGCTTCTTGGTGGCGTTCATGCCGGGGTGTCTCCCTTGAGCTTGAGCAGGCGGGCGCGCACGCGGCGGGCACCGGCCGCGTCCCTGGCGATCACCAGCACGGTGTCGTCGCCGCCGAGCGTGCCGACCACGTCGTCGAGTTCGGCACCGTCGAGGGCGATGGCCAGCGGTTGGGCGCCGCCGACCGGAGTCTTCAGCACGAGCTGGTTCTGCGCGACCTCCGCGGAGCGCAACCACTCGCGCACCGCGTGCAGGAGGGCGATGGCGGTGCCCGCATCGGGATCGGCGGCCGCGACCGCTGCGCCGTGGGCGGCGGGGATCGCGTAGCCGGCGGGACCCTTCACGAGCCCCATGTCGCGCAGGTCGCGCGACAGGGTCGCCTGGTTGACCTCGATGCCCTTGGCCTCGAGCAGCTCGCGCAGCTCGTCCTGGCTGCGCACGGACCGCTGCTGCACCAGATCGAGGATGGCGCGACGGCGGTCTTCGCGGGGGTTGGCGGGGTCGGCAGTGGGCATAGTTATGCGCAGGAGGCGCATAAGAATGCAGGAGCGGGAGGCGCCGTCAAGCGGGTGGGCGACGAATCCCCACCGCCGGCCCGGGCCCGTCGGCCGTCGTTCTTCGTGTGGATCGTGGTTTCGATGTGCGGTGGGATGGGTCCCCGGCGATCCATGGCTGGCACCGACAACGAACCGCTTCGTCCCACATGCACACTCCTCTCGCCGTCGTCCTTCTCCTCGCCGCCGCGGCCGCTGCCCAGGACCCGCCCGTGCCGCCCGGCGGCTTCCCGCCGCGGTCCCTGCCCGACCGGCCCGTCGTGTGGTCGGACGGCTACCGGAGCATGATGGACCTCTACTACCCCGACGTCGCGCCGCCCGCGACCGGCTGGCCGTGCGTGCTGGTCGTGCACGGCGGCGGCGGCAACCGCGCGATCGCGGAGAACGTGCAGCAGGGCTTGTACGACGCACGCTTCGGCTACGTGGTCCTCGCCTACGACGTGCGCGGCGAGCCGGTGACGACGCGCCTCAACTCGGGTGGGGGCGACACGAGCGAGGAGGCGAAGCTGCGCGACATGGCGGAGGCCTTCGTCCAGGCGGCGGCGTTCCTGCCCGGCCGCGTCGACTTGCAGCGGCTCGCCGTCACCGGCCGCTCGATGGGGGGTGCGCACGCGTATCGTGCCGCGGCGTGGTCGGGGCGCGCGATGCCGTTGCCGGGAACCTTCCCGCGCATCCGTGCGGTCGCGGGAGACTGGCAGGCGCTGCTCGGGCCGGAGGACAACTATCCGGGCGGCACGCTCCTGCAGTCGCGGGTGGTCGAGAAGTTCTGGGAGAACCGCGTCACGGCGCCGCTGCCGTGGGCGTACGCCCTCGCCGGCAACTATGCGCAGTTGCGTGCCGATGCGCTCGGCGACCCGTTCCAGTACCCGCTTCCGTCGCTGCTGACCAACGACGTGCCGGTGCTCGGACTCATCGGCCATCGCGACAACCACCACATGGTGTGGGGTCTCACGAAGGCCCTGCCGGCGCTCGCCGCGGCCGGGCTGCCGCACCGGATCTACGTCTCGACGCGCGGCCATGCGATCCCCGACAACGACACCGAGTGGCTCCTGCACCTCGACCTCAAGCGCCGGTGGTGGGACCGCTTCCTCAAGGGTGAACGCAACGGCGTCGAACTGGAGCCGCTGGCGGAGATCGGCGTGATCCCGTCGGACCCGGTCAGCTACGGGAGCGCCAGCTCGCACTGGCAGCACGACCTGCTGCCGCAGTGGCCGCCGGTGGTGGCGCCGACCACGTTGTACGCGACCGACGGCGGCGGGCTCGCCGCGCTGCCGCCGGTCGCGGCGACGCTCTCCACCCCGATCCGCAACCGGCCCGCCGCGGGCTACGGCCTCGCGCAGTTCGCGCAGAACACGCGCTTGCCTGCCGTGCTCGCGAACCTGCCTCTGGCGCGGCTCCAGTTCACGTCCGATCCGCTCCAGGTCGAGCGGCAGGTCCTCGGCCGTCCGCGCGTGGTGTGCGACGTCACCACGACCGCGGCGAGCGTGCAGCTCGCCGCGCTGCTCTACGCGGTGCCGCCGTCGGGCCCGCCGGTGTTCGTGACCATGGGCGCGACCGGGCTCGGCGCGGTCGCGGCCGGCCGGCATCGCGTCGAGGTGGAACTCGACGACGTCGCCTTCGTGATCCCGACCGGGCATCGGATCGGGTTGGCTCTGCAGAACCTCGCGTACCGCGACGTCGCGGGCGCGAACGACGAGGACGTGTTCTACGTGCCGGAGCTGGCCGACTTCGATGCGGCGGTACACCTCGGCGGCGCGATGCCGGCGCGGATCGAGTTGCCGCTGACCGCGGCGCCGGTGTCGTTGACGCCGCGCATCGCGGAGGTCGCGTTCGGCGGCGGGCTGTCGCACCCGATGCTGCTCGACGCCGGCGTCGCACGCGCGGGCGCGATGTACTACGGGCTGCTCGGCGCGTCGGGGATCGGCGCGGGCTTCTCGCTGCCGCCGTGGCTCCCGCTGCAGATCGATGCGTGGACGCTGTTCGGTCCGAACCTCATCGGCACGCCGGTGCTGCAGGGGTTTGCGGGCGTGCTCGACCCGAGTGGGCGTGCGAACCTGCGCTTCCAGGTGCCGGCGCAGTTCCGGTCGGCGTTGGAAGGGTTGCGCTTCACGTTCACGGCGCTGGGCTGGCAGGGGGGTGACGTCTTCGCGTGCAGTCCGGCGGAGTTGTCGATCTTGCCGTGAGGGGGAAGTGTTCCGAAGAGACGGAGGCGGGGGTTGCGGGAGTCGGGGCACGCGGTTCCGGGCACGGGCACGCCACGCGGCAGAGCCGCGTGGCTGGCACGGGCTCGTTCACGGCCGGGAACGGGGAAATGCCGGAGCGAGGCGCCCGGTCACGCAACCCCTCTTCTCAGCCACCCTGCACCGGCAGGTCCACGCGCAGTTCTCCGCCGCTGACTCCATCGACCGTGAACTGCGTGCTGCCGTGCCAGCCCTCGACGTCCACCGTCAGCGTGTACGCGCCGGGTTGCAGCCCCAACCGGAGGAGCCCGTTCCAGGCCTCGACCTCGCGCGGCGGTTCGTCGGCCCGGCGCAGGGTCGCGCGGGCGCGGTACGGCGGGTGCCGTCCCTCCGGCGGGCGCATGCGGATCTGGCACGGGCGCAGCGCCGGCAACGTGAGCGTCAGCGGCGTGGTCGCGTCGGCCACGAGGTCGACTTCGGCGCTGGCGGCGTCATGCTCCAGCGCGGCTTCGACCTCGACCCGATAGCGGCCGGGCGGGAACGAGAAGGGGTACACGTCGCCGTCAGGCGTGAAGTGGGCGGCGATCGCCGGCGAGCCATCGGCGGGGACGAGGCGCAGGCGCGGGGGCACGTTCACGCGCTCACCGTCGCTGCGCGCGAGGGTGAGCGCCAGAGACGTCGTCGGCAAGAGCACGTGGGTGCCGAGGTTGCGTTCTTGGCCGACGGCGAGTGCGATCGGCCCGAGGTCCAAGCCGAGAACCGGCTTGGTCCGATCGAAGGCGTGGAACTGGCGCACGCGGTACGAGCCGGCCGCCAGCGGTCCGAGGCGCGCCGGGCGCGCCTTGGCGACGACGAACCACTCCTCTGCTCCCGACGCGAGGTCCTGCACCACGATCTGGCACGGCCGCGTGGGATGCGCGGGGTCGTCGACGCGCAGGCGCACGAAGGCCGTCGGTCGCGCCGCATCGGCCACGACGAGCGCGAGTGGGGTGCCGCCCGCGAGCACGGCGTCGGCGCGCGCGAGGACGGGCCCGCTGTCGAGCCGATCCTGCCGCACCTTCACGTCGAGCGGGCCGTTCGTGCAGGTGAGCATCGCGAACCGGCCGTCCTGGTCGGTGACCTCGCACGGGTTCGGTTGCCACGCGCGTTCATCCTGCGGCCAGGCGAACACCCACAGGCCGGCGAGCGGCGCGCCCTGTTCATCGACGACCCGACCGAAGAGCACCGGGTCGCTGCGCAGGCGGAGTTCCACATCGAGGGTCTCGCGGTCGGCGACGTCGACCGCGAGCAGCGCCACGCCGCCGGTGCGATGACGCGCGACGAGTTCGACCCGTCCCGGCGGCACGTCGCAGGCGAACCGCCCGTCCGCGGCGGTGACCTTGTCGCGCGCCGAGGGGTACCGGCTGGTCGCGACCACGGCACCGGCCGCGGGCTGGCCCTGTGCATCGACGACCCGGCCCACGACGCGGGTGCCGGGCGTAAGCACGATCAAGACCTCGGCGGTGATGCCGAGCCGGGCCTGCAACGCGCCGTTGCCAGTGCGCCAACCGGGCGCCACGGCGGTACACCCGCCATCGCCGGGAGGCACGTCGTCGAACGCGAACGTGCCGTCGGCGGCGCTGCTGGTCTCGGGCCGCACGCCGGGCTCGACGTAGAGGTTGCCGCGCGGCGGCGGCACCGGGGCACCGAGCACCACGCGCGCGCCTTCGATGGGTCGGTGCGATTCGTCGACCACGCGGCCGCGCACCGCCGTGGTCGCCGCAGCCACGATGAGGTCCACCTGGGCTTCCGCGTTCGCGATCGTTCGCACCTGCACTGCCGCCGAGGCACCGTGGCCGCGCTTGCGCGCGAACAGGAACGACATCGAGTTGGTGAGGGACGCGCGGAAGGTCCCGTCGGCGCCGGAAGTCGCGAGCCGGCTCGTGCGGCCGGCGAGGTCGCCGCGGGTCGCGAGAATCTCGGCGTCCGCGATCGGCGAGTCGCTCTCGTCGACGACGCGTCCTGTCACGATGCCCGCGCGCGGCAGGCGCAGGGACACGCCGGTGCGCCGACCCGCGACAACGCGCACCCGCTGGCCCGTGTGCACGAGCACCATCACCAGGTAGTCGCCCGGTGCGAGGGACAGCGTCGCCGATCCGTCCGGCCCGGTGTGTCCGCCCGCGAGCCGGCGCGGGGTCGTGCCGACCCATCGGTCGGTGACGATGACTTCGTGGCCGACCACCGGCGTGTCGTCGTCTGCCCAGCGCAGGCTGACGGCGATCTCGCCCTGGGTCGTGGCCTGCGCCGCGTCGGGGTTGGGCGCCGGGTCGTTGACCGCGACTCGCGCCCCGGTTGGCGCCGGCTTGTGGCTGGCCTCTCCCTGCAGCGAGACCGGCCCCTCGGTCACCAGCGGTGGGGCCGGCGCCACGTCGACGTGTCGCGGCCACGACCAGCACAACGCGATGACAGCGAGCCCGAGCAACACGCCCGCGACTGTCTGCCGCCTCGATGGCGCCGTCACGCGTCCACGTCAGTCCAACCGCGCGTCGCGGCTCAACCGCTTGCGGATCTTGTCGACGCGCTCGACCTGCCCGCGCGCCGCGAACCGTTCGTAGAACCCGTCGCGGCGGAAGTCCGGCGCCTGGATGGTCCACGACGCGAAGCGCTTCTCGAGTTCCTTCTGCAGGTCGGGGCCCGGCGCGAGGTCGGCGTTGATCTTGGCGGCGGCGTCGCCGGCGACGCGCACCAGCGCCTCGATGGTCACGTCGCGGGTGACCATGAAGCGCTTGTTGTCGCCCCACGCGTCGCCGAACGCCGACCTGGCGGCGCGGAACACGTCGCGCAGGAAGCCGTAGCCGCGCGCCTGGTTCCAGCCGCGGCCGTCGCGGAAGCGGTGCTTGGCGTCGGCGCGGCGGATCACCTTGTAGACCTCGCCGAACAACTGCGCCTGGTTGATCCACATGTCCTGCTGGCTGCGCGTGCCGAGCATGTTGATGTGGTACTGCAGCGGCGAGTCGTTCTCCTGGTACAGGCCGCGCACGAGCTTGGCGGCGAAGCGCTTCTCGGTGTCGGTGCCCCACTCGATCTTCTCGTAGAGGTCGACGATGTGCGACTTGTTGATGCGCGTGTGCGAGCTGTTGATCACCACGAACATCTCCGTGGCGAAGTCGCTGGTCTTGCCGTCGAAGATCACCGTCGGCACCTCGATGCGGCGGTCGGCGTCGGGCTCGTTGAGGTAGAAGTTGAGCCCGGCGAGGCGGTGCTGGCCGTCGATGATGAGGAACGGCGCCTTCGGCTCGACGAGGTCGCCGACGCGCTCGTACTGCCCGATCGACTTGAACTCGAGTTCCTCGGACGTGAACAGCAGCACCGCGCCTGGGATCACCGGCTGCCGCGTCTCGTTGCGGAAGAAGTCGCGGATCTGGCGCACCTTGCGCCGGATGAGGCTGCGCTGGAACGACTTGGCGTTCCCCTCGATCGCCTGCACGAAGCGCTCGACGTCGTCGCCGGGCGCCTTGCGGTCGGTGTCGCCGCCGATCGCCTCGCCGCGCTCGCCGTAGAAGCGCGTGACGAAGTGCACCTTGCGGAGCAGGTCTTCGGCGGGATAGCTGACGAAGTAGAACTCAGACTCCTTCTGACGCATGCGGAGCGCGAGCACGACGATCTCCTCTGTGGGTCGGGGTCAGGGTCTCGGTGGGGGGGTCGGGGTGAGTCGATGCGACCTCAGTCGCGGCGGGACAGCAGGTACAGCAGGTGCTTGAACAGGAGGATGACATCCACGAAGAGCACGCACGCCGCGGCCACGTGCATCGTGGTGGGGTAGCGGCGCAGCACGGCGTCGGTGTCGTAGAGGATGTAGCCGGCCATCAGCACGACGATGCCGATCGAGTACCAACCGCCTGTCCATCCACCACGCGATCAGGCCGCCGCCGAAGAGGGCGATGCTCGCGATCGTGAGCGCACCGCCGAGGAACGAGAAGCTCCGGCCGCTGAAGAACACGTAGGCGGACAGGCCGGTGAAGACGAGCGCGGTGAGCAGCGCGGCCTGGTTGATGGTCTGCAGGCCGTTGGCCTGGCCGAGCACCATGTACAGGACCGGCGAGACCAGCAGGCCCATGAGGAACGCGAAGCCGAAGAACAGCACCACGTTGACCGGCTTCTTGTCCGCGAACGCGTGCACGATCCAACTGCCGCCGAGGAAGAGGCCGGCGTAGAGGAACCAGCCGAACTTCGACTTGAAGATCACCTGGGCCAGGCTTCCCGCCATCTCGCGCACTGGCTCGACGTTGCCGGCCGCCCAGAGGGTCGCGGCGAAGGTCAGGATCGCGGCGAGCAGGAGGGAATAGGTGCGGCGCAGGAACGCGACGCGCTCTTCGACGGCGGCTTGCGCGGCGGGGACTTGATCGGCGTAGGCGTAGGGGTTCGTCTGGCTCATGGGTCTCCTTGCAGTCACGGGGAACTTCGCTGCGGGGGAGCATACGGATGGCGCCCCGGTGGGCCATCGACAGCGGGACTTTGGGCCAGCGCCGCGCGCGGGCATCCCGTAGAACCCGCCCGACCATGCTGACCACGACCGCCTTCGTCCGTCGTCCCCGTCTCGTGCATGTGGCCCGTCTCGCCGTGGCTCTGCTCGCGGTGGCCCGGCTCTGCGCTGCGAGCCTGACCGCACAGGCGGAGGGCACCCAGAAGCTCACCTTCGCGCAGGTGCTCGGCGAGGGTCCGACGGTCGACTTCCGCGGCTCGCCGCCGAGCGTGCGCTGGGCGCCCGACGGCGTGCACCTGCAACTGTCCGGGACCGCGTGGCGGCACCCCGCGACCGGAGCCGAGATCGCACCGCCGAAGGTTGACCCCAAGCCCGACCCTCGCGCCGAGCACCAGGCGGCGCTCGTCGCCGCGGGCCTGGCGGAGGACGCCGCGCGGCGGCTGGTCGCCCGCCGGCAGCCGGCCGGCGACGGCGCCTTCCTCGTGCAGCAAGACGACGCCCTCTGGTTCTGGCGCGAGGGCGGCAAGGCCCGGCAGGTGAGCAAGGGCGGCGCGCGTCGCATCCTGCAGGCGAGCCCCACCGGCCGGCATCTGAGCTTCGTGCGCGACGAGAACCTCATCGTCGTCGACACCGACTCCGGCGCCGAGTGGGCGGTGAGCACCGACGGCAGCGACGACCTGCTCTACGGCGTGCTCGACTGGGTCTACCAGGAGGAGGTGTACGGGCGCGGCGACTTCCAGGGGCACTGGTGGAGCCCGAAGGGCGACGCGGTGGCGTTCCTGCGCATCGACGAGTCGCCGGTGAAGACGTTCATGGTGATCGACCACATCGTGCGCGGGAAGACGCTCGACGAGGAGCGGCACGTGCGGCAGTTGCCGATGAAGTACCCCAAGGCCGGCGACGAGAACCCCTGGGTGACCCTGGGGCTCGCGCGGCCGGGCAGCCGCGAGATCCGGTGGGTCGACCTCGCCGCGTTCCCCAAGGACCTCCTCATCGTGCATGTCGGCTTCGATCCCTCGGGCACGAAGCTGGTCTTCCAGGTCCAGGACCGCATCCAGACGTGGCTCGAGCTGTGCTACGCCGACCTCGGGACCGGCAAGGTGACCTCGATCCTGCGCGAGGAGAGCAAGACCGGCTGGGTGAACCGCCTGGAGCAGCCGCGTTGGCTGGCGGACGGGTCGTTCCTGTGGATGAGCGAGCGGACCGGTCGCCAGCAGCTCTACCACTACGAGGCGGATGGCCGGCTGCGTCGCGCGCTGACGGAGGCGCCGCTGGTCGTGGCGAACCTCGAGCGCGTCGACGAGAAGCAGGGGCTGTTCTGGGTCACCGGGCACGATGGTCGTGCCGTCGACAGCCATCTGTTCCGCGGTCGGCTCGACGGTGCGGCGAAGGTCCAACGCCTCACGCAGGGCGACGGCACCCACACCGCGTCGCTCAACAGCGACGGCAGCTTCTTCCTCGACTCGCTCACGAGCCTGCGGATCCCGATGGAGCTGCGCCTGTGCAGCGGTGAGGGCAAGGTGGTGGAGGTTCTCGGCGCGGCCAAGCCGAAGGATCTCGAGGCTTGGGGCCACGCGGCGCCGGAGGCGTTCACGGTCACCTGCCGCGATGGCTTCGAACTCGATGCGACGCTGTTGAAGGCGCGCGACATCGACCTCGCCCGCGCGCATCCGATCTGGGTCGAGACCTACTCCGGGCCCGACGCGCCGACCGTGCGCAACGTCTGGGCCACCAACACCTGGTT
This sequence comes from uncultured candidatus Brocadiaceae bacterium, assembly GCA_964418595.1. Taxonomy (GTDB): domain Bacteria; phylum Planctomycetota; class UBA1135; order UBA1135; family UBA2386; genus CAYQMF01. Next base: position 36,294 of record CAYQMF010000007.1, read on the forward strand.
GCAGTTCCTGGCGCAGCAGGGCTATCTCGTGCTGCAGGTGAACGTGCGCAGCGCCAGCCGCAAGGGGCAGTGGGCGACGGAGAAGTGCTACAAGCAACTCGCCGTGCAGGAGCTCTTGGACCTCGAGGACGCCATCGCGCAGGTGGGCAAGAACGCGTGGGCGGACACGACGCGGGTCGGCATCACCGGGTGGAGCTACGGCGGCACGATGACCGCGTTCGCGCTGACGCGGAGCAAGGCCTTCAAGCTCGGCATCGCCGGCGCCGGCGTCTACGACTGGCGCCTCTACGACACGATCTACACGGAGCGCTACATGGACACCCCGCAGCGCAACGCTGCGGGCTACGCGAAGACCTCCGTGATCGAGGGCGCCAAGGACCTGCACGGCCACCTGCTCCTGCTGCACGGCACGATGGACGACAACGTCCACCTCCAGAACTGCATGCAGTTCGCGTACGCGCTGCAGAAGGCCGGCAAGCAGTTCGATCTCATGGTCTATCCCGCCGCCATGCACGGCGTGACCGACCCGCAGCAGTCGCGGCACATGCGCACGCTGGTCTGGAACACGATCCAGAAGCACCTCGGCGGCGCAGCCAACTGAGCGCGGGCGACGTGGTCCTCCCGAGCGCGGGCGAAGACCCGGGAAGACCCTCCGTCGGCGATGAATCCCGTCGGCGAGGTGGTCGGTCGGGGGGCTCTTCGCATAATGCGGTGCAGGATCAGCCGTGACCGAGACCCACTGCAGCAAGTGCGACGCCGTTCTTCCCTCCAGCGCGCGTGATGCCGGCGCCTGTCCCGCTTGCGGGGCGACGCTCGACGACGCGGAGCGCACGCTCGACGTGACGTCGAAGGCGAAACCCGCGGAGGCCGGGCCGAAGCCGACCGTCGGCGCGAAGGACAAGACGAGCGCTGGCAGGTCCAGCGTGGACAGGACCAAGGCGGACCCGGCACGCTCCGCCGGGGACAAGGCCGCACCGGACGAGACCGCGGCGGGCAGGTCCGCCACTTCGTCGTCCAAGGGTGGCGGCGTCGACCGCACGGTGGAGGCGGAGCCGCGACCCGCGGGCGATCCCGCGGGCACCGCGCGCTCTGCGAGTGGCGCGGGGGCGACCGGGGGCGCGGGCGGCGTCGGCCAGAAGCCGTCGCTCGTCGGCCAGGAGATCGGCGGCTGCCGCGTGGTGGAACTCGTCGGCACGGGTGCGATGGGTGCCGTCTACGCCGCGACCCAGATCCAGCTCGACCGCAAGGTGGCGCTCAAGATCATCCACCCGGAGCTCTGGCAGAACGAACGCGTGCTCAAGCGCTTCCAACTCGAGGCCAAGGCGGTCGGCAAGCTGTCGTCGCCGCACGTGGTGCAGATCCACCAGGTGGGCTTCGAGAACGGCGTGAACTTCCTGGTGATGGAGTTCGTGGCCGGCGGCAACCTCCGCACCTGGGCGGCGCGGCAGCCGGAACATCGCATCACGTCGGCCGACGCGCTGAAGTTCATGCGGCAGTGCGTGCTCGGCCTGAAGGAAGCGGAGACCAACGGCATCCTGCACCGCGACATCAAGCCGGACAACCTGCTGCTCGACAAGAACGGCGACGTGAAGATCGCCGACTTCGGGCTCGCCAAGACCCTCGGCGATCGCCTCGACCTCACCGCGTCGAGCGACCTGATGGGCACGCCGCTCTACATGAGCCCGGAGCAGTGCCGCGGCGACGCGCTCGACTTCCGCTCCGACATGTACTCGCTGGGCGCGGCGTTCTACTACCTGCTCACCGCGCAGCCGCCCGTGGAGGGCAAGACGATCTTCGAGGTGCTGCAGACCAAGACCAAGCTGCAGTGCCTGAGCCCCGCGGCGGCGCTGCCGGAGCTGTCGGGTGCCGGCCCGATCAGCCGGGTGATCGAGCGGATGACTGCGCTCGAGGCTGCCGATCGCTACGCGAGCTACGACGATCTGCTCGCCGACCTCGACCGCCTGGACCGCGGCGAGAAGGTGGAGCGTGCGCCGCAGCGTCGCAAACCGGAGGCCGCCGGCAGCAAGGTCGGGATCATGGTGGCGCTGGTCGTGTTCCTGGCGGCAGTCGGAGGCGGCCTCTGGCACTTCGATCCGTTCGGCTGGCGCGTCCCGGGCGTGGTCGAGCCGGTGACCGCCGCGTGCAGCAAGTGTGGTCTGCAGTTCGCCAAGACCGATCTCGTGGACGGGCTGTGCGCCACCTGCCGCAACCCGGTCGACCCGCCGATCCCGCGCGAGGCGCAGTGCCGCGTGTGCAAGTTGAGCTTCGCCATCAGCACGCTCGAGGGTGGCGTGTGCGCCGCGTGCCGCAAGAAGACGGAGCCGGTCAGGCCGTCCGCGTTCGCGCTGTGGCAGATCGAGTACGAGAAGATGCGCGACGCCATCCGCGCCAGCGACAACCCGACGGAGTCGGACGCCACGCTCGCCAAGCAGCTCCTCGAGGACATGCCCAAGCCGGACGACGAGCGGATCGACCTGCAGCAGCTCCTGAGCGACGTGCGCGGGCTCGTCAACGACATCGGCGCCGGCAGCCAGATCAACCAGGCGCTGCGCACGATCGTCGCCCCCAAGACCATCCAGTTGCCGTTCACCGACGTCGAGCAGCACGTGGCCGGGCTCGAGAAGCTGCTGGCGCCCGAGTCCCCCGGCCCGGAGCTGCAACGCTGGGTGAAGAAGTGGCGGAAGGAGTACCTGGAGGATCCCACCCTGCCTGGCCGCACCAAGGCCGTGCTGGATGCGCACTGGGCGAAGTGTCGGGACACCGACCTTCGCGGCGTGACGACGGAGGTTCCCCTGCGCGAGTTCGAGCGCGACCTGCAGAAGCTCCGCGACAGCAAGGTGCGCCTGTGCCAGGTGTTCCCTGGTCTCAAGGAGCCGATCGAGGCGGAGATCACGGACGCGGGGATCGCGGGGCGCGAGACCGAACTGGCCAACCGCCGGACCGAACTCGCGCTGCTCGACGCCATCGCCACGGCGCACACCCAGGTGCGCGCCATCAAGAGCGTGGCGAACTGGGTCACGGACTCGAAGGAGCTGAGCAAGGCGTTGAGTTCGCTGCGCACGCGGCGCGATGAACTGGTGGCCCTGCTGCCCGCCGCCACCGACGGGCTCGACGCCGCCATCGAGGCGTTGAAGAAGGACATCGACAAGTGGAGCCGCCTCGAGAGCGGGCTCGCCCTCGGCGTGGCGTCGCTGGGGCGGGGCGAGGTGGGCGACGCGAAGAAGCACCTGGCGCGGCTGGCGTCCCTGTCGGGAGAGGAGCCGGAGCTGGGGCGCTTCCGCGCCGCGCTCGATGCAGTCGACCTGGCCGTTCTGGCGCTGTCGCAGGGCAAGGTGACGAACGCCGAGGAGAGCATCCAGCGCGCCCGCGAGGAGGTCGTCAAGCTCGGCGTCGAGGCGAGGTCAGCGACGGTCTACCTCGATGCGTGGCGTCAGCGGTTGGGCGAGCTGCGCGACGCGACCGCGGACATGGTGGCCGTGCCCACCGACAAGGTCGAACTCGGCGACGGTACCGAAGTGGAGGTGAAGACGTTCTTCATCGACCGCTACGAAGCGTCGCGCGCCGACTTCCGCCGGTTCTTGAACGAGGTCGCGAAGGAGGGTAGCCGCGCTGCGGTGGCCTTCACGACGCCCGCTGCTCGCGCGCGGGCACTGGAGCTCCTGCCCGACCTCGGTGCGGCGAGCGATCGCGACTCCTACCCGATGGACAACCTCTGCTACGAGGACGCGCTCGCCTACCTGCGCTGGCGCAAGAAGGCGATCCCGCGCCTGGCCGAGTGGTGGCTGGTGGCGAAGGGGCCGGTGGGCAAGGCCACCGCCTATCCGTGGGGCGACAGTTGGTCGGACAAGCCCGCGGACCGCAACGCGACCATGACGCTCGTGAAGATCGACGCGGGTGGGCGCTCGGCTCGCTTCCAGGAGACCCCCGTCCACCATCTCGCCGGCAACGTCGCCGAGTGGCTGGAGGCCGACCCGGGCAAGACCCGCGTGCAGATCATCGGCGGGCACTTCCGCGACGAGGAGCGGGGGCACTACTCCGGGAAGTCCGCGGCCTACGAGGCGCCGGCCGCGCGCACCGAGGGCATCGGCTGTCGGGGTGTGCTGCGGGTCGCCGACTTCGTGGCGGACCTGCTGCCGAAGTAAGTGGCGCCGGCGAGCCGCTCGGTAGCGGCTCAGCCGGAGTAGCTGTTGTCCTTCTCCAGGATGAACAGCTGCACCTTGGGGTCGCCCAGGCGCAGGTCGCGCGCGTCGGTCTTGTAGGGTTCGGGGTCCAGCTCCGCGGGCACCTTGCGGACCTTGCCGTCGGTGTTCACCTGCGCCGGCTTCACGAGCACCCGGATGTCGGTGCGCGCGAACGGGATCACGACCTTGCGGTCGGTGTACGTCACCTGCTCCTCGCCCATGGGCCAGTTGCCCTCGACGACGACCAGGCAAGGAACCCGCTGCCCGTCCACGCTGATGGCGCGGAACTCGAACTCCTGCGTGGGGATGGAACCGCAGGCGGCCAGGGCGGCCACGCTGCACAGGGACACGAGCTTTCGGAGTTGCATCCGCATCACCTCAGGTTGACCCGCTTCTCGAGGTTCGCCGGCAGGGTGTCTTCCGTGAAGATGTCGAGTGACGGGGAGCGCCCCTTGCACGACACCTGCAGGAACACGCGTTGCCCTTCCGCAAAGTCGAACTCGACGACCTTCTCCGGGCCCTGGCCGACGTGGCGGCCGTTGACGTAGATGTCCGACGCCGAGGGCTCGGTGCGGACCGTGACGAAGTACTTGCCGGCGCCGCAGGCGCAGAGCAGGAGGCTCGCGACCGAAAGACCCAGGGCGCGCAGCGGCTGGAAACGGGGACGTGGTTGCATGCTTTGGCTCACCTCGGAGCGGCGCACCGTACGCGTCGACGCCGATCGTTCCAGACCTAACCTTCGATCCCCGCCCAACAAGGGCGCCCGGGCCGGCACTTGTCCGCCCGCACCACCTCGTCGTCGGGGCCGACCTCGCGGCAGGTCTTCAGGCACCACGCATAGCCGTCGCCGGGGTAGGTCCGGTCGTCGAAGACCGCGTCGTCGAGAGAGTGCGTGAGGATGTGCTTCATCATCAAGGACGGGCACACGTCCTTGGGAAGCAGGTCGCGATGGGTGCGCTTGGTGTCCATGGCTCTCGGTCCTCTCACTCCGGCAGGCCCGTGGCCTGCTGCAACGCCGCAACGACGATCGCCTTGCCGACCTGCACCTTGTAGCCGTTCTGGTAGAGCGGCTTGGCGCCGGCGAACGCGACTTCGGCAACCGTCTGGAACAACTCGACACTGGGCGCCTTGCCCACGAGCATCTCGCCCGCCTTGGCGACGGGGACCGGTAGCGGCGCGACCGCGCCGAGACACAGGCGCGCGGCGGTGATCTTGCCGTCGGCCATCTCCACCCATGCGGCCGCCGACGTCGTCGGCCAGTCGAAGCTCAGCTTCTCGCGGCTCTCCAGGTAGGCGCTGCGCGCATTCGCCGAGGGCTTCGGCAGGTGGACGCGGGTGAGCACTTCGCCCGGCGCGAGGGTGTGGTCGGGGTTCTTGGCGTCGGCGGGCTGCGGCCACAGCTCGAGGAGCTTGATGCGCCGCTCGCCGTCGCCGTGCTGGATCGTCACCTCCGCGTCGAGCGCCAGCAGGGCGGGCGCGGTGTTGCTCGGGTGCACGCGCACGCAGTCCACGTGCTGCAGCACCGAGTGGTAGCGATTCTCGCCGTACAGCGCGAAGCACGTCTCGCCACCCTTGTGCGCGCAAGGGAAGGCCGCGTTGCGCAGGTACCAGCAGCGCGCCTGTTGCAGGAGGTTGCCGCCCAGCGTGGCGCGGTTGCGCACCTGGGGCGTGGCGGCCACGCCGGCGGCTTCGCGCAGGCCGGCAAAGGCCTGCGCTTGCAGCTCCTTGGCGGCGGCGACCTGCGCGAGCGTGGTCAGCGCGCCGATCGACACGCTGCCGTCGGCCGCGACCTGGATGCCGGCGAGGTCCTTGCGCATCCCGAGCAGGTCGACCAGCGCCTTGGGCTGGAACTGGCGCTCCTTCATGCGGTCGAGGAGGTCGATGCCGGCCGCCTTGAACACGCCGTCGGGGTTGGCCTTGCCCTCGCGGGCGGCGCTCGCGAGGTCTTCGACGCGGATCAGTTCGAATGGATGCATCTCAGTTCCCCTTCCGCTTGGCGAGTGCCGCGAGGACCTTGTCGGGAGTGATGGGCAGCGACCGCACGCTCACGCCGAGGGCGTTCGCGACGGCGTTGTGGATCGCCGCCGCCGGCGCGACGGAGGGCGGCTCGCCGAGGCCGGAGGCCCCGGCGTTGTTCTTGCCGTTCGCCACCGGGACCATGATCGCCTCCAGCGTCGGCATGTCGGCCGCCCCGGGCACCTTGTAGTAGCTGAGGTCGCCGTTGAGCATGCGTCCGTAGCGGTGGTCGACGATGCGCTGTTCGTGCAGCGCGTAGCCGATGCCCTGGATCAGCGCACCGAGCACCTGGCTCTCGGCGAGGTTCTTGACCAGCACCACGCCGCAGTCCTGCACGGCCAGCATGTGGCGGACCCGCACGAGCCCGGTGCGCGCGTCGACCTCGACGTCGGCGAACTGGCAGCCGCACACCGACTCCAGGTAGCCCGCGTAGTTGCGGAAGCGCTCGCCGGTCGCCTCGACCGGCTCCGGGCCCATGCGCCGGCAGCCGTCGGCGAAGCTCATCTTGCGCTGGCCGGGGAGCCGGAACCCGCCGCGTTCGAGGGTGAGGGTGTCTTCGCCCACGCCGAGCGCCGCAGCCACGCGCTGCACGAGCGCGCGCTTGGCGAGCGCCGCCGCGTGCCGGATGGCGGGGGCGAGGCTCGGCGTCGTCGTCGACCCGCCGCTCGCCGGACCCGCGGGGTCGTTGCTGTCGCCGGTCGTCGCCTTGATGCGATCGGGCTCGATGCCGAGTTCCTCGGCGACGATCGCGACCATCGCGGTCTTGAGCCCGGTACCGATGTCCTGCGCGCCGTTGCGGACCTCGACCGTGCCGTCCTGGTGGATGCGACACAGCACGCGGTAGGAGCCGCCGCCCATCTGGCCCCACGTGGCGCTCGACAGGCCCGCGCCCTGCAGGAGCCAGGGCTTCTTCGGGTCGCGCGGCTCGCCGGGGTTCTGGTTGTAGCGCTCGGCCCAGCCGAACTTCGTGGCGCCGAGCTCCCACTCGTGACGCCGCAGCGCCGTCGTGTCGTTGGCGAGGCGCACGGCGAGCGGATCGAGCTTCAGGGCGCGGGCGAGTTCGTCGAGCGCGCCTTCCGCTGCGAAGAAGCCCTGCGGTCGCCCCGGCGCGCGCATGGCGCGCGCGGCATCGGTGTCGGTGGCGAGGTCCCTGTGCGAGTTGCGGCGCAACTGGCGCGGCAGGTGCTCGACGTAGTACTGCGGCCAGCTCGTGCTGCCGCCCTGGCCGGTGTGTCCCGGGCCGCCCCACGCGCGGTAGTCCCAGGCGGTGAGCTTGCCGTTTGCGTCGGCGGCGGCGCGGAGCTGCATGACCGCCGACGGCCGGTTCCCCGCGCAGGTGTGCTCCTCGAAGCGGTCGAGCATGAGCTTCACCGGCCGCTTGGTGGCCTGGCTCAGCCGCACCGCTTGCACGCCCTCGCTGCCGGGCGGGAACTTGGAGCCGAAGCCGCCGCCGACGAACTCGGCGTGCACGCGCACCTTGGCCTGCGGTACGCCGGCAGCCTCGGCGAGGCCCTGCCGGGTGCCGGCCACCGCCTGGGTGGAGGACCAGACTTCGAGTTCCTCGCTGTCGGGCTTCCACCACGCGACGGTGCCGTGCGACTCCAGCGAGGAATGCGTCTGCACCTCGACCTGGTAGGTCACGTCGATGCGCTGGGCGCCGGCGGCCAGCGCCGCGTCCAGCTCCGCGGACTCCGGCCACGCGGTGGTCACCTGCCCGTCGCGGTCGAGGTCCGGCGCGCCATCCGCCTTGCGGAAGTTGGTGTTGTGGTCGTCGACCTGGTACTCGACCTTCACCAGCGTCGCAGCGTCGCGCGCCTGCTCGAGGGTCTCGGCGGCGATGGCGACCACGTCGTCACCCACGAAGCGGACCCGGTTGCCGACGGCCTTCGTGGCGAGCACCGCGTGTACGCCGGGTGCCTTCTCTGCGGCGCTCGTGTCGATCGCCTTGACCACCCCGCGCGCATGCGGTGAGCGCAGGAGCAGGCCGAACAGCATGCCCGGCAGGTTCTGGTCGAAGGTGTAGCGGGCGCGTCCGGTGACCTTGTCGCGCGCGTCGGTGCGGCGGAGGTTGCCGCCCACGACGCTGAAGTCGGTGCGCAGGTCCCATGGCCTCAGGTCGCCGGGCGGGAGATCGACCTCGACGGTCTTGTTGTCGCCGTGGAAGCCGACCAGCATCGTGTGCTTGTCGCGCCCTTGGCCGGGGTGGTTGCTCATCGGCCGCCTCCGTTGCGCGCGGCCAGTTCGATCGCCTCGAACACGCGCGTGTAGGTACCGCAGCGGCAGATGTTGCCCGACATGCAGGTCTTGATCTGATCGCGCGTCGGGGTGGCGTGGGCGCCGAGGCAGGCGACGCCGGACATGATCATCCCCGGCGTGCAGAAGCCGCATTGCAGCGCGTCACACTCGATGAAGGCGCGCTGCAGGGGATGCAGTTCGTCCCCGTTGGCGAGGCCTTCGATGGTCTTCAGCTCGGTGCCGACCGCGTCGAGGGCGAGGGTCATGCACGAGTTGATGGCGACTCCGTCGGCGAGCACCGTGCAGCCGCCGCACGCGCCGCGATCGCAGACCTTCTTGCTGCCGGTCAGGTCGAGGCCGTCGCGCAGCGCGTCGAGGAGCGTCGTGCGCGGTTCGACCGAGACCTTGCGCGACGATCCGTTGACCTTGAGCGTGATCTCGTGGAGGCCCGGGCGCAGGCGTGTGACCGGCGCTGGGCGGGTGGTCGCCAGATCGGCGGAGACGGCGCCGCCGGCGACCGCCGCGATCGAGGCACCCTTGAAGAAGGAACGCCGGGAGAACCCGGCGCCGTCAGGCTGGTTGGGATTGGACGGCATCGCACTCCTGAGCTGGACGCGGGGAGGATACGGACCGGGGCGGCCCGGTGCAGGGGGATGCCGACTTTCTCGGACGCCGGAACGGGGGTCGACTCGGGATCAGGGCGCCGACTTCTCCTCCCGGAGCGCGGTGAGCGCGGCCTCGCGCACCCGGGTGGCCATGGTGGCGAGTTCGCGCTTGCGACCGTCGCGCCGCGCCATGGCCTCGGGATCGGAGACCACCGTGTTGTCGACCTCGGCGATCAGGCGGTCGCGGGTGCGGAGCGCGGTGAGCGCCCCGTGCACGCGCGCGACGTCGTCGCCGTGCGTCTTCCACAGGTAGTGGAAGCGCGGGACCATGCGGGCGTACATCTCGTCCATCTGCGGGTCGGCGCACACGAAGGCGGCGGCGCCGGCCTCGATGGTGGTCTTGTATTGCCGGTACGCGAGCGCCTTGTCGCGGATCTGCGCGTACAGCCGGGTGCGCCGCGCATCGGCCGGGATCGGCGAGCGGTAGGAGCGATCGCCGAGGACCTGCACCGCGAAGGGGATCACGTCGACGTCGGGCATGTTGAGCGTGTTGCCCCCGTACCAGGCCTCGTAGATGGTGACGCCTTCGTACACGCCGCCGTCCAGGTCGGCGTACGCGTGCTCGAAGTAGGCACGCAGCGGTGCCTGTCGCGCGTCCCAGTCGAGCGCGGCCTGCACCTTGGCGAAAGCATGGTCGGTGCCGGGCGCGTAGCCGTGCAGCAGGTTCTCGAAGCGTTCGCGGAAGGAAGGGGCCTTCGGCTCCTTGACCAGGGTGCCCTTGGCCCAGTCGTACGCCACATGCCGGTGCAGGTCGGCGAGCACGTCGACGCGCGGGGCGGCGGCGCGGACCGCGACGTGCCTCGGGTCGGTGGGCGGGATCACGACGCGCGCGACCGCGACCCCACCGGTCCATTCGTCGGGATCGAAGTGCGGGCGAGGGCCGCGCACGGGCAGATCCTCCTCCGCTTCGTGCAGGTTCGCGATGCGCGCGAGCGCCGGCTCGTCCTGCATCTCGCGCAGGCGCTGCTCGACCCGACGCACGACCATCGCCTGGCGCAGGAGCGGCAGCGCGTCGAAGCGGCGCAGTGCTTCGGCATCGGAGTCCTGGAACTGCGGCGCGCAGAGCGCGAGCAGGGTCGCAACGAGCATCAGGGCGTCTTCTTCGGGTCGGTGGTGGCTTGCGCCTTGCGGTGGCGCAGCACCATACCGGGGCGGGCGTGCGTGTGGGCGTCGGCCTCGATCACCAGCACGCCGTTGACGAGGACGTAGGGGATGCCTTCCGGGTCGGCGCGCGGCTCGTCGTAGGTCGCGCGGTCGCGCACGTTGGCCGGATCGAACACCACCACGTCGGCGTGCATGCCCGGCGCGATCCGGCCGCGGCCTTCGAGCCCGAAGACCTCCGCGGGGAGCGACGTCATCTTCTGCACGGCCAGCGCGAGCGGGATCACCTTGCGTTCGCGCACGTAGTGCCCGAGCAGGCGCGCGTTGTTGCCGCAGCCGCGTGGGTGGGGGCGGTCGGCGCCCGTGCGGTTGCGGATGCCGGCGTCGCTGGCGATCGCCACGTACGGGGCGCGCAGGATGCGCTCGACGTCGGGCTCGCACATCTTGTGGTAGACCATGCTCACGCGCGCGCCCTTGGCGTCGGTCATCAGCCGACACGCGGCGTCGGCCTGTGCGCGCGGGTCGTCCTGTCCCAACAGCAGCCGGGCGACCTCGTGCATGCGCTTGCCGGCGACCTCGGGGTGACCCGGGGCGTTGGCGATCTGCGCCCAGGCGAGGTCCTCGAACCCGGCGTGTGCCGCGCTGGCGAGGACCGCATCGGCCATCGCCGTGGCGAACGCCGCGTCGGTGGCGAGGCGCTCACCGAACGCCGCACGCCCGACGCTCAGCTCGCGGGAGGGGAAGAGGACTTCGAGGCCGGTGGAGCTCGCCGTGTAGAGGTACTGGTCGCCGGTGAGGGCGACCCCTTCGGCGCGCGCAGCCTCGAGCGCTGCAACGATGCGATCGCCGTAGCCCCACACCGCCTTGCCGCTGGCCTTGAGGTGCGAGAGGTGGATGCGGCAGCCGGCCTCGCGGCCGATGCGGACCGCCTCCGCGATCGAGGTGAGGACCTCGTTGTCTTCGTGCCGCATGTGCGAGGCGTACACGCCGCCGTGCGCTGCGACGACCTTGCTCAGCGCGATCAGCTCCTCCGTCTCGGCGTAGGTGCCGGGGACGTAGATGAGGCCGGTCGACATCCCGAACGCGCCCTCGCGCATCGCGATGTCGACCCGCTCCTGCATGCGCTCGAGCTCACTGGCCGTGGGCGCGCGCGGCGCGGTGCGCATCACACTGGTGCGGATCGTGCCGTGACCGATGAGGGTGCCGTAGTTGAGACTGATCCCCTGCGCCTCCAGGCGCGCGAAGTGGGGGGAGAGCACCGGCACGGAAGAGCCGCAGTTGCCGGTGATGAGCGTGGTCACCCCCATCCGCAGGAAGTTCTCGGCCTCCGGCTGCCGCGCCGCGTCCTCGTCGGCGTGCGCGTGCACGTCGATGAAGCCCGGGGCGACGACGAGGTCCGTGATGTCGAGGGTGCGCGTGGCCGGGGTGTCGTCCGCGATGCGCCCGACCGTCGTGATCCGGCCATCCCGGATGCCGACGTCGGCCCGCACGGGCTCCGCGCCCGAGCCGTCGACGACGAGTCCGCCGCGGAGGATCAGGTCGAGTGGGGTTTGTGCGACGGCGGGCCCGGCGAGGAGCGTGACGGCGAACAGGAGGCGAGACCCGGGGCGCGTCGATCGCAGCATGGGCTACAAGGGTCGCGAATCTTCGCAGCGCGCGCAAACTCGGCGAACCCACAATCTCGCCACGCTGGTGGGACTCGCCACGGCCGAGCGGCCCTGGAAGCCCCAAACGAGAGCCATCGCCGGCGGCCCGCTCTGGCGTCGCGTAGCGGCGCTGATGGGGCGACGCAAGGGGCGGTTGGTCGGGGACGCGCGGCTCTCGCGCGGTCCAAAAAAATTGCAGCAGCGTGATAACCCCACGGCGTTGGCGCTCTAGATGCGTCGTCCACACCCGAGGATCGTGTCCGGAGGTGGGGACGAAGCTGACGCAAGGCTTCTCCATCTAGGAGATCGCCCACATCGGTGTGGGAGACCTCCGGGGGCGAGATGGAGAAGCCTTCGTTTTCGTACGCGGAGACAGAGGATCAGAGTCCGTCGCGGGTCCACGCCCGGAACGTCTCGGCGACCTCCGCGATCCTTCGCCGCTGCACCGCGTCGCCCAGGTCCTGCCGCTCGATCGCGTCGGCCAGCGTGACGAACGCGGCGCGGAACGCGAGTTCGTCGCGGCGGCACTCGGCGGGGTCGTCGTGCTTGCGCTGCAGCACCTGCGGGCCGGAGTCCCACAGCCCGCCGTCTTCGGCCCACAGGTCGTCGCCGCACACGGCCAGCGGCAGGTTCGGATCACCTGCTTCCGCCATCGCCACGATCGGGTCGGCGACCTCGCCCTGCCGGGCGCGGTACTTGTGCAGGAGGGCGGCGATGGTCTTGAGCGCGTCGAGCATCCGGGGCTGAGCCTATCGGAAACGCGCGGGCAACCGGCCTCGCATGCCGGCGCCAAGGCTCATGGGGCGAGTTCGAGGCGGTGCCAGACCGTGATCGCCTTGCGTCCTCCCGCCTCCGCGTGGCCACCGTCCCACACGGCGCAAGCGAAGTGCACGCGTCGGCCGGGCACGAAGCTCACGTCTTCGTGGTCGGCTCCTGCGAGTCGGCGCCGCAGCAGCAGGGTCCACCGCCCCTCGTGCCACGTGGCCTTCGCCGCGAGTTCACGCTCGGCGCTGCGGAAGGCGCTCGCGGTGTCGATCCCGCGGCCGTGCGCGGCGCGCGCAGCATTGGTCGGGGATCCGACTTCGACGGGCAGTGGCTGCAGCGGGACGTCGGCGCGGGTGCCGTCCAGCCGGGGCTGCAACGCATCGAGGAAGCCCGCGGCCGCGCGCGGCGGGAAGCTCTGCCACTGCCACACGTGCACCGCGTGCTCCGGCGAACCCATCGCGAGCAGCGGCGGGTCGTCGTCGTCGGACACCTGCAGCGCAGTCGCGTCGGGGAACGGACCGCGGCTCACGTCGTCGTCGCGGCGCGGGTCGTCCCATTGCAGCCGCACCGCCAGTTCCCGCCCATCGTGCAGGAACGCGGCGTCGACGACGCGGGCCGGGCTCTTGCGCCACTGCAACGGCGCGAGGACCAGCGACGTCGGCTGCCAGCGCGGGTCGGCGCCATCGGTCGGCAGCTCCGCGACGCGCTCGGCGCGCAGGTGGAGGCGCCGCTGGACGTAGTGGTCGGCGTGCGCATCCGGGATCAGCGACCGGGTGTAGGCGACGACCGCCGCGGTCTCTTCGTCGGGCAGATCGATCGCAGGCATGCCCGCGGCGGGCATGCCCGCGCGCACGCGCATGGCGATGGCGTGGGCGCTGGCGCCGCCCTTCAGCACGCCGGCCGAGAAGTCGCGGGGCCACGCGAGTCCACCCTTGGCGAGGGGTGTCGTCTCGTCGCCGAAACCCTTGCCCTCCGGCCCGTGGCACGCGGCGCAGCGGGCGGCGTACACCGCACGGCCGGCGGCCAGGGTCGCCGCATCGTTGGCGGTGGCGTTCGGCACGCCGATCTCCGGGCCCGGTTGCATCGCGCGCGTGGCGCGCGCCTGGGCGTCGGCGACGCTGAGCGATCGTCCTGCGGCACGGGCGTCGGCGAGCAGGTGGTACGCACGGCCTTCGATCGCGAGGTGGCGCACGTAGCGCACGAGACCGCGGAGGTCTTCTTCCGGCAGCCAGTCGAACGACGGCATCGTCGAGCCGGGCAGGCCGCGCTCGAGCGTGCGCAGGAGATCCGTGTCGGTCGGGATGCCGTTCGCCGTGCTCACCAGGTGGAACACGCCGGCGGCGAAGTCGCGCGGCGCGGGCCGCAGGTACTGCACGAGCACGGTGTCGGCGGCGCCGCGTGGTCCGTGGCAGGCGGCGCAGTGGCGCGTGAACAACGTGGCGGCGCGCGCGTGCTCTGCCGGGTCCGCGGCGACCCCGGCGCAGCCGCCGAGCCCGAGAGCAGAGACCGCGCCGATCAGCAGGAACAGGCCGCCACCCAGCCACAGCGTGGTTCGCAGTTGCACTCGGTGACAACGTGGCCGGCGCTGCCCGGTTTTCAGCCCGCGAACACGCCGTAGCTGTGCGCGAGGCTCGGTGCGTCGCCGAGCGCGAACACCGAGTGCCAGGCGCACACCCCGGGCGTGGGCGACGGGAGCAGGAGGACGTCGCCGGGCTCGAGCACCGAGAGCCAGCCGGCGTCGGCGAGGCGTGCCGTGAAGCTCGGGTCGGCGTTGAGCAGCTCGTACAGCGCCGTGTGGTCGTCTCGGCTCAATGCCTCGCGCGCGGCAGCCTCCGTGACAGGCAGATCGGCTTGCCGGCCGCTGGACGCGTGCGCCGCGATCTGGCGAGCGAGGTCTGCTTCGGGCAAGGCCAGCCACGCCGTGGCGCCGGCCATCTGGGCGTAGACCACGCCGCGCTGGGTCGGGTCGGCGTCGTGGTGGAAGACGGCGCCGCCGCCCGGCGCGTTGGAGTACACGATCCGCTCCGACAAGCGGGCCGGCGCCTCGAGCAGCGAGCCGAGCATCTCGAGCAGGGTCTCGTCGCGCGCGAGGAGGAGCCCCTCCGGAAAGACCGCTTCCGCCAGGCGATCGGACCAGCGCTGGCCGTCGACGTTGCCGTGCCAGTCGTGCAGTTGCTCGGCCCCGCAGGAGAAGCGGACGCGCAGCGATTCGTCGCCGTCATCGTGGGCGATCCAGGCGAGCTTGGCCCAGATGTCCCGCCCGCCCCGCGCGCGCTTGCCGTCGGTCAGGCCGGAGACGAAGACCTTCTCGATCTCGCGCGGCTCGAGGAGGTCGACGCTCGAACCCTCCGGGCGGAACTCGGCGTGTTCCTCGAGGATGGCGAGGATCGCGTCGAGGAAGCGGCCGCCATCACGGCAGTAGCCGAACAAGGCGAGGCTTTCCTCGATCCAGGGCCGCGCGACGGGGAGCGAGGCCGTGAGATGTTCCGGGAGCGCGATCGGCTCGCCGCGCTGCCACGCGGCCGCGAGGTCGGCATCGGGGAGCGTGACCGCGACGTCGCTCGCCGGCGTCAGGAACCCGTGCTCGACCCCGCGCCGCCGCATCGGCCGGCTGCCGGCAGGGGCTCGAGCGGAGGGAGGGAGCAGGCGCCACACGCACGCACGATGGCGCCGCGCGGGCCGGAGTCAATGACCCCGTCCCCACGCGCTACTCGTGCCGCAGGGCCTCGACCGGATCCATGTTGGCCGCCCGCCAGGCCGGGTAGAGCCCGAACACGATCCCGACGATGGCCGAGATCCCGAACGCCATCAGCACGTGCTCGGGCTTCGTCACCGTGATGCGGCTCGGATCGATGAGCCGGACGAAGAGAGGGCTGGTGACGCCGAGCGCGACGCCCAGCAGGCCGCCCGTGCCCGACAGCACGATCGTCTCGACGAGGAACTGCGAGATGATGTTCTTCTTCTTGGCGCCCAGCGCGCGGCGGATGCCGATCTCGCGCGTGCGCTCCGTCACCGTCGCCAGCATCACGTTCATGATGCCGATGCCGCCGACCAGCAGCGAGATGCTGGCGATGGCACCGAGCACGAGGTTGAAGATGCGCTTCGTCTCCTCGGCCTGCATGAGCAGGCGCAGCGGAACGATCACCTCGTAGTCCTTCTCCGGGTGCGTCTGCCGGAGCATGTCCTCGACGACGCGCGCGGTGTCGAGCACCTCGGCTTCGCTGCGGACGCGGGCCTTGATCTCGTGCAGTTCGATGCCGGTGCGCTCGAACGAGCCGCCGGTCATCTTGGTCTGGATGTCGCCGAACCAGGCGCGCGACGTGCTGATCGGCACGAAGATGCACTGGTCGAGCGTGGGGCCGCGGGCGTTGGAGAGGCCCTGGTACTCGAGCACGCCGACGACCTCGAAGCGGTCGCTGCCGGCGAGGAGCGTCTTGCCGAGCGGCTGCTCCAGGGGGAAGAGGGCACGCGCGGCGAGCGCGCCCAGGACGGCGACGTTCGACTGCCGCACCTCGTCGACCGCGGTGAGCCAGCGTCCCTCCGACACGCGCAGCGCGGACACCTCCGCGAACAGCGGCAGGGTGCCGAGCATGTCGGTGGGATACCAGTTGGCGCCGTTGCGCGCCTCGCGGCGCGTCTCGCGCACCGGGATGACCATCTCGAGGCTCGGCAGCGTGTCGCGGATGCGGTCGGCGTCGCGGTACTTGAGGCCGTAGAACTTGGCCGACCACATGCTGCCGCCGCTGGTGTCCTGCTCGGATTCCGGCGGCTTCTGGGTGCGGACGATGATGTTCGTGGAGCCCAGCGCCTTGATCTGTTGTTGCGCCTCGTAGCTGGCGCCTTCGCCGATCGCGAGCATCGCGATCACCGAGAACACGCCGAACAGCATGCCCAGCATGGTGAGCGCCGCACGGAGCTTGTGCAGCATCAGGCTCTTGATGCCGAGCCGGAAGGTGCGTGCGGCTTCGAGGATCATCGCCGGTTGTGCTCCACGCTCTCGACGCGCCCGTCCTTGAGCCACACGACCTTCTCGGCGCGCTCCGCCACCTTGGGGTTGTGAGTGACGATCACGACCGTGACACCCTCGCGGTGCAGGTCGTCGATGAGGTGCAGGATCTCGTCCTCGGTCTTGCTGTCGAGGTTGCCGGTCGCCTCGTCGGCCAGCAGGAAGAGCGGGTCGTTCATGAGCGCCCGCGCGATGGCGACACGCTGCTGCTGCCCACCGGAGAGCTCGAGCGGGCGGTGCGAGAGGCGGCCCTGCAGACCGACGCGCTCGGCCAGTTCCTGCGCCTTGGCGCGCGACTCGGCGCCGACTCGCCCCTGGTAGAAGAGCGGCACCTCCAGGTTCTCGAGGACCGTCAACTGCGGGATGAGGTTGAACGACTGGAAGATGAAGCCGATGCGCTGGCCGCGCACTTCGGACAGGCGGCTGTCATCGAGTTCGGAGACATCCTCGCCGCCGACCAGGTACTGCCCCGCGGTGGGGCGGTCGAGGCAACCGAGCAGATTGAGGAGCGTGCTCTTGCCGGAGCCGCTGCGACCCATGATCGCGATGTACTCGCCCGCCAGGATCTTGAGGTCGACGCCGTCCAGCGCGCGGACGACGTTGTTCCCCATCCGGTAGTGGCGTTGCACGCCGATCAGCTCGGCGATGGTCGCCCTGGCGGTGCCGACGCTCACTTGTTGCCCCGGTCGCCGCCCTCGCTGGGCGCGCCGCCGCGCTCGCGCCCGCCGCGACCGGTGTCCCCGCGACCGCCATCCCCGCGTCCGCCTTCGCTGCCGCCGCCCTCGCCGCGTCGCCCGCGACCGCCCCGCATCCCCGACATCATGGCCTCCGACTTGGCCTTCAGCTCCGGGTCGGCCTCGACCGCGGCGCGGATCTCCTCGTTGGTCATGAGCGCCATGCGATCCGCCTCGAGGATGGCGGCGAACTCCGGGTGCTTCTGCAGGAGCAACTCGCGGAACTCGGTGAAGCGCGCCATTCCGGCGCTGCCGCGGCGACCCTCGCCGGTGCGTGCGTCACCGTTGTTGGCGGTGGGATTGGCACCGGTGTCCGCGGGAGCCGGGGCCGCAGGAGCAGGAACGGGGTCGGTGGGCTGGGCGAACTCCGGCGCGACCGCGCCGCCGGGGGGCGCCAGATAGACGCGGTCGCCGTTGGCGAGGCCGGATTTGACGATCACGTAGCTGTAGTCGTGCACGCCCAGCTCGATCCGGCGTGCCTCCGGGCCCTTGGCCGTGGCGACCCACACGTAGCTCACCGCCAGTTGCCGCTGCACCGCCTGCACCGGCACGTACACGACGTCTTCGTGCTCCGAGATGATGATCTCGCAGCTCGCCGACATGTTGGGCTTGAGGAACTCCTGGTTGTTGCCGTCGAGGGCGACGACGGTCTTGTAGAGCTTGGCCGTGGGGTTGCTGAAGCGCTGGCTCGAGTCCGCCAGCGACGAAACGCTGGCCACGCGCCCAGTGAAGGAGCGGTCGGGGAACGCGTCGATCCGGACCAGCGCCGGCTGGCCCACCGCCACCTTGTCGACCATCGCCTCGTGTACGGACAGGTTGGCGATCATGCGCGTGATGTCGGGCAGGATGATCAGCGCCTGGCGCTGGCGGACCTGCGCGCCTTCTTCGACGACCTCGCGCCGGCGCATGCCGTCGCCCTCGAATGCGTAGACCACGAGACCCGGCGTGGGCGCGATGATCACCGCATTCTTGAGCTGCAGCTCGAGGTTGTCGAAGCGCTCTTTCGCCAGCTTGTACTCGGCGTCGCGGCTCTCGACCTCCGCGCGCGCCTGCGCCAGCTTGGCCTCGCCTTGCGCCTCGACCCGCTCGAGGGCGAGCTTGGCCTCCGTCACCTTCTGTTCGACCTGCAGCTTCTTGATCTCGAGGTCGTAGTGCTCGAGCAAGACGCGCTGGTTGACCGCGCGGTCGACCTGGTACTTCTTTCGGTCGGCGTCGAGCTGGTCCCGCTCCAGTTCGTTCTTGGTGATGAAGTCCTTGGTCCGCAGCCGCTCGCTCCACGCGAGCCGGTCTTCTGCGAGCTTCTGCTCCTGCCGCGCCAGCCGGATGTTGTCGTCGGCGTCCTTGCGTTGCTGCTCCTGCTCGCCCATCTCGCGCGTCCCGTCCGCGCTGTCCCGCCCGTAGAACTTCTCCTGGTTCATCTCGGCGATCTTGAGCTCGTTGTGCGCGGCCAGCATCTCGGCCTGGTTCTGCTTCTCCTGGATCTCGAGCCCCTTCTCGGCGCTGACCTTGGCGGCGAGGGCGCGCGCGACGGAGATCTCCTGGGTGGCCTTCTTCTCGACCACTTGCGAAGCGTCGAGCTCGACGAGGCGCTCACCCTTCTGGACGCGCGAGCCTTCTTTGACGAGCGAGATGACGGTGTTCTGGCCCTCCATCTCGGAACGGACCCGGGTTTCGACCGCGGCGGCGAGCTCGGCGTTCTCCTTGATCGAGATGCGGAGCTTGCCGCGCTTGACCTCGAAGAGGTCAGCGCCGCTGTTCGTGGTGGCCTTGGTCTCGGTGCTGCAGCTTGCCAAGGCCGCGGTGAGCGTGAGCAGGAGGCTCGTGCCTGCGACGCGGAGGGACGGCGTATGGGTGCGGTCGATCATGGCGGCGTCACGGGCTTGGTCGCGGCATCCGCGGGGGCGGCGGCGAGTTTCGGCATCGGCAGGGTCTGGTCGAAGCGGAGCCCCATCGGCTCGAGCACGAGGGAGTCCAGCGTCACCATGAGCTGGAGGCGTGCGATAGCGTAGTCGACGCGGGCGCTCATCTGGGCGAGCTGGGCGCCGAGCAGGGACTCCTGCGCGTCGAGCACGTCCAGCGTGGTCACGTTGCGATCGCCGGCGGCGAAGAAGTCGCGCGTGCTCTCGACCCGCTGCTCCGCGAGGCGGAGCGCATTGGTCTGGATCTCGTAGCTGGTCACCGTGCGGCGCAGCGTGCGCAATGCCTCGCGTACGTCGCGCTTGATCTCGTCCTCGAACTGCTCGCGGGCGCGGATGAAGACATCCAGGCTGATCAGCGCAGAGCGGTAGGCGTTGCGCTCGGCGAGCTTGTCGAGGGCCAGCTCCAGGTCGAAGCCGGCGCGCCAGGAGATCCGCGACCAGTCGAAGTCGAGTGACGAGTTGGTCTGCGTGGGCACGTTGATCGCGCCGGAGAAGTCGAATTGGCTGCGGAACGCATCCTCCGCGACGAGCACGCGGCGCGCGGCGTCTTCGACCTCGTCGCGCGTGTTGCGGTAGTCGAGCCGGCGGCTGAACGCGATCGCGACTGCCTCCGCTTCCTCGAGGGTCACGCTCTCGATGGGCATCGCCGCGAGCTTCTGCAGTTCGGCTACGTCGACGACGGCCCGTGCGTCGGTGGGCAGCCCCAGCGTGATCAGGAACCGATCCACGGCGGACTCCAGGCGGGCGCGAGCATCGATGAGCCGGTTCTCGGCGCTCAGCTCGTTCTGGCGCGCGCGGCCCACTTCGATCGACGTGTTGCGTCCCGCCTCGACCATCGCCTCGATGCGCTGGCGTGACAGGGTCAGGCTGTCGCGGTTGGCGACCTCGGCGTCCAGGTTCTGGGTCAGCTCGAGCAGGCCGTAGTAGTCGGAGACGATCCGCACCGCGAAGGTCGTCCGGAAGCGCTCGAAGTCGCGTACCTGGTAGATCACGTCGCGCTCCGACTGCGTGAGCGGCTCGCGGATGACGCGCGGGCTCATGCCGCGCAGGAGCGGCTGGCTTAGGGTGAGGCCGAGCACCGAGGAGGCGTCGAAACCGCCGCCGTTGACCAGCGAGCGCAGGAATTGGTTGGCGAAGCTCGCCACGATGCGCGGCCCGGCGAGGGTGTTCTGCGAGGCGCGGAGGTCGTCGCTCAGGGTGAGGTTGGCGCTGCCATCCCCGACGCCGTTCACCGCCGCGCCGCCGCCGCCGCCGAAGCGCCACTCGAAGTCGTGCATCGTGCGCGTGAGGTTCAACGCGACCGAGTACAGGCTCTCCCGCTGGCGCTGGAAGTCGCGGCTGTTCTCGGCGGCGGCGTCCAGGCTCTCGACCAGCCGGAGGTCGAGCGGCTTCGCTACCGCATCGGCTGCCTCGAGGCGCCGGCGCAGCGTCTCGTGGGGTCGGTCGACCGTCATGACCTTCGTGTTGCCGGTGACTTGGGCGGACGCCTGTTCGAGGATGCCGTAGACCTGTCGGTCGGCGGCTGCGACCTCGTTCTCCGGCGCCCGGCACCCGGAGAGGGCGAGCGTCGCGACGGCGACCGACGCGGTCGTGAGCGCGACGACCGAGGGTGCGGCCGACCCATGGGATACGGCGATCCGGCGGCTGGTGTAGGTGCGGGGCAAGCGAGGGCGGAGAGGACAGAACCTGAATCGAGCCGAGTTGTTACGTTCCAGGGGGGGGAGGCACCAGCTTTTCTTCCGGGCGGGCTGCCGACCCACCCGTGGGATTCGCCGCGGTCGCGCTTTACCCGACCCCCGTTCCCCGGCAACGTGCGACCCCGCATGAAACAGCGCACGGTTGGTCTCCTCATCCTGTTTGCCAACGGCCTGCTCGCTCCGCCGGTGCACGCACAGGACGGACACGATCACCCGCCGCCCCAGGGCGCGACGGAGGCCGCGATCGCGGGCCGCGGCGAGTTCCGTCTGCTGGATGTCTCCCTGGACCTCCTGACGGCGGTCGGCACGTCGACGGAGCGAGGCGCGGCGTTGCGCGCGCTCCAGGGCGGCGGGCACGACCCGCGGGAGCGTGGCTTCACGCTCCAGAATGTCGAGCTGTCGCTGGCCGGGGCCGTGGATCCGTACTTCACGGCGGAGGCTCATCTCATCACCTTCCTCGATCCGGAGGACGGGGAGACCGTTCTGGAACTGGAAGAGGCGTTCCTCACTTCGCAGTGCCTGCCGTACGGACTCGAACTCGAGGTCGGCAGCTTCTTCACGGAGTTCGGCCGCATCAACCCGACGCATCCGCATGCCTGGGCCTGGCAGGATCAGCCGGTCGTCGCCACCCGGATCTTCGGCGCCGACGGGATGCGTGGACCAGGGCTGCGCGTGGGGTGGCAACTGCCGACGCCCCACTTCACGGAGCTGCACTTCGGCGTGCAGAACGCGAGGGGTGAGGGCATGCCGAGCTTCCTGGCGAACGAGGATGTCTACCGCGACCGGCCGGTCGGCGGTCGCCAGTCGGTGGAACAGGAAACGGCGGCGCTCGACAGCCTGGTGTACCTGCTGCGGGCACACTCCGCGATCGATCTCACGGCGGAGCACCGCGTCAGCTTCGGCGCGTCGGGCCTGTTCGGTCCCAACGCGACGGGTCAGCAGGGGGAGACCTTGGTGTACGGGCTCGACATCGGCTACCGGTGGCGGCAGGCCGGCAAGGCAGAGGAGCCTCGCTCGTCCCTTCGCATCGACGGCGAGTGGATCGTCCGACGCTTCGACGCGGAGCGGCAGGTGGACGTCAACGATCCGGCCAATCCGGGTGACGACGTCGCGATCCCCGCGGCTTCGCTCGACGACCAGGGCGCGTATCTGCAGGCGCTGTACGCGTTCCGCGGTCCCTGGGCCGTGGGCCTGCGCGGCGACTGGGTGACGGGCTCGGGCGCGAGCTACGACACGAACAGCAACACGCTGGCGCGACGGAGCGATCCGTTCCGCGCCGATCGGTTCCGCGCGTCACCGCTGCTCGTGTACCAGGCCAACGAGTTCGCGCGCGTGCGTCTGCAGTACAACTACGACGACTCGGACGCCTTGCGCGACGCCGCACACTCCGTGTGGCTGGGCTTCGAAGTCGCGATCGGCAAGCACTCGGCGCACGACTGAAGCCGCGTCAGCGCGTGCCGCCGATCGAGACCTCGATCCCGTTCGATGTCGTGGCTCCGAGTGCGTTGAGCGTGGGGTGGATCGCGACGCACTGGTGGAAGACCTGCGCGCCGACCAGGCTCGGGTTGCGCGGGAGCGGGAACGTCATGTCGGTGCGGCCGCTGATCGAGTTGATCGGTACGGCGACGTAGACGAGCGGCGCGATCGACAGCAGGCAGCTTGGCGCGCCGAGCGCGGTCAGGTCGATGGGCAGCGTGCGCCCGAGGTACGTCGTGCGGCTGGCGCCGATCATCATCGTCACCGGTGCGGATGTGATCGCGGTCGGCTGGCACGTCAGCACGTAACGGCCGCCGGGGATCGGCGCGCCCTGTGCGGGGATGTACATGCTGATCTGGTGGCACAACTGGCCGAACGAGACCATCGCGCCGCCGACCACCTGGGTGGGGATCTCCGTCGCGACCAGGGCGAACGCCTGGGTCGGCCCGGGAAGGATCCGGGTCGCCCGCACCGTCACGGTTGCGGTGCCTGTGGCTCGCGCCGTGAAGCGGAGCATCTCGTCGTGATTGCCGAAGGTCGTGGCGCTGAGGGTGCTGCCATCGACCGCGACGTGCAGTTCGAGCTCGCTGAACAGGGTCTGGGTTGCGATGCGCGACCATGCGATCGCGACGCCGTAGGCGCGGCCCGCGATCACGGGCAGCGGATAGGAACGGGTCATCTGGCTGGCGCTCAGTACGTCGGTCGTGGTGATCGCGGCAGCCAGCGCGGCGTGCACCAGCGCGTCCACCTTCAGGTAGCCGTGCCCGGTGGCGTTGCGGTTCTGGTCGGGGGGCGCCTGCTGGAACGTCACGTCGCGGCTCGATGCCAGGATCGCGGCGCGGGTCTGGTCGGCGGTCGCTGCCGGTCGGATCGAGCGATAGAGCGCGGCCGCGCCGGCGACCTGCGGCGCCGAGTACGACGTGCCTTGGCCGCCGCGCACCGAGGCCTCGGCGTCGGCCAGCGGCATGGTCATCGCCACCCCGTTCGCCAGCAAGTCGGGATACGCGCTGCGGATGGTGAGGTACGCCGGACCGCGCGTCGAGAACGCCGCGACCCGCTGGGTGTCGTGTTCACAGGCCCCGACCGCGAGCATGTTGGTTGCGCCGTAGCCGTAGCCGGGCAAGCTGCCGGAGTTGCCGGCCATCCCGGTCACCAGCACGTCGGCGGTGCGGGCCAGCTCGTCGATGGCGGTCTGGTCGGGGAAGCCCAGGTCGAAGGTCCCCTCGTACGAACAGTTCGCCACCTTGATGTTGAAGCGCAGCGCATCGGCGGCGACCTGCTGCCATGCGCGCACGAGTGTGCTCGCGTAGGCGCCGCCGACCGCGTCGTCGGCGACGCTGTAGCTGACCACGAGCGCCTCGGGGGAATGGCCATCGTCGGCGAGTCCGCCACTGTTCCAGCGCGCGCCCACGGCGACGCCGGCCACCGCGGTGCCGTGCGCGATCAGGTCGTCGGGGCTCATCACGCCGACCTGGACGTTGGCGAGCAGGCGTGATCCTTGCAGGCCCGGGCCGGTGCGAGAGCCGGCGTTGCCGTTCCGGTAGAAGGTCGCGTGCGGGCGGCCGGTGTTGGCCATGTTCGAGTCGACCCCGGAGTCGACGATGGCGACGGTCACGCCTTCGCCCCTGATCCCGAGTGCCTGCACCAGATCGGTGGCGTGGTTGGCGGCGTTGGTGGACGTCTGGATTCCGACCTTGCGCAGCTCGTCGCGCACGATGCGCGCCACACGGGGATGCGCGCGGAGCGCGTCGACCCGGTCGGCGGCCAGTTCCACCGCGAGCCCGTTCACGAGCCACCACTGATCGCACACCGTGCCCCCGAGGTCCGCGACCACGGCAGCCAGCGGCGCCTGGTCGGCGCGCGCGCGGGCCTTCAGGTCTGCCACGACGGCGTCCATGGCGGCGGGCGCGACGGCCGCCGTCCGCGCCGTAGCGAACGTGGTCAGGTCGAACGACCGGTCGCGCAGGGTGACTAGCCAGCGCGGCGCCCGCGCATCCGGCTGCGGCGCGACTTCCTGTGCCGCGATCGTGGAACTCGTGAACAGGAGAACAGCGGCGCACGCCGCTGACGGCAGGAGATACGTCATCACGCGAAGGAGCTGGAGCGGGAGCGGGGGCTTGCCGGCCCGGCCCGCAAGCGGCATGCCTCTGCTCTCGCGCCCTTCGGGTTGGGCGGAGTCGTCGATTCGCTACGAAACCGCAACAACAGCGACGTGCCCCTGCCCGGAAACCGCCAGAGGAAGGCTCCGACCGACATGGTCGACAGCTCATCACGAGCGGGCTTGCGGCGTGGGCCGTGCCGCCGGGGCTCGGCCACTGCCCTCGGTGCCTTGATGCCACGAGCGCTTTCGACACCGAGATGGCAGCCGTCGGCCTACTTTCCGCTTGGCGGAGGAACCGTGAGCAGCGGCCGCGCCGGGCGCATGCCGCTCTCCGGTCCGCTGGAGGAACGCGGGCGTGCGATCCGTGCACTGCAACGCGCCAGTTGCCACGTAGACAGATAGCTGCCGCCGCGAGCGATGCGATCGTCGCCTTTCAGGCCGGGCCGCTCCATCAGCCCGTCCCCGGCCCGGTGCGGCCCGCTCTCCCGATAGTTCCCACCGTACTCGCCGGCGCACCATTCCCAAACATTGCCGAGGACATGGTGGAGGCCGAACCCATTCGCGGCCAATGCGTCGACCGGCGCAGTCAGCTTGTAGCCGTCTTCGAGGGCATCGTGCCACCACGCAGCGAGAACGCGGTCACGCTTGGCGGCGGCATCGGCGATGTTGACCCGCCCCGACAGACTCTCCGGTAGCGGCCCCGTCCACCATTGCGTCGCCGTCCCGGCGCGCGCGGCGTACTCCCACTGGGCCTCGGTCGGCAGTCGCAATCCCCATTCCCACAGTTCGTTCCGGCACTTCCACCAATCCAGATTGCTGGCGGGGTGGGAGTCGCCCGCGGCCGACGTCCGTTGCGAACCGTCGTGGACGAGAGGCTCGATCCCGGTCCAACGCCGCCACTGCCCGCGTGTCAGTTCGTACTTGGCCATGAAGAAAGGATCGAGAGTGACGTCGTGCCTGGGCTTCTCGGTGCCCGACGCGTACTCGTCGTCGTCGGTGCTGCCCATGGGGAACGTACCGCCGGGCAGCAGGACGAGCACCGGGTCGAACGCGCCACCGTTCTCGATTCGGTCGTCCGGGCCCCAGCGCGGCGCTTCGCCCTCTGGATGCCAGAACCGGAACTCCCAGAGGCCTGTCGCCGGGTTTCGCCGCAACGGGATGAGGCCGAGCTGCGGCTCGATGTGCCGCCCGCCGTAGGCCGGACACTGCGCGGAATCGGCGATCGACGCAATCGCGGTACGCCACGCATCGCGGGCCTCGCGCAGGGTCACATCCGCCACCTGCTCTGCCCACGGGAGACGGCGCTGCACGCGGCTGCGTGGGCCGCCAATCGCTGTGAACTCCTTCACTTCGGCGGCGAGTCGCTGCAGACTGTCGAGTAGCCACTGTTCGCGGGCATCGAAGGCAGCCCCGGGAGTGCCGGCGATGGCGATGCTGGCGGGAGCGGTCTGGCCGGCCAGCACCTCGTCGGCGGAGTGCTGCCATGCGCGCAGCGCCGCGACGTCTTGGCAGCCGCCGGAATCCGGTCGCAGGACTTCGATCGCCCGGGCCGTGAGTTGCTGCAGACGCGGACCCAGCGCGAGCTGGTCGTACCGCTTGTCGCGCCGGCGCAGCTCATCGAGGTTGGCGAGTTCACGCCAGAGCGCGCCGACGGCGACGACAGTCACGATGGCGGCGGCGGTCACCGCGATTCGGTGGCGGAGGACCAGCTTGCGCGCGCGATAGAGCACGGTGGGCGGCCGGGCCAGCACCGGGAACCGCCGGCGGTGGCGGCGCAGGTCCTCGGCAAGATCGGCGACGTCCTGGTAGCGGCGCTCGCGCTGTTTTTCCAGGGCTCGCAGCGCGATCCAGTCGAGGTCGCCGCGCAACGCGCGTGCCAAGGCTGCTCCGTTGCGTAGGCCGCGGAAGCCGGCGGCCTCCGCCGCGGCGGAGGAGCGATGGGCTTGTTCGCTGGGCCGCGCCGGCTCCTCGGTGGCCAGGCGGCGCAGGTAATCGAGCAGGTTGTGGCCCGCAGCGAGCGGTCGGCTCCCGGTGAGCTGCTCGTAGAGCATGACGCCCAGGCTGTACACGTCGGTGCGCGTGTCCACGGCGTCCGGGCCCGCGCCGCCCTGCTCGGGGCTCATGTACTCGGGCGTGCCGAGCACCATTCCGCTATGCGTGAGATCGGCGCCGCTCACCGAGGAATCAAACTTCGCCAGCCCGAAGTCGATCACCTTGGGCGTCGCCACGCCATTGCGTTCGGTCACCAGCACGTTGCCCGGCTTGAGGTCGCGGTGGATGACACCGTTGCGGTGCGCGTGCTGTACGGCATCGCAGACCTGACACAGCAGTTCGAGGCGCGCGGCCAGCGGCAACGAGCGCCGGTCACAGTACGCCGCCAGCGGTTCGCCGTCGACGTACTCCATGGTGAAGAACGGCGCTCCGTCTGCGGTGGTGCCGGCATCGAACACCTGGGCGATGGCCGGGTGCTGCATCCGCGACAGCGCCTGACGCTCGACCAGGAAGCGGGCGTGCGCCGCGGCGTCGAGCAGGCCGGCGCGCACGACCTTCAGGGCCACCGTGCGCTGGATGGGCTGCAGTTGCCGGACCAGGTACACCTCACCCATCCCCCCGACTCCCAGGCTGCGGAGGATCTCATAGCCGGCGATCCGCGGGCGTGGCGCTGCGGCAGCGGGAGCTTCCGACCCGGCGAGTGTCCCGGCGAGGCCGGCCGCGCGCAGATGGCTCAGCTCGACGCGCAGGCGGTCGGCGTGCGCCGGGTGCTCCTCGTAGAGGACATCGAGTCCTGCGTCGCCGCTGGTCTCGTACACGTGCAGTGCCCGGGCGAGCAGCGACTCGAAGTCAGCGCCTCCGAACCCCTCGTGCGAGTCCGCTCCGCGGCTCACAGGCGCAGGCGCACCCAGCGGCTCTCGGCAAGGTCTGCGAGGCCAGGACCGGCGGCGAGCCACATGCTCCAGAAGTAGTCGCAGCGTGTGATGTCTGGCACGCGCATGTGCGTCGGCAGCGCCAGGAACGACGTCAGCGGGTCTCCCCCCGTCGTCCGGCCCATGGGCCGCGCCATGGGCGTGCCGAAGATCCAGGTGTGGGGCGCCGGGGGCGCATCTGGACTCGTGTTCACCGACCAGACGTGAAGTCCCCACGCGACCTGCGGCGTCGGGGGTCTGCCAGTGGCACTCCAGCCGGCCATCATGCACTGCAGGCCGGGCGTGCCGCCGCTGTCGCAGCCGCGGACGACGGACGATTCGAGCAGCCTCGGGAAGATCCCCGGAGGGCCCGATTGCCATCCCAGCACGTAAGACCAGATCTTCACGTTGTTGCACTCCCCGGTGATGCCCGGGTCATAGAAGCAGACGGCGACGATGTCGGCGGAACCGGCTTGTGCCCCGTCGGTGGCCGTGGTGCTACCACTGATCTTCACGGGTGTCGGGTCGCCGTCGACGGGGAGCTCCGTGAACAGGAGCTGGTTGCGCCCAGCCACTCGCTGCGTCGAGAACACGATCTTGGTCGTGCCGGTCCGGTCCCAGGCCACGGCCAGCGCGTCGATGTCTTCGAGCACTCCTACGGCGTCCAGGCCCAGATCCCCCGGTCTCGCGAACGGGCGCGGTTCACTCCAGTCGACCGCGGTCGTGCTCCATTCGGAGTACAGGATCCACGCTCCACCCTTTGCCATGGGAGGTGCCGGGCCGCCCCACCAAGCGGCCGGTACCGCAGTGACGGACGCAGGCGTGACGGAGAAGAACACGCGGGGCGTGTTCGCAGTCATCGTCATCAACTGGCCGACGATGCCACCGTCGAGGTCGAACGCGGTGAGCGGCAGGTCGAGCGCCGTGATCTGCGTGGCGCTGCTCGTCGTAGTCCCGTCCGACAGTCCCGTCTCGGTGCCGTCCATGTCCAGGAACGTGCCCGAAGTGAAGGACCCCAGACCGAACACGAAGTCGAACACATCGGTGCCGGCGCGGTCCGGCTTGCTGTCCTCACGGCGCAGGACGCCGTTGGTCGTCGGCATGGCCTCCGGTCTGATGCTGAACTGGATCCCCACCATCGACCGCGCTGGCGGCGCCAGGACGCCAGCTGAATCGATCCACAGGACGTCCAGTCCCAGCGACAACGCATCCACGTACAGGTTCGCGGGCACGTTGCCGGTCGTGCGGTCACGGAAGATGCGGTTGAAGCGGAAGTCGGGCCCCAGGGTCGGGGCGGCGGTGCGAGCCCCCACGGACTGATACCCCGCCTTCTTCGAGTAGAGGCGTTGCTCCACGAATGGTCCCGCGCCATCCGTGACCAGGCACGCGAACGGCGTACCGATCAAGGGTCCGTTGTCCCACGTCTCCTGGGCCCGCAGTCCGACGGAGAGGCCAGCGACGAAGAGCGGAACCGTGAGACTGGCAGTTGCGGGGATGCGCATGGCTGAACTCAGGGAGGGTGGTTGTCGCCGGCGCCCGGCGATGATCGTTGGGCGGATCTTCCGGCGGGATGCCGGGCGTGGCAACCCGCCCAGCTCGCCCAGTCGCTCAGGGCGAGCACCCGCCCGCCTGGCAGGGGCGCGGTTTCCGGCGCGCGCCGACGAGAAACCCGGTGACACCCACGGACTCCCGGTGCTGGAGACGGCGTCACGACCGGAGCCGACCATGAACCAACAGATTACTCATCCGCGCCCCCGCATCACGTTCCCCCGCGCACCGATCCTGGGCGCGGCGCTGCTGACCCTTGCCACCCACGCGATCGCCCAGCGGCCGTCCGAGCAGAACGTGCTGGTGCTCATCGCCGACGACGTCGGCATCGATGGCATCGGCTGCTACGGTGCCGGCAGCTCGCCGCCACCGACGCCGAACATCGATGCGCTTGCGGCCCGCGGGGTCAGGATGACTCGCGCCCACGCCAGCCCCACCTGCTCGCCGACCCGCGCCTGCATCCAGACCGGGCAGTACCCGTTCCGCACCGGCGTCGGCAGCCCCGTGGACCACGGTGCCGACGGCTTGGCCAGCGCCGAGACCCTGCTTCCCGAGGTGCTGGCCGCAAGCCAGCGTCCGCGTGCCATGTTCGGCAAGTGGCACCTCGGCGGTGACGACGACTCCGACACGCCCAACCTCGAGGGCTGGCCGCACTTCGAGGGCACGCTGGGCGGCGAACTCGACAACTACTTCCACTTCGACCTGATCAAGAACGGCGAGTTGGAAACGGTCCATTCCTATGCGACCAGCGACACCGTGGACCGAACCCTTGCCTGGATCGGAACTCAGGACCGGCCGTGGCTCGCGATGGTGTGCTTCAACGCCGGCCACAGCCCCCTGCACGATCCACCGGCGCTGCTGCACACGTACGCCCTGAACGGTCTCACTCCGGAGCAGCGGCCCAAACTGTTCTTCAAGGCCATGGTGCAGGCGATGGATACGGAGATCGGCCGGCTGCTGACCGGGCTCGGCGCTGCGCGACTCGCCAACACGACCGTGATCTTCCTCGGCGACAACGGCACCCTCGGCACTCTCGTCGAGGACCCGTTCGTGTCAGACCACGCCAAGGCGACCCTGTACGAGGGCGGTATCCAGGTGCCGATGATCGTGGCGGGACCCGCAGTGGTCGGTCCGCCGCGCACCTGCGGTGCGTTGGTCGACGCCGTCGACCTGTTCACGACCATCGCCGCCCTGTGCGGGGTGAACGCGCGCAGCGTCGTGCCGGCCAGCGAGTACCTCGACGGTCAGGACCTGCGTCCCCTGCTGCGCGGGACGGCGACGAGCGTGCGCGCCTGGAGCTTCGCGGAGCAATTCGACCAGGATGCGGCGAAGGACGGCTACGCGATGCAGGACACGCGCTTCAAGCTGATCCGCTTCACCGGGGGGACATCCGTGCGCGAGGAGATGTACGACCTGCAGATTGACCCGTACGAGACCGATGACCTCCTCGCGGTCAGCGCCGGGCTCGATGCCGAGGCGCAACGAGCCTACACGCGGCTGCGCATCGCCATCGCGCAACTGCGCGGCGAGACCTTCGCCGGGAACTTCGGGTCCGGTTGCGCCGGCGCCGCCGGGGCGCCGGTGCTCAGCGCGGGCATCGGGCCCCGTCTCGGGCAGACCCACCTGGTCCGAGCCGCGCCGCTGGGCTCGGCGGTGGCGGTGTTCGGCATGTTCGGTTTCTCGATGACGACGACCGGCTCGATGCCGCTGCCGTTGAACATGTCTGCCTTGGGCCTGACCGGCTGCTGGTTGCTCGTGAGCCCGGACATCAGCCACGTCGCCGTGCTGGGGACAGGCTCGGCGACCTGGCCCATGCCCATCCCCGCCGAGGGCGCGCTGCTCGGCCTCGCGTTCTACCAGCAGATGGCGATCGTGGAGCCAGGTGCCAACCCGGCGGGAGTGATCCTCAGCGATGGCATCGCCAACGTGATCGGCGCGTAGCGTCGCGCTCGCTGGCGAGCCGCTCGCCGGCGGCGTGCTCCACGGTAGGATCCCCCCGGTGGCAAAGTGACAGACGACGCACGGGACCCCGGATCGACCAAGGGCGCGAGTTTCGATGACCTGGTCTCGCTGGTCGCGGGCATCGTGCAGTTCCCCCCTGCCGAGCGCGACGCAGCGATCGCGCGGTTCTGCCGGGAACATCCCGAGGAAGACGCGGACAAGTTGCGAAGCGCAGTGGAGGAAGCGCTGGCCGAGATGCCCGCCTCGGACCGTACGGTCTTGACCTCCGCGGAGGAGCGGCTGCGCAGGCTGAAGAGCCGGCCGCCCGCCGCCGGCCGCTACGCGCTGCGCGGCGAGGTGGCGCGGGGCGGCATGGGGGTGATTCTCAAGGCCTACGACGAGGACCTCGGTCGCAACCTGGCGATGAAGGTGATCCTGGGCCAGGACCGGGAAGGCACCGGCCAGACGCCGCCGGTCGACCAGAACACCCTCGCGCGCTTCCTCGACGAGGCCCAGGTGACCGGGCAGCTCGACCACCCGGGGGTGGTGCCGGTGCACGAGCTTGGGCTCGATGCCGAGGGCCGCGTCTACTTCACGATGCGCCTGGTCAAGGGACGGACCGCGCAGGAGGTGTTCGCGCTGGCGCGCGAGAAGCGCGAGGGCTGGACTTCGATCAAGGCGCTCGAGGTCATCCTCAAGATCTGCGACACGCTTGCCTACGCGCACGACAAGGGCGTGATCCACCGCGACCTCAAGCCGAGCAACGTGATGGTCGGGCGCTTCGGCGAGGTGTACGTCATGGACTGGGGCCTG
>CAYQMF010000007.1:68050-100701 GCA_964418595.1 uncultured candidatus Brocadiaceae bacterium
AAATGTCATCCTCGGGGATTTCGGTGAAGTCATCGTCCTCGACTGGGGCTTGGCGAAGGTCGTGGGGAAGAAGGACAGCCGCGACTTGCGGATCCAGCCCGCTCCGAACGACAGCCGCTCGCGCGTGCGCACGGACCGTTCCATGGACGCGGCGAGCGACCCGGATTCGCCGCTGATGACGATGGACGGCGCGGTCGTGGGCACGCCGAGTTACATGTCGCCGGAGCAGGCGGAAGGGCGGGTCGAGGAGCTGGACGCGCGCACGGATGTCTTCGCCGCGGGCGCGTGCCTCTACACGTTGCTCACGGGATGGCAGCCGTACCTGAAGCCCGGGACCCGCGCGTCGCCCTACACTGTCCTGAACGCGGTGCTCGCGGGACCGCCAAAGGCGGTGCACGAGATCGACGCGACGGCGCCGGTCGAGCTGGTGGCGATCTGCGAGCGGGCGATGGCGCGGGACCGGAGCGCGCGGTACGAGAGCATGCAGGGGCTGGCCGAAGACCTGCGGGCCTACCTCGGCGACCGGGTCGTGAAAGCGCACCGCACCGGTGCAGTCGCCGAACTGCGCAAGTGGATCCGGCGCAACCGCGGGATGGCGGCGGGCCTCGCGGCGGCCATGTTGGCTACGGTCGCAGGACTCGTGGGCGTGTCCGTCGCGTTGGAGGGGGAGGCAACCGCCAACCGCGCCGTGCGCCAACAGGCCTACTTCGCCAACCTCGCGGCCGCCTCGGCCGCGTACGAGCAGGCGCCCACGAGCATGCGCCGGTATCTGGATGCGGCGCCCGAGGAGCTGCGCCGCTGGGAGTGGCGCTACCTGGATGCGCTGTCGGACCAGAGCACGCGCGTAGTACCTGGGGGCAGCTTCACGCTGTCCAAGGACGGCAGCCGGCTCGTGACGTTCTCGTTGGGCCGAGAGGGTTCCGCCCGCCTGCGCGACGGGAAGACCGGACAGGAGATCGCCGTCCTGGACCAAGCGGGCCGCGTGTGCGCTGCTCGCTTCAGTCCGGATGGCAATCACATCCTCACGGGGCAGGAGGACGGTACGGTCGTGCTCTGGGAGTCCGCCGGGGGGCGCGAGGTGCGTAGGTTCCGAGCCCACGCCGGCGAGATCGACCGAGTCCGGTTCAGCGACGACGGGCGGATCTTCACGACGACGACTCTCCACTCCCACGAACTCAAGGTCTGGGACACGGACTCCGGAGCGCCGGTCGCCACGCTGCCGCACGACGCGCAGGTGGCATGCGAGTGCTTCGATCCGAAGCATCCTCGCCTCTTCACCGGGGCACGCGACCGGACGTTGCGAATCTGGGACCTTGGGACCGGCAAGGAGGTTGCCAAGCGAACCGGCGAGGCGGTCGCGGGCGCGATCTGGACGCGCGACGGGGCCCAGATCATCACGGTTGGACGGTTCGACATCCCCATCGTGTCGATCTGGGATGCCGGTCTGGAGACCCGGCTCCATTGTCTCGGAATCGGGGTCTCCTACGTGCGGTTGAGCGCCGATGGGGACCGTCTCCTCACCGGGCACAAAGATGGTGCGATCCGGATCTGGGCCACCGCGGATTGGCAGGAGCTGGCCGTCCTGCGCGGGCACCGGGGTGCCGTGGGGATGATCGCGCTCCGAAGCGACGGGCGCTGCGCCGCGAGCACAGCAGAGGACAAGGTGGTCCGCGTCTGGGATATGGTCACCTACGAGCAGATTGCAGTGCTGCACGGCCACCAGCACAACGTCCATGCGGTCGCCTTCGGCGCGGACGGCCACGAGATCCTCTCGGGCGGCGGGGACCAAACCGTGCGGTGGTGGCGCACACCGGGCCTGTCATCGTCTGCTTACTTGCCCAACCTGCAGTTTGGCTGCCCCGGGCCCGCGACCGGCTTCAGTACCGATGGCACGAGGGTCGTCACGTCCTTCGGCGACGAGAAGGCGCTCGTCTGGGACACCGAGGTCTCCCGGGTCGTGGGCATCCTCCGTGGCCACCAGAGCGGCTTCGCCTCCGCGGCCTTCAGTCCGGATGGCGCACGGATCGTCAGCTGCGGCTCCTGGGTCCATGACCCGACCATCCGCGTTTGGGACGCCACCACGGGTGGCGAGATCGCCGTGCTGGAGGGGCATGCCATCGGTGTCGACGACGTCGATTTCAGCCCAGATGGCGGCCGGATCGTGACGGCGTCGAAGGACCAGACCGCGCGGCTTTGGGATGCACGCTCGGGCACGACGCAGGCTGTCCTGGGCGGTCATGCGGCCGCCGTCATCGCCGCGCGTTTCGATCCCTCGGGTGACCGGATCCTGACGTGCTGCGGGGATCGCACGGAACATCGCAGCGAGGTCGAACGGGCAGCGACCCGGGAGCGCGAGCAACGGGAGCAGTGCCAGGTCCGGGTCTGGGAAGGCCACGATGGCCGCGAGTTGTTCCGGCTCGTGGGTCACACTGCGCCCATAACGGACGCGAACTTCAGCGCGGACGGCAAGCGCATCCTCACGGCGGCACGTGACGGCACGGCTCGTCTGTGGCACGCAGAGACCGGCCAGGAACTGCTCGTTCTTCGGGCGCCGGCGACAAGCTGGCTCCGAGCCGCGCGCCTGCACCCCGATGGCAGTCAGGTCGTGACCACGGAGTACCGTGCCGCAAGGGTCTTCGACACCGCTACGGGCAGTGAGCGTCTGGTACTTCTCGGGCACCAGGGAAGCGTCCTGGCGGCGGCGTTCAGTCCTGACGGCCACCGCGTCGTGACCACGTCCACAGACCAGACCACCCGCATCTGGGACCTGGCCACCGGCCGCGAACTGGCGTCGCTTCCCACACCTCAACTCGGGGAAGGCGTTCCCTACCCCCACGTGATGCTCCGGTTCAGCCCCGACGGTTCCCGCCTGACGCTGCTGGCCAACCACGAGATCCGCACCTGGGACAGCGTGCCGGCACGCGTGCGCGCGCGGGAGCATGACCAGGAAAGAGCCCTGGAGGCCGATGCGCGCAGTCTGTTGGAGCAGGCGCTCGCCTCCGGCACGGACTTCGAAGCCGCGGCCGGCCGGCTACGCGGGAGCAACCCACCGGATCCTCGGATACGCCGGTTGGCGTTGGACCTCCTGCAAGCCCGAGCCTTCGAGGAGAGCACGGCGACCTGGGAGTGGGTGCGTCGCCTCTGGACCGAGGACCTCCTGTCCGAGGAGGAGGTCCTCGCGGCGGTGGAGTCCAATCCCACGTTCACGCCGCGTGCCCGCCGCGAGGCGCGCCGGTTCTCGCAGCTCGCGGGCGCCTCGCGCGAGGACCTTTGGCGTATCGTCGCCGCGCACGACCGCACGCCCCAGCAGTACGGGCGCGCTCTCGCAATGGTTCGCGAGTGGAAGTACGAGCCCCGGCTTCTCGGCATGGCCCAGGTGCGCTGCGGCCTGCTGCGCGAGGCCCTGGAGACATTCGCGCAGGCGGGGTCGTCCGAAGCCGAGCATCCCACCGATCTCGCGTTCCTCGCGATCGCGCAGGCCCGCCTGGGGGACCAGGGTGAATCCAAGGCAACCCTTGCGCGGCTGCGCCGGCTGCTCGAGGACCCGGTGCGGGCCAGCGACCAGGAGACGCGGGCCTTCCTGCGGGAAGCCGAGGAGGCGGTCGAGGGCAGGGCTGGCCGGTAGCGGCCAGCTCAGGATCCGCGCTCGGAAGATCGCGAAACTGGAGTATGTCATGCGCCGCGCGGCTTGCGCGGGCGATACGGAGAGCCAACGCTTCCTCGTCGAAGCTCGCGCCCTGATCCGTCGCGAGGACACACAGGGCGGGGCGTTTCGTCCTTGGTCGGTCTGTCGCGCCGGGAATCCGGACAACTCCGGTGACAGAACGCGCCGTGCCGTGCTGAAGGCAGTGTCCTCTAGCCGGAACCCAACCATGAACACCAACCCGTTGTCCCTCCCGATCCTTTGCACTCTCCTGAGCCTCGGCCATGCCGCCGGCCTCGCGGCCCAACAGCGCCCGCACTTTCTCGCGCCCACCCAGATGCCGGCCCCGGTCAACCTGGCAGGATCCAGCAGCTACAGCATGGCGCTCAGCGCCGACGGGCTGCAGGCGATGGTCGAGACCGACCGGCCGGGCGGTCGCGGCGGCCGCGACCTCATCCTGCTTCGGCGTCTCAATACCCAGTCGAGCTTCACTTCGTACGGGCCCATGGGGTTCTGCGAGGACCACGACGAGGGCGGCGGCTTCTACGAGTGGGACTGGGACAAGTGCTTCCACAGCAACCGGCCCGGCGGTGCTGGGGGACACGATCTGTACATCGTCGCTGGCAACCTCGCGCCGCAGCCCATGACCCGGCTCAACAGCGCCTGGGACGACACCCATCCGGCGATCACCGGCGACGGCCTCGAGTTGTTCTTCACCTCCAACCGCCCAGGCAGTCTCGGTGGCAGGAGCATCTGGCGCTCCGGCCGCGCGTCCATCAACGACGCGTGGGGGTTCCCGGTCTGCCTGCCTGGCATCGACTCCGCCAACCACGAGCAGTCGCCGAGCCTCTCGGACGACGGACTGTGGCTCTTCTTCGCCAGCGACCGCAGCGGAAACTTCGACATCTACGCCGCCGGCCGCAGCAGCCGGCAGTCAGCGTTCGGCGCGCCCGCGCGCGTCCCCGAGCTGTCCGGCCCCAACCACGAAATCGGCTTCGCCGGATGGAACCTCGGATCGAGTGGTCAGGATGGCATCGCCCTCATCACCGTGATGATCGACGGCCGGGCGGTGATCCTCTCGGCTATGCGCGACGGCAACGCCCCGATGCTCTTGGCCTCGAACCGCGTTGCGCCCGGCGAGATCCTGTCCGCGCAGCTCCGCGCGCCGGTCGGCCAGCTCGGCATCGTCCTGCTCGGTGCGCCGATGGCGCCGGTGAACTTGCCCATCGGCGAACTGCAACTCGACCCCCGGGTCGGCGTGCTGGTGCTCGACGCAGGCATCCAGGCCGACGCGACGCGTCTGGTGCAGATGCTGTTGCCCGCGGGTGAACACCTGCACGGCCTGCCGATCGCGCTGCAGGCGCTCGTGGGAATCTCCCCGAACCTTCGCCTCAGCAATGCGGTCCGGCTGGTGGTCGAGTGACGAGCCGCGCACGAGAAACGCACTCGACACCATTCTCATCCGCGCCCCGCATCCCCTCCCCGCGCATCGATCCTGGTCGCTGCGCGGCACACCTGACCACTCACTGGATCCGCCGCAGGTAGCAAGGCGGAGCGTCACCTACTGGCCCATCGTGAGGCGCACGCCGTTGCTGACCTCGTAGCCAAGCGGCGAGCGCGTGCCGGCGAAGATCGCCTGCGCGGTCAGCGTCACGCCGCTCAGGGACTGGACGAGGGGGATCGCCAGGCTCTGGCTCCAGGTCGGCACCGTGGCCTGGAACGGCCTCAGCGACACAGCGACCGCGAAGTCGACGTAGACCCGGCAACCCGCGCCCAGCGGCAACGGCGACGCCCGCGAACCGCCTACGAACACAGCACCGAACGCGCCCGGATCGGCGCCGACTCAACCGATTCCTCGCCACATGATCGGCGTCTCGCCTAAACGAGGTGTAGCTGCGGACGAGGTGTGATGACGGAGAGCGCGGACGCTCGCGAGAGGCTGTTCTTCTTCTTGTCCATCTCCGGTTCTGGGGCAATGCCGTCAAGGTCCCAGGCGTCGCGTGAGGTCACGGCAGGAGAGCGCTCAGGAGAATGGGTCTTCCCGCTCCCGCACCCGCTCCCGCTTGCGTGTGGGTACCATCCGGCATGCCCTTCGGCCACGAGAAGCTCGATGTCTACATCCTGGCCCTGGACTTCATCGCACTTGCCAACCAAGTGGTCGAGCAGGTTCCTCGCGGACGCGGTCATCTCGGCGACCAGCTCGAGCGTGCCTCGACATCGATCGTCCTCAATCTTGCCGAGGGCGCTGGCAAGTTCTCGAAGCCCGACAAGCGGCGCTACTCCATGATCGCTGTAGGCTCGACTACGGAGAGCGCGGCAATCCTCGATGTATGCCTGCGCTTGAAGCTTGTTCCACCCGAGCTTCACTCCGATGGGAAGGCGATCCTCGAACGCATCGCGGCGATGCTGGTGAAGCTCGCGAAGGCGCAGGAAGCCGTGACGGGAGCGGGAGCGGGAGCGGGAGCGGGTCCTTCCACCTGACCTCGCTGCGCCGTGCGCACGTCAGTCGCGCTCCGATCGCTGAGCTCTACCGGTTGCGGTGGCAGATCGAGGCGCTCTTCAAGCTCGAGAAGTCCGCGTACTTCGACCAGCGTCAGTTCCACGCCAAGTCGGCGCTCGGCGTTCGACAGGAGATCCTCGCCCAAGCCATCCATGTGGCAGTCGCCAGGTTCCTGCTCGCCGCCGCAGCCGAGCACGTCGATGCGCCCTACCATGCCATCTCCGTCAAGAGCACGGTGCTCGCGCTCGCGGAGTACCTGGCCAGGCTCTGCCGCGACGATCCTCAACGAGCTCTCCACTGTCTGCCTCGACTCCTCGAACGCATCGCCAGAACTCGCGACGAGCGACGACCGGGACGATCATGCCCACGGCGGTCCTTCAAGCCTGGACCTCGCTGGGGTCCCAAGGGACGTCGTGGAGCTTGACGGCATCTGGTCAAGGCGAGGGGGCCGCCGGCGGCGATGGGTCGCGATGCCGGACCTTCCTTCGTGACGCTGACCCGCCGCCTTCAGCTCGCCAGCAGCCGCCGCGCCTCGTCGACGCCCGGCGCGGCGAAGCCGTGCTGGCTCGCAGCGACGCGCGCCAGGGCGGCGCAGTAGTCGGGCCGGTGCGCCGGCCGCGCACGCTCGATCTGCTCGACCCCGGTGAGGAAGTACTTCTCGGCGTGCAGGGCGCAATCCTCGGTGACCGCGTACTGCAGCAGCAGATCGAGCAGGGCACCGGCAGGATGGCCGAGTACGGCGTAGCGGCGCGCCGCGAGCGACGCACCCGGCTGGTCGCCCTCGCGGATGCAGCCGTCGAGCTGCTTCAGCAGGTCCGCCGCCGCCTCCGCCGTGACCGGCTTGCCGGCGTGGTCATGGCGCTCGGCGACCACCTGACCGGTCTGGCCGGCGGTGTGGAACGCACCGGCGATCAGGCTGGCGAACGCGTGCGACGCCGGACCGATGCGCGCGATGTGCCGCCACGCGTTGGCCGCGTCGCTGGCGTGGACTCCCACCGAGGCGCCGTGCACGCTCCCCACGGGCTTGCCGGGCTGCTCCTTGGTGCGACCGGGGTCGTGCAGGAGCAGGCGGTTGGCGGCGAGCGACAACGCCTCGCCGACGTCCTCGGGATCCCTGCCGTCGGCCAGGGCCTCGGCCACCGCGCGCGCGGCCTCGGCGCGCGGCGCCGCGTACACCTTTTCCGCCAGCGCCGCCAGCTGCGCGTCGTCGAGACGGCGGTCGCCGCGAATGCGCTCCGCCAGCCCGAGTTCGGCCTCGAGGGCCGCCAGGATCTCGCGCAGCGGCGACGCCGCCTGCCCACGCTGCACCCGCCCGCGATCGGCGTCGACGCAGTAGCGCACCGACTGCCGCAGCATCGCCGCGGCGTTCTCCCCGCCCGTGAGGCGGAGCAGGTCGAACGCCCGCCAGGACAGGACGACGCGGTGCACGTCGGGCTCGTCGCGCACCACGCGCTGCAGATCGACGAATGCCCGCTCCGCCGACTGCTGCGCCAACGCTTCGAGGTCGCCCTCGGCCACGTCCAGATCGCGCTTGCGGACATCCTCCACCAGCGCCCCCGCTGCGGGCGCCACCGCGGCCAGCGCGTCCCGGGTGGCCCGACCGGCCGCCTGCACGACGCTCGCGTTGCGGTGAACGACCTTCAGCACGGGCAACGCCGCGAGTTCGCCCGGCATGCGCTGCGCCATGGCGTAGGCCGGCAGCAGCGCCATCTGCACGTGGTAGCCGTCGTAGTGGGTGCCGCCCAGCGCACGCGCGTTGGCGAACGCCGTGGCCGCGACGATGTCGGCCAGTGGCGTGCCCGCGCGCAGCGCCGCCACGAGCTTGCCCAGCAGATCGTCGGCGGGCGTCGCCTGGATCAGGTCGACCAGCGGATCGAGCCGCCCGAAGCGCAGGCGCTCGCCCAACCTCCGCGCGAGCGGCGAGCCGAGCGTGTCGGCCGCAACGAGTCCGCAGGCGGTTGCGGTGAAGGTGCTGCCGATGCGGAACAGGAACTGACGACGGCTCTGGACGACCATGGTCTGCCTCCGAGTGTGACGCCTGGCGCGGAACCCGCAGCATAGCGTCGCATCACGGCCGGCGGCCGCGCTGGACCGGCCCGCCGGCGTGGGTGGACCCGACACAGCCGCCCTCGAAGCCGGACCGTGCCGGCGACGGACCGACCGCCGCCTCGGGCGCGAGCCTTGCGCGCCGACCGCCCTCCCCCACACACTCACCCCATGTCCAGGCGCCGCGTCCTCGTGTTGGTCTTCCTGTGCGGCTGCGCCGCCGGCCCCACCGACGC
Source organism: uncultured candidatus Brocadiaceae bacterium (assembly GCA_964418595.1). Classification (GTDB taxonomy): domain Bacteria; phylum Planctomycetota; class UBA1135; order UBA1135; family UBA2386; genus CAYQMF01. Next base: position 76,476 of record CAYQMF010000007.1, read on the forward strand.
CCCCGCCCGGCGCGACCTCGCCGTCGTGCACCGTCTTCCCGCCGGCACGACGTTGCGCCTTCTCCCGGTCGTCGTGCTCGGGGACACACCCCGCCCCGCGACCGTGCTCGACGGGCTGCTCCGCGAAGCCCTGCGGCAGTCGGTGCGGTTCGACGCCGCCGCATCCATCGAGGACGGGCCGAGTCCCTACGCCATCGGCGTCCACCACGACGTCGCCGGCGCCACGCTCACCAGCACCCTCCTCGTCGACGGCCAGCCGCCGACGCCGCTCGCCGCCGCGGCGTTCGCACCGGAGCGCCTCGCCGACTCTGCCGATGCTCTCGCCCTCGCGACCCGCATCGCGCTCGGCGAGGAAGACGCGCGCGCCACGCCGATGGCCCGCACCTACTCGACAGTCCCCGCGTGCGTCGAGCACACCGAGGCCGCGCTCGCCGCGATCGTCGCCGGCGACGTGAGTACGGCGCGGGCCCGCCTCGGCGACGCGCGCGCAGCCGATGCAGGCTGCACGATCACACTCCTGGCGCTGGCCGAACTCGATCTCCGCGACGGCGAGTACGCCCGCGCCGAGCGCACCGCGCAGGCTGCCCTGCAGTTGACGAACCGCACCATGGCACCCACGGCGCACCGTCTCGCGCGCGCGGTCCTGCTCGCCCAGGCCGCCGACGGCGCCGCCGGCAAGGCTCCAGAGGCAGACAAGCTCCTGCTCGCGCTGGGCGAAGCCGAGGCCCGCGAGCGACCCGCCGATCCCCAGGCACGGTGGACGCGCGCGCAGGCGTTGAATCTGCTCGGACGATTCGAGGAAGCGGAGCCACTCCTCGCTGGCCTGCGCCAGCGCTGGCCGCACATCGCGCAGGTCGGCTACCACCACGCGCTCGCCTTGCTCGGGATGCGACGCCCAGAGCCTGCACTCGAGGTGCTCGACGCCGTCGGTCCGCGCCTGCCCCCGCTCCTGCTCGCGATCCCGCGTGCGATCTCCCTGTGGTCGGCGGGCCGCGACGCCGAGCTGACCGCGTACCTCGGCGAACTGGCGGTCCGTCGCGACGTCCGCGAGAGCGGCGTGCTCCATCACGTGCTCCGCATGCAGGCCTCGCACGCGATCCTCGGCGGGCGCGACCAGGACGCGGTGCGCTTCCTGCTCACCGATCTCGAATGGCTGCGCCAGCGCACTTCGCGCCTGGAGCAGCACGCCGCACAGATCGCGAGCACCGGCCACGTCCTGGTCCTGCTCGGCCACGCCGACGACGCCGCGCGCGCCGTCGCGGGTTTCGAGCGCCTGCCCCACATCGACGCCACGGCGCGCAAGGCGGTGACCTTCGTGGCCGGCCTCGCCGACGTCGCGCGCAACCGCCGGCACGCCGAGACCGCGGAGGCGGCGCTCAGCAAGGAGGGCGAGTCGGCGTGGAGCCACGCGCTGCGCGCGGCCGCCCACCGCCAGCGGCTCGAACTCGCGGCCGAGACGCGCGAGCTGCTCGAGGCGATCAAGCTCGATCGCAGCGCGTTGCTACGCGCCTCGCTGCTCCGCGTCCTGCGCGCGGCCGGCGAGGACGCGCAGGCCCGCGCGCGCGGCGCCGCGCTCGGCCGCGAGCTCATCGCGCTCGACCTCCGTCGCCTCGCCGAGCACCCGCTCCTCGAGCCCGCACACGCGCTGGCGCTGCTGGCAACGCGACAGTAGCGGCGGCGTCACGCGTCGCGCAGCAGCAGCCCCGACTCGCACACTTCGCGCATGCCGGCCCGCGCGTAGCACGCCCGCGCGGGTCCGTTGTCCCGGTCGACGTGCAGCACGACCCGCCGCACGCCGGCCCGCAGCTCCTCCGCACACACCGCCGCGACGAGGCCCGCCGCCAGGCCCTGGCCGCGCGCCCGCGGCGCGGTGAACACGCCCTCGATCACCGCGCCGGCCACGCCCCGGCTGCCGAGGTCGAGCTTGGCGAGCGGCGCACCGCGCGCCCCCACGACGAAGGTCGCCCCGGCGCGCAGCCGCGCCCGCGCCGCCTCGCGCACCCACCGCTCCGCCACTTCGTCTGGTGCGAGCCCGAGGTCGGTGCGGTTCAGCTCGATGGCGGCCTCGACCAGCCATGGGAGATCCGCACGCTCCGCCAACCGCATCGTCCGCGCCGCGGCGGTGACCTGCGCGGTGCGCTCCGCCGCGCAGAAGATCTGCGTCCGCAAGATGCGGGTCGTTCCCCACGCGCCGCTTGCCAGCCCGGCGAGGAGCGGCAGGGGACCGAGCGCGATGCGCCACGGGTCGCCCTGCGTCCCCAGCGCCGCCGCCAGCCCGGCCGGCTCGATCGCGCTTCCTGGCCGTTCGATCACCATGAGGTTGGCGCGCCCGCCGTGCCAGCACATCGCCGCCAGAGTCCCACCCTGGAACACGCCGAGGGCCCGGCGCGCGAGCTGCCGGCAGATGGCCGCGTCGCCGAGGTCGTTGCCCACGTAGGTCGCCGGGCCCGCCGCATCGCCCAGCAGGTCACGGATCGCCGAAAGATCGGCGAGACCGAGGGGACGAAGGCTGTCGGCCCGGTTCTCAGGCGGCGCGGTCACGGCTCAAGTATGCGATCCGGACGCGCCGATCGGTACGGCTGCATGTCCTCGTCCAACCGATCGGGTCTCCTCGGCGTCCCCTCCGCGAGCCTGCGCGCACGCGTGGAGCAGGACCCCTGGGCGCTGAGCCTCGCGGAGCGGCGCGACCTGGCGCGTGGCTTCGCGACGGCGCAGACGCACTGGTTGCCGCGCCTGCAGACCCTCGTCGAGCCGCCCCTGCCGCGCGCCGACTTCCCCGCGTATCTGCTGGCGCTGGATGCGTTCGCCCGCCTCCGCGACGCGATCGGCGACGCGCGCACCCGTGGCGACCTCGACACCGGTACTGCCGACGAGCTGCAACGCTTCGTCGACCACTACCACCACTACGCGAGCTGAGCGCCCGCGCTCGACTCCACCGCGGTGGGCAGCGCATCGGGGTCTGCCGAGAACCAGATCCGGATCGGTTCCTGCGCTGGCTGGTCTCCTACCGCGCCGTTCCCGACGGCCCCGTCACCACCCGCGTCAGGTCCAGATCCCCGATCACCGCGACTTCCCGCACTGCGATCTCGCTCCCCAACGCCGGGTACACGCTCACCGTCCCTGCCAACGTCCCCGGCAACAGCGTCAGCAGGCGCTCGTCCACGAACACCCCGATCCATTCACCCAACTGCCGCACGTGGATCGCGTGCTCGCGCCCCACGCCCAGCGCCCGCGGCCCCACCCGCTGCTCCACGTCCCCGACCCAGATCGGGTTGGTGTCGTCGAGCTCCCAGTTGAGGATCGCGTTGCACGATCCAACCGCTACGCGGAAGTTGAGGTTGCCCTTCGAGCGGATCCCGCCGCGGATCGTCACGCTCTGGATCTTCCGCCACGCCCAAGGCAGCGTCGCGCGCGTCGCCTCGCCCGTGCTCCGCCCCACGAGCGCACCGCCCTCGACCCGCCACTCCCCGTTGGTGATGTGCAGCCCTCGCAGATCCTCTTCGTCGTGGAACCGCTGCACGAACGCATCGCCACCCTCCGCCATGATCTCGCTCGCCCGATCGAAGAGCCGATGCAGCCGCCGCAACTCCGGCTCCGACAGCTCCGTCTCGTTGCCGAGCAGGTGCGGGGTCGTCGCGAGGAACACTTCGCCCAGCAGGTCCAACGCGTGGCGACGCACGTTCGCGCGCGCCACGGCATCGGCTTGATCGGCGGCGACGCTGATCCAGCGCTCGGCGACCATCGCCAGCGCCTGAGGGTCTTCCGCGTTCTCGCGCGCCGCGCGCTTGGCATCCGCGACGCGCGCCGGGCGGTTGTCGCCGCGGCGCAGGTCGCTGAGCCCGGCCGCGAAGTCGCCGCGATAGAACGCGCGGTAGCGCCCGCGCAAGGCCTCGTCCTGCGGCGCCGCGACGCAGCGCTCGTGCGCCTCGCGCACCGCGAACCGGTCCCAGATCGCGCGGGTGACGAGGGCCGCGAGCCCTGGCGGCGAGTCCACCTTGGTGAGACGCGCGGCCGCCTCCAGACACACACGGAACGCCGCGCCATCGCCCTCCAGCAGACGGTCCGCCTCCGCGAGCCACGCACCGGCCAGGACCTGCGGGGTCACGGCGCGCGCGAACCCGAAGCGTCGCAGCGCGGTCTCGCGCGCCGCATCCCGCGGGATGGCGAAGACGGTGGCGACCAGATCCGCCACCCGCAGCCCCGCCCCCACGTCGCCCGCCGCGCGCGCGCACCGACCCGCGTGCTCCGCCAGCGCGTAGCGCAACGCCGGGGCGAGGTCCGCACACTCCGCGCGCACCAGCAACCGCTCGATCGAGGCGCCTGGCGCCCCACCCTCCACCATGAGCGAGGCCAGCTCGTCGAGCAACTCCACGCGCACCGCCTCGACCGCCTCCGCCGACGGCACCGGCAGCGGCCCCTGCGCCGCCAACGTGACGTGTCCCCACAGGAGCAACCAGCACCGGCGACGCGACGAACCTCGCATGCGCCGTTTGTAGCGTCCGGAGCGCCGGCGCGCATGATGGCGGCATGCTGCGTCCGAGCCTGGCGCTCCTCCTGGCCATGGCATCTCCCGTGCAGGAGATCCACCGGCACTTCGCGTTCGACGCTCCCATCGGCGGCCTGCCCGCCGGCTGGATGGTCACCACGCCGAGCCACGCGGGCGCGATCGCCGCGAAGGAGCCCCAAGCCGGCGCAGCGTGCCTCGTGCTCACGACTCGCGGCGGCGCCAATGCGACCGGCATCGCGCTCACGCACGTCGAGGCCGCGCCACTCCGCGGCAAGCGCATCAAGCTGATCGGTGTGCTGCGTGCCGCGCCCTCGGGCCAGGCGCAGCTCTGGATCCGCGTCGATCGCAAGGATGGCCGGCGCGGCGCCTTCGACAACATGGCCGACCGGCCGGTGCGCGGCACGGCGTGGGAGCAGGTGGAACTGGAAGCCGACGTCGCCGACGACGCGATCGCGGTCACGCTCGGCCTGCTCGCACCGGGCGCCGGCGCCGCTCTCGACGAGCTGAGTCTCCTCGTGCTCGGTCCGATCGTCCCGCCCGAGCCACCGCGCGCGCTCGACGCGCGGGGCACGACCAACCTCGTCGCGTTGGCGCGCCTCTATGGCTGCGTGCGCTGGTTCCACCCGAGCGACGCCGCCGCCAACGCCGATTGGGATGCGCTCGCGGTCGAAGGCGTGCGTGCGGTCGAGCCCGCGCGCGACACCGCGCAGCTCCGCGCCGCGCTCACCGCGTGGCTCGCGCCCATCGCGCCCGGTGTCTCGATCCTCGCCGAGGGCGAGGCTCCGCCTCCCGCCGCGACGCCGCCCGACGGCGCGCGGGTCGCGTTCTGGGTGCACGCCGGCGTCGGGTTCGGATCGTCGCCGGTGTACTCGAGCCGCCGACGGCGCATGCCGCTCGCCTCGGCGCGCGAAGAGGGTGCCGCCGATCCCGCCGAGCCCACGATCCTCGCGCTGGGCGATGGCCTGCGCAGCGCCGTGCCGACGTCGCTCTGGGTCACCGCGCCGTTGGCGACGACCCGCGCCGCGTCCAGCCGCAAGGCCACCGACGATCGCGCCACGCGCCTCGCCGCTGTCGTGCAGACGTGGAACGTGTTCCAGCACTTCTACCCCTACTTCGAACACGCGGCCGTCGACTGGCACTCCACCCTCGCGCCCGCGCTGCAGGCGATGGCGCTGGCGCCCGACGCGGCGGCCGGTCTGTCACCCCTGCGCCGCCTCGTCGCCAGCCTTCGCGACGGCCACGGCTTCGTGTCGCACGGCAGCGACGAGGCGTATGCGACGCCGCCCGTGGCCGCCGCCTTCGTCGGCGACGACCTGATCGTCACGGCGGTCACCGGGGAACTCACGACCGACGCTGGCATCGCCGTCCGCCGCGGCGATCGCATCACCGCCCTCGACGGCGAAGCGCTCGCGAGCGTCGCCCAGCGCGTCGGTGCCGAGATCAGCGCCGCGACCCCGCAGTTCCTGTGCAGCCAGCTCGCCGCGACGCTCCTGCGTGGTCCCGCCGGCGCCGTGCGCCTCGAGATCGAGGGCGAGGACGGACAACGGCACACGTGCAAGGTCGCACGCACTCCGCAGGCGCCACCGGCCGAGACCCGCCCCGCGCCGATCGCCGACGTCGCCGACGGCGTGCTGTACGTCGACATCGAGCGCATCGACGACCAGCAATTGCTGGCCGCGATCCCGCGCCTCGTCGCCGCGCGCGGCGTGGTCTTCGACTTCCGCGGCTACCCCGGCAAGCTCACGCCGCAGGTCCTCTTCCAGCACCTCATCGGCGCGCCGGTCGAGAGCGCGCGCTGGCTGATCCCGCGCTGCACGCGCCCCGACCGCGCGGACGCCCGCCTCGAGGCCACCGCGCGCTGGAAGCTCACGCCGCGCGCCCCCCGTGTCACCGGCAAGCTCGCCTTCGTCGTCGACGGACGGGCCATCAGCTATGCCGAGTCGTGCCTCGGCATCGTCGAACACTACGCACTCGGCGCTCTCGTGGGTGAGGCCTCGGCCGGTACCAACGGCAACGTCAACCCGTTCACGACCGTTGGTGGGTACCAGATCTCCTGGACGGGGATGGTCGTGCGCAAGCACGACGACTCCACGCATCACGGGGTAGGCATCCTGCCCACGCACTCCGTGCCACGCACGCGCGCCGGGATCCGCGCCGGGCGCGACGAACTCCTCGACGCCGCAGTCGCGCTGGTCGGGCGTTGAGCCACGGCGCCCGTCGTTGCGTCGGTCTCGTCTGCCGCCGACGATGCCGGCGTGACCACTGCTTCCGCCCCGCCCTCGTGGAGCGTCGATCGCCGCTTCGGCCTCGTCGCCCTCCTGCTCACGCTCGCCGTCGGCGCCCTCGGCTGGTGGCTGAACACGTTCCATGAACTCGGCGGCTACGGCGTCGAGTCCGACCTCTACTACCAGTTCTTCCCCGCGGCGCAGGACATCCTCGCCGGCAAGCCGGTCGCCAACCCGCGCAGCGGGCCGGGCTATCCGTTGCTGCTCGCCGCCGGCTCGCTGCTCGTGCCCGACATGTTCGAGTTCGGCAAGCACGTGGCCGTCGCGACGCTCGCGCTGAGCGGACTGTTCACGTTCCTGTGCGTGCGGGCGTTCGCGTCGGCCGGCACGGCGCTGCTCGCGCAGGCGCTGCTCTACGCGACGTTGTTCCGCTACAGCGTCGTGGTCAGCAACGACATGGTGTTCGTCACGCTCGCCACCGCCTCGCTCGCGTTGGTCTTGCGCGCGCAGGCACCGGGCGTGCCAGGCCTGCTGCTCGGAGGACTGTTCGCCGGTCTCGCGATGACCGTCCGCTACCCGGGCATCGCGCTGATCGCCGCCGTCGCCGGCTGGCTGCTGCTGTGGCCGCTGCCCGGGACTGCGTTCACTCGCCGCGCCCGCAACCTCGCGTTGTTCCTGGTGCCGGCGATCGTCGGCAGCGCGCCGAGCTGGGCCGCCCCGCAACTGGGACTCTCCGACAAGAAGGACAGCAAGACCTACGCGCTGGTCGCCGCCGACTGCTACGGCACGCCGACCGAGCGGCTCTCGCCCGTGCACATCGCGAACATGGAGACCGAGTTCTCGTCGATGTGGGAGGTCTTCACGCGCGATCCCAAACGCGTCGCCAAGTTCTACGCCCAGGACTACTACGACGACGCGTTCCTGATCCTGAAGGACAGCGTCACCTTCCCCGCGCTGCTGTTCGCGGGAGCGGGCCTGCTGCTGTGGTTCGCCGGCGGCTGGTCCGACCGCCGGCGCGCGCTCACCTTCCTCACCTTCCCCGCGCTCCTGTACGGGATCGTCGCCCTCGTGCCCTACCAGGCACGCTACGGCTACCCGCTGGTGCCGGCCACCGCCGCGCTGGTGGCCGCCGCACTCTGCCATCGCTGGGGCGCCGACGGCGGCACGCAGGAGACATCGCTCGCGCGCCGCGTGCGCCTGCTCTGCGCGGCAGCCGTGTTCTTCGTGCCGATGGCGATGAGCGCGTGGAAGACCCGCGAGTACCTCACCAGCGAGCCGGTGGAGCTGTTCGAAGCGGCGGCGGCGCTGAAGCCCCTCGCCAAGGACGGTGACCGCCTCATCGCGCGCAAGCCGCACATCAACCACGTGACCGGGCTACCCAACGAGTTTCCCAAGGTCGACGTCGACCTCGCCGGCTTCCTGACCTGGGCCCGCACCGAGGCGAAGGCACGCTTCCTGCTCGTGGGCCCCAACGAGGTCTACACCAACAGCGCGCTCGCCCCACTGCAGAAGGGCGAGACGCCCGCCGGCGCCACCATCGTGTGGCGGCACGAGGCCTCGAAGCAGGTGCTCTACGACCTGGGGGCGCAGTAGGCCCCCGCGTGGCTCACTGGTAGGCGGAGATCACCGACCCCGCGGTGAAGGGTCCGCTCCCCGTCGCCGACGGCGGCGTGAGCGAGTAGATGTACTTGAACGTGCTCCCGGGCGGGAAGCCGCCCTCGCGCGCGTTCGACAGCACGAGCGGCAGCCCGGCCTGACCGACGTCGGGCGCCAGCGCCTGCGTGAAGAAGAACGCGCGCAGGAGCGAGCGCTCGAACGGGAACGAGAACGCCGTCGAGGCGAGCGCGCCGGTGCTGCTGGTGGGCCCGATCGGCAACGCCACGTCGGGCGAGGCGTAGGCCGTGCCGCACAGCCCGGGGAACGCGAGGTTCATGTTGGTCGCGCCCAGGTGCAGCACGCCCGGCACGTTCGCCGGGTAGTTGGCGCCGCTCACGGTGAACCCCATGGTCGTGCCGTTGTTGGTGTACGAAGTCGTCAGCGTGACCGGACTCGCATACCCGGTCGCCACGCAGCCGGTCCCGAGCTGGAACGCCGTCGCGCTCGTGGTCGACGTGCGGTCGGAGTAGTAGAGGGACGAGCCGACGTTGGGCAGGGTCGAGTTCATCAGCAGGAGCTGCCAGACGAAGTCCTGGGTCGTGTCGACGACGTAGGGCGCATCCAGCGGGAACCACGCCGAGAACAGGTATTCCGGCACGAACGGCAGCGTCCAGTCCGGCATGTTCACGGTGCGCGTCGCCATCGTCACCGTCGCCGTCCCCGTGTAGTTGGTGGCGAAGGTGCTGGTGAACCCGGCGAACGACCCCGGCCCCATCGTGACGGTCGCGTCCACCGTGTGCGCCAGCGCGGTGGCGTTGGCGACGCGGCGCGGCGCGCGGCGGAACCCGATCGCGGTGAGCGGAGCCTGCGTCGTGCCCCGCCACGAGGTGTGCACCTCCTGGTAGTCGAAGTTGACCGAGCGCCCGAAGGGATAGGTGACTCCGACCCCGTTCGAGTACTCCCCGGGGCGGACGTCGTAGCCGAGGGGCAGGGTGCGGTACTGAGCGGTCAGGGTTGCACCGAGACAGAGAGACGCCAAGACGGTGAGACGCATGGTGGGCGGACGTAGGAGGGTGGAGCAGTCACCGCGCCGGGCGGCGGCGACCGCGCGAGGATAGCCGCCCGTCCGCCCGCCGAGAACCGGGGGCGACGTCAGTCCCTCAGTCCCTCAGTCCAGTTCGCGGAGGTAGAACGTGTTGCAGCCGAAGTGCCCGGTGTTGCCCATCGCACCGTCGATGCGGCGGAACCCGTTCTTCTCGTAGAGCGCCCGCGCCTGCTGCATGTGGGTGAGCGTCTCCAGGTAGCAGCGCCGGTAGCCGAGCTTGCGCGCCGCGGCCAGCGCGCGCGTCAGCAACCCCTGCCCCACGCCGAGCCCGCGCGCCGCCGGCATCAGGTACATCTTCTTCAGCTCGCACACGTCGAGGTCCCCGCCGGCCAGCGCCGCGACCCCCGCGCCCCCCACCACCACGCCGTCGACCTCCGCCACGAAGTACGCGGCCCTGCGCCGGTACGCGCCGTGCATGTCGTCGACCTCGGGATCGAGGATCGCAAACCCGGGCCCCGACGCACCGAACTCCGGCATCACGGTGCGGATGACATGGGCGACCGCGGCGTTGTCGGCGGCGGCGATGGCACGAAACACGACGGCCGCGAGCCGGCGCGCGCGCTGCAGCGCGCGCGCGTAGAGCGCGAGCCCCGCCCGCGCGGTGTCGCGATCGGCGGGCGAGAGCAGGCGCAACGCACCGCCGACCTGCTCGTCGGCGCGCGCGTGCGCGCGGGCGAGTTCCTTGCGCCCAGCGGCGGTCAGCTCGAAGCGCTTGCTGCGCCGGTCTGCGGAGGGGACGGTGGCCTTCAGCAACCGTCGCCGCACGAGCGGTGCCAGCGCCCGGCTGGTGGTCGACTTGTCGCAGCGCAGCAGGTCGGCGAGCTGCGCCCCGGTCAGCGGCCCCCGCCCCTCCAGCTCCACGAGCGCGTGACACTGCGAGGTCGAGAGCCCGCCGCCGCCCTGCAGGCAGCCCAGCTCGCGCAGGAGGTGGCGCGCCGCCTCGCGCAGGGCGCGCACGTCGGCGATCGGCACATGGGTTGCGTTCTTCATGCAGACGGTTGTTCTACGCAACCGTCTGCGCCACGGTCAAGTCGTCGACCGCTCCGGCTTGCGCTGGGTCAAGATGTGCAGCTCGGCGAGCTGTTCGGGCGTCGCCGGCGACGGCGCGGCGGCCATGATGTCGGCCGCGGTCGCGGTCTTGGGGAAGGCGATCGCGTCGCGGATGCTGTCCAGGCCGAGCGCCAGCGTCACCAGCCGGTCGACGCCGAGCGCGATCCCGCCGTGCGGTGGCGCGCCGTACTCGTAGGCATCGAGCATGAAGCCGAAGTTCGCGCGCTGCTGCTCCTCGCTGATGCCGAGGAACTCGAACACGCTCTTCTGCAGCGCCGGCCGATGGATGCGGATGCTGCCGGAGCCGAGTTCCCAGCCGTTCATCACGATGTCGTAGGCGCGGCTGCGGTGCTGCTCGGTGTCGACGGTGAAGTCGCCGATGTCCCAGTCGACGGGCGCCGAGAACGGGTTGTGCGCGAACTGCCAGCGCGCCTTCTCCTCGTTCCACTCGAACATCGGGAAGTTGGTGACCCACGCGAACCGGAAGACCTTGGGGTCGCGCAGGCCCAGCACGGTGCCGAGGCGCAGGCGCAGCTCGGAGAGGGCCTTGAGCACGACGTGGCGCTGGTCGGCGACGAAGAACAGCATGTCGCCCGGCACGGCCCCCATCGCCTTGCACAGCTCCGCGCCCTTCTCGGCGGCGAAGAACTTGGCGATGCTGCCGCTGAGCCCGTCGTTGCCGACCTTGGCCCACGCGAGACCCTTGGCGCCGTACTCGGCGACCAGCGCGGTGAGCCCGTCGATGTCCTTGCGCGAGAAGCGGTCGCCCACCGCCTTGGCGCACAGCCCGCGCACCGTGCCGCCGCGCGCGATCGCGTCGGCGAACACCTTGAAGTCGCTCTTGCCCGCCAGCGCGCCGATGTCGACCAGCTTCATCTCGAAGCGGAGGTCGGGCTTGTCGTTGCCGTACTGCGCCATCGCGTCGGCGTAGTCGAAGCGCGGGAAGGGGTGCGGCAGGTCGATCCCGAACCCCTCCTTGAAGGACCAGATCACCATCGCCTCGATCATGTCGAGGACGTCCTTCTCCTCGACGAACGACATCTCGACGTCGATCTGCGTGAACTCCGGCTGCCGGTCGGCGCGCAGGTCCTCGTCGCGGAAGCAGCGCGCGATCTGGAAGTAGCGATCCATGCCGGCCACCATCAGGAGCTGCTTGAAGATCTGCGGGCTCTGCGGCAGCGCGAAGAAGTTGCCCGGGTGCACGCGGCTCGGCACCAGGTAGTCGCGCGCGCCCTCGGGCGTGCTCTTGGTGAGGATCGGCGTCTCGATCTCCACGAAGCGATGCTGCGTGAAGAAGTTGCGCACCGCGGTGAGGAACTTCCCGCGCAGCTCGAGCGCCCGCGCCAGCGGACGGCGGCGGATGTCGAGGTAGCGGTACTGCATGCGCAGCTCCTCGTTGGCCTCGGGCTTGTCGAGGATCTCGAAGGGCGGCGTCTTCGCCTCCGTGAGGATGGTGAGCGCCGTGCCCTGCACCTCGATCTCGCCAGTCGCGCGGTTCTTGTTCACCTTGTCGGGAGCGCGCGGCGTCACCCTGCCGGTGATCGACACGACGTCCTCGGCGCCGAGCCGGCGCGCCTGGGCGACGACGTCGGCGCTGGTGCCGGCCTTCTCCTGGTCGAACACGACCTGCGTCACGCCGTAGCGGTCGCGCAGGTCGATGAACACGAGCGCGCCGTGATCGCGGCGGTTCTCGATCCATCCGTTGAGGACGACGTCGCGCCCGGCGTGGGAGGCGGTGAGGTCACCGCAGGTGTGCGTGCGTTGCCAGGAAGCCATGGGGACGTGGGTGTGAGGAGGGGAGCTTGTACGCGGGGTGTGCCAGGGGGCAACGCCGGCGTGCGACATTCGCCGGCGCCCGACATCCTCGCGTCACCTCCCCACGTCCCCCTACACTCCCGGCCTCGCATGCTCCCCGCCGCCGACGGTCACGGCGCGACCCTCACCATCGACGCCAAGGACACCGCGCTGCACCTCGCAGTCCGGGGGCGGCTCGACACGTGGAGCGTGGGGCCGCTGTGGCGGCGCGGCGCGCGCGCGCTCGCGGCGCATCCGGGTCGCGCGACGATCGTCGATGCGTCCGGCATCTCCTACTGCGACACGGCCGGCGCGGCGATGCTCGTCGACCTCGACGCGGCGTGCACGAAGGCCGGCGGCACCTTCCGCCTCGCAGGCTTCCCCGAGACCTTCCAGCCGATCCTCGATCTCGTGCGGCCGGAGCTGCGACCGCCGGTCGTGCACGAGCCGGCACCGCCGTGGGAGAGCTTCACGGTCGAGGTCGGGCGGCGCACGGTGCAGTTCCTGCACGACTGCGCGGAGCTGGTGCGCTTCGTGGGCGCGGTGACGCTCGCCCTGGCCGTGGCGGCCCTGCGACCGCACCGGGTGCGCTGGGGCGACACCCTGCGCGCCATGCAAACCACCGGCGTCGAGGCGTTCCCGGTGGTGCTGCTCATCACCACCCTGCTCGGGATGATCCTCGCCTACCAGTCGGCCGACCTCGTGCACCGCTTCGGCGCCGACAACCTGTTGCCCTACGGCCTCGCCCTCAGCCTCGTGCGCGAACTCGCGCCGCTGATGACCGCGATCGTGCTCACCGCGCGCTCGGGCTCGGCGTTCGCCGCCGAGATCGGCACCATGCAGGTCAACGAAGAACTCGACGCGCTCACCACCATGGGCCTCGACCCGGTGCGCTTCCTGGTCACGCCGCGCCTGCTGGCGGCGGTGGTGATCACGCCGGTCCTGACGATCTTCGCCAACCTCGCCGGGCTCGGCGGCGGTGCGTTCGTGGCCTGGCTGCAGCTCGACATCTCGCTCGTCACCTTCAACCGCGAGGTCCTCACCGCGCTCGACCTCGGCGACTTGATGTCGGGACTGGTGAAGGCCTTCGTCTTCGGCGTGCTGGTCGCGTCGGTGGGCTGCTTCCGTGGCATGCGCACGCGCGGCGGCGCGGTCGGCGTCGGCACCGCCACCACCAGCGCCGTGGTCAGCGGCATCGTGCTGATCGCCATCGTCGACGCCCTCTTCGCCGTCCTCTTCTACCACCTGGGCGTGTGATGACCGCGACCAGGAGCGAACCCATCGTGCGCGTCGAGGCCGTGGCCAGCGGCTGGGACGGCGTCGCCATCACCCGCGACGTGTCGTTCGACGTGTACCCCGGCGAGGTGTTCGGTGTGCTCGGCGCATCGGGCTGCGGCAAGAGCACCCTGCTCAAGCACATGATCGGCCTCTACCCGCCGCTCGCGGGGCGCGTCCTCATCCACGGCGTCGACATGGCCGAGGCGAAGGGCGCCGCGCGCGTCCGCCTGCTGCAGCAGATCGGCGTGATGTACCAGCAGGGCGCCCTGTTCGGCTCGATGACCCTCGCCGAGAACGTGGCGCTGCCGATCGAGGAGCACGCCTGCCTGCCGCACGCGATGCGCATGCGCATCGCCAGCGCCAAGCTGCGCGAGGTGGGCTTGTCGGGGTTCGAAGGCTACTACCCCGATGAGATCAGCGGCGGCATGCGCAAGCGCGTGGCGATCGCGCGGGCGATGGCGCTCGACCCGCCGGTGCTGTTCCTCGACGAGCCGTCGGCGGGGCTCGACCCGGTGTCGTCGGCGGAGCTCGACAAGTTGATCTTGCGTCTGGCGCACGTGCTCGGCATCACCTTCGTCATGGTCACGCACGAGATCCCGAGCATCCTCGCCATCGTCGATCGCGCCGTGATGCTCGACAAGGAGGTGTCCGGCGTCGCCGCGATCGGCACGCCGCGCCAGCTCCGCGCCCGCACCGACCATCCGTTCCTGGCGCGCTTCTTCGAGCGCGCCAACCAGCCCTGCGACGACCCGGCCCCGGAGACCTCGTGAGGACCAAGACCAGCTACCTCCTGATCGGGACCTTCGTGATCGCGGGCTTCGCCCTCATCACCGCCGGCGTCGTCGTGCTCGGCGCCGGCCGGCGCGATCGCGACGTGATCAAGGCCGAGTCGCTGTTCGAGGAGTCGGTGTCCGGCCTCGAGGTCGGGGCCGCGGTGCGCTTCCGGGGCGTGCGCGTCGGCCGGGTCACCGAGGTCACGGTGGCGGGCGCGCTGTACACGGAGACGCAGATCCCCTACGTCGTGGTGCGCTTCGAGCTGTGGGGCCCCGACGGCTACCAGCTCCAGCGCCTGCGCGACGTGCTGCCGCAGCGCATCGAAGAAGGCCTCCGCGTCCGCCTCGCGTCCACCGGGATCACGGGCTCGGCCTATCTCGAGGCGGACATCCTGCCGGACGCGAAGAAGTATCCGCCCAAGCCGCGCGACTGGATGCCACGCCCGGAAGAGGAGCGCGTGTACGTCCCCTCCGCCCCCAGCGCGCTCGGCAAGGTGGTGAGCGGCGTCGACGATCTGCTCGAGCAGTTGGCGCAGGCCGACCTGCCGGGCATCGCCACCGATCTCCGCACGACGCTGGCGAGCGCGCGCGCCGCCATCGACGGCCTCGGCACGGCGGCCCTGAGTCGCGACGCGCAGGGCACGCTCGGCGCCGTGCGCGAAGCGACGGCGAGCCTCACCCGGCAACTCACCGGCACCACTGCCGCGATCGACGCCGCCGCCGCGCGCATCACCGCCGCCGCCGATCAGGCAGGGACGCTGCTCGGCGACCCGCGCATCCCGGGCGTGTTGACGGAGGCGCAGCGCGCCGCGGAGGAGCTGACCGCCACCCTCGCGACCGCGCGCGGGGCCGCGCGCGACGTGCAGGATCTCGTCGCCGGCCGCGGCCGCAGCGTGGATGCGATCCTCGCCAACCTCGAACGCGTGACCGCGCAACTGCGCGCTCTCACCGCCACGGCCGAGCAGTACCCCTCGTGGCTCCTGTTCGGCACTCCCCCACCGCCACGCAGCAACGGTCGCTGATGTCCCGCTTCATCTGCCTCCTGGTCCCCCTCCTGACCGGCTGCGTGAGCCTCGACCGCCCGCCCGCCACCAAGCGCCGCTTCGTGCTCGAAGCCACACGCCCGGAGCCGCAGCCGGCGGCGGCGGCCGGTCATCTCGCGGTCCTCGCCTTCTCCGCCAACCCGACCTGGGCCAGCGCTGGCTTCGTGCATCGCACCGCTGCGGGCGACGTCGAGGCCGACTTCCACACCGAGTTCTTCGTGCCGCCCACCGTGATGATCGCCGGCGCGACGCGACGCTGGCTGCAGGACGCCGGACTGTTCGCCACAGTGATGGGCGACGGCAGTCGGGTCCAGTTCACGCACGCGCTGGAGGGCGACGTCACCGACCTCTACGTCGACGCGCGCGAGCCGCAGCCCGCCGCCGTGCTCGGCGTCGAGTTCCTGCTCCTCGACGAGCGCCGGTCGCTGGTCCGCCACTCCCGCATCGTGCAGCGCGCCACCCTCGCCGACCTGCGTCCGGAGACGATCGCCCAGGGCTGGAACACGGCGCTGGCGCAGACGCTCACGGAGCTGGAGAAGGCGTTGCGCGATGCGATGAAGGCGCGCTGACGCCTGCGCTCGCGCGGTCGATCACGGATTCTCGACGCACCGCCTCGCGGCTAATCGCGAACCGCGTAGCGCTGGAACAGGCGGAGCGCGAAGCGCGCCGTCGGCCGCAGCTCCGCGGGCAGTTCGAGCCAGAGGCGCACCGCGTCGGCGCCGCCGTCGCGCGCGAAGCGCAGGCGCGCGGTCTTCGCCCCCGCCATCTCACACCCCAACCATCGGTCGGCGCCGCTGTCGGTCTCGGTGAGGCCGTCGACGAGGCGGGCCCGATCGCTCGCCGCCAGGCCGAAGCCCACGAGGTCGGCGAGGGAGGAGAGGAACGCCGCCAGGTTGCCCGGCCGGATCCAGGTCGCGAGTGCGTCGTCGGTCAGGAGCGCGAGGCCGTCCTCGAGCCACGCAGGGCCGACGCGCGTGGCGCCGGGCGCGAGCGGCGGATCCAGCGCGAGCACGAGCAGCATCCAGCCCTGGCCCGGCGCGCCGTGCTGCCGGTCGAGGGTGCGCAGCGCGCGGCCGACGTGCGCGGGCAACGGCACCGGAGTGATCGCCTCGCGCCGCG
This sequence comes from uncultured candidatus Brocadiaceae bacterium, assembly GCA_964418595.1. Taxonomy (GTDB): domain Bacteria; phylum Planctomycetota; class UBA1135; order UBA1135; family UBA2386; genus CAYQMF01. The sequence continues at coordinate 92,966 of CAYQMF010000007.1, forward strand.
GATCCGCGCAGTTCGCCGCCGGCGAGGTGACGAGGTACTCGCGGCACGCGACCGGACGGTCGAGGTGGATGGAGCACGACTCCTCCTCCAGGAACGGACAGGCGAGGCCAGCGCGGAAGTACTCGCCGCCCGCCGCGTCGAGATCGGGGTCCGCGGCGGCCGCGAACTTCGCCAGCACACCTTTGGCCTCGAGGGCCGCGCGCGCCGCAGCGAAGCGCGCCCGCACGGCGCTGCGGCGCGGCTCCGGCATCGCGTCTACCAGGGCCGCGAGCGCGCGCGCCTCCGCAACGGAGACCGGAACGGGCTGGCGGCAGCACGCGCCGCATCCCTTGCGACAGGAGATGGTCGCACCCTGCCTGCCGACGGCGGCCGTGCCCACGTCGCCGACGGCGTCGGCGAGGCGGTGGAAGTTCGGCAGCACCGCCTCGAGCGGCACTGCGCCGCGCGGCAGCGACACCGCGAGCTGCATCGGTGCACCTCCGAGGCGCAGGTCCAGCGTGGCGCGGATGTGTTCGTCCGACATGGCACCTACTCGTAGCGCACCGCCTCCGCCGGGCTTTCGCGCAGCGCGCGCGCGCCGGGCAGCACGGCCGCCAGCAGGCCGACGGCGCAGGCCAGCACCGGCACCGCCCAAAACCAGGCCCACGGCAGCACCACCGGCGCATCGAGGCCCGCGACGCGGTTCAACCCGGCGACGACCATCGCGCCGAGCGGCGCGCCGGCGAGCCACGCGATCGCGGTCGCCAGCACCGCGACCAGGAGGCCTTCGAGGAGATACGTCTGGCGCATGGGCACGCGCCCCATGCCGAGCGCGCGCAGGACCCCGAGTTCGCGGCTGCGCCCCATCGCCGCGATGGTCATCGCGTTGACGAGCCCCACGCCGGCGAGGCCCAGGATCAAGGCCAGCAGCACGTCGAAGATGAAGAAGTCGCGCGTCACGTCGCGGAGCGCGTAGTTGCGCAGCCAGTCGCCGCTCTTGGCCCAGGTCAGCGTCGGCAGCATCTGCCGCACCTGCGCCAGCGTCGCGTCGGAGTTGCTGCCGCGTTGCAGGGTCAGGGCGACTCGTTCGACGCACTTCTCGCCGGCGCAGAAGTCCTGCTGCAGCCAGCGCGGCGCCGCGATGGCCCAGGCCCGCTCGTCGGGGAAGAAGCCGGCCCGATCGCTCACCGCGAGCACCGTGTACGGCCGCGGCCCCTCGTCGGTGAGGAGGTGCAGCGTGTCGCCCGACCCGAGCTGGCGCAGGTGCGCAAGCCGCTCGCTGATCACCACGCTCCGCGTCTCCGCGTAGGCCGCGGCCGCGGCGGGGTCGTTGACGAGCACGCCGTGCCGCTGCAGCACGGCCGGATCCAGCCCGGCGACCTCGAACGGCGCCTGCCGCACGCGCCCCTCGAAGGCATCGACGGCCACCACGTTGCCCACCGTCGCCAGTGCCCTCGCCTCCGCCACGGTCACGCCGGCCCCCTGCACGAACAAGCGGTCCTCCATGGTCACCGCCGCGAAGCGGTCGACCTCGCCGCGCAGCGCGTAGGTGATGTGCTTGAGCGCCACCAGCGCGAGGAGCACCACGGCGAGGCCGCACACCGACGCCGCGAAGCGGCCCGGCGCGCGCTGCAGCGACTTGCCGAGCAGGAACGTCGGCAGCGGCAGGATCCGGCGCAGCGGCCAGAGGATCCACCCCCCCGCGCGGCGCACGACTCCGGGCGCGACGAGGAGCACGCCGCCGAAGAGCAGGAGCATCGCGCCGAGCTGGCCCAGCACGAGCAGCGTCTCGCGGCCTTCCGACGACAGGAGCGGTGTCATCGCGAGGTACGCACCCGGCAGCACCAGCACCAGCATCAGGAACAGGAAGGTGTTCACGCCGCGCAGCACGTAGGCGCCGCCGCCTTCGCCCTCGTCGGCGAGACCGCGCGCGTGCAGCACCGCGAGCGCGGGCACGTTGCGCGCCTTCCACAGGGGGAACGCCGCCCCGGCGAGCGTGAAGAGCATGCCCAGCGCCGCGGTCCACAGGACCGGCGTGAGCGGCACCTCGAAGGTCGTGATCTTCTTGCCGAGCCCCAGGGTCGTGATGCGCACGCTCTGCAGCGCGAACGCGAGCAAGAGCCCCAGCAGGACGCCGAGCACCGCGCCGATCACCGCGGTCGCGAGCGCATCCAGGAGGAACACCCCCGCCACCGCGCGCCGGCGGGCACCGAGACAGCGCAGGAGCCCGATCTGGCGCAGGCGCTCGACCAGCGACTGCGACAGGGTCTGGAACACCACGAACATGCCGAGCACGAGGGCGAGGCAGCCAAGCACCTTCACCCCGTTGCGGAAGGCCCGCTCGTCGGCGCTCTCGCCGAGCATCGCGCTCCGCTCGTCGAGCACCTGGAAGTCGCGCGCCAGCTCCGCACGCAGCGCATCCACGTTGCTGCCGCGGTGACGGTTGATCTGGAACAGCGTGCGCTGGGTCGGATCGAGCCGACGCGCGAGCGAGTAGCTCGCCACGAACACGTGCCCGAGGTTGCGTCGACCCAGACGTTCATGCGCCAGGATCCCCTTCACGGTCACCTCCGCCGGCGCCGGTGCATCGACGATCGGCTGGGCCACCGTCTCGCGCACGCCGCCACGACACACCGTGCGCTGGCTCGCCGCCGGACAGGCGAGCGTGAGCTTGTCGCCCACCTTCACCTCGAACGCCACGGCGAGTTCGTGGCCGACGAGCACGTAGCCGTCGCCGTCGAGGTCGCGGAGGTCTTCGCCCTGCTCCAAGCGGTAGTGCGCGAACGCCGTCGCCGGCAACGGGCTCAGCCCGAACACCTGCGCCGTGCCCAGGGCGCGCTGGCTCGACGCGAAGGCCGCCACCCCGGGATGCAGCAGCCCCACGTCGCGGACCGCCGGGTTGCCCGCGAGCGCCGTGCGCGCGGCAACGACGTCGGCGCCGGCGTCGAGCGGAACGAGTTCGAGGTCGACGAGGCCGAAGTCCGGCCGTTGCTCGAGCAGACGGCTGCGGATCGTGTTGTGGTCCATCACGTGGATGGCCACCACGATCGCCACGCCCAACGCCACTCCGAGGATCGAGAGGGCGGTGCGGAGCCGGTTAGATGCCCAGCTCCTCGAGACGACGAAAGACGTCAGCCGCACGGAAGTCACCGCCCGTGAGGGCGTGGTCCTGGTTCATGGCGCCGTCGTGCAGGAAGAGCACGCGATCCCCCGCCGCCGCATCGCGCGGGTTGTGGGTGACGAGCAGCACCGTGGTCTCGTACCGGTCGGCCACGTCGCGCAGCGTCTGCACGATCGTCTCGCCGTCCTTGGAAGAAAGGTTGCCCGTCGGTTCGTCGGCGAGCAGGAGGGGCGGGCGCGTGACGAGCGCGCGCGCGATGCTGGTGCGCTGCATCTCGCCGCCCGACAGGCGCCGCGGCGGGCGCGCCCGCAGGTCGCCGAGCCGCAGCAACCCGAGCAGTTCGTCGATCCGATCCTGGTGCCGCGCCGGCTGGTCCCCGGCGATGAGCAGCGGCAGCATGATGTTCTCCTCGACGGTGAGGTCGGGGATGAGGTTGAAGAACTGGAAGATGAAGCCGATGCGTTCGCGGCGCAGCCGGGTCCGCGTCTCCTCGTCGGCCGAGGCGATCGACGTGCCGTCGAGGAGCACGTCCCCCGCCGAGGGCTGATCCAGGCCGGCGAGGATGTGCAGCAGCGTCGACTTCCCCGACCCCGACGGCCCCATGATCGTCGTGAACGTGCCGCGCTCGAGGGCGAAGGAGATGCCCTTCAGCACCGGGTGGCGGTGACCGTCGACGTCGTGGAAGCGGTACACCTCGTTGGCCTGCAGGACGGCGGTCATCGGCCGGGGAGTATCGTCACTTTGGGTTGCAAAGCAAGAGATTCCGGCACTCTGACGCTTCCGCCCACGGACGCCGCAGCGGGGCCGATGCGTCGCCTCGCTCGCTGTCTGAACGCCGCGTTGCGGCGTCCAGCAACACCTGAGCAACGTCGGCCGCTCCGCGGCCGACGCTGCTCAGAAGCGGCCGATGACGAGGACCACCAGGTTCGACGTCGCCACCCCGCGGGCGTTGACCCCGGGCGAGATCGTCGCGGTCTGGACGGGCACGTTGGAACCCGACAGGTTGACGTCGTTGGGGATCCCGATCGGCACCGTCGCCGTGCTCCCGAACGTCGGGAACGACAGCGTCAGCAGGATCGGGTTCACGTAGAGGAAGCACGACGGCATGTCGAGGAACGACAGCTCGATCCCCGGGATGTCGAGCCCCAGCACGGCCACGCCGCCGAGGCTGCCGCCGCGGATGCCGCTCACCTGCAGGTTGCAGGTGGTGCCGATCAACGGTCGCGTCGCATCGAGCGACAACGGCTGGAGGTCGGTGCCCTGGGTCTGGAACGGCAGCGTGCCGGAGATGTCGCGCGAGCCGGGATCACGGTTGTTGGCCCCCGGGCTGAACGCGGTCAGCACCTGGTGCGCCACGACCGACATGCTCCGCCACACGTACTCGATCACGCCGGTGTTGTAGATCACGACCTGGAAGGTGTTCGAGGTCGAGGGTTGACCGTACTCCGGCACGTTGCGCCACGTGATGAGCACGCGGTTGCCCGGGGTGTCGACGGTGTAGAACACGTTGTTGACGTTGGTCGCACCGTCCGGCAGCAGGTCGGTCCAGTTCGAGAACAGACGCGGGCCGAGGGTCAGCATCTCATTCACGTCGGGGATGTAGTTGGTGTCCGTCGCCGCCGGGTTGAGGTGGATGAAGCCGTTGGAGCAGATCCGGATCGCGTTGGTGCTCCCGCCCGGGTAGCTCAACGCGAACGGCAGCGTCATCACGTTCGACACACTGTCGTCGGTGAGAGCGAGCCCCGCACCGGTCGGCGCGACGTAGGTCGCATTGACCGAACTCACGGCGTAGCCGCCGCCGCTCGGGGTCATCCGGATGGAGCGGTTGGCGAGGTCGAACGTGTTGCTGTTGAACAGCTCGTAGAACGACATCGTCCCACCCACACAGCCGACCCCCGACATCCGCACCGCGGCGAGGCCATTGGCGCTCGACAGGCCGAACGCCACCGCATACGGGACGCTCGCGATCTCGAGGCTCGCGGCGCTGACTTCGATGGTCAGGTTGCCGGTGATCGGCGAGCTGAACTCCACCTTCTCGTACAGGTTGCGAGGCGTCGCGCTGGTGGCCAGCACGGTGGCGCCGTTCTTGACGGTGAGGTTGAGGTTGGACCAGCTCGTGCCGGTCAGGACGTGACGGTTCCAGACCAGCGTCACCGCGTAGATCTGGTTCTGCACCGCCGCCAGCGTGTGCGTGTTCGGCGTGGTGGTCGAGCTGATCGTGCCGGAGAGCACTTCGTTGTTGCGGGCCGCCGCGCAGGCGAGGTCATCGCGCAGGTAACCCACGCCGTACGCGTTCCGGTCGAGCCCGACGTTCTGCGCCTGGATGCTCTCCGTGTTGTTGAGGAGCAGCGCCTTCAGCTCGCGCACATTGCTCGCCATGCGCGACGTCTTCACCAGGGCGCCGGCGCCGCACACCTGCGGCGAGGCCATCGAGGTCCCGTCCGCGACGTAGTCCGCGCCCTCGTTGCCGTACTGCGGCATCACCGTCTGCACGCCGTTGGCGGAGATGTCGGGGAAGAAGCGCGTCGGGTCGCCACTGAGCGGGCCGCGCGACGAGAACCCCGCCACGGCCTTGCTCACCGGCGTCACCGCCGCCACCGCCAGCCCGTTCGCAGTCGACGAACTGCCGCCCGTGCTCGACCCACCGTTGCCGGCAGCCGTCACCGGCAGGACGCCGGCGTTCAGCGCGCAGGCATCGATCGCCTGCTGGCTCACGTCGGTCGGCGACGGACTGCTGCCGTACGACATGTTGGCGGTGACCGTGCCGTAGGTCGCCGCGTCGGCCGCGACCCGCTGCCAGCCCGCCGCCTCGATCGCCAGCGACGAACCGCACGACGGCGACACGTCGCAGATCGAGTACATGATCACCTTGGCGTCGGACGCGTGCCCCGCGTCCTGCCCGGCGGACAGCCAACCTGCGCCCGCCGCGATCCCCGACACGCCGGTGCCGTGCGGATGGCTGTTGTTCGCCGGCTGCGAGCCGATCTGGAACGCCCCCATCAGGCGCGAGCCGTCGAGCCCACCCGCAGTGTGGTTGTTCCGGTCGGCGTTGCGATAGAAGACCATGTGCGGCATGTTCGCGCCGTGCAGCGACGTGTCGGCGCTCGTGTCGACGATGGCGACCGCGACGCCGGTGCCGCGATTGCCCAGCGTGTGCTCGGCGTCGGCGTTGTGGTGGCTGCTGTTGGTCGCGACCTTGATGAACGGCATCGCGCCCGCGCCCAACGGGTAGGTCGCGAGGTCGGGGTCGACGAAGAGCACGTTCGGCATCCCGCGCACGAGCCCGACGTGCTCGTTCGGCAGGTCGATGTTGCAGGCGTTGATCAGCCAGAACGTGATGTTGACCGCGCCACCCAGGGCCTCGACCGCCTGCCGGAACTCGGCCTGGTCCTGCTGCGCCCGGCGCTCCAGGTCCTTCACGATTTCCGCCACCGCCGCGGGATCGCGGCGGTCGGTCGCGGCCTTGAACGCGGCGAGGTCGAAGCTCCGCGTCGCAAAGGTGACGTTGTAGCGGTGCGTGCCCGGCAGGCGCCCGGGCAGAGCCTCGGTGCCGATGCCGCGCTGCTGCTCCGTGAGCGGCACGACGGACGCGGTCGACTTGCTGACCTGTGCGGGAAGTGCGCCGAGTGCGAGAGCGGTACCGAAGACCGCGAGAGTGCGAGTGTGCTGCATGGGTTTCGCTGGAGACCAGCCGGGAGACGATCGCCGATGCCACGGAGTGTGGCGGCGCGAAGACTAACTGGTTCGGGGCCCGGTTGCGCGACCGCCATCCCGCCGGTTGGGCCGCACCGCAATCCGCATCACCAAGACACCGGCGCGACCGACCACACCCGCTTCCCGTCAAGCGACCCGGCCGACGCTTCCGATCCTCGGCCCGGAGGAGTCCCACGCGACTCAGCGCGCACGCACCATGGATCTGCATCTCTTCTCGCTCGCCGGCAGCCTCGTCGGCCTCGGGCTGCTCGCCGCGGCCCTCACCCTCGGCTGCGTCGCCGCGCCCTTGTGGGCATGGACCGCGCTCTTCGCCGCGGCGCTCGTGCTGTTCTCGGCTCCGGTCTGGCTGCTGATCACAGCGGGCGCGATCGCAGCGTTCCTGCACGTTCCGCCGCTTCGCATCGCACTCAGCGCGGGCGTGATGGCGCTCCTGCGCCGGCTGCAATTCCTGCCGGAGATCTCCGAGACCGAACGACAGGCGATCGAGGCGGGCGAGACCTGGCTCGAGGCGGAGCTGTTCTCCGGTCGCCCGGATCTGCGCCGCCTGGTGGATGCGCCGTACGGCGGGCTCAGCGCCACCGAGCAGACCTTCCTCGACCAGCAGGTCGAAGAGGTCTGCCGCATGGTCGACGACTGGGACACGCACCAGCGCCGCGACCTGTCACCGGAGGTGTGGACGTACCTCAAGCGCGAAGGCTTCTTCGGGATGATCATCCCCAAGGAGTACGGCGGCCTCGGCTTCTCGCCGTCGGCGAACAGCGCGGTCGTCGCGAAGCTCTCGTCGCGCTCCATGCCGCTGGCGGTGACGGTGATGGTGCCGAACTCGCTCGGCCCGGCGGAGCTGCTCATCCACTACGGCACGCAGGCGCAGCGCGACCACTACCTGCCGCGCCTCGCGCGCGGCGAGGACATGCCCTGCTTC
>CAYQMF010000008.1:0-99344 GCA_964418595.1 uncultured candidatus Brocadiaceae bacterium
GGCGACGCGCTCGACGCGGAGGCGCGGGCGCTCGGCGCGCGCCGCGTCGCCGCCGACCAGCACGCGACCGACCTCGATCGCCTCGTGCGCCGCTTCCGCGAGGCGAACTTCGACGCCGACCGCTCGCGCATCGAAGGCCTCGACCTCGACGGCGAGGTGGTGCGCATGCAGGCCGGCTCCGGGTCGCTCGACGACGTCTGGGAGAAGCTGCGCGCACGGCAGCGCTTCGCGCCGGTGGCGACCACCCAGGTGGACGGTGGCGAGGCGATCGGCTCCACCGGCCGCGTGCTGCTCGAGGTCATGGGCCATGTGGTCGGCGCGGCGTTGCGTTCGTCCGCGACGCGCAGCGTGTTCCGCGGCGGCGGCGGCGGCGGGTTCGGCGGCGGCGGTGGTGGCGGAGGCGGGTTCCGCATCGGAGGCGGTGGCGGCGGCGGTGGCGGCGGCTTCACGCGAGGTTCGGGCTTCTGACCGTGCGGAGCACGCACCATGGGCTGGGCTGATCGCGCCAAGGAGGCGCTGCGGCGCGGCGAGACCGTGACCGTCCGCCCGCGCGGGCATTCGATGCGTCCGAAGGTCAACGACGGCGACCTCGTGACGCTGGCGCCTTGCGAACCGGACGACCTCAACGTTGGCGCGGTCGTGCTCGTCCGCGTCGGCGGCAACGACTACCTCCACCTCGTGACCGCGATCGACGGCAAGCGCTTCCAGATCGGCAACAACCGCGGCCACACCAACGGCTGGGTCGGGGCCTCGGCGATCTACGGGCGCGCGATCAAGGTCGAGCCCGGGTAGGGCAGCGGGGCGGTCGGCGCGACGCGTGTGGTGGCATCGAGTGCATGCCGTCCAGAGGCGCGATCGAGCGGTCACCCGAGATCCTCGGAGGAACCCCCGTCTTCCGCGGCACCCGCGTGCTGATCCAGACCCTCCTGGACTACCTCGAGGCGGGACAGCGCCTCGACGATTTCCTCGCGGACTTCCCAACCGTATCGCGAGAGCACGCGATCGCAGTGCTCGGTCTCGCGCGCGAGGCCCTGACCGGTGATGCGCGTTCTGATCGATGAATGACCGCCTGACCGATCCGCTTCACCCGCCGCACGCATCCGCCAACGCCGCGCGCTCCCCGTCGTCGAGCGTCGGGCTGAAGCGCAACAGCGCCGCCAGCACGTCGCTGGTCTCGAAGTACTCCGCGCGACACGCGAGGTGCACGAACCCGCCGGGCGAGAACCTGCCGTCCTCGAAGTACGCCAGCCTGACGCGCCACGTGCCGCGCTCGATGCCGGCGCGACAGTGTCGACACTTCGCCTGGCTGCCCGGCGCGCGTTCCGCGCCGTCGAGGCGCGCGAAGCGGCGATGCGCGACGCTCAACGCCGCGGCCGAGGCCAACTCGTCGCGCCCCGACAGGTCGGCGGGCGCCGCGGCGAGCGCTTCGCGCACCGCCTCGGGGCGCTTGTAGGCCGCGCACAGCGGGTGGAACCACAGTTTCGTCTCACCGTCGGCGAACGGGTTCGGGATGCACTCGCCGAAGCGCAGGTCGCCCTTGGCGATGGGCTGCGCGCAGCCGCGGCAGCGGGCGCGACCGGTGGGCGCGGGCTCGAAGACGTGCGGCACGCGCGAAGGTTACTCCGCCGCGATCAGGCGTCGTCCGCGGATCCGATCCCCGCGGCACCGGCGGCGCGCGCCAGCTCGCGACACCACGCCACGGCGGCATCGACGCGCGCCGCGACCGCGCGGTGCCCCCACAGCAGGAAGAGCGCGCGCGTCGTGCTCGCGTCGGTCTTGGTTCGCTGGGCGTCCTTCACGGCGTTCGCGCAGGGGCCGTCGGCGTCGGCGAGGCCCAGCAGCCCGCCGACGTCGATCGTCTGCCCCGACGCGTTGAACACGAAGCTCGCCCCCGCCGGCGCGACGTCGACCACCAGCGGCGCCTTCGCGCGGGCGACATCGACGACGCTGATCGGAATCCCGGAGTGCAGCGACACGGCGTTGCCGATGTCGACCAGCAGGTTGATCGACGGCAGCCCGGCCTCGGCAGCGGCGCGCGCCAGATACTCCGACGACGGCTTGCTCCGACCGGTGGGCTTGAAACCGCCGTGGCGCAGCAGGTCGCGGATGTGGCCGCGCACCGCGTCGTCGATGGGCGGCATCGGCGTCGACACACCGCTGCGCAGCAGCGCCGCGAGGCCCGGCGGGGCAGTGAGTTCGCCGACGGGGCGCGGCAACGTCACCGACACGCGGCCGAGATGCAGATGCGGGTGCGGGGCGACGGTGAGCGCAGGCATGGCAGCCGCGCAGCCTACCCCGACCGCCGCGTCACTTCTTGCGCGTGTAGGTCGCCGAGAAGTCGCGCACCGCCGGCGCCGCACCGACGAGGCGATCCGACGCCCAGGTCAGCCCGTCGCCGGTGAAGGTCAAGGTCGCGCGCGCCGCCGCAGGCTGGCCCATGTGCGGAACGCCACTCGTGAACACGACCTGGTCGGCGCCGATCGCGACGCCCTGCACCCAGCCGATCTCCCCCATGTTGTCCACCACGCCGTACGCGTAGCGCTTCGTGCTCGGGTCCCAGGTGGTGAAGCCCCACGCCTCGTACGCCGGTCCCATGCCGGGGATCGGATCGCCGATGACGTGCCCGACGATCACGTTGCCACCGAAACCGAGCTTCTGGGTCTCGACACCGCTGATGTTCATCGCCGGCGTGCCCGGCTCCATCACCATCGAGCCCTTCACGTTCCACGTACCGAGCAAGCGACTCAGCTTGCCGAGCTCCCCCGCAGCTTCGCCGGTGAACGCGCCGTCCGTCGTCGCCGACGCCGCCGCCGTCTTGCTGCGCTTGAAGGTCCCGCGCACGTGCTCGAACGAGCGCCCGCGCGCGTCGACGCGCTGCATCGAGAACTCGTAGCCGTCCTTGCCGAACTTGTAGACCCCGGTATCCGCCACCGGCACGCCCTCCTCGCTGCGCACCGCCGTGATCGAGAACTCGTGGTCGCCGAGGAAGTGGACCGGCGTCAGTTCGACCGGGCCGAGGTTGCTCACGCCCAGCGTCACGTAGCGGCCGTTCTCCCGGTCCCAGCCGAAGAACGACTGGAACTGGATCACCATCGCGCCGCCGCCGACGACGACCTGCATCTTCTCTTCGAGCGCATGCCCGCCCAGGATCCACTGGCCGGTCGACGTCGAGGTCCAGGGCATCGCCTCGCCGCCGGCTTCGTGGCGTACGGTGCCTTCGCCGGTGAACGCCCCGGCGAGCACGTCGAGCTTCTTCAGCTCCGGTGCCGGCGGCGGCGGGCCCTGCGCGGCGAGGGTCGCGGCCGCGGCGAACGAGGTGGAGAGAGAGAGGAGGAGAGCGAAGGACTTGCGCATCGGAGGGCTCCTGTGCGCGGCGCGAGGCGCGCCGCTGGGGGTTGCGATCAGGGGTTCGAGACTACGCACCGTGGACGAACGGCCGGCCGACCTTTCGACAGCGCCCTCGAAAACCGGGCTGATCGCCAGACCGTCATCCCTCCCCCAGCGCAAGGAACCCGTCGCCGTCGACCCGCCCGCGCAGGTCGGTCACCTGCCAATCGCCCTCCGCATGCCCGCCGCGCAGGGCGATCGCCCCCTCCGTGTCCGGCGCGACCTCCGCGCCGCTGCCCGGGTCGACGATCTTCACCCCCACCCCCGGGAGTGGATGACCGACGTAATCGCGGCGACTGCCCGCCTGCCGGAAGCCCGCCGCCCGGAACCCCGGAGCGCTCACCGTCACGATCGGGCCGAGGTCGGCGCGCGCCAGCCCGGCGAGCGGACGCACACCGAAGCGCGCCTCGAACGCGTCGAGCACCGCCGGGTCGTGCCCCACGCCGAGGCTGAGCACGACCTGCAGCGAGCCGAGCTGGCCCGGACGACAGCCGTCGACCAGCGCGCGGAGGCGCCCAGGCTCCGTCACCAGCACGTCGGCCGCGTAGCGCGTGACCGCGCGCGCGAGCGACGGCGCGTCGTCGCTGTCCTGCTGCACGAGTTCGAGCGCGCGCGCCGCGGCGAGCCAGAGCACCACCTGCCCGAGCGCGGTGTGCAGCCCGCAGGTCGTCGCGATCCGGTCGCCCACGCCGATCGGCAGCACCTGCCCGAGGCCTGCGATCTGCGAGCCGAGCGCGCCCCAGCTCAGGGCGACAGGGGCCGTGCCTGCGAACACGACCGCCGCCGCGTCCTGCGGGCCCGGGCGCTTGCGCGCCCCACACAGCCGCAGGGCCAGCCGCCCGAACGCGAACATCGCGCCGAAGCGCGCCGCGAGGCGCGCGCCGCCGGTGATGCGGGCGCGCGCAGCCTCGATGGTGACCGACGCCACGCCCGCGGGCGCCGCCTGCTTGCGCGCCGTCAACCACGCCTCGCTCACGAGCAGCGCCCCCGCCCCGGCGGCGGCGAGCTGCGCGTCCTGCGTCGCCGCGTCGGCGTGCGGGTCGAGCCACACCGCGGTCCGCCCCGCCATCGCCACCGCGAGTGCCGCGATCACACTCGCCGAACTCGGCGGGAAGAGCAGCGCCACGCGCTCCGTCGCGCTCCACTCCGCGCGCAGCGCGCGCGCCAGCGCCATCGCCTCGAGCAGCGCGCGGCCGCGCCCGACCTTGCGCCGCCGCCGCCCGAGCAGCAGCGGCATGAACGGCCAGCGCCGCGTGCGCCCCGCGAACGACAACGCCAGCGTCCGGCTCGATTCGCGCCGCGCCGCCCAGGCCTGCGCGCCGAGATCCTGCACCGCTGTGCGCAGCGCGTGCAGCGGCGTGGTCGCCGGCAGCGGCGCGCCGAAGGTGAGCGTCACCGGGTACGGGGCGCGCTTGGGCCACTTCAGCACGAAGCGGCCGCCGGAGAAGCTGAACACGCTCCCCCACACGCGGTCGAGGTGCACGGGCACGATCGGCGCGTCGCGACCTTCGGCGATGCGCGTGATGCCGCGGCGGAAGGGCAACATCGCGCCGGTGCGGCTGATCTCGCCCTCCGGGAAGATGCCGACCAGATCGCCGCGCCCGAGCGCGTCGCCGGCCGCGGTGAGCGATCGGTGCACGGAGCCCGCGCCGCTCCCCGCCTGCACGGGGATGAAGCCGAGCGCGCGCATGAACGGCCGCAGCAGCCAGTGCTCGTAGTAGGCGCTGTCGACGAGGAAGCGCACCGGCCGATCGACGCTCGCCATGAGGAACAGGCCGTCCATGAGCGACACGTGGTTCGGGGCGAGCAGCGCCGCGCCGCGCTCCGGCACGTGCTCGCGCCCGACGACGTCGAGGCGGTACAGCGTGTGCGTGAGCAGGAACACGACGAGGCGCAGGAACGCATCCGGCAGCAGCCACAGCGCCCACAGCGTGCCGAGCACCGCGAGCGCGCCGCCGCCCAGGAGGATGCCGCGGCTGTCGAGTCCCGCCTGCGCCATCGCCTGCGCCCCGAGCGACCCGCCGAGGATCGCCGCGAACGACACCACGTTGGCGAGCGCGATCACCGCGCCGCGCCGGCTCGCCGGCGAGCGCCACTGCAGGAGCGCATTCAGCGGCACGAGCATGAACCCGCTGGCGACGCCCATCAGCGCCATCGCCGTCGCGGTCCAGAAGAACGCCGGCACGAAAGCTCCGACCGCGAGCGTCACCGCGGCGATGCCGAGCGACCCCAGCGGGATCAACCCGACCTCGACCTTGCCGGCGGACAATCGTCCGGCGAGGAGCGAGCCGCAGGCGACCCCGACGGCGAAGAGCCCGAGCGGCAGCGCCGCCGTCTCGTCGTCGAGGCCGAGCACGGACTTGCCGTACACCAGCATGTCCTGGCCGAGCAGACTCGCCGCGCCCCAGAAGAACGCGAGCCCGATCACCGCGAGCCGCAGCGGCCGGTCGCGCCACATCACGCGCTGCGCGCCGCGCAGGGTCTCGAACGCCGAGCGCGGCGCCGCCGCCGCCGCGGCCGGAGGGACGCGCGGCACCCAGAGCGACGCGACGAATCCGACGACCGCGAGCACCGCGAGCCCCGCCACCGCGACCCACGTGCCGCCCCAGCGATCGCCCAGCGACAGCAGGAGCCCGCCGGCGACCGTGCCGAGCACGATGCCCACGAAGCTCCACAGCTCGAGCAGACCGTTCGCCGCCGACAGCTTCTCGTGCGGGATCAGCTCCGGCAGGATGCCGTACTTGCCGGGGCTGAACAGCGCCGACTGCAGCCCCATCAGGACGAGGATCGCGATCACCGTCCAGTGCGCGCCGGGCGCGATCAGGAGTGCGACCGTGGCGGCCGCCATGAGCACGACCTCCAGCGCCTTCATCGCCACGATCAACGAGCGCTTGCTCACCCGATCGGCGAGCACGCCCGCCGGCAGCGAGAACACCGCCAACGGCAGCGTCAGCGCCACGAACGCCAGCGTCGTCTGCGTCTGCGCCGCGAACTCGTACTCCGCGCTCCCCGGCGCGATCGCCGCCGTCGCTGCTCGGATCCCCAGCAGGGTCGCGATCAGCTTGAAGGCGTTGTCGTTGAACGCGCCGAGGAACTGCGCGACCAGCAAGCCGAGGAGGGGGCGACGCGGGGTCGACATCGGTAGGCGCGAGATGATGCGGTGGCCCCGAAACGGAAGCCACCGCGGCATCCCAAGACCCCGACCCTCGACGCCGGCGGTGCTTGGCGTTCCTCGAACCAGCCCGACCGCTATCGGACCGCGAGGCGGAGGCCACGCGTCGCCAGCAGGCCGGTGCCCGCCGCCGCGTGCACCCCCTGCGCAGTGAGCACGACGCCGTGCAGCGCAGGATCGCCGGGGATCGGCAAGGGGAGCACCACGGAGCGGCCGGGCGGCACCATCACGAGCACGGCCGTGCCGAGATCGACGAGGATCTCGATGCCCGAGAACGCCACCGAACCCTGGCCGGCGGAGAGGATCAGCGCAGACGCCGCCGGCGCATTCGGCGCCACGCGCAGGGTCAGTGAGAAGCCCGCGCTCCCGACCATCGGCTGACCACCGGGATTGGGAAAGTTCTCGAACCAGGAGTGGTCCAGGTCATCGCTGCGGCGGCCGTAGCTGGCCAGCGGGTTGTTCACCGCGACGCCGAGCTGGCCGATGATGCCCCAGCCTCCGGCGGGCGGCGTGGCCAGCACGGTGGCGACCCCGGTGCTGCGCTCGACCACCGACAACGCGTTGAGCTGCGGCCCGACGGGCCACGTCGCATCGGCACCGCCGGCCACGACGAAGCGCCCCGCCGCACGGTCGAGGGCGATGCCCGCGGCTGGGAAGGCGAGCGAGCTCTGCGTCGAGGTCACGACGGCGGGATTGCAGCCGTCGGGTCGCACGATGTGCGCATGGTGGCATACGCGATCGGATCATGCCCGCTCAGGTGGAGCGTGCCGTCGTCGTCGCACACGATGCCGTTGACGACCTGGCCGGCGAAGCTCGCGATCGGACAGATCTGATACGTCGACAGGTCGAGTCGGTTGAGGGTGACGGTCGGCGAAGGGAAGCCGGTCGTGAGCGGGAAGTACACGGCGCGCCCCGTGGGCTCGCAGGCGAGCCCGCCCCATGCGCCGACCATCTGCGTGTTGGGCAAGAGGGTGAGCGAGGGCGTCGTCGTCGACGTGTCCACGATGGCGAGTTCGCGGTTCGCCATCGGCCCGCTCGAGAACAGCCCGGCGCTCCCGGCATGGACCAGGATGCGTCCGTCGGGCAGCAAGCTGTTGATCACGAACCCCCGGGCGGTGGTCCGCCCGAGCACCAGCGAACGGGTCCGCAGCGGATCCACCGTGGTCCCGTTGAGGAACAAGACGAAGAGGTGGATGTCGCCCTGCGTCGGGCCAGTCGCCGACGCAGCGGTCGTGACGATGATCGCACCGTCGCTCGCGCGGTACGAGACCGAGTAGGCTCCGTGCGGGAACGAGGCCGGGCCGGTGAACTGCAGTTCCGCGGGCAGCCCCGTGACCCGGGTCATCGGGCCGCCGGCGAGCGGCACGAGGAACAGGCCGGGGGTGCCGGCCACGGCACGCGAGTAAAGCGTGGCGAGCACCGCCGATCCCTCCGGCACCTGCGCCCGCGCGGGCGGGCAGAGGGTCGAGGTCGCGGTGAGCAGGCTCGCAAGGATGGTGAGGACTCGGGTGGGATTCATGGTGGACTCCGCGGGCACAGCGCCCGTTCGCCGCTCAATCCCGAGACTGGCCGCGCGACCCGACACGGATTCGGGCTACTTTCTCGGGGTGGCCGACCCCTCTGGCAACGGTGCCCAAGACCCGGTGACCGAGATCCTGGGCCGTACGCAGGGCCGCGATGCCTCGCGCGAGTTGCTGCCGTTGGTGTACGGAGAGCTGCGCAAGCTGGCGGCCGCTCGCCTCGCCCGCCTCGCCCCCGGCCAGACCCTGCAGGCGACCGCGCTCGTGCACGAGGCCTACCTGCACCTGGTGGGCGCCGGTGATCCGGGCTGGCAGGGCCGCGCGCACTTCTTCGGGGCCGCCGCGCGCGCGATGCGGAACGTCGTCGCCGACCACCTGCAGCGGAAGGGCAGCCGCAAGCGCGGCGGTGACCGCCGGCGCGTGGACGATGCGACTACCGCCGAACTCGCGTGGGACGGGCCGAGCGCCGACGTGCTCGCGCTCGAGGAGGTCCTCGCCGCGTTCGAGAACGAGTACCCGCGCAAGGCCGAGGTGGTGACCCTGCGCTTCTACGGCGGACTCTCCACGGAGGAGATCGCGGAGGTCCTGTCGCTGTCGACGCGCACGGTCGAACGCGAGTGGCGGTTCGCGAAGGCCTGGCTCAACAGTCGGCTCACGGAGCCCGACCGAGGATGAGCGTGCCGCTCCCGCCAAGAGACCGCGCCCGTCTGGAGACGCTCTTCGACCGTGCGGCCGACCTGCCCACCACCGAGCGCGCGGCATTCGTGGCACGAGAGTGCGGGACCAACGCGCCGCTGCGCGACGAACTCGCGCGCCTGCTCGCCGGGCTGGCGGACGCCGACGACCGCCTCATGCCCATCGTCGGCGCGCCGCTCGCTCCGGGCACGACCGTCGGCGCCTACAGGCTGCTCGAGCGGGTCGGGCACGGCGGCATGGGTGAGGTCTACGCCGCCGAACAGCGCACGCCGGTGGTGCGCCGGGTCGCACTGAAGGTGATCAAGCTCGGCATGGACAGCGCCGAGATCCTCGCTCGCTTCGAGGCAGAGCGGCAGGCGTTGGCACGGATGACGCACCCCAACATCGCGCAGGTATTCGACGGCGGGACGATGCCCGACGGACGGCCTTGGTTCGTGATGGAGTTCGTCGCCGGGGACCCGATCACCGAGTACTGCGATCGGGGCAGGCTCACCACGCGCGAGCGCCTCGAAGTCTTCCTCGGCGTGTGCGCCGGCGTCGAGCACGCGCACATGAAGGGCGTCATCCACCGTGACCTCAAGCCGTCGAATCTGCTCGTGATGCGCCAGGACGGGCAGGCCGTGGCGAAGATCATCGACTTCGGCGTCGCGCGCGCCGTGTCCGGCCGGCTCGCCGACCGCACCCTGCACACGGTGCTCGGGCAGGTCATCGGCACCCCCCGAGTACATGAGTCCCGAGCAGGCTGATCCCACGGCCCTCGACATCGACACGCGTTCCGACGTGTACTCGCTGGGCGTCGTGCTGTACCAGCTCGTGAGCGGGCTCCTGCCCTTCGAACGGCCCGGCGGCGGCAGCGCCGGGCTGCTCGCCTACCAGCGTGCGCTCCTCGAACAGGACCCGCCCACGCCGAGCACACGCCTGCGCCGACTGCCGGCGACCGCGACCGCACGGGGCCCCCTGCACGGCACCGACGCCCGCGCGCTCGTGCACCAACTCGCCGGCGACCTCGACTGGATCTGCCTCACGGCGCTCGCGAAGAACCCGGCGCGCCGCTACCAGTCCGTCGCCGAGCTCGCGAGGGACGTGCGCCACCACCTCGCCCACGAGCCGGTGCTCGCCAGGCGCCCCGGCCGCGTGTACCGGCTCCGCAAGTTCGTCCGCCGCAACCGCACCGCGGTGCTCGCCAGCGTGCTCGTCGCCGCCTCCGCGATCGCCGGCGGCATCGGCATCGTCGCCGGCCGCCTCGACTCGATGGCCGCCGCCCGCGTCGCCGACGCGCTCCGCCCCTTCGCCGACGCCAACGTCCTCGACCAGCTCGGGCGGCGAGCGGACGATCAGCTGTGGCCGTCCTATCCCGACAAGATCGCGGCGCTCGACGCATGGCAGCGGGAGGCCGACGCCCTGCTGCTCGGCTTGCCCCGCCATCGCGAAGCCCTGTCGAACCTCGAGGCGGGCGACACGCCCCATGAGTCCAAGGAGTACCGATCGCATCGCGACACGCTGCGCGGCCTGATCTCCGGGCTGGAGGCGCTGGGCGATGCCGCCACCGGCCTCGCGGGCGGCGACGACGCCGTGTGCCCGGACCACGGTTGGAGCGTGCGCCGGCGCCTCGCCTTCGCGCACCGGATGCGAACCGGCTTCGCCGCGGGTGGCGAGTACGCGGCGGCGTGGGCGCGCCATCAAGCGCAGCTCGAAGCCGCCTACCCGGGCGTCGCCTTCTCGCCGGCGACGCGGATGGGGCTCGTTCCCATCGGCGATGGGCCCGATCCCCACTCGAACCTGTGGGAGTTCGCGCACCTGCTGACGGGGCGACCCGCGGTTCGCGACGGCGGCAAGCTGTTGCTGACCGAGGACACCGGCATCGTGCTCGTGCTGATCAAGCCCCAGACCTTCACCATGGGGACCGACGAGGGGCGGAACAACGGCCCTTCGCATCGCGTCGAGCTGACGGCGTACTTCCTGTCGAAGTACGAGATGACGCAGGCGCAGTGGCTGCGGATGACGGGGCGCAACCCGAGCCTCTACCGCCCCGACACATGGGCTCCGCAGTGGCTGGCGTCGGTCGCGCCGGGATCGCTGCTGCACCCGGTCGAACGGGTGAGCTGGTGGGACTGCGATGCGTGGCTCCGCCGTCTGGGGCTGACGCTGCCCAGCGAGGCTCAATGGGAATGCGGCGCACGCGGCGACACGACGAGCGCGTGGTGGTGCGGCGACGCGCGGCGGGATCTGGACGGCAAGGTCAACTTGTCGGACGCCTTTGCGGCGACCCACGGCGGGCAGGCGCACGAACGCGCCTGGGAGGGCGACGACGGCGCCACCATGCACGCCCTGGACCGCCACGACCTCGGCTTCTACGCGCAAGACCACGGGCAAGACCCGGTGGCCCGCGCGGAGGGCGACGAGCCCCGCGTGTATCGGGGCGGCAGCTACCGGGCCAACCCCAGCGGAGCCCGCTCGGCGACGCGCAGTTTCGACCCCCCCGGGAAGAGCGGCCACGCCCTGGGCGTGCGGCCGGCGCGCGCGCTCACCCCGTGATCTCGCACGGCGACAGCAACCCTGGACCGGGCCGCGCCACTACCTGGTCGCGAGGAACACGATGAGCAGGATCAGGGCGATCGTGCCGAAGACGGCCAACAGGACCCTGATCGTGAGTTCGTTCTCGGTCATGCCGACCGACGTGCGGTAGGGATCGACGCCGAGCGTCGCGTCGTTGCGGCGCGCATCGACGGGGCGCTTGAGGCGCACGCGCTGGTCGTCGAACTTCTCGAGGAACGTCCAGCCCGCCGCCGCCTCTTCCTCCAGGCTGCGG
This sequence comes from uncultured candidatus Brocadiaceae bacterium, assembly GCA_964418595.1. Lineage (GTDB taxonomy): Bacteria > Planctomycetota > UBA1135 > UBA1135 > UBA2386 > CAYQMF01. Next base: position 11,585 of record CAYQMF010000008.1, read on the forward strand.
CGCAGGAACTCCGGGTCCTTGAAGCGGCTGGTCGCCGAGCGCAGGATCTTGAACTCGAACCCTTGGGCAAGGTCTTGGGGCGTGTAGGTGGCCATCGATTCCTCTTCCTGGTTCCTGCGCCGCCGGCGGGCGGCTGCAGCAGCGGCGGCTGCTCCCGCACTCACGACGGTACCGCCGATCCGCGTCCGGATGCCGTCGCCCTGTCGCTGAGTGCACGCACGGGAAGGCCTCTGTGGTAGTGGGCTCCTCGCGGCAATCGGCAGCCGCGTCGCGGCCACGCCTCCACGGGAACGGCCGGCATGCTCTCGCCGGGCTCGGCCGGAAGCAAGCACGGGGGTCGCGACGGGCCTCGTCGCGGCGCGCTCGGCGCGGCGCGGCCATTCTCCACTCCGCCGCCCGGAGTAGGATCCCCGCGTGCAGCGCTTCGCCCATCAAGCTCGGCACGCGGACCTGATCCGTCGCCTCGGAGTGCCGGCTGGCCTCGCGGTGCTGGGCACGGTCCCGTGTGTCCACGAGTTGCTGCCGCCGCGATTCGCGCTGCTCGCTCTCCTGGTCATCGCAGCCTCGAGCGCGGCCGCTTGGCACTGCGTCATCGAGGCACGCGTCGGGACGGCACTGTATCGATGGCACGAGGACACTCCGGTCCTTGTCATCCGCGCGATGTTCCTGATCGCAGGCGGGGCGCTGGGCTTGTTCCTCGCGTCGACGATCCTCCGCGAGGCGGGTGGCGCGTCCGTCTCGCGACCACAGGCGCCGATCCTGGCCGCAACGCTCCTCGGAGTCGCAGCCGCGGCCCCCTCGTGGCAGGCGGCCATGTGTTTCGTGTCCACGTTGGCGGGATACGCGGTCCACGAGTCCGGCGGTCCGGCTGCACTGGGGACCGGCCTGCTGTTCGTCACTCCCGGCATCGGGTGCGCGACGGCGCTGGCAATCCTGCGACGCCAGTCGGACCCTCCCGTCGATTCCAACGCGGTGTCGGTGGATGGTGAGGCCATCACGCGAGCGATCGTGCAGGTTCTGGCCGCCGTGGATCAGGCCAGTGCTCGTTTCCTCGCGAACTCCACCGGGTTCGCGCTGTCGAACGTGGAACTCGCGCTCGCAGATCTCGCGCGCCGTGGCAGCGTGGAGCGGGTGCCGTGTGGCCAGTTCCTGGCCCGCACCACGACGTGGCGGTCGAGATCCGTTGGTTCCGATCCGGGGGCGGTACCACCTCCCGAGACCTGACGAGAGTCGGGGGCAAGCACCGCGTCGCAGCTTCTCCTCGCCTGCAGGATGCTGCCGCACGTGCAACCACGGGCACGCTCCGGGAGTATGGACACCGCACCTACCCCATGCGCGCCGCCCTGACTCTCGCCTGTCTGTCCTTCTCCCTCCCCGCGCAGATCGCACCGACCCCGGTCGCTGCCGAGCCCATCGACCAGGTCGTCCTCGAACTCGTGCAGATGCCGGGTCAAGTCGCCATCCTCGCGGGCACCCCCACCACCGCGTGGTCGTACCGCGGCGTGGTCCTGAGCGGTCCGGCGAGCGCGCTGACGCCGGTGCCCAACTCGTACCTCGGGCCGACGATCCGGGTGTGGCAGGGCCAGGAGGTCGCCATCCGCCTCACCAATCTGGTCGGTGAGCCCAGCGTCGCACACTGGCACGGCCTCGACGTGCCGGCGGCGATGGACGGCCATCCGAGTCAGGCCTTCGCGCACGGCACGTCGCGCTGGTACGCGTTCCCCGTCGTCAACCGCGCCGGCACCTACTGGTACCACCCGCACCCCGACATGCGCACCGGCGCGCAGGTGAACATGGGGCTCGCCGGGTTCTTCATCGTGCACGACCAGCAGGAGGCGCAACTCGGCCTGCCCGACGGCGCGCAGGATCTGCCGCTGTGCATCCAGGACCGCAGCTTCGACGCGAACAACCAGTTCACGTACGCGCCGGACATGATGAACGGGTTCTTCGGGGCACGCATCCTGGTGAACGGTCGGCCCGACTACGTGCACTCGGCCGCGACCCGCGCCTACCGCATCCGCCTGCTCAACGGTTCGACGAGCCGCATCCACAAGCTCGCGTTCCACGACGGCACGCCGCTGACCGTGCTCGGCACCGATGGCGGTCTGCTGGATGCGCCGCGCATCTACCCCTACGTCATGCTCGCACCGGGCCAGCGCCTCGAGCTGTGGGTCGACTTCCGAACGCGCCCGCTCGGCGCGCAGACCATCCTGCGCAGCCTGGCCTTCAGCGGCGCCGGCGCCTCGCAAGGCACGGCGTCGGACCTGATGCGCTTCTCGATCGACCGCATCGAACCCGAGACGCGCACACTGCCGCCGTTGCTCTCCGCCATCCCACGCTACCGCCTGCAGGACGCAGTCAACGTGAACACGCCGAAGGTCTACGCCGTCGGCATGCAGATGGGCGGCGGTGGCATGACCTTCACGCTCAACGGCGGCACGTTCGACATGGCCGCCGTCGCCCCCAACGAGGTCGCTCGCTGCAACGCGCTCGAAGTCATCCACCTCACCAACACCAGCGGCATGATGCAGGTGGCGCATCCGATCCACTTCCACGGCCGGCAGTTCCAGATCGTGGATCGCACCGTGACGGCCGGCGGCCTCGCGGGCTGGAACACCGTGAAGGACGGCTACGTCGACGGCGGCTGGCTCGACACCGTGCTCGTGATGCCCGGCGAGACCGTGCGTCTCCTCGTGCGGCACAGCGCCTATCCCGGACTCTACGTGTACCACTGCCACAACCTGGCCCACGAAGACATGGGGATGATGCGCAACTTCCAGTTGTTGCGGTGAGTCGTCGGCGCCGCGCGCTGCGTACGGCCGCGAGCACCACGATGACCTCGGCCGCGGGCCGGCAGCCAGCCGTACTTCGCCGCCGGCGCAGCGTCGGCGCCGCGACGCCGACCGACAGGATCGTCTTCACCCCCAGCTTCTGACGCTCGACGAAGGTCGCCTCCCCGTGCGGTTCGCCGTCCACGGCGGCGTGGCGCTCCTGCCAGGGAACGGATGGCGTACGGACGTGACACCGTGTGCGTCGCGCGACATGCGCGCGCGTCCTCACGACGCGTGCCGTGGTGCATCGGAAACGCCGGCGCAGGATGAGTCGTTTGCGCAGGGTGAGCCCGCACGGGCACGTGCTTTGCCAAGACCCAGCGTCCCGTTTCCCTGTCGCCGATGAATGCAACATCCTGCCGTGCGTCCCTTCTCCTGGTCGCGACTCTCGCGGCCTGCACGCGTCCCCCCGACGTGACCCTCTACGTCGCCCTCGACCAGCAGCACAGCGAGCAGATGATCGCGGCGTGCGAGGCGGACACGGGCCTCCGCATCCGCGCCCGCTTCGACACCGAGGCGAACAAGACCGTCGGGCTGGTGAGCGCGATCCTCGAGGAGGCGGCGCGACCACGCTGCGACGTGTTCTGGAACAACGAGCTCGCCCACACGGTGCGGCTGCAGCAGAAGGGCGCGCTCACCCCGTACGCCTCACCATCGGGCGCCGACATCCCCGCGCGGTGGAAGGACGCCACCCACCACTGGCACGGCTTCGCCGCGCGCGCGCGGGTCCTCATCGTCAACAAGGACCTCCTGCCCGACCCGACGACGTGGCCGAAGAGCACCTGGGATCTCGTCGACCCGAAGTGGAAGGGGCGCTGCGGCGTGGCCCGGCCGCTCACCGGCACGACGCTCACGCACTTCACGGCGCTGCGCTTCGTGCTCGGCGAGGCCGGGTTCGATCGCCTGCTCGACGGCATCTTCGCCAACGCGGTCGTCCTGCTGCAGAGCAACGGAGCCACCATGCGCCAGGTCGCCGAGGGCAAGCTGGCCTGGGCGTTCACCGACACCGACGACTTCCACGTCGCGCTGCAGAAGGGTCATCCGGTCGGCGTGGTCTTCCCCGACCAGCAGGAGGGCGGCATCGGCACGATGCTGATCCCGAACTCGGTCGCGATCGTCAAGGGCGGGCCGAACCCCGAGGCCGCGCGCACGCTGGTCGACTGGATCCTGCGACGCGAGACCGAAGCGCTGCTCGCCGCGGCGAAGTCGGCGCAGATCCCGCTGCACATCGGCGTCGAAGGCCCCGCCGAGCGATCGATCCTGAGCACGGGTGAGTTCCGCGCCATGACCTGGGATCCCGCCGTCGTGGCGGAGAACCTCGAGCGCATGGTCGCTGCGTTCGGCAACCGGTTCTGACGTGCGCGGTCGCCTGGTCGCTTCCCTGCCGATCGCCGCCGCCGCACTGTTCTTCGCGCTCTTCGTCCTCGTCCCGCTCGGCGCGATGTTCGCGCCCACGTTCTGCGCCGCCGACGGCAGCTTCACGCTGGCGCTGTACGGCCGGATGCTGCGTGAGGCCACCGATCGCACCGAGCTGTGGAACTCGCTCTACCTGGGCACGGCCACCGCTGGCGTCGCGACGCTGCTCGGCGGCGGGTTCGCCTGGGTGACGTGCGCCACGGACCTGCCGGGCGCGCGTTGGCTGCGACCCCTCGGTGTGCTGCCGCTGGTCGTGCCACCCATCGTCGTGGCGATGGGCTTCGCCGACGTCTGGCCGGTGGCGGGGTTCTGGCCCTGCGCGCTCCTGCTCGGGATCGCGTTCGCGCCGTTCGTCGCCGTGCTCGGCGCCCGTGGCCTGCGCAGCGTGGACGGACGGCAATACGAAGCAGCGCTGCTCGCGCGCCGCCGTGCGCGCGCCGAGCTGCTGCTGCTGCGCAGCGCCCTGCCCGAGTTCCTCGCTGGCGCGTTTCTCGCATTCCTGTTCGCGCTCGCCGAACGCGGCGTGCCCGAGTTCCTGACGGTGAAGGGCAAGACCTGGCACACCTACGCCGAGGGCATCTTCCGGCGCTGGTCGATGCGCGCCGCGGGGCTGGGGCCCGACGCCGTGCACGGGCCCGTGGTCGCCGCGGTACCGCTGGTGCTGGTGCTCGCTGCGGCGCTTGCGCTTGCGCTCTGGCTCCGGGCGCGCGCCAGTGGACGCGCCAGCGTGCCGCTGCCGACGCGCGTGCTCGGTCGATGGCGCTGGCCGGCATTGACCGTCCCGGCGCTGTATCTGGCCGCGGGTGTCGGCCTGCCGGTCATCGTGATGGCGCGCTGGGCGATGGGCTCCACGCAGGTGGATGCGCCACTTTCCATCGCGACGCTGCGCGCCAACCTGAATGCTGCGCTCACGCAGGCAGGTGGCGACCTCGCGCACACGATCGCCGTCGCCGGTGGCGCGGCACTGCTCGCGCTCGTGGCCGGGCTACCGCTCGCGCGTGCGGCAGCGCGACGCTGGGGCGTGGTCGAACACGCCTCGGTGCTGCCGCTCGCGGTGCCGGCGATCCTGCTCGGCATCGGATTCGTCCACGCCTACAACGGGCCGCACGTGGCCGGGCTGTACGCGTGCACCATCGACTTCTATGACTCGCCGGCGATCCTCGTCGTCGCCTACGCCGCGCGCTTCCTGCCGTTCGCCGTGCTCACGCTCGCCGGCGCGCAGCGCCGCGTGCCGCGCACACTCGACGAGGTGGCGATCCTGTCGGGGCGACCCGCGGTAGTACGCGCGCTGCGGATCCACCTGCCGCTGCTGGCGCCGGCCGCGCTGTCGGCGGCGTCGCTTCTCTTCGTGCTCGGGCTGCGCGAGCTGGACACGGCGGTCGTGCTGCCCGCGGGCAACGACACGGTGGTGCGCCGCCTTGCCAACGTCGTGCACTTCGGCGGGGAGGACATGGGCGGCGCACTCGCGCTGCTCCTGCTCCTGGTCGCGGTGCTGGTGCCGGGGCTCGTGGTGCTCGTGACCGGACGGAGGCTGCAGTCGCTGTCATGAACGCGCCGACCAGCATCGCGCTCGAAGGCCTCGCGCTGACGCGCGAGCGCGGCTTTGCTTTGGGCCCGCTGTCGTTGTCGATTCCGGCCGGGCGGCGCATGGCGCTCGTGGGTCCGTCGGGCTGCGGCAAGACCACGCTGTTGCGCCTGATCGCGGGGCTGGAGCGACCCGCGGCGGGTCGCGTGCTGCTCGGCGGATCCGTGGCGAGCGACGGCACGCGGCTGCCGATCCCTGCTGCCGCGCGTGGGGTCGGCTTCGTGTTCCAGGACGGCGCGCTGTGGCCGCACCTCGATGCGCTCGCGCACCTCCGCTTCTGCGATCCGACGCTCACCGTCGACGCCGCGCGCGCGCTGCTCGCCCAGGTCGGTCTCGAAGGCCACGCGGCGCAGCGACCGCAGCAGCTCTCGGGTGGTGAGCAGCAGCGGCTCGCGCTCGCGCGCGCACTCGTCGGCTCGCCGCGGGTGCTGCTGCTCGACGAACCCTTGCACTCGGTCGACGTCCACCTGCGCGACGAACTGGCCGTGCTGATCCGCGCCGTGGCCGACGCCCGCGGTCTCACGACGGTGCTGGTCACGCACGACCGCGACGAGGCACTGGCGATCGCCGAAGACATCGCCGTGCTGCGCGCCGGTAAGATCGTCGAGCACGGTTGTGCCGACGACCTGCTGCGCGCGCCCGCCACGGCGTTCGGCGCCGCGTTCCTCGCCGGTGCGACCTGTCTGCCCGCCGCCCGCGACGGCAGCGATGCGCTCACGACGGCGTTCGGCACATTTCCCGCTCCAGCCGCCGGCGGACGCTTCGCGCTGGCGCTCCTCCCCGGGGACATCGAGATCAACGCGCATGGACCGGCCCAGGGCACCGTGTTGCACGTGCAGGCACAGGGCGACGGCCTGCTCGCGCGCGTGCAGCTCGACGGGCGCACGGTGTGCGTCGCCACGTCGGCCGACGTGCGCGCGGGCGCGCGCGTCGCGCTCGCGTTGCGTCGTCCCCCGCGACTCCTGCCCGAGGCGTGACCGATGACGATGCGCTCGCGCCTGCTGGCCGCCCTTCTGCTCGTCGCCGCGCTCGTCGCCGCCATCGCCTGGCTCACGGATGCGCCGCCGGGGGCAGCGCAACGGGCAACCACAGCTCCGCTCGCCTTCCAGTCGTCCGCCGAGTGTCGCGCCTGCCACGAGGACGTCTGGGACGAGTGGCACGGCAGCCACCACCAGATCGCCTACCTCAACCCGGAGGTGCGCGCGCTGAGCGAGGACTTCCGCAACAAGGACTGTCAGGCCTGCCACTTGCCGAGGCCCGTGAGTCTGACCGGCTACGGCCAGCGCGTGCTGCCGCGGCAGACGCACCCCGATGAGGGTGTCGGCTGCCTCGCCTGCCATCAGGACGTCGGCGGCGCGATCCTCGGACGGCACGCCGCGCCCGATGCCCCGTGCAAGGTGCGCGCGAGCGCCGCATTCGCGAGCGCGGACATGTGTTCGAGCTGCCACAACCAGCACACGACGACCGACCAGTGGCGCGCGAGCCACTACCCCTCGCTGGGCCATGACTGCAACCACTGCCACATGGCCGAGGTCGAGCGCAAGTTCGCGAAGGGCGGCGTACGCCAGGGCCGCGTGCACGTGTTCCCCGGTGCACACGACGCGGCGATGCTGAGGCGCGCCGGCAGGATGGACGTGCGCGTCGACGGCAATGAGGTCGTGCTGGCGCTCACCAACGTGGGCGCGGGCCACAACCTGCCCACCGAGGAGCGCCACCGCGCGGTCGACATGGAGGTGCGCTTCGTGCTGGCCGACGGCACGACGTCGGATTGGCAGCGCGCGTGGCGCTGCCGCCAGCCCTACCGCGATGAGCCCGGCGCGAACACCCAGCTCGCCGCGGGCGCGACGAAGGATGTGCGCGTCGCAGTGCCCGAAGGCGCATTGCGCGCGCAGGCGCGGCTGTGGTATCGGCTCACGCCGTACATCACCGACGACGACCCACGCAGCACCCTGCTCGACGAGCAGGAGGTGGCACTGCGATGAGAGCGCATGCCCTGTGCGTGCTGGCGCTCGCCGCGTGCAAGGGCGAACACCGCACCCCGGAGGCGCCGCTGCCTCCGCCGCCCGCTCTCGCGCCCCTGGTCCCCGACCTGCGCGCACGCGCCGCGATGGCGACGCCGCCCGAATCCGCGCGCCTCGCCCAGCTCGTCGATCTCGGTCTGACGGCGTTCCGTCCCGACCTCGTCGACGCACGTCTCGCCGCGCGCAGCCGCGCCGCGCTGCTCGGCGAACCCGACTCCCTCCGGGCACTCGAACAGCTCCTCCTGCACGAACACGCGACCGTGCGCAGCCATGCCGCGTTCGCGCTCGGCGAACTGGCAAGCCCGGCGAGTCAGTTCGCGCTGGTGCTGCGCCTCAAGTACGAGCGTGACCCGCAGGTGCTGGTCTGGATCGCCGACGCGCTGACCCGCCTCGGCAACGGCAGCGGCCTGCTGGCGTTGGCCGACGCGCTGAGCGACGCGGCGGTCGCGCAGAGCGCCGGCACGCAGGCGATGGACGTGCTGCGCCGCGCCGGTCGTACCGTCGCCGAGCAACCGACCTGGGCCGACCTGCAGAACGGCCTGCGCGAGCTGCACGCACACTGGCGCACGCACGGCCTGCTGCCGCCGGCGACGGCACCCATCGACGACGTTGCGTTCGGTGCCCGGGTCGCCGAGCGCCTGCTCCTGCTCACCGGGTTCCAGCTCCGCCCGGTCGACGACACGCGCTTCATCCTCGCCCGTTGCGGTCAGGCGGCGCTGCCGCACCTGCGGCGTGCGATCGGCGCGAGCGAGCCCTTCCTGCGCACGCACGCGCTCGAGGTCCTGCGCGACCTCGGCCCGATGGCTGCCAGCGCCGGCGCCGCCGTGCTCTCGCTCCTGCACGACCCGCTCACGCGGGCCGACGCCGTGCGCACGCTCGGCGCCATCGGCGCACGCGACGCGATCCCCTTCGTGCGCCCGCTGCTCGCGCACGCCGACCTCGAGCTGCGCACCGCGGCCGCGGGCGCGCTGGGTCCGCTCGGCGACCACGCCGCCGAGCCGGCGCTGCTCGCGCTCGTGCGCGACGCGCAGGCGCCGATGGACGTGCGCGTCGCCGCGGCCTTCAGTCTCGCCGTGCTCGCGAAGGACAACCCCGGCGTCGCCTTCCTGCGCACGCGGCTGGAAGCGGGCGACTACCACGCGCCGACGCTGCGCGAACTGTTGGATCGGGTGGAAGGGAAGTAGTCGTTGGTCCGGCCGCAGCGCCGGTGGCAGGGGCCCCACGGTGCATGCGGAACGATCTGGTCCGGTTCGGGAGCGCGGCGACGCCCTCCCTGGAGAACCCGATGAACCTCCTCACCCCGCTGACGCGCTTGGCACTGGCCACCGCTCCCCTCCTCTCTCTGACCCTCGCCGCGCAGGACCTCAAGCCGCCGCGCGTCGCCGACCCTGTCAAGGGCTACGGCGAAGTCTCGGCCCTGACCGACGCCGAACGCAGTGCCGGCAAGCGCCCCGCGCCCGACTACCCGGCCGCCCTCCAGTCCGCGCTGGCCCAACGCCACACCGGCGTCGCTGCGGACACGGTCTACTGGTCTCAGGAACCCGACGGCCGCACCTGGGTCAGCGGCGCCACCTACAAGGCGTCGTTCGGGAACGAGGGCTTCACCTATGTGCCCTTCCTCGGCTCCGACGCGCCCCAGAACTACCCCGTGCACTTCCGCGTCGCCGCGGTACACGCGGGCGGGAGTGAGATGGCGATCGCGCCAGCCGCCGCACCTCGGCGCGACGGCAACCGCGTGATCTTCGACCGCGGCGCGCTGCAGGAGATCTACGAAGTCGGTCCGCGCTCCATCGAGCAGTTCTTCGTGCTCGAAGGCGCGCGCGCCGGCGACCTCGTGGTCGAACTCGCCGTCACGAGCGAGCTGGTCGAAGACGGCGACCGCGCCGGGGTGCAATTCACCAACCAGCGCGGCGGCGTCGACTACGGCAGCGCGTATGTCGTCGATGGCGGAGTCAAGCGCGAGATCGCGTCTTCGTTCGCGGGCGGCACGCTCACGCTGCACGTCCCCGCGGCGGTGCGTGGCGCCGGTGCCGTCGTGATCGACCCGGTGATCTCGACCAGCAACACGTGGACGTCGTCGTCCTACGACTTCGACGACCCCGACGTGGCCTTCGACGCCGATCAGGTGAAGTACCTCGTCGTGTGGCAGCGCAACTTCTCGCTCGCCGACCGGGACATCCTGAGCGAGATGCGGGACATCAACGGCGCCTACGTGCCGAACAGCGCGCAGGCGATCGAGACCACTACCGTCAGTTGGAGCAAGCCGCGCGTCGCCGACCTCGGCGCCTACGACCGGTTCCTGGTCGTGGCCGAGCAGAACCTCCCGAGCAACCCGGTCGGGCAGCAGCGCACGATCTGGGGTCGGACCGTGAACGCCAACGGACCCTTCACGATGGGCCCGTCCTTCCAGGTCAGCGGCCCCGAAGCCGGCGACAAGGTCGACCCCGATGTCGGTGGTGACCCGAACCCGGCGACGCCGACGTACTGGACCGTCGTCTACACGCGCGAATTCTCGGCGACCGACCACGACATCCACGCGCGGCAGGTCACGAGCGCGGGCGGACTGCAGGGCGGCACGATCATGATCGACAACACCGCCAACACGATCACCGCGAATGCACAGATCTCGCGCTCCAACTTCGCCGCCACGCTTTCGCAGCAGCGCTGGCTCATCGTCTATCGCTACCGGTTCTCCGCCACCGACTGGGACGTGCTCGGCGCAACGCTGACCTGGAACGGAACCGTCGCCATCCGCGGAACCATCGACAACAGCGCTGCGAACCACATCGAGCCCGGCGTCTCCTCGGCGGCTGGCGGCGCCCCGGTGCCGCAGTTCGGCGTCACGTTCGAGGAGACGTCGGGCCTGAACAGGCTGCGCGGCATGGTCGTGGACGGCAACCTGCTGACGGTCGTCGCCAACACCAACCTCAGCGCACTGCTGTCCGCCCCGGCCCCGTACTACCCCCGCATCGAGACCGATGGCTGTCGCTACGTCGTGACCTATGCGAACGGACTCCCGGCGTACGCGGCCACGCTCGCGGTCGTCAACAGTGCCTTCGTCGTGCACGAAGCGCCGCAGGAGATCGGCTCCGGAATGGACGCCTACTCCCTCAACATCGCCTCCCGCGCCAGCGGCGGCGGGTCGCTCACCGGCTACGCCATCGTCTTCCGCAACGACCTGGTCACGCCTGACCCGATCGTGTTCGCGACCTACGAGGGCCACGCCGCCGGCGGCCTGTCGCTGCGGCAGACCGGCTGCAACGGTCTGGGGATGACGGCATCCGGCCGAGCGGCACTGGGCCACTCGGTGTCGGGCACACTCACCGGCGTCGGCATCGACCTTCCCGGCATGCTCATCGGCGTGCCGGCCCCGGCGTTCCCGCTCTGCGGCTCTTGCCTCGTCGGGATCAACCTCGCCGGCCCCGTGATCCACTTCCCGAACCTCGCCAACATCACGCTCGGCATCCCCTGCGGCCCGGTGCTGGTCGGGTCGACAGTGTCCGTGCAGGGCTACGCGGTTGGCTCGGGACCGTGCATTGCCGGGCTGCGCCTCAGCCCCACCCTCGACATCACCATCCAGTGATCGAGGGGCCGCGTTGCTGAGGAACGCGGCACAGGCGCGTTCGATCAGGGCCGGGAACGCCGGGTTGGTAGCGACGTGGCGCGGTGACTCCGCGGTGCGGGGTGTGGCGGGCGGCAGGAAGCGGCTCGCCAACGTGAGCAGCGGGTCGTAGGGCACGCCGTGCGTGACCTCGACGCGGACGTCGGCGTCTTCGTCGACGACGACCTCCGCCGGCAGGCCAGACGGGACGAGCTGCGCGACGACGGCACGCGCCACGGATGGCCGGGTTGATGGCGGCGAGGTCGGGCGGGAGTGCGCACGGGCGATCGACTTCGATGCGCAGCTCGCGCGGGCCGATGGCGCGCACGGCACGGATGCGCGCGTTGCTGCGCAGCCAGTCTTGCTCGGGCAGTCCGACCCAACGGCGGAAGTGCACGGCCACCGCCTCCGCGGTCACCGGCTCACCGTCGGGAAAGCTCGCGTGCTCGCGCAGCGTGAACTCGAACGCCCGCCCGCCATCGACCACGCGCCACGCCGACGCCAGCCCCGGCGCGAGCCAATGCCGTCAAGGTCCCAGGCGTCGCGTGAGGTCACGGCAGGAGAGCGCTCAGGAGAATGGGTCTTCCCGCTCCCGCTCGCGCTCCCGCTCGCGCTCCCGCTCCCGTTCCCGCTCCCGCTTGCGTGTGGGTACCATCCGGCATGCCCTACGGCCACGAGAAGCTCGATGTCTACATGATCGCTGAGGCTCGACTACGGAGAGCGCGGCAATCTCGATGTATGCCTGCGCTTGAAGCTTGTTCCACTCGAGCTTCCCTCCGATGGGAAGGCGATCCTCGAACGCATCGCGGCGATGCTGGTGAAGCTCGCGAAGGCGCAGGAAGCGGAAGCGGGAGCGGGACCCAATGTCGTTGAGCATCGTGAGTGACGTTGCGACGCGGACCTGCGGGGTTCTGGGGCGGCGCGAGCCGCCTGTCTGCACCCCCGCGCACCAGCGTCTCGTAGACCATGATCTTGGTCTCGAATCCGCCCTGGTAGTCGAGCGGCGACAACTCGCGCACCGCGGTCGCGGCGCACCCTGCGGCCGCCACCCAAGGGTTGCATGCGGTGCTTCGCACCGCCAGAAGGGGCCGCGGGCGCTGTTGTCTCTAGTGGCGGACTACTACTCCCGCTCGCAACAACTCAATCCACGCGCCACGCGAAGTTCGGCGGGAGTAGTAGATCAGACGCCTTCACCGCGATGCGCGGCGGACGCAGGGCAGGCTCCACCGCCGGCGCCACGTCGACGGCTGCACCCGGCAGGCCGTACCCCACCGGCCGTCGCAGCAACACGACCTCGCCGCCGAAGCCAGCAGCCACGAGTTCCTCGGTGCCGTTGCGCCCGTCGAACTCGCCCACCGTCAGCCAGTGACCCTGGGCTTCGCCCCGGAAGATCGTGTCGACCCGCCACGGTCCGCCCGCCTCACGCCACACGAGCTGCACCTGCTTGCCGTAGCCGTACACCGCCACCGCCTCGCGCTCCGGTTCGGCGAAGAAGCGGCCGGCGGCGACGCCGCGCAGACCCTGCGCACCGGCGAACGCGACCTCGCGCGCCCATGTGCCGTCGGCGTTGCGGGCGAAGCGCAGCAGCACGCCATCGTCGCGCGTGACCCACAGCACGCGGCCACCGGCGCCGATCGCGATGCGGCCGAGTCCCATCGGTTCGCGTGCCAGCACCTCGGAATCGATCCCGCGCACCGTCATCCGCAAAGCAATGACGTGGCCCGACCGCGTCGGACCGACGATCGCCGGTGGCACTCCCGGCAGCACCACCGCATCGCGCATGCGCCCGGGGAGGTCCGCGACCTTGCGCATGTCGAAGTCGCTGGCGCCCGAGCCGGGTGTGAGCGCAACCACGGCACCCGAGATCGCGAACGCCAGCAGCTCGTCGCCCGGACGCGTTGGATCGAGATCCTCGGCGACGACCGTGTGGAACTCCTCGCCCGCGAGATGGCCGACCTCGACGCTGCGCAGCTCGAACTTGCCGAACGGGAGCGCCTCCACGTGGACACGATGCACGTTCCCGGCCTTGCCCGCCGCGTAGATCTCGCGCCCGGGCACGCGCGGGTCGACGTCGGCCGGACGCGAGGGCGCGAGCCACTGGCCGTCGGGTGTGACGCCGAGCGGGGTCCACTTGCCGCTGTACACGCTGAGCACGAGCACGCGCCCGGCGTCGTCGGTGGCGATGATCTCCGGGGCGCCGTAGGCGTCGATCACCTTCGCCGCGTGCGCGTACCACACGCCTTGCTCACCGCGGTGCACGACCGCCGCCTCCCACCCCGCACAGCCGGAGGCGGGGATCTCCGCGACCGACTGCGCGCGGGCGAAGACGGCGAGCGCGACCGCGAACGGCAGCGCGCGCGCGTTCACAGCACCGTCAGCTCGACACCGGCCGACGCGGCCAGGGTCACGCCGCCTTCGTAGTGGACGCTCTGCGCGAACAGGTGCAGGCCGCGCAGCGACGGGTGGTTGGGTATCCCGAGCGGGATCGTCACCATGCCCTGGAACGGGAAGGGCACGGCGAGCGCGCCGGCAGGGTCGACGTGGATCGCCGCACCGAACACCGTCATCGCGGGATCGAGCCGCGACGGGCCGAGCAGCAGCACGGCGCTGCTCGACACTGCGGAGTTGCTGCGCAGGGTGAGGCTGAACACGGCGTTGCCGACCTCGGGCAGGCCGCCGGGGTTGGGGGCGAGGTCCCAGGCGAAGCTGCCCGAGCCCGCCGTCGCTGCGCCGAACGCCTCGGGGTCGGGGTTCACGTCGAGCGCGGAGATCGTGGCACGGTCGGGGCTCACGAGCAGCGTCTCCAGGCCGTTGGGCGCCAGCCGCACGAGCGACCGCGGCGGCAGCCCGGCATTGGCGGTGGCGAGCACGTAGCTGCCGGTGACGCGCTCGATCGCGATCGCGTTCAGCGGCCCGCAGGCGGTGCTGAGCGAGGTCAGCACGTTGGTGACGGGGTCGAAGCGGAACAGGTTGGGCGGTCCGTTCAGCGTCGTCACCAACACCGTGCCGTCGTTGTCCATGCCGAGGTTGCTGGCACCGAACGGCAGCGTCGCCACCTGCGTCGCGGCGCCACCGGTCAGCGGCACGCTCCACAGGTCGCCGGACGACGACGAGATCCAGTTGCCCAGGTAGACGGTGCTGCCGTCGCGCGACACGGCGAGCGCGTTGAGCACGCCGGGGAACTGGTTGAGGTTCGTGATCGGGATCGGCGTCACGCCGCCGCTCACGGTGTCGAGGATGCCGACGCCTTCCCAGTTGAACTGCACGGTCTGGAACTGCGCGAGCGCGCTGCCGGCGGCGAGGTCGGTGGCGGCGACGACGATGCGCCCGTCCGGGAGCGCGGCGGCCTGCGGGATCTCGCCGACGTTGGCGCTCGTGCCGACGCTGAAGAGCTGGGCGAAGACCACGTCGGCGCCGCGCAGCCTCAGCACGTGCAGGTCGACGCTGGTTCCGGCCGGGGCGCGCTCACCGGCTATCAGCGCGCCGTCGCTGGCGCGGCGGAACAGGCAGGCCACGCCGCGGCGGCCACTGGCGTCGTAGGCGAGCGCCGGCGGCAGGTTGGTGACCTCGACGACCGGCTCGAGCGGGTTGCGCGGGTGCGAGAAGTAGACGCCGTTGCGGCCGGCGGTGCCCTGGAACGAGCCCCAGACGTACCACCCGTCGGGGACCTGGGCGTGGGTTGGCGCGGAGACGCACGCTGCCATTGCGGCGAGCGACAGAAGGGGAGTTCTCATCGGTATTGCCCTTGGGAAGGCGGGGCGGGGGCGGTGCCACCGCGACCTTCCCAGGGCAAGGCCCATGCCGGCGCGCCGGGTCGGTGCGGGGCGGCAGATGAAACGGCGCGGGATGTGCCGTCATTGAGGCTCTGGGGCGCCGCTGGCGCCGCGCGAGACGAAACATGCTGCAGACCCCGAGCCGCAGGACGACGACGACGAGCCGATGTGGCCTCGCTCGTGCCGTCGCCGGGGCGGAACCCCTGTCGTACGCGCGGCACAGCCTCGTCGCGTCCCTCGCGCTGCTCGCGTTCGCAGGCGGCGCCACCGCGCAGGAGAAGCCGGTGTCGCTCGCGGCCTTCTTCTGGCACGACGCCCCCAACGACGAGGCGGCGTTCGAGGGCATCGAGCGGGGCCTGCGCGCGGCCGGCATCACGGCGGAATGGATGGTGCGCCGTGCCGGCTCGGACCCCGAGATCGCCGTACGCCAGCTCGGCGAGATCGGCAGCGCCGCGCCGCGCCTCGTCTTCGCCATGGGCACGCAGGCGGCTCTGCTCGCGCGCGAACATCTCCGCGGGGTCCCGATCGTGTTCACCGCGGTCACCAATCCGGTGGAGTCGGGTGTCGCGGCGAGTTGGACGAGCGCGGGACCGAGCCTGTGCGGCACCAGCAACTGGATCGCCCCCGAGCGCGTGCTGCAGTCGTTCCTGCTGGCGGTACCCACACTCACGCGCCTGGGCATTCTGCGGTCGACGACCTCCGGCGTGGTGAGCGCCGCCGAGCTGCGCCAGATGCAACGCCACCTGCGCGAGCCAGCGGCACCGCCCGTCCAACTCGTCGAGGCCTTGGTCGAGCGCGCCGAGGACATCCCCGCCGCCGTGGCGAGGTTGCGCGGCCAGGGCGTGCAGGCGGTGTGGGTACCCATCGACCACGTCGTGTACCAGGACATGTCCGCGGTCGCGGCGGCGTTGCGCGACAGCGGCGTGGCGCTGCTGACGTCGGCGCAGCGCGGCGTCGAGGCCGGCGCCGTCGCCGGCGTGGTCGTCGACTACGTCGTGCTGGGCGAGCGCGCCGCGGCCATGGCCCGCACCGTGCTCGCCGGCAAGGCGAAGCCCGAGGACCTCGCCATCGGCACCCTGCAGAGCTGCCAGCTCGTCGTCAATCTCGCGATGGCGAAGACCTGCGCCTACGAACTGCCGCTCGGCGCGCTGCTGGTGGCAGACCGGATCCTGGATCGCATCGAGGAGAAGCGATGAGGATCACGCTCGCCCTGAAGATGACCGTGGCGGTGCTGGTGGCCGCGTTCCTGCTCGCGTCGTTCTGGTGGTTCGTGGTCCGTCCCGACACGGAGCGCGCGCTCGCGCGCGGGACGGCACCGCTGGTGCAGCAGGGCGTGGACGCGATGCGGGCCGAGGCCCACACGGTCTCGCGCGCGGTCGGCGACGCACTGACCACCGTGATCCGCCACGGCGTCGCGGCACGCCGGGCGGCCTTCACCGACCTGCCGCTCGAGCTGCACGACGGCAACCCCGCGCGGATGGTCGACGCCATCTCCCGCCATGATTCAGCGATGAGTCAACGTCTCGTCGCCAACGTGGACGTGCTGGCGCGTGAGATGGAGGCGCGCGGCCAACGCCGCATCGACGCAAGCGCGGCGACGTTGGCAACGATGCAGCAGGCGTCGATCGCGGATCTCGCCCGCGGCATCCGCAACTCGTCGCTGCTCCTGCTCGGCAGCGCCGCGGCGTGCCTGGTGCTGCTGCTCGCGTGGGGCCTGCGCCGCCTCGTGCTGCGACCGGTCGACGACCTCGGTCGTGCCGCTCGTGCAGTGGCCAATGGCGATCTCCACGTCGACCTCGATGCCCGCGGCGGCGACGAGATGGCCGAGCTGGTGCGCTCGTTCGTGGCGATGGTCGGCGAGATGCGCGCCTCGCGACGAGCGCTCGCCGACCTCAATGGTCGCCTCGAAAGCGACGTCGTCGCCAAGACCGCTCAGCTCCAGCAGGCCCTCGACGGCCTGCGCGCGGCGCAGAGGGACCTCGTGCTCGCGGAGCGGATGGCGTCGGTGGGCACGCTCGCCGGCGGCATCGCCCACGAGTTCAACAACCTTGCCGGCGGCATCCGTGGCTGCGCCCGCGAGATGCTGGCGGCGGAGGCGGACGGCAACCGCCGCGACGGACTCGCGGTGATCGAGCGCGCGGCGACCCGCGCGCTGCAAGTGACCGACAAGCTCCTGCGCTTCGCGCGCCCCGCCGCCGCCGGCGATGCGATCGTCGATCTGAGCCAGCTCCTGCGCGACGCCGTGACGCTGGTCGAACCGCAGGCGCGCCAACAGGAGGTCGCGGTCGGCACGGAGATCGCGGCCGACCTGCGCGTGCGCGGGGACGAGAGCGCTCTGCATCAGGTCTTCGTCAACCTGCTGGGCAACGCGCTGCAGGCGATGCCGGGCGGCGGCAGCCTCACCGTCGGCCTGCAGGCTGCGAACGACGACGCGGTGGTGACGGTGCGTGACACCGGCGTCGGCATCGACGCGGCCCGCATCGACCGCATCTTCGATCCCTTCTACTCGACGCGCGAGCGCGAACAGGCCACGCCAGGGCACGGCACGGGGCTCGGGCTCGCGGTCTCGTTCGGCATCGTCCATGCCCACCGCGGCCGGTGGCACGTCGAGAGCGAGCCCGGCCGCGGCTCGACGTTCACCGTGCACCTGCCGTTGGAGCGAACCACCCCATGACCGCCGTCACCACCAGGACCGGCCGCATCCTCGTCGTCGACGACGAGGAGAGCATGCGCTGGTTCGTCCAGCACGGCCTCGAGCGCAACGCTTTCGCCGTCGACACAGCCGGTGACGCCGAGGAGGCAATGCGTTGCCTCGGCCAGCACGCCTACCAGGCCGCCGTCCTCGACGTGCGCCTGCCGGGCACGGATGGCTTCGAACTGCTGGGCATGCTGCGGATGCGCCAGCCCGACCTCATCGTCGTGCTCATCACCGCGTTCGGCTCGATCCCGGCGGCGGTCGACGCGATCAAGCGCGGCGCGTTCGACTACCTCAGCAAGCCGTTCACGATCGAGGAGCTGCTCGCCGTGCTCGAGCGCGGTCTGAGCGCGCGGCCAATGACCGGCACGACCGGCCGGCCGACGCTGGTCGCCGACAGCCCCCCCATGCGGTCGCTTCTCGCCCAGATCGAACGGCTCCGCACCAGCGACGCCAACGTGCTGATCCTCGGCGAGTCGGGCACGGGCAAGGAGCTGGTCGCGCGCACGCTGCACGCCTGCTCGGCACGGGCGCGCGGACCGTTCGTGGCCGTCGACTGCGCGGCGATGCCCGAGGCGCTCATCGCCAGTGAGCTGTTCGGCCACGAGGCGGGAGCGTTCACCGGCACGCTGTTCCTCGACGAAGTCGCCGAGCTGCGGGTCGAGTCCCAGGCCAAGCTCGAGCGTTTTCTGCAGGAGCGCGAGGTGGTGCCGCTCGGCGGCGATGCCCCGCAACGCGTCGACGTGCGCGTGTGCGCCGCCACCAACCGCGACCTCGGCGCGATGGTCGAGCAGGGCATGTTCCGGCGCGAGCTGTACTTCCGACTCGCGGTGGTGCCCGTCGCACTCCCGCCGCTGCGCGAACGCCCCGAGGACGTACCCGGCCTCGTGGCGCAGGCGCTGCAGCGGGTGAAGGACCGGGGCGCGTGTCGCGCCGACGGCTTCTCGCTCGAGGCGCTCGCTGCGCTCCGGGGCTACGCCTGGCCGGGCAACGTGCGCGAGCTGCAGAACCTCGTCGAGCGCGTGGCGATCCTCGGCCAGGGTGAGACGATCGAAGTCGACGACCTCCCGGTCGAAGTGCGCAGCGCCGGCCGCACGCACCTGGCCGGCGAGTTCGCCGGCGTCGTCGAGTACGAGCACGCCCTCGCCGCGTTCGAGAAGCAGTACCTCGCCGCCGTCCTGCACCGCGCCGGCGGCAACATGACCGCGGCCGCCCGCATCGCCGGACTCTCGCGCGGACACCTGCACCGCAAGGTCAAGCAGCTCGGACTGTCGGCGGCGGAGTATCGCGAACACGGCTAGCCCTGCGCACGGCCACGAGCACGACGACGACCGGTATGGTGGCGCCCGCGTGATCCTGTCCTCGACCCTGCTCCTCGCCCTCGTCACCCAGGCCGAGACCGCCCCGAGCGCGCTCGTCGATGTCTTCGTGTCGGGGCACGACGGCTACCACACCTTCCGCATCCCCGCGATCGTGAAGGCGGCCGACGGCAGTCTGCTCGCGTTCGCCGAGGGACGCAGGTCGGGGCGCGGCGATGCCGGCGACATCGACCTCGTGTGCCGGCGCTCGCGGGACGGCGGCAAGAGCTGGGGTCCGTTGCAACTCGTTGCCGATCACGGCAAGGGCGTGATCGGCAACCCGGTGCCGATCGTCGACGCTGCGACCGGCGCGGTCGTCGTCATCGCCGCGCTCCAGCCGCCCGACTGCACCGAGGCCGACATCCGCGCCGGTCGCAAGGGCTCGCGCACGCCGTGCGTCCTGCGCAGCGAGGATCACGGCGCGACCTGGTCGGAGCCGTTGCCCCTTGCCGAGCCGGAGCCGGAGGGCGCCGGCTGGCGGTGGTACGCGACCGGACCGGGTCACGGCGTGCAGCTCGGCGACGGGCCGCACGCCGGCCGCATGGTCGTGCCCGCGAACCACTCGCTGCCGCGCGGCGGCGAGGATCGCTGGCTCGGCGCGCACCTGTTGCTGAGCGACGACGCCGGTCGCACCTGGCGGGTCGGTGCGGTCGACGACAGCCACACCGGCGGCGGCGACCTCAACCTCAACGAGAGCACCGTCGCGCCCTTCCGCGAGGAGCTGATCGTGAGCGCACGCGACCAGCATGGCCGCGCCCCCGCGACGCGCGCCCGCGCGCGCAGCCTGGATGGTGGCGAGACCTTCGCGGCGCCGTTCGCGCCGCAGGCCGACCTCGTGGGTCCGGTGTGCCAGGGCAGCCTCCTCTCGGCCGGACCGAGGCAAGGAGAGTGGTGGCTCCTGTTCAGCGGGCCGATCGACCGGAAGGCCCGCGCCGACCTGCGCGTGCGAACCAGCCGCGACGGTGGGATCACGTGGGCCGGGTCGGTCGAGGTCGCGCTGTATCAGGGACCCGCAGCGTACTCCGACCTCGTGGCGCTGGCGGACGGCGCATTCGGCTGCCTGTTCGAAGCCGACGAGTACGCACGGATTGCGTGGGCGACGTTCACCGTGGCCTTCGATCGGCCCTGAGGGCGGCGAGAGCCCAGTTCGCCGTGGCCACGATGCCGATCCACAGCCCGATCCAGGCGTGCGCCGCCTCCATCTGCGCGGCGATCACGATGCAGAAGGCGAGGCCGAGTCCGGGCAGGAAAACGCCCCCGGGGAGGCGAAAGCGATCCGCACCCGGGTCGCGGCGGCGCAACACCACGACCGCCGCACACACGAGCCCATAGGTGACGAGGCGCGCCGCCGCCGACAGGATCGCGTTCCACAGGAACGACCCGTACACCGCGAGCGCGCACACGAGCCCCGCGTACAGCACGATCGAGACGTGCGGCGTGCGGAACCGCGAGTGCACGGCGGCGCAGGCGCGCGGGAAGTCGCCCTGCTCCGCGAGCGCGTAGGTCAGGCGCGGCGCGCTCACGAACTGGCCGGCGAGGTAGCCGTACGTCGAGAGCATGACGCCGACGGCGATCAACAGCGCGCCGCCCTCGCCCAGGAACGTGCGCGCCGCCTCCGCCACCGGGCGGGCGGCGATCGCCTCGCGCCCAAACGCAGCAGGATCCGGGAACGCGCCCATCACCACGAGCTGCACGCCGAGGTACACGACGGTCACGACTCCGAGCGCAACGAACAGGGCAAAGGGTGCGTCGCGGCGCGGTTCCTTCGCCTCGCCCATCGGCAACAGCGCCGCCTCGAACCCGCCGAACGCGAACACCAGCACGAGCACCGCGTGCAGCCACGAGCTCGACGCGGCCGAGCCCACGCCCACGGCGATGTCGCCGCCCACGAACACGAGGCCCGCGGCGACGAAGACCAGGATCGGCACGAGCTTGGTCACGGTGAAGACGTTGCTCAGGCGCGCGCCGGACGCGACGCCCCGCACGTTCACGACGGTGAGGAACCCGAGCAGCACGACGAGGATCGCCGCGCGCGGCATCGGCGCCGTGGCCGCGGGCCACAGCTCGCCCAGGTAGACCACGAACAAGTTGGCGTTGGCGGCGGCCGACGTGAGGCGCACGAGCCACGCGAACCACGCCATCTGCACGCCGGCGAAGCGGCCGAACGCCACGCGCGCGTAGAGGTACGGCCCGCCGGTGCCACGGAACTGCGACGCCACCTCGGCGAAGCACGCCATCACCACGCCGATGCCCAGCGCAGCGAGCACGTAGGCGAGGGGCGCCGCGGCTCCGAGTTCGCGCGCGATGTCGTCGGGCAGGCCGAAGATCCCGCTGCCGATGATGGCGTTGACGACGAGCGCAGTCAGGGTCCAGCGACCGATGACGCGGGAGAGTCGGTTGTCGCCGGAGGCTTCAGTGGTCATCGCGTCGCGCAGGCGCTGAGGCCGCAGCGGCGTGGTTTTCGCCGTTCGCCGCCGCTGGCGCCAGCGAGCGACGGCGAACCCGCGGCAGATCGGCGACCCCGCGGGCCAAGAGAAGGGCATGCGCCACCTCCTCGCCTTGTTGCTGGTCGCGACCCTCCCGGCCCAGAACCCGTACCGCGTGCGCGACGTGAACACCGCGGCGCAGGCCCCGGTCGATCCTGGCTCGGGGTTCCGGTTCCTCGGTACGAGCCCTGGGGCCAACCCGGTGCACTGGTTCTCCGCGGCGACGCCGGACACCGGCGTCGAGCTGTGGCGCATGCAGGGGAACGGCCAGGTCCTCCCGGTCGGCGACTTCGCCCCAGGCCCCGAGGGCTCGCAGCCCCGCCTGATCGATGCCGGGCCTCCCGCCGTGTTCGCGGTGAACCACCCGGAGCGCGCGCGTCTAGGCCAGGAACTCGTGCGCGTGGGGCCGACCGGACAACTCGAATTCCTGGCCGAGGCCCTCCTCGGTCCGGCCGGCGCCTACTACAGCGAGCCGGTCGCCATGGGCGGCGCGAGCTACGTGATGCGCACGCTCGAGAGCGGTGCCGCCGAGCTGGTGCGAGTTGCCAACGGTCAGGCGACGGTGATCACCGGCTTGCCCCTCTTCGCTGCCTTCGCCACCCTGACGGTCGACGAGTCCGGCCTGCTGCGCATCTTCGTCAAGCAGGAGCCGCTGCCCGACGCGCAGTTCGTCAGCGACTGCACGGCGGCGGGCACGCGACGGGTGAACGGAACCTTCGACGACGTGGCCGTCGGACGCCGGGGCGACCTGTTCGGCGCCAACACCGGGGATGGCAACGGCACGGAGCTGCACCGCTTCACGGCCACCGGCACCGCACCGGTCCGCGACATCAACCCCGCCGGCAACTCGTCGCCGCGCGACTTCGTCCTCGTCGCGGGCATCACCTACTTCACGGCCGACGATGGCAGCACGGGGCGCGAGCTGTGGAGCAGCGATGGCACGGGGGCCGGCACGCGGCGCGTCGCCGACCTCCGCCCCGGCGCGGCGGGGTCCGATCCGGCCGCGCTCACGCCATTCCAAGGCAACCTCGCGTTCGTCGCCAACGACGGCACGCGCGGCCGCGAGCTGCACTTCCTCGACGTCGTGACCCAGGTGGTGCGGATCGTGCGCGACATCCGCGCCGGCAACCTCGACAGCGGCATCGCCGCGTTGTTCGGGCTCGGCACGGCGCTGTACTTCGGAGCCGACGACGGCGTGACGGGACGCGAGCTGTGGCGGAGCGACGGCACGACGGCCGGCACCACGATCGTGCGCGACATCGCCCCGGGCGCCCTCGGGTCGGCGCCGCGCGGCTTCTTCGAACTGGGCGGCATGCTGCAGTTCGGCGCCGACGACGGCGTGCGCGGCTTCGAGCTCTGGCGCAGCGACGGCACCGCCAACGGGACGGTGCTGCAGCAGGACCTCGTGCCTCCGGTGCCGAGCACGGAGCCCTCCAACCCGTACGGCTTCCACGACGCTGGTTGGGACGTGATCTTCGGCGCCACGGAGGCGGGCACCGGCACCGAGCTGTACCGCCTGACCTTCAACGGCGACGACCCGGCGGCGGGGCGCATCAAGAACATCAACCCGGGCGGCCGCAACTCCGACCCGCGCGAGTTCGTGTCGCTCCCCGACGGACGCGTGCTGTTCACCGCGAACCACATCTCGTTCGGGCGCGAGGTGTGGGTCACCGACGGTACGGACGCAGGCACGGTCATGGTGAAGGACATCCGCGCCGGCTCGACCGGCGCGGAGCCCAACGGCCTGCTGTGGGTCCCGGGTCTGCGCGCGGTGCTGTTCAGCGCCGACGACGGTGTGGCCGGGCGCGAGCCCTGGGTCAGCGACGGCACCAGCGCCGGTACCACGCGGCTCGCCGACATCCTGCCGGGGACGGCTGGGTCGGAGGCCGGCTTCTTCACGCTGCGACCCGACGGCACCGTGTTCTTCCGCGCCGACGACGGACAGGTCGGCATGGAGCCGTGGGTGCTCGATCCGGGTTCGCGCGCGCCGCGCCGGCTCGCCGACCTGCTCAACGTCGGCTTCGGCTCGTTCCCGCGCGGCTTTGCGTTCGTCGACGACGGCAACGGCGGGACGAAGACCTTCTTCGTCGCCGATGCGACGCTCGGCCTGCACGCATTGTGGGTCAGCGACGGCACGGCCGCGGGCACGCGCCTCGTGCGCACCTTCCGCCACGTGCAGGTGAGTTCGGGCGTGGTCGGCTTCGTCGACGCGCGCGTCTACTTCGCAGCCGACGACGGCACGAGCGGCATCGAGCTGTGGAAGTCCGACGGCACGACCGCTG
This sequence comes from uncultured candidatus Brocadiaceae bacterium, assembly GCA_964418595.1. Classification (GTDB taxonomy): domain Bacteria; phylum Planctomycetota; class UBA1135; order UBA1135; family UBA2386; genus CAYQMF01. The sequence goes on from CAYQMF010000008.1 coordinate 35,633, forward strand.
GCACCGCGATGGTGGCCGACATCGGCCCGGGTTCACTCGGCAGCATCCCGGAGGAACTGACGCCGATGGTCGAGTCGTTCCAGGCGGCGACTTCCCGCGTCTTCTTCCGCGCCAGCACCATCCTCGGGACCGAGCTGTGCGTGATCGGCCCACATCCCGTGCACGGCCTGCGCATCCTCGATCTCAACCCGTGGGACGGCTCCAGCAACCCGCGCAGCCTCTCCGTCGAACACGGGACCTTGACGCGCCTCGTGTTCTCCGCCGACGGTGGCGACGGCACAGGGCAGGAACTCTGGGTCTCGCGCGGCACGCAGGCGAGCACGCGCCGCGTCGCCGACATCGACCCGAGGTTGGATCGCGGCTCAAATCCCGACCGCATCGTCGCGACCCGCGATGGCTGGCTGCTTGCCGCCGACGACGGCGTGCACGGCCGCGAGGTGTGGCTGTATGCGTCGCTCCGGGGCGTGGCGCTCGAGCGCGGCGTTGGCTGCGGGGCTTCACCGCCGACGCTCCACGCGACCCCGCCGCGCATCGGCACCACCCTGCGTCTGTACGGCAGCCCGGGCCCGGGCGGGTCGGTAGGCGCACTGATGCTCAATGCGCCGCGCTCCGGTGCGACGGTGCCACTGCTCGGTTGCGGCTACACGTTCGATCCCTTCTCGGCCGTCGTGGTGCCGCTCAACAGCCGCGCCGCCGACTGGTCGCTGGACCTTCCCCTGCCGGCGGAGCCGATGCTCGTCGACCAGCAGGTGGACACGCGCGCGCTCTCGATCTCGTTCGCGCCGTTCGAGGTGCAGGCCTCGGCCGGCCTGCTGCTCGCGATCGGACTATGATCCTCCCGCGCTGTCCGCCCGGCACCGCGAGAGGCACCGTCCTCGACGACGCGACGCTCGCCCCGCGGCGACGTCGCGTAGGAAGTCTCTGAAGGCGACTACTACCCCCGCTCGCAACAGCACAATCCTCGCGCCGCGCGAGGACTCGCGGGAGTGGTAGATCAGCCCTCCACCACGGCCAGCACGCCGTTGCTGAGGTAGAGGCCGAGGTTCATCACATCGACGACGGCGGCCTGGAACACCAGTCCCAGCCCGGCTGCCGGCGGGTGGTTGCCCACCGGCATGCTGAGCATCCCCGCACCGCCGGCGACCGGGAATCCCACGAGGTTGATCGCGCCGAAGGGCCCGAACACGTGGATCGTGCATGAGGGCGTCCACGCGAACGGGGTATTCGGCATCACGGTCGCCAGCAGCGCCGCGTAGCCAACGGCCGGACCACCGGCGATCGTGAACGTGACCGTCTGGTTCATGACGATCCGCGTGCTGGTGAGCGTCGGGCCGCCGGGCGTGTTCGGGTGCCGGCAGCCACCGCCCAGGTTGCGCACGTTGCTGAAGTTCCCCTGCGAGAACATGCCGCGACCGTGGGTGACGAGGTGCAGCTTGCCGTTGCCGCCGATGAACAGTTCGTCGATGGCGACGTTGGCCGGCGTCGCCGCGCTGGACCACGTCGTCCCGGCGTTCTCGGTCACCAGCAGGCCCACCTCGGTCGCCGCGTACCACCAGTCCGGGTTCGCCGGCTGCACCTCGATGTCCCGCACCGGTACCGCGACGGCCATCGGCCGCGCTCCGAACGTGGCGCCGCCATCGGTGCTCAGCCAGACGTTGTCGGTCTCGAAGCCACCGTAGGTCACGAAGATCCGCTGCGGGTTGTTGTCGTCGATGGTGATCCGGCTCACCACGCGGCCGGGGTTGCCGGCGCCGCGTGCAGTCCAGGTCGGGTTGGCCGCGGTGCCGTCCGCGGTCGAGAACAGCTTGCCGTCGTTGTGCCCGACCCAGATGACGTCGGGCCGCCGCTTCGCCACGACGATCGCCGAGATCGGCGCGTTGCCCGCCGCCGGCCCCTTGATCGCCGCCCACAGCGGGCCGGCATTCAGCGTGTTCGCCACGCGCGCGTCGGGGCAGCGCCAGAGCGACACGCCACCGACGAACAGCCTCTTTGGGTCGTTGTGATCGAGCACCAACGGCGCGATGAAGTTCGCCGTGCACGTGCGCGCATCCTCGATGCGGTACGGCGCGGCCTTCCAGGTGCTGTCGTTGCGCATGCCGCAGATCCACTCGATGTTGTCGCCGCCATCGGCGCTGCGGTAGGCCTGCCCGCAGATGTACTCGCTGTAGACGTAGCGCGCGTCGGTCGGGTCGCACGCGGTGAAGCCACCGTCCCCGCCGAACGTCGTCGCCCACGCGCCGGAGCCGGTCGAGCGCACCGTGCCGTTGTCCTGCGTGCCGCCGTGCAACACTCCGTCGACGGCGCGCGCGCCGCCGTAGAACTGGGTGATCGCGAGGCTGGAATTGCGGGGCGTCCAGCCGCTCGCCTGCCCCACCGCGGTCACGTCGTCGGTCGAGAACACGCCGCCGTCGTTGGCGAAGTAGACCCGGCGCCGGCCAGCCGTGTCCCAGTCGAAGTTGTTCTGCTCCAGGACGAAGTGGTGATCGGCGTGCGCGCTGATCGAGCCGGCCGGCGGGTTCCACACGCTGATCTGCGTCCAGCTCGCGCCACCGTCGGTGCTGCGGTGCAGCTCGAGTCCGCCCACGATCACGTGGTCGTCGGCGGGATCGGCGTCGGCGTCGCTGGGATCGACCCACAACGCGTTCGCGAACCAGCCCACGCCGTTCAGGTGCCCGGGCGTCGAAACCTCCATGAAGGTCGCGCCACCATCGATGCTGCGGAAGAGCTTGCCGTTCGCGCTGTCGGCGCAGGCATACACGCAGCCGCCGCCGGGCCCCGTGTAGCCACGGTGGTACGCGAGTTCGATCCGCCCGGTCTTGCGGTCGGAGGCCACCGACAGGTTCGAGTCGGCCCAGGTGCGGCCACCGTCGTCGGAGTGGATGACCCGCGATGTCCAATTGCCCCCGGCCAGGTTCTTCACATGCGCCACCGCCCGCTGGCCATCGGTCGGGTGGAAGTCGACTTCGTAGTAGCGGGCGTTGGCGGAGGCCTGGTGCACCAGCGTCCAGGAGGTGCCCTGGTCGGCGGTACGGTGGATGCCCGTCGAGGTCGCTGCGAGCAGCACTCCGCCGGGTCCGACGGCGATCCGGTTCACCCAGTGGAAGTTGGCGTTGGCCGTGCTCGCGATCCGTGCCCACACGCCGCCGCCGTCCGTGCTCATGAAGATCCCCGCGCCGCGGATCGCCGGGGCGACCCGGCCATGCTGGTAGGTGTCCTCCCAGTAGCCCTCTCCGGTCGAAGCGTACATCCGGTCGGCGTTGCTCGGGTCGATCACGATCGAGGTGATCGCGAGGTTCTCCAGCAGGTCGTTCGCGCGAGCCCAGGTCCCGCCGCCGTCGTTGCTCCGCCAGATGCCACCCGAGACCGAACCCGCGAACATGCGGTTGCCGTCGCGCGGGTCGATGGCGAGAGCGCGCACCCGACCACCGATGTTGCGGGGGCCGTGCTCCGTCCACAGGCCGGAGTCGAGGCCACCGGCCGCTCCCTCCGTGTGCAACGCATCGAACGCGGCGCGCGCCTGCAACAGCGCGTCGTCCGGAGTGGACCCGTCGGCGCCGCGGTGGAACATCGACCGCCACGCGGCGGCCAGGTCGGGCTTGTCGGGGCGTGGAGCGAACACCCGCTGCAGGATCCGCTGCAGCCGCGCCTGGGGCATGTCCAGCAGTTCCTGGTTGGTGATCGGCCGCCATTCCCGGATCTTGGCGAGGGCCTCGGGCTGCAGATGGAGGCGCACGGCGGTGGCGGCGTCGGACGGGACCTCCGCCGGCGGCGTGGGCGATTGGGTGAGCGCGAGAAGGACGACGAGAGGGTGCATCATGGATCGAACCGGCGGGCCGGCGTCTTGCGCCTGGCCCTGGGTCATGCGCGGGATCTGGAGGTCGTGTCGGACGGAAAGCCGGGTTTTCGAAGCGCCTGCGCGCTATCGATCTCGTTCGCGCCGTTCGAGGTGCAGGCCTCGGCCGGCCTGCTGCTCGCGATCGGGCGGTGAGGCCGGGGCTCAGCTCGACCAGCGCCCGAACACCCACTCGAGGCCCGCCGTGTGGGCGATGCCGCCGATGGCACCCGGGTCGACGAGGATCGCCTGCTGGTAGACGTGCAGGCCCGACAGGCCGACGTCGTTGGGCGTCGCGAGGTGCACATGGCTGCGACCGGTCGCGTCGCACGGCGGCAGGAAGACGCCGACCATCGGCACGACGTAGATGGTGCCGATGGGCGAGAGCTGCATCTGCGTCTGGGTGACGCCGAGGATGAGGTAGGGCGACGACCCGGGCAGGCCGCTCCGCACCTGCACGCGGATCCGGCCACCGACCATCGGGTAGTTCGAGTCCAGCTCCGGTAGGCCGTTGCTGCCGGCCTTCGGCAGCCCGTAGCCCAGCTTCTTGGCGGGGCCATCGCCCTCCGGCTTGCTGCCGTTGTGCATCACCTGCACGCCGAAGTCCTTCTCGGCCCCCGGCCGGATCACCACGTCCTTCCACTGGAACGCGGCGGTGTAGTCGCCCGGGCCGAACGGCAGGCCGGCGTTGGTCAAGTCGTCGGCATTCGCGTCGAGCAGCAGCGTGCGAATCTGCGCGAACGCCCCGACCTGCCATCGCGCATCACCACCGGCAACCGTCATCACCCGACCGAGATCCCGCGCACAGTTCGCGTTGGTGATCTTCTGGTTGAACTCGCTGTCGTCCTTCACCGCCGAGTTCGTGGCGCCGCAGACGTCGACGTCGACGTAGCAGAACACGCTGATCGTCAGGTCGTCGCGCCCGCTGTTGGTGATCCGCATGGTGTGGTGCACGTAGCCTTCCTCGTCATGGGTCGGCATCACGTTCACGAACAGCTTCGCCGCGAACCCCCGGCGGTCGACGTTGGCCCAGTCGTACGTGGCGATCGAATCCTCCTTCCGCACGGTCACCTGGTTGTTCGCCTTGTTGAAGGCGTACTCCCGCCCGTCGTTGCGGACGCGGTACAGCCACCACAACTGGTAGAGCTGGTCGCCGGCGGCGGCGCGCGCGGTGAGGTCGTTGGTGGGCAGGGCGTCGCTCGCCGCCGGCACGTCGGTCATCGAGTACGTGACGTTGGCGTCGGTGAGCGTGATCTGGGCAGCCAGGGACAGGGTGCAGGAGAGGGCGGCGAGAAGCGGTAGCGAGCGGGACATGGCGTGAGCTCCGACGGATCGACGACCGGCCGGCGTCCACCGCCACCGGTCGACGGCGCGTCCGACCGCGGCCGTCTCCGTCCATGGCGCAGGAACGGCCGGCCGTGTCGGACGCTTTTCTGGGGCGGCCGTCGTCTGCGGTCGCGAGAATGACCTCCGTCATCCCCCTTTCGACACGCTTCCCATGCGCGAGATCGTCGAGTCGTGTCTGCTCGTCCTCCTGATCGGGCCTCTCGTCCCTGGGCAAGACCAGTCGAAACTCGATCGGCTCGTCCAGACCGGGACCACCCTCACTTCGCTGGACGTGGTCACGTCGATCAACGATGCGGGCTGGGTGGCCTTCACCGGTACCGCGTCGGGCGTCTCGCGTGGCTTCGTCGTGCGCGAGCCCGACGCCCAGCAGGTCATCACATTCGGGGACGCATCGCGCATCTTCTTCGGGGCCGCGATCAACAACGAGACGCCAATCCCTCGTGTTGCGACACGTGACCGCGTCGTGGGCAGTCCACCGCTGTTCTTCATGCGCGGCTGGGTGGCGGATGGATCCCAGACCTACGCCCTCGTCGGTGGATCCAACGCTCCGGCGAACTTCGATTCGTGCGCCGGGCAGTGCGACATCAACGACAGTGGTGTGATCGCCTTCTCCGGGCTCACGAACGGTTCGACGCAGACCGTGCTGTTCGCCGGTTCGACACGGCCTCCGACGCCGCTGGCCAGCCATCCCGGCAACGTCCTGATCCGACCCCAGATCGCGAACGACGGCCGGATCGTCTACCGCGATCACCAGAGCCAGATCGTCGAGTGCCGCTATCCCATCGGCGGTTGCGCCACGATCGCCGGTGCGCCCTTCTCGACCACCGGACTCCTGCCCGGCATCTCCCGGGACGGCACGGTGATCGCGTTCGCCGGGAATCGGGGAGCGGGCAACGGCGTGTTCGTGACGTTCGTCTCCGGCGCGTCGAGGTATCTGATCCGCGTAGCAGGCGAGGGGCAGGATGCGTTCACCACGGTGGACGACACGCAGCGGTGCTCCGTCGTCGCTCGCGATCTCGGCAACACCGGTCGGGCGTTCACCGTCACCGTCGCTGGTACCTACGCCGGGCGCCAGGGCATCTACGCGGTGCTCATCACGACCTACGACGACAACGGCACGGTTCGCCACACGGTCAGTCATCCAGCGCCCCTGGTGCGGGCGGGCGACGACGCGGGGGGCGTCACGTTGGGAGCGCCCATCCTGTACGACTCCATGAACGTGCACGGCAGCGTGTCCGTGCAGACGTCGATCGCCGGAGGGAGCGCGATCGTGCGCGCCACTCCGTACCCGTTGTTCACGCAAACCGATGGGCGTTGGTGCGCCGACAAGTACGGCAACTATTCGGGCACTTGCCCCTCGCCCCGAGTCTGCTCAGGGAGCCATGGCGCCTGCTGTCCCGAGACGATCCGGCGCTGGGGTTGCATGCTCACCTCCGTGGCCGTCACCTTGCGCTCGCTGGGAATCGGACGCGGAGTCGACGATCGCGCGGTCGATCCGCAGAATCTCAATGCCTGGCTGCGTGGCACGCCGGATGGGTATCGGTCTGGTGACTCCGGCTGCAACCAGTCGCTGAATCTCGGCAAGGTGCTGCGCTACTCGCGCGGCCAGATCCGCTACGAGGAGCGCCGCAACTGGCAGGCGGCGCGCAGGATCATGGACGCCGCTGCAGAACTGAGCCTCGGCAATCGCCTCATCCTCCGCGTGCGGGGAACCAGCGGTCCCGAAGGGCACAAGGTCGTGGCGCTCGGCTACGACCCCGACGACGCGCGCGGACCGACGCTGAGGATCCACGATCCGTTCTTCCCCGCCCGCGTCACGTTGCACGATGGGCCCTACGGCAACACCTTCGCGTCGGCCGTCGCGCTCGTGCCCGTTGCGGGTCCTCGATCGCTGCCATGGATGGAGATCACGGCGAGATCGCCCGTCGAAATGGTCGTGACCGACCCGATGGGGCGAAGATCCGGCTTCAACCCGCGCACGAACCAGGCCTACGACGAGATCCCCGGCGCAAGCTACTTCGCGGAGTCGACCGAGGAATACGGCGGAGGTGCGGCCCAGCAGGTCGGGCCGAAGACGTTCGTGAACTGGCAACCCCTGGACGGAACGTATCGATTCGACGTCCACGGCGTCGGGACCGGCCCCTACTCGATCGTCGTCAACAGCGTCGACAGCCAGGGAACCAGCGACTCCATCCTGGTCGCGGAAGGCAACGCGACACCAACGAGCCTGGATCAGTGGACGACCGGCTTCTCGGCGACGCGCGGCGCACGCAGACCGGGCATCACTTTCGAGGGAGATCCGAGCACGGCGTGCGCGGGCCCTTGCCTGGTGAGCCCGTCCAGCGACCCTTTGGCCGGGAGCAATGGCTTCGGCATCTGGGTCAGCAACGCTCCGGCCCTCGCTCCGTCTGTCCTCATCATCGGAAGTGCGGCGCGTCCCGACTTCCTCACGCTGTTCGGGGCTGCGATCCACATCGACCTCAGCCTCTCCTACGCGCTGGTTGGGCTGGCCACGGACGTGAGGGGCAGGGTGACTGCCCCCCTCCCGTTGCCCTTGTCGCTGCGAAACCGTCGGGTGAGCCTCCAGTTCGTGGCACTGGAGACAGGGCCGTGCGAACGCCGCAACGACCTGACCAACAGCAGCGCGATGACCGTGCTGGTCCAGTGATGTCCGAAGCCACTCGCCCACGGCAGCGTGCCACCCCGGTCCCGTTCCTGGCTGCGATCGCTCTGACCGGCTGCGGCGCGGGTGACGAAACGACACTCGATGCGCTGCTGGCTGCGCATGTCGCGACCCAGCCCCGCTATCCCACGACGCTACGCCTCGTCTACGACATCGAGACACACGCCGGGCGCTGGCGCGTCGTCACGTCGATCCGCAGCCGACCGTTCGCCTACCGCGAGGACGCGGTGGGGATCTCGCCGCCGGCACAGCCGGTGGCGAAGGTGAGCGACGGCCGGCTGGCATGGCAGCCGCGGCCGGGACTGCCGGGGATCCCGCTCACGGGTGACGCGGCCCGCTCCTTCCTGGCGCGCACCCTCGTCGAAGGCCGCCTCTACCTCGAGGCGGAGATCGCCGGGGATCGCGCCAGGCTCGCCGGCGTGGAGACGCTTGCGGCCGTCGCCAGCTTGCCGTCCGGCTTGGGCGAGGAACGCCGCGCACTGATCGTGGACCAGCCCACGGCGGCCGCGATCACCCTGCGGCTGGCGTTCGACATCCGCGACCACCGCCTGCTCGGGCATTCCGAGCCACACCTCGACCGGCAGGCGTGGACGCGCTACGGCGACTGGCGGCGACATGGCGATCTGCTGCTGCCGGGGACGCGCATCGACGGGCGTAGCAATCCCGATCGACGCACGACGGCGCGGCTCGTAGGCGTCGAGCTGGATCCCCTGCTCGCCGACGAGCTGTTCGCCGGCAGCCCCGTCGATGCCACACCCGCTCGGACCGACGGAGGAGCGCTCCGGGTCGTGAGCGACACGGTGCCGGGCGCGGCGTGGCTGGTGGCTGAGTCGTGCGCGATCGACGGGCGCAACGTCGGCCGCGCCCTGCTCGACACCGGCGCCAGCACCAGCGTGCTCGATCGGGAGCTCGCCGACGTGCTGGCGCTTCCGGAAGGCGGCCGCTTCGTCGCGGGAACCTTCACGAACAGGCTCGAGGGCAACAAGCGCTGGATCGACCATCTGCAGCTAGGCGAGCGTGGCGTCTATCAGGTCACCGCGTTGACGGGCAGCTTCCCGCTCACCCCCGTGCTGACGACGGCACAGACCCCGCGCGTCGTCGCCGGCGGCGCGGAACTGCTCGCGGCAGCCCCGGTGTTCGACTTCGCCCGCGGCCGTCTGCGGTTCCGGCCGCACCCCGTGGTACCGCTCCGCGCAGCTGCTGGTGCTGGCGTGGTGGTCGAGATCCCAGCGCGGCGGGCGAGGCGCGGCTCTCCGTGCCAGTACGTGACGGTGAGCGTGCGTGGCCGCGAGCTACTGGCGCTCCTGGACACCGGCTTCGGCGGAACGCTGTTCCTCACCGCGGCGGCTGCCGACAAGGCGGGTGTGCCGCGGGATCCGCGCGCGTTGCGGGACCCGCGGGTGTTCGGCCAGGAGGCAGGTGGCATCGGGGCGACCACGCGGATGGACCTCGCGGTGCCGCTCGGCGACGTGGCGCTCGGCCCGCTCCGTTTTCCGGAGGTCTGGGCCCGTGTGCAGTCTGCTCCTGGTGAAGACGACGAGCACCGGTCCTACGAGGCGCTGGTCGGCACCGGCGCCTTGCTACCGTTCGCGCGCATCGGGATCGACCCTGGGCGGGCGGTGATCGAGTTCGAATTGCCCGAGGGAGTGCAGCCCGGCGACGGCGGCACCGTCGCCGTGCCGGCTCTGGGCGCCTTCGCCGGCGCGATGTTCAGGGCGGTTGGAGCGGATGAGCCGGCGGTGACGAGCGAGGTGCAGCCCGGCTCGCCGGCCGCTCGCGCGGGCCTTCAGCCCGGCGACCGGCTGGTGTCGATCGGCCCCGACGTCGTGGTCTCGCAGGATCTGGCCTTCGCCCTGCGCCGGCTGTGGCTGAAGCCGGGCCACCCGGTGGCGCTGAACGTGATCCGAGCAGGCACGCCGGTGGCGATCGTTGTCGCCGTGGACTGATCTGCTCGCGAGCGCCGGCCTATCGCCCCTCAGTCGTTGCGCACGACCTTGCAGTCGGGGTTCGTCAGGGTCACGTTGTTCGCGGCGTCGACGAGCGCGGTCTGCGCGCTGAACTCCACGCCGACCAGCGCCGGGATCGTCGGCATCTGGAACGAGAACTGGATGAACCCGCCGGTCATCGTGCCGCTGTGGAACGGCACCGCGAACGGGGTGAGGAACCAGGCGTTGGCGAAGCCGGGGATCGGCAGGAAGCTGGTCTGCGCGCGCGTGCTGAGGAACACCTGGAAGCGCGAGCCCGGCGCGCCGAAGAGGTCCCACGTCTCGGAGCGACCGAAGCGCAGGTTGCCCATGTTGAACTGCTCCGGCACGGCGACCGCCGACAGCACGTTCAGGATCGTGAGGCCACCGGCGCTCACGTCGGTCACCTGCATGTCGTACTCGATGTTCTGCTGGCGGCTCGCGTCGTGGAGCTGCTGCAGGTTGACGGTGGTGCTCACCAGCCGGATGTGCGTGCAGTCGAGCTCGAACAGGTTGGTGCCCTGGATGGCGTCGACGTCGCCGACGATGCGGTAGGTCTGCGCCATGGCGCTGGCGGCGAGGAGGGGAAGCACGAGGAAGAGCTTGTTCATCGGAGTCGGGTTCTCTGTCTGGGTTCTTGGGAAGGCGACGCCTGCGAGTCAGGCGCCGCGCGATTCAGTCAGGAGGGACATGGCAACGGGTGTGCCAGCGCGTGGCGCGGCGTGCCGTGTCCGCCATCCCGACACCGCGTGCCCGGGATCCTGACGCCCGCGGGCTCCTACCGGGCGCTGCGCGCGATCGTGGCGAGGAGCGGCGCCAGCTCGGCCGCGCTCACGGCGGCGAGCACCCGCACGCGCCGCGGCTCCACACCGTAGGCGACGAGCCCCTCGCGCTCCGCCTCGCTGCGCACCAGCACGAGGCTCGCGTCGTCGAACGCCGCGAGGACTTCGTCGCGCCGACCACGCAGCACGGCCTCGTTGGGAAACGGCGACGAAGTGCGCAACCAGGCGAGGCGACGCGCGGCGAAGGCCGAGGCGCGCGCGAGCCCGCCTGTCGCCGCGACCATGCAACACGCCGCGCAGCGCGCGGGATCGTCGAGCACCGCGCAGGCCTCATGCCCCTGGTAGCGGAGATCACCGCGATGGCAGGCAACGGCCCCGAGTTCGACCTCGACGGCGCAGGGGATGCCGAGCGCCGCGAGCAACCACGGCAGGCGCACGGAAGTGCCGGCCCCGAGCCCACACACGAGCGCGACGTGGGGTTCGTGCCGGCGCACCGATGTCGCCACGTCGTGCTCGAAGCGGGACTCGCCGAGCGTCGCCCCCACCCTTCGGAACGGAGCCACCCGCCGCGGCGGCGCCGGCAGGAGCACGACGTCGTGTCCGGCGGCGTTCAGCTCACGGCGCAGGGCCTCGGTGCGTTCCTCGCGCCCGCGATCCGCGGCGAGGCGCCAGCGCCGGCCGCCGACGAGCAGGATGCGCATCGCCACCCTACCGCGCCTTCAGACGCGCGACGACGATGGCGAGCTTGGCCTGCGTGGGCGGCGAAAACCACGCGTCGAGGAACACCGACTCGTCGAGCGCCGCGTCCACCAAGGGCAGGAGGTCGCGCGTCAACGCCGCCTTCACCGCGAACGCCGCGCGCGCGGTGGCGACCGAATAGCGAGCGGCCTCGGCACTCGCCGCGGCTTCGAGTCCGGCCGCGTCCACCGCCTTGTGCACGGCACCCCACCGCACCGCAGTCTCGATGCTCGCGAGTTCGCCGCTGAGCATCGGCTCGGCGGCCGCGGCCGCGCCTCCGAGCGCGCGCTCGACGACGACCTGGGCGGAGAGCGGGAAGGGCAGGCCGATGGCCGTCTCGTTCAGCCCGAAGAGCAGCGGCTTGTCGGCGCCGGCAACGGTCCGCGCGGCGAGGCGCACGTCGCAGGCCAGCGCGAGCACGGCGCCGCCGGCGACGGCGTGGCCGTTGATCACCGCGATCGTCGGCCGGGCGAGACACGCGAGCCGCAGCACCATGCGATGGAAGCCGGCGAAGAACGCCGCCAGCTCTGCGCGCGGCCGGCCGACGAGCGCCGGCAGCTCGAGGCCGGCGCAGAACGCCGAGCCCTGCCCGGTGAGCAGCAGCGGGCGCGCCGCACCGTTGCCCGGCGGCACGTCGATCTGCGGCCAGACGCGGTCGAATGCGGCCAGGAACGCCGGTCCGATCGCGTTGGCCTTGCCGAGTTCCATGCGCAACCAATCGACGTGCTCGCTGGCTTCGAGGCGGAGGTCAGGCATTGGTGGAGCTTGGTTGCGCAGGCAGTTTGGAGCAGCGCGTCACAGCTACCAAGCCCCCTGTTCCGTTTGTCGCAGGCCACCTCCTGATCGTCCCGGTCCGCCGCAGCTACCGGAACTCGACCACGAGTCCGTAGCCGAGCGTGCCGGTCGCAGAAGCGACTCCACGGGTTGCCGTCGTCGTGTTCGAGCTGTCGAACATCCTGGAGACGCGGACGACGCGGCCCGTGTTCGGGGCCGGAATCACGAAGGCACCGCCCGCGGAATTGCAGATGCCGAGGCCGGGCAAGCCGATGTCCAGGGCGTGGTTCTGCAGGTAGAGCGTGGCGCCACCGATCGTGTTGGGGACGAACATGAAGAGCCCATCGGAAGTCGGCAGGGCACCGCTCGCCGACGTGATCCCCGTGGGCAGCAGCGCCAGCAGGTCGGTGTAAAGGCTGCCGCACAGACCCGGGAACGGGAGATTCGGATTGCTCATGCCGACGGCGGTGAACACCGGAGCGTTCGGGGGACCGGCGATCGTGCCCACGGTCAGCCCGAGCCAGCCCTGGACGTCGGCCACGCTCGCGCTCAAGTTGTGGGTCGTCGACTGACCGCTGCACGTGCAACCGGTGCCGACCGTCGTGCGAGAAGCGATGGTGAAGGAACCCCGCTCGACGTCCAACGCGCCGAACGTCCCGCTGCGGCTGTTGCCATGGATCACCGATTCCCAGGTGAGCGCCCGGCCGCCTGTCCACAGGAACGGCGCATCCAACGGCAGGACCATCGCGGAACTGAAAGGCTGCGGACCGCCGGCGACGGTGACGCCCTGCGGACCCCACACGACGACGCGCCTCGACATCACGGTGCTCGGCGGCGACGAGTAGTTGGCGGCGAAGTCCCGCGAGACGTCGGAGTAGCGGGCGGGACCGGGGCCCATGAGCAGTTCGAGATCGATGGCGCGCGTCCCGGTCAGGTTCGTGGGCGTCGCCGGAGTGTCAGGGCGGAAGCGGAGCTGCGTGATCGCCCACGGCACGCCGTCGTCGACGTCACCGTGGAGTTGCAGGTAGCGCCGGATCGTGTCGCTGTGGAACGGGAACGCGTTGTTGGTGTTGCCCTCGGCCCAGGTCGCGCCCACCGGCGAGACGCCGTGGCGCCGCTCGGGCTTGCACTTGCCCTTGCACCCCGCGCCGTGGATGGCCTGCACTTCGGCGGCGGTCAACACGCGGCGGAAGATCTCGATCTCGTCGGTGCGGCCCAGGAACGGGACCTTCAGGCCGGCGTAGTCGGCGCAACCGAGGAGGAGAGGCTCGTTGTTCGACAGGCTGGTGGTGAGCGGCGCGGGCGTGAACGCCAGTGCCCCCCCGTTGACATAACAGGTGAGCACACCGGAGCCCGACCGGTCGAGCGTGAACGCGAGGTGCGTCCACTCGTCGAAGGGGATGGGTGCCTCCGGGAAGTTCCAGGTCTGCCGCGTACTCCCGTCGCCGAGGTCGACGTGGATGATCCCGCCGATCAACGCAAACCGGTAGCCAGGACCGTCCAGGGCGCTGCCCTTGGCCACGAACGGTTGCACCGTCGGGGACAGCTCCGGATACACCCAGAGATCGACCGAGAAGTCCTGGTTCGGGCCGAAGTCCAGCTCGGCATCGTCCGCGACGACGCCCCACGCCGGACTGTGCTGCAGGCCGCCGTCCACGCGGCCGTTGGGTGTGGTGCCGTTGCCGCCGGACCAGGCGCCGTCCTGGTAGGGCGGGCCAGCGAGATCGAGCAGCGTGCCGTCGTGCCACCAGCCGACCATGTCGGGCGGCGGCGGCGTGCACGAGCGGAAGCACACGTCGTCCAGGAAGGCGTAGGCACCGTGTCCGCCCGCCGTGCAGTCCCAGGCCGTCAGGATGACCTCGATCACGTCGCTGGTGGCCAGCGGCTTGAGGTCGCAGCACCACGAGCCATGCTTGTAGCGCAGGCTGCCGCACGTCGACCCGGCGACCTGCCAGCCCGAGGCCTGCGTCGCGTTGGCATCGAACGAGCACATCGGCTGCCCGTTCTTCTTCACTTCGATCGAGAACCCCGGCTGGTCGCATGCCAGGTGCCCACCGTCGAGTAGCATGGCGCCCCATTGCACGCCCAGGATCCCACCGAGCGCGATGTCGGCAGCTGTAGGTGAGAACGTCTGCCGGAGCCGCGTGGCGTGGTTGTGGCCATTGTTGCCGCCGTCGCCGTACGGATCGTTGATCCGGGCCATGAACGCACCCTTGTAGGGCTGCACCATCAGCGTCTGGCACGGGAAGGGGAGCGTGTTGACGCCGATGACTCCCGCGGGCGTGTGCGTCGTCGGCGCACCCCAGGCGGAAAACGCGTTGCAGCTCCGGTAGGCGTACTCCACCGTCCAGCCCGTCAGGTCGCCGGACTCGAAGCCACAGTTGACGATGCCTTGCTGCCCCTGGGCGGTCAGCGGCAAGGCGGCCAAGAAGGAAGCCAGGATCGGCAGCAACCGGGCTGCGACGCCGGATCGGGCAACAGCGGGTACGGGGTACATCGGGTCGACTCGCGGAGTTGTGGAGTTGGTCGGGCCGGCGGCGCGCCGGCACACACCTCGGATCTCCTTCCGCCGTACGGACCGGACAGAAAAACACGCAGTTCCGCGAAGCACCGCGACGGGTGGCCGGCCGGGCGCTGCCGCACGCGGCTCCCCGACGGTTTTCTTGTCCGGTGCTGGGTGTCTTCGCGGATCGAAGCGATGGCCACATGGCCCGATCCACAACAACGCAGTCATCCATGAACGACACTATTCCATCGACCAGATCCTCCCCGGACCGGCGACGAGCGCCGCTGTACGCTGGCCTGCTTCTCCTCGGCGCTGTGCTGCCCGCGCAGCGCTTTCAGTACGACTACGGCACGGCATCGATCCCCGAGATCGGCACTTCGCTCGTCAAGACGAAGTTCGGCTACGGCGTCGTCGACGTACGCAACGGCACCGACGTGCTGGGGCTGGCCGCGGCCCACGATGGCCACGAGCTCGTCGACATGTGCATCGCGCCCACGCTCCCGGGCCGCGCGCTCACACCCCACTGTCTACGCCAGACCTCGGACGGAGGCTTCATCGCATCTGGCGAGGTGCTCGGCAACGACGCAGGGATCGAGGTCTTTCTCATGAAGCTCGACAAGTACGGCAACAACGTCACGACGCCGCTCTTCCCCACCTACCGGGGCCACGCAACGGGCATCCGCCAGGGGACGCGCGTGGTCGAGACGACCGCTGGCTACGTGGTGCTCGCCAACATCAATCCCGATGGCAACAGCGAAGGCGTGTTGTTCGGCACCAACAAGGGGCTGGGGCTCACCTGGTGGCGGATCGCATTCGTACAACCAGCTCCCCACGCGATTCCACGACCTGTGTCAGGACGCGGACGGATCGCTGATGGTGGTGGGAACGCTCACGGACCCCGGCGTGCCGGGACTGCGCACGTTCATCGCCCGGTTCTCGCCGGCGGGCAACCTGCTCGCCGCGCAGATGTACGGCGCAGGCGAGGTGCCTGAGCAGCAGGCCATCGCCCCGTCCGGCGACGGAGGCTTCGTCGTATGGGGTCACTACGGCGGCACCTCGAGTCTGCCGGGCAGCTTTCTGCTCCGCGTGAACAGCGTCCTGAATCCGCTCTGGCGGCGGCACTTCCCCACGATCCAGGGCACGCGCCCGACCATCGCCCGGGCCGCGAACGGCGACTACGTCATGAATGGGCGCAGCGGCGGTGACGCGCTCGTGCTGCGCACCAGCTCCGCACCAGGTGGTTGCGACCGACGACGGCGGCTTCGCCGCGGTGGGCTCGACCGATCGTCGACGGCGGCCGCAACGTCTACCTGCTCAAAGGCGATGCGACCGGCGACACCTGCTGCAACTGGCAGCCGGTGCCGGCGCCGCAGACGTCGATCACGACGCCGCACACGCCGACCTACCTGCGGCCCACCGACAACCCCTTCATGCGCTACGTGTACGTGAAGCCCCCGGTGCCCGGCCTCGACCCGACCGAGCTGTGTTTCGAGCCTGCCTGCGTGAAGGCGCCGAGCGGCGTGGCCCTGTGGCTGCCGTTCGACGAGACGAGCGGCACGAATGCGTTCAATGTGCTGTCGCTGTTTGGCGCACCGGATGGCAAGCACCTGGGCGGTCCCACGCCCGGCGGCGGACGGGTCGGGCAGGCCCTCTCGTTCGACGCCGTCGACGACCGCGTCGTCGTCGCCAATCACGGGCTGATCGACATCGCGACCGGCGACTTCACGATCGATGCCTGGATCAGGACGCCGGCCTTCACCTCGACTCGGCCGATCGTCGACAAGCGCGCCAACGTCGGCGGCCAGACCTTCGGCTACTCCCTCTACGTGCGCTTCAACTCGTCGGCCGGAACGTACCACGTCGGCGTGCAGCTCGCCGACGGCACGAGCACGAACTACGAGTCGCCGCCGGTGCCGTACGTCCCCGGCACCTGGCATTTCGTGGCCGCGAGAGTCGACCGCGACGGCACCTCGCATCTCGTGTTCGACGGCGCGTCCTACCCGTTCGCCCCGGGCCATCAAGGCCCGCTCACCAACACGTCGTCGCTGCAGGTCGGCAGGAACTGCCCCGGCCAGCTCGACTTCCGCTTCAGCGGCGAGATCGACGAAGTCGAGGTCTTCCGCCGCGCGCTGTCCGTCGACGAGTTGCGCGACCTGTGGCGGGCCGGCTCCGAGGGCAAGTGCAAAGAGGACTGCTTCCTGCCGCGCGAGTTGTCGTTCTGCTTCAACCAGAACGTCGTTACGGCGAAGGGCTGGATCTGCAACGCGACCGCATCGCCGCAGACCTACACGTACTGGTTCCAGGGGCTCGCCGGGGGCGCCGGCTGCACCATCCCGGGGCCGACCACGTTCACGCCGGCGAGCCCGCAGACGCTCCTCGTGCCGGCCGGCAAGTGCCTGCCGCTCACAGTCAGCATCGCGCGTCCACCGTCGATGACCGCGCTCAACCTCGTCGGCTGCTACGAGATGCTGGTCGAGTCGACTTCAGGTGAGGTGTTCACCTGCCACGGTGCCGTGCGCGACCGTCGCGACATCTGCGTCACCGGCACCGGCTGGGATGACAAGATCACGATGCTGGCACATCGGACCCCCCAGGCGCTGGGGCCGGTACGCGTCACGAACTCAACTGCGGCTCCAATCACGTTGAGCTACCGCTTCCGTGTGGTCGACCACGACGGCGAGACCGACGCAGAGGTGTTGAGCCTCGATGGCCTTCCGCCGGGAACTGCGCCGACGGGCACCGTGCTCCTTCCGGCTGGCGGCTACGCCGACCTGGCGATCGGCGCCGAGTTCGTCGAGTACGGCGGACTCGACCGCTTCACGCTCGTGCTCGAAGCAGACACCGACGGCGACGGCGAGCAGGACTTCCTCGGCGGGCGGGTGCTGGCCTGCTACGCCGGAGCGGGTTCGCCGCCGGTCTACTCCGGCGTTGCGGCGCCAACGACCGTGGGTACGCCGTCGATCGCGACCAGCCGCAATCCTGCAGTCGGCGACGCCGGGTTCCAGGTGGAGGCCGAAGGTCTGGTACCGAACGGCACGGCCGTGTTCCTGATGTCATTCGCTCTCGCCCCCCAACCGCTGCCGCTGGCGCTCCTCGGCGGCCAGCCCGGCTCGTACGCCTACCCGGACCTGACGACGGTGAACTCCAAGGTCGTCACGGCCGACGCGTCGGGTCGCGCGATCAGGCGGATGCCGATCCCTGACAATCCCGGGCTCGCGGGCGCGGTCCTGCACTGGCAGGTATTCGCGGTGGACGTCGCGCTTCCCTACGCGCTACCGTTGGGCAACTCGAACGCGATGAGCGTCACGATCCAGTGATGCCGCGAACGACGCGCCGCGCTCCGCGCAGACTCTACCCGCCGTGCTTGCGGAGGAACTCGGCCTCGATCGGCTTCAGCCGCTTCCACGGCAGGCGATAGAGGCGCAGGCGCTTGACCTCGCGCAGCAGCTTGACGATCCAGCCGTCCCGGTCGCGCACGAGCTGCGGGTAGGCGGCCTCCTCGCGCCAGTGCACGAGGATCGCGCTCAGCAGCGCGACAGCGTCGCCGTCGGCGGCGTGGCGGGCGAGCACCGGCAGGAACGCCGAGAGCTGCGCTCGCTCCGCCGCCTGCAGCCAGCGTGAACGGGCTGCCTCGCGGGCGGCTTGCGCGGGGTAGTGCCGCGCCAGCACGAGCAACCGGTTGCGCTCGCCGATGGGGTCCTTGCCGTCCGCGGTCTTCCTGATCGAGCCGCCGCCCACGTGGCGGACGCTGGCCCTCGGCTCGTAGCCGAGGCGGTGGCCGGCGGCGCGCACGCGCAGGCTGAAGTCGACGTCCTCGTAGTACATGTGGAAATCGACGTCGAGGCCGCCCAGGTCCTGGTAGACCGCGCGCCGGTACATGGCGCAGCAGCCGGAGATCCCGAACACGTCGTCCTCGCGATCGCGGCGGCCGTCGTCGGGCTCGCCCTGGTCGCGGTCGACCCAATACAGATCGTCGCGCTCCGCGATCCCGGTGGTGTAGAGGCGCCTGCCGTCGGGGTAGAGGATCTTCGGAGCGACGCCGGCAAGGCCAGGGTCGGCGCGCAGGCGCTGCACGAGCGCGGCGAGGCAGCCGGCGTCGACTTCGGTGTCGGTGTTCAGCAGGCACACGAACTCGCTGCGCGCCGAAGCGACCCCGAGGTTGTTGGCGCTCGCGTAGTTGTTCGCGCGGTTGCGCAGCACGCGCACGTGCGGGAAGTCGCGCGCGAGCAGCTCGAACGACGCGTCGGTGGAGCCGTTGTCGACGACCACAACGTCGAGCCCGGGATACGCCTGCGCCGACACCGCGCGCAGGCACGGGCCGAGGAACTCGGCGCCGTTCCAGTTGACGATGACAACGGCGAGCGAGGGGGAGTCGGTCACGGCAGGTCGCGTTGCGCGGGCCGATCACACCGCGCCCACTGAAGCAACGCCAGCGCGAAGGCCGAACAACGTCGACACCGGCCGCATCGCTCGCAACACTACCCCCACCTTGGCACCTCCCGACTCCGGCATCCAGCGCCATCGCCCGCAGGCCTCCTTCGCCGGCCTCACGCCCATCGCCGAGGCGGACCTCCTTCTCACGGTCGTCGTACCGTGCTTCAACGAAGCCGCGACGGTCGAGGCGCTGGTGCGCCGCGTGCAGAGCGAGCCCACGCGCAAGGAGATCGTCATCGTCAACGACGGCTCCACCGACGGGACGACCGAGATCCTCGATCGGCTCGGCAAGGAAGACGGCATCCGCGTGATCCACCAGCCGCGCAACCAGGGCAAGGGCGCCGCCCTGCGCGTGGGGTTTGCGGCGGCGAAGGGCAACGTCGTCGTGATCCAGGACGCCGACCTCGAGTACGACCCGCACGAGTACGGCGTCCTCCTCAAGCCGATCGTGCAGGGCAAGGCCGACGTCGTGTTCGGCTCGCGCTTCCTGGTGCGCGAGTACGCGCGCGTACACCTCTACTCGCACTACCTCGGCAACCGCATGCTCACGATGGTCAGCAACATCTGCACGGGGCTGAACCTGACCGACATGGAGACCTGCTACAAGATGTTCCGCGCCGAGGTCGTCAAGAAGCTCGACCTGCGCAGCCGGCGCTTCGATGTCGAGCCGGAGATCACCGCGAAGGTGGCGCGCCTCGGCTGCCGGGTGTACGAAGTCCCCATCTCCTACTCCGGGCGCGACGCGTCCGAGGGCAAGAAGATCCGCTGGCGCGATGGCTTCGGCGCCCTCTGGGCCATCGTGCGCTACCGCTTCTGGCGGCCGAGCTGAACCCCCTACACACCCCATGGCCTACACCGAGCCCGGCCGCACGCGCGAGAAGGTGTTCCGCTTCGTGCGGGATCGCCTGCTCGCCGGCTCGCCGCCGACCGTGCGCGAGGTGCAGGAGGCGATGGGCTTCCGCGCGGTCGAGTCGGCGCGCCGCCAGCTCGACGGGCTCGTCGCGGAAGGCCGGCTGGCCAAGACGCCGGGCCTGTCGCGCAGCTATCGTCTCGCCGAGCGCGGTGGACGCACGCGGCCGCCGGTGCTCGTGCCGATGGTCGGGCGCGTGCAGGCGGGCAACTGGCACGCGGCCATCGAGAATCCCGACGGCTGGGTCACCCTCGACGGCGAGAGCCGCGGCGACGGTCACTTCGCCCTCGAGGTGCGCGGCGACAGCATGAGCGGCGCCGCGATCCTGCCGGGCGACGTCGTGATCGTGCGCCGCCAGGAGAAGGCCGAGTCCGGCGACGTGGTCGTCGCGCTGGTGGGCGAGGAGGCGACCGTGAAGACGCTGCGCCGGCGCGGTCGCCGCATCGAACTCGTGCCCGCCAACCCCAGCTACCCGGTGCTCACCCCCGACCCGAAGGACCTCGCGATCCTCGGCAAGGTGGTCGAGGTCCGGCGCCGGCTGGACTGAGAGGCTGTGAGAGAAACCAGAATACAGCCTCTCAGCATGTCCCTGGCGGCCGCCTCCGCGGCCGCGTCAGAGCCTGAGAGAGGATTCTCAGGCTCTGAGAGGCTGTGACGTGACCGGGCGCCTGCGGCAGACGGTGCGCGTGCCGGCGCAGGCGGCGGGGACGCTCCTGCTCGACTACCTGTGTGCGCGCTTCGCGTACCACGATCGCGCCACGTGGCAGCGCAAGATCGAGGTCGGCGAGGTCGAACTCGACGGCGCGCGCGTGCGCACATCGACCGTGCTGCTGCGCGGCGCGGTGTTGAGCTACGAGCGCGCGCACACCGAGCCGGCCGTGCCTCTCGACGTGCCGGTGCTGGTGGAAGGCGACGGCTGGATCGCGGTCGACAAGCCTGCCGGCCTGCCGGTGCACGCCGACGGTGCCTTCGTGCGCCACACGCTCGTGCACCAGCTCACCGCGCGGCGCGGCGGCACCATCCAGCCGGCGCACCGGCTCGACCGCGAGACCAGCGGCGTGCTCCTCGTCGCCACCGACCGGGCGCGCGCGCGCGACCTGCAGTTGCAGTTCGCGGAGCGGCGGGTCACCAAGGTCTACCTCGCGGTCGCGCAGGGCGTGATCACCCAAGACGAGCAGCGGATCGAAGACCCGATCGGCCAAGCACCACGCAGCGAGATCACGATCCGTCGCGCCGCCCTGCCCGGTGGTCAGGAGGCGAGGACCGACCTGCGCGTGCTCCAGCGCGGCAAGACCTGCACGCTGGTCGAGGCACACCTGCACACCGGCCGCACCCACCAGATCCGCGTCCACCTCGAAGCCATCGGCCACCCGCTGGTCGGCGAGATCCTGTACGGCCGTCCCGACGCCGACTACCTCGCCTGGCTGCGGCACGTGAAAGCGGGCGGCGCACCGGCGTGGCGCGAAGGTCGCCCCGTCGACCACCACCTCCTGCACAGCGCACGGCTGACCTTCGCGGATCGCGACCAGACCCGCACCGTCGAGGCCCCGATGCCGCCCGCGCTGCGGGCGTACCTGGAGGCAAACTGAGGTGTTGCTGCACGGCACGTCGAGCTGGTCGGAGAAGAGCTGGAAGGGCGTCTTCTATCCGCCGGGGATGCCGGCCGGCGACTACCTCACCCACTACGCGAGCGTGTTCCCGGCCGTCGAGGTCGACGCGACCTACTACGCGATCCCCGCGCCTTCGGTGGTCGAGGGCTGGGCGCGCAAGACGCCAGCGGGCTTCAGGCTGTGCGCGAAGTTCCCGCGCAGCATCGTGCACGGCGGCGACGGTCCACGCCCCGACGCGGCGCGCGTGCTCCTCCCCGCCGCGGTCGGCGACGAGGTGAAGCAATTCCTCGACGTGATGGCGCTGCTCGGCGACAAGCTCGGGCCGCTCGTGGTGCAGTTGCCGTTCTTCAACCGCGACGCGTTCCCCACTGCGAGGCCCTTCCTCGATCGCCTCGACGCGTTCCTCGGCACGTTGCCGCGCGGGTTCCGCTACGCGGTCGAGGTGCGCAACAAGTTCTGGCTGGGCAAGCCGCTCGTCGAAGTGCTGCGCGCGCACGCCGCGGCGCTGGTGCTCGTCGAGATCGCCTACATGCCCCACCCCGCCGACGTGATGCGGCGGCTGGACGTCGTCACCACCGACTTCGGCTACGCGCGGTTGATCGGCGACCGCAAGGCGGTCGACGCGTTGACGGAGACCTTCGACCGGGTCGTGGTCGACCAGACCGCCTCGCTCGAGCGCTGGGCCGGCGTCCTGCGCGCGCTGATGCCGCACGTGCGCGACGTGTACGTCTTCGCCAACAACCACTACGCGGGGCACGGCCCCGCGACGATCCGGGAGCTGGTGGCGCGCACGGGAGGGTGAGGGCGATTCAGGAAGGCTCCCCGCCCGCGCCGATCTGGTAGAAGATCCCCCCCTCCCGACCCGCGAATGGCCCGCACCCCCCTCCAGCGCACGCTCCTGGCCGCGCGCCTGCTCTTCCTCGGCGGCAGTCTCGGCGGCGTGGGCTACTACACCCTGCTCGCGACGGCACCCGCGTGGGTCGACGCCAAGCGCGATCGGTGGGTGCAGAAGGACACGTGGGAGCTGGACGACACGGTGCAGCGCCTCGAGCGCCTCGCCAACCGCAACCCCGACGCCAACCTCCCGGCGCTCGAGCAGTTCGTGCGCGACCTCGGCAACATCCGCCCGGAGGACCGGGTCATGCCCATCGCGCGCAGGGCGCTCGCCGCGATCGCTCGGATCGAGGAGAACCGCGGCAACGACGCGGCGGCGATCGCCGCGGTCGCGCGCTCCCTCGTGCTGCAACCCAACGACCTGCCGGGGCAGACCCAGCACGCCCGCCTCCTGTGCAAGAGCCAGGCGACCCAGGCGGAAGGCTTGTTCCGCCTGCGCGAACTCAACCGCCAGTTGCCGGAGGTGTCGTTCATCGCCGATGCCCTCGCCGGCGAACTGCGCCGCGGTGGCGATGTGGCCGGTGCGTTCGAGGCCCTCGCGGCCCTCGATGCCAGCGCGCCGCTCTCGACCTGGCGGGTCCGCCCGCTCGACTTCCCGCACTTCATGGAGATGTCGGCACGGCCGAGCGGCGAAGGCCTGACGATGACGTTCGGCATCCCGGGCGGCATGGACGGCTTCTTCCTCGAGCCGCCCGCCTACATCGGGATGCGGGTGAGCGGCGCGCGCATCCGCGCCACGAACCAGGCGGGCTCCGCCGAGGTGCCGCTCGTCGACGTGGTGACGAAGCTGCACGGCCTCAACCGCGTCGGCGCCGACCTGCACCCGCTGTGGAACGTGCACGGGCACATCGAGATCAGGATCCCGCACCTGCCGCCCGCGTGGGAACACACGATCACGATCACCGCCAACGTCGAACTCGCGCCGTCGCCCGGGATGCTCGACCTCGCGGCCGACCCGCGCGCGATGCCGCTGGCCCGAGAGCGCGCCGCGGCCGGCGACCCGGCGATGCTGACCGCCATCGAGCGCGCCCGCGCGCGGGCACATCCGCTGGCGGAGTTCGAGTTCTATTGGGCGGACGGCGACGGCTTCTCCGCCGAACGCAACGCCAAGACCTTGGGGATGGTGCAGGCCTTCGAGGGTGAGCTGCGCTTCGAAGCGGTGGGCGCACCGCAGGGGAACGCGAGGATCATCCGGCTCGACTTCCCGATGCCCGGCCCGGAGCCGCGCGAGTTCACGCTCCAGCACATCGAGGTCGTCGACGCGACCGGGGTGATCGACGTGCCGGTCACGGCCGACTCGTACCAGGAGGTCAACCAGATGCGGCGCACGGCCAATGGCCTCGTCGCGTCGGGCAGCGACCCGTACGTGGTGCTGAAGCTGCCCCGCCGCGCCGAAGGCCTGCAGCGCGCAACCGCACGGGGGACGACCCGATGAACACCGTCTTCGCGGTGCTGTGCGCCATCTGGCGCTACAGCCTGCTCGTCACGCTGCCGGTGACGATCTTCTTCGGGGTGTGGCTCTCCCGCACGGAGCGCGACTTCGCGCAGTTCCGGATGCGGCACACGCCGCTGGTCGGCTACGCGTACACCGACATCGCCGACGCGCACTTCGCGCAGATGGTCAACCGCATGGTGCTGTCGGCGACGTCGGTCCTCGGGAGCCAGCGCGACGATCGCGACCTCCGCGTCCTGCACCTGCGGGCCGACGAGTCTGCGCTCGCGCAGCTCGACTCCGATCTCCCCGACTCGGGCTTCCAGTTCGTGAAGGGCGAGATCCTGACCGGGGACGGCGCTCTCTCCTGCCGGTTGCGCTACCGCGGCGACACGGCCGTGCACTGGGGGTACCCGAAGAAGTCGTGGCGCGTGAAAATGGCCGGGGGCGCGATGTGGGAGGGGCTCGCGTCGTTCAACCTGCTCGCGCCGAAGCTCGCCTGCCACCTGAACAACTTCCTCGGCTACCGCCTCGCCTCGATCATGGGGCTGATCGCGCCGCGCGCCGAGCTTGTCGAAGTGACCCTCAACGGCATGCCGATGGGCGTGCACTTGATGGTCGAGCAGCTCGAGGAGTCGACCCTGCGCGCGCACGGCGTGATGCCGGGGGACGTGTACTCCGGGGAGTTGATCGGGCGCGACCGACGCGAGCGGCTGTACCCCTCGGTGTTCCGCTACCCGGGCACCTGGACCAAGATCGCCATCAACAACCACTACCCCGCCGATGCCAAGCCCGCCCTGCTCCGGCTGGCGCGCCTCGCACTGGAGACACCGAGCGAGGCCCAGCACGCGCAACTGGCGGCGCTGCTCGATCTCGAGGCCTGGGGACGGTTCAGCGCCTACGAGACGCTGGCCCAGACGTGGCACTACGACAGTGCCCACAACTGGCGCCTGTTCTGGGACAGCAACCGCGGCAAGATCGTGCCGCTGGTCTGGGATCCCGTCGCCTACCACGACAACTGGGTCGCCCCCGGGGACTACTCGCCGGAGGTCGTCGTCAGCCACCTGCACCTCGCCCTGTTCGCGAACGGCGAGTTCCTGCGCGAACGGCAGCGCGCGTTCGCCGAGTTCTTCGCGACCGGCAAGGACCGCGAGTTCTTCGCGCTCTTCGACGCCACCCGGCCCCCGCTCGAACGCGCCGTGGCGGGCGATCCCATCGGCCGGCCGACCTCGAAGCCGACGATCCTGGCGGCGATCGCCAACCTGCGCGCGGTGACGACCCGGGTCTTCGAGGCGACGCGTGCGGAGTACCTCGGCTCCGGCGGTAGCGTGCAGTACGCCCGCGGCGGCGACGACGAGCTGACGCTGCAGGTGACCGGACGCATCCCCGTCGACGATGTCGTGCTGCGCTTCGACCATCCGGTGACCCAGACGCCGCGTTTCGCCGTGCGCACCTGGCGCGATGGCGAGCCACAGCACGTCGACGTGTCGGGCGCCGCGTCGACGCGCGGGTCGGAGGTCACCTTGAATCTCGGGCTCCTCGCACCCCTGCAGCCGCAGTTCGCGCTCACCTTCTCGCCGGAGAACTGCAACCGTCGCCGGCCGAAGGTGGGGCACTACGAGCTGCTCGCCAGTGGCGGCAGCTTGGCCGACCTGCGCGACGTGCATGTGCGGCGTGCCGGCCATGACCAGCCCGCGCAACGGGTCGATGCCTTGCCGAGGCAGGACATCGCCGAGCTGTTCCTCGCCGTCGCGCCGGCGCCGGTGCGCACCGCCACGGTCGTTAGCGGGCGCATCCTCATCGAGGGTGACCACGAGGTCCTCGGCGACGTGGTGATCGAGCCGGGCACGACCGTCGCCATGGCGCCGGGAGCCAACCTGCGATTCTGGGGGCGGGTGCTCGCGGAGGGCACGGAGGCGGCACCGATCCAGTTCGTGCCGGCGACCGAGGGGCAGGCGCCCTGGGGGGTGGTGACGCTGCAGGGCCAGGGCTGCAGAGGCTCGCGCCTGCGCCACTGCCACTTCGCGCTCGGCAGCGGCTGGAAACAGCCGCTGTGGGAGTACTCGGCGATGTTCAACGTGCACGACGCCGACGACGTGCACCTCGTCGACTGCCGCTTCCGCGACAGCCAGGTCGTCGACGACATGGTGCACGTGATCCTCTGCGACCGGCTGGAGATGGTGCGCTGCGTGTTCGAGCGCTCGCTGTCCGACGCGGTCGACCTCGACATCTGCACGGCTGTCGTGCGCGACTGCGTGTTCCGTGCGTCGGGCAACGACTCACTCGACCTGATGACCTGCAAGGTCGTGGTCACCGACACCCTGTTCGAGGACGCGGGCGACAAGGGGATCTCCGTGGGCGAGGGCTCGTGGCTGCTGACCCTCGGCTCGACCTTCCGGCGCTGCAACATCGGCACGCAGGGCAAGGACAGCTCGCGCGGCGCCTACTACAACTGCGAGTTCGACGCCTGCAACATCGCCGTCGACTGCTACCAGAAGAACTGGCGGTACCACGACGGCGGACACCTCGCCTTCTACAAGTCGCGCTTCGTGAACACGAACACGAGCCTCACGGCCGACACGCACTCGAGCATCCGGCTGTCCGACTGCTACACCGACTTCGCCTGGCCAGCGAACTCGCAGGTCCGGTTCGATGCGCTCTGCGATCGGGAGGCGCGCGACGTGGCGCGCGAGAACAAGCCGCTGCCCTTCCCGTCGGAACTCGGCTCGCTCGTCGAGCAGGGTGCCGCGCCGTTCCAGTCGGTGGTGCCCGGCGTGCGTGGTCCGGCGCCCGCGCCCCGCTGATGGACCTGCCGCCGCCGTCCCCCTTCGCCCGCCACTGGCGCCTCGACCCCGACGTGGTGTTCCTCAACCACGGCTCGTTCGGAGCGTGCCCCGTCGCCGTGCTCGAAGCGCAGCACGAGTGGCGGCAACGCATGGAGCGAGAGCCGGTACGGTTCCTGCACCGCGAACTCGAGACGCATCTCGACGCCGCGCGCGAGCGGCTGGCCGGGTTCCTGCGCGCCGATGCCGACGACCTCGCCTTCGTGGCCAACGCCACCGTCGGCGTGAACACCATCCTGCGCTCGCTCACCCTCGCGGCCGGCGACGAGGTCGTGACCACGAACCACGAATACAACGCCTGCCGCAACGCGCTCGACGACGTGGTGGCGAAGGCCGGGGCTCGGGTGGTGCAGGCGCAGATCGGCTTTCCCGGCTGCACGCGCGAGCAGGTGATCGAGGCGGTGACCGGGGCCCTCTCGCCACGCACGCGCCTCGTCCTCATCGACCACGTGACGAGTCCGACCGGGCTCGTGCTGCCGGTGGGAGAAGTGATTGCCATCGCGCGCGCGCGCGGCATCGAGATCCTTGTCGACGGTGCGCACGCACCGGGGATGCTCGACCTCGACCTCCGGCGGCTCGGCGCCACCTACTACACCGGCAACTGCCACAAGTGGCTGTGCGCGCCGAAGGGTGCGGCCTTCCTGTGGGTGCGCCGCGATCGCCAGCCCGGCGTCCGGCCGCTCGTCATCAGCCACGGCGCCAACTCGCCGCGTGCCGACCGCAGCCGCTTCCGCCTCGAATTCGACTTCACCGGCACCGGCGACTACACGCCGTTCCTCACCGTGCCGACCGCGCTCGACGCGATGGCTGGCATGCTCCCGGGCGGGTTCACCGAACTGCGCGCGCACAACCACGCGCTGGTGCGCTACGGCCGCAACCTTCTGTGCGACACCCTGGGGATCACCGTGCCGGCCCCGGATGCGATGCTCGGCTCGTTGGCGGCGGTGCCCCTTCCGGATGCCGCCCTGCCGCCGGTTCCACCACATGGGCTCGACACGCTCCAGGTGCGGCTGTTCGCCGAACACCGCATCGAGGTTCCGGTCCCATCGTGGCCCGCACGGCCGCGGCGGCTGCTCCGCATCTCGGCCCAGATCTACAACTCGAAGGCCCAGTACGACCACCTCGCGCGGGCTCTCGCCGCCAACCTGGCTCGCGCGTCACGCTGAGGGCAACCGGCCGCATCGGCTCGATGGCATGGGTTCAAGCCATGGTCGTCCGCCCGCCGACATGAGCAGGGACGGCGCGCTGGTTCGTGCCGTCGTCGTCGGCATACTTGGCGCCCCGCCGCTCCCCGTGCCCGCCAAACTCCACTTCCTGCGCTTCGAGTTCAAGTACGTGCTCCGCGCCGATCTCCGTCGTGAGATCGAGAGCGAGCTCGGCTACTTCGTGCAGCTCGACCCGTACGTGGGCTCGCGCGCCGACAAGAAGTACCTGGTGCGCAGCCTGTACTTCGATGACCCGTCGTACTCGTGCTACTTCGCGAAGGTGCAGGGCGACCTGCACCGCGCCAAGTTCCGGTTGCGCACCTACTCGCGCGATCCGGCGGAGGCCTGCGCCACGTTCCTCGAAGTCAAGGGGCGCCACAACGCGCTGGTGTTCAAGCACCGCACGCCCCTGGCGCGCGGCGCAGCCGGTCGCTTCGCCGCCGGCGAGACCGGCGTCACGGAGGCGATCTTCGCGCGCGGGGTCGAAGGCCCGGTCCTCGACCGCTTCCGCTTCGAGGTCGCGCGCAAGCAGCTCCGCCCGCTGATGTTGATCGACTACCAGCGGCGCCCGTACGTGAGCAAGTACGACGCCGAGTTCCGACTCACCTTCGACGACAGCCTGCGCGCCACGCGCACCGAGTCTCTCTACCCCGCACCGTGGGAGACGAGCCGCGAGGTCCTGCAGGGCTACACGATCATGGAGGTGAAGTTCCGCCACGCCGTCCCGTCGTGGTTCCACCGCATCCTGCAGAGCTACAACCTGCGCCGCCAATCGGTGTCGAAGATCTGCAAGGGCATGGAGGCCTGGCAGCTCTCGCCGCTGCTCGAGACCTGATCACCCCCCATCGACACGTCCGAGACCATGAACATGACCCTCGCCGCCCTGCAAGACCCGTTCAGCCTGACCGGTGGGGCGCTGACCTACACCAACGTCCAGGTCGTCCTCCTCCTGAGCCTCGCCTTCCTGCTCGGGCTCGTGATCGCCAACGTCTACCGGGTGACACACAAGGGTCTGTCGTACTCGCAGGGGTTCACGCTCACCATCGTGTTCGTCAGCGTGATCGTGGCCGCGGTCATGATGGTGATCGGCAACAACATCGCCCGCGCATTCGCCCTGGTCGGCGCGCTGTCGATCATCCGCTTCCGGACGGTCGTCAAGGACACCAAGGACACCGCATTCATCTTCGCCAGCCTCGCGGTGGGGATGGCGGCTGGCACGGCGCTCTACTTCCTGGCGGTCGCGACGACGGCGTTCTTCGCGATCATCGCCATCGTGCTGCATCGGATGAACTTCGGCGCGCTCTACAAGAGCGAGTTCATCCTCCGCTTCGTGTTCGACCAGGCGCACACCAGCGCTGCATATCTCGAGCGCATCCAGGAAGCGGCCAAGCGCTCGAACCTGCTGCACATCGAGCCGAGCGGCGATGGGAAGTACCTGTCGCTGACCTACGACATCAACCTGCGCGAGGGCGTCAAGCCCGACCAGTTCGCGCAGCAGATGGGCACCGTCGAGGGTGCGTCGCAGGTCACGCTGATCGCTTCGAAGAACGACGTCGACTTCTGAGCAGCCTCGCCCGCTGCGCGGGCGACGCTGCTCAGTCATCCCCTGGACGCCGCAACGCGGGATCCGGCAGCGAGGAGACGAACGCCACCGGCCCCGCTGCGCCGTTCCCGCACCCAGCCTCGCCCGCTGCGCGGGCGACGCTGCTCAGTCATCCCCTGGACGCCGCAACGCGGGATCCGGCAGCGAGGAGACGAACGCCACCGGCCCCGCTGCGCCGTTCCCGCACCCAGCCTCGCCCGCTGCGCGGGCGACGCTGCTCAGTCGAGAGGCGACGCAAGAGCTTGCGCACTCCCTCGGGCCCACGTGGCTGCGGCAAGCTCCCTTGCCCCGTGGCAGTCTCTGTCCTTCAGGCGTCGCGCAGATGACGCATGGGCCGCAGACCGAGATCGGAGGCGCGTCGGTCGGGATGATGCTGCCCGTCGATCGGAAAGCTCCTTTCGTGAGCTTCGTACTGCATCTTCCACGACAGTCCGACCGTCACACCGAGACTCGGGCCGCCGCGGGCATCGGGATCACCATCGAAGGTGACGTTGCCCATCGAGTACATCGTCATGCTCGTCCATTCGCTGACGTTGCCGAGCATGTCGTGGAAACCCCAGGCGTTCGCAGGCAACGATCCGACCGGCGCGAGCCCGAGCGCTCGAGACTCGCTCCGCAGTACGTTGCCATGCGTGAGGACCTCCGCGGCGAGAGCATGCGCCGGCTCGCCGCCACACCAGAACGCGTGCTTCCACACGTCCACGTGCGGCAGCCCCAGCGCCCACGGAGCCAACGTGGCGTCAGCTTCGTGCCTGGACAACGAGGTCGCCGGCTCGATGGTCGCGTCGTGGGTGGTCGCCGTCTCGCCGCGCAACCTCGACCACTGCGCCTTCGTCACCTCGAACCGGGACAGGAAGAACCCAGGAAACCAGTTCTGTCGATGGCTCGGCACTAGTACGAGCACCATCCCGTGCTCCGGCCGCAGCCGGATCGAGCCGTCGGCTGCGTGCCGCGGCAGCTCGTGGTGGGCAAAGGTGGGATCGTCCGCGACGTTCCACGCCGACCGCAGATCGTAGAACTCCCAGAGACGGGTTGCGGGGTTCATCCCGAGGGGGATCAGCCCGAGCTGAGGGACGAGGTCGATGGGAGAGTCGCCGTAGAGTGTGGAAGCGGTGACGCCGTCGGCACCAGCCACGGCTCGACGCGCTGCCTCCCAGCCTGGCGCTCCCTCCCAGTTGCGCAGCGTGAGGCCTTCGACAGCCTGCGCCCACCGCAGCCGGTTCTCCAGCGCTTGCACTTCGTGGTCAGCGAAGCCGGCGAGGTCGGCGACGAACCGGGTCAGCTCGTCGTGCAGGAACTGTCGTGCCGCGTCCACGAAGCGGAAAGTCCGGGCGGTCGCAACCTGCTCGGCCAAGGCTGCCAACTGTGCGCGGAGTGGGGCCAGTTCGTCGCTGGTCGCAGCACTTGTCGCGTGGCCGATGGCGGCATCGAGGTCTTGCCGCTGTTGCTCATACTTCTGTGGATCGAGGGCCGCAGATTGCTCGGCCTGGCGTTGGGCCTCCGCGTCCTTCCCGTTCGCGAACCAGGCCCAGGCCAGCGTGTCGCTGATGGCGGCGCGTTGATCCAACGGCAGGTCGTCGGCCGTCTGCCACGCGTGCAGGGCGAGGGCCAACCCGCGAGCTTCATCGCCCCACACGCGTGACCGCTCTTCGGGCTCCACCATCGCCCACGCGAGGTCGTTCAGACCGAGCGGTGGAAAGCGCAGGTCCTCTGGCGTGAGGCGGGGGATCTCGAGCGGTACTCCATGCCGGATCGCGGCCGCACGGTCAGTGGCCCGGATCCTGGCGCTCAGGTTTCGCCACTCTTCGTAGCGCGGGTGTCGCTCGCGGTCGGCCGCCTCCTGCTCGGGCGTGCGTGGCAGGGCGTCGCGGCGCATCTCGCCCAGGACGGCGGCCACAAGAGGGCCCAGTTCGACGAGCGGCTGCGCCTCGCGCCGCGACCACTCCTCGAAAGCCCCCAAGTTCGCCGGGTCCGCGGCGAGCGCCATCGGCGCGCGTGCCTTCGCTCCGCGGAGCCGGACCACCCAGCCAGCAGGTCGAACTCCGCCGTCTTCGCGCTCAATCGGGTCGCCGTCGCCCGCTCGCGCAACCAGGACGCCGTGATCGCCGCGAAGGCTGCCGCCAGGCCGACCGCGGCGACCCCCGCGGCGACAAGCCGTGCACGATGCCGACGCGCGAACTTCGCGACGCGATAGCCGAACGATGGCGCGCGCGCGAGCACCGGTTCACCGGCGAGGTGTCTTTCCACGTCCGCCTCCAGCTCGTGCACAGTCTGGTATCGGCGCGTCCGATCCTTCTCCAGGCACTTGAGCACGACCCAATCGAGATCCGAGCGCAGGCGCGCGAGCAGCTCGGCAGAGTCAGCGCGCCGTGTCGATCGAGACGCCGTGGCACTCGTGACCCTCGCGCTCGGCCGGGGCGGATCGATGTCACAGATGACCTGGCACATTCCCTCGTAGCCGGCGGCGCGAAGCTGATTCGTGTCGAAGGGCAGAGCGCCGGTGAGTAGTTGGTAGAGCACGGTGCCGAGGGAATACACGTCGGTGCGCGTGTCGATGTCTAGGCCACCCAGGCCGGCTTGCTCGGGCGACATGTATTCCGGCGTGCCGAGAATCACACCGCGTTCCGTGAAAACCGTGCGCTCCGTCAGACGGTGGTCTGTGGCGCGCGCAAGCCCGAAGTCGATGATCTTCGCGATGGGACGGTCACCTTGGACCGTCACCAGGATGTTGTTGGGAGTCAGGTCACGGTGAACCACGCCCTTGGTGTGTGCGTGCTGCACGCCGCTGCACACCTGCTGGAACAGGCGCAGCCGAGCGTCGATCGACAGCCGATTCGCGTCGCAGTAGCGCGTGATCGGGATGCCGCGCACCAACTCCATTGCGAAGTAGGGTCGACCTCGCGCCGTACTGCCGGCCTCGAAAACCTTGGCGATGTGGTCATGATCCATGAGCGCCAGCGCCTGACGCTCCAGTTCGAACCTCGCCAACACGCCGCGGGTGTCCATGCCGGCCTTGATCACTTTCAGCGCGACCCGGCGTCGGACGGGCGTGTCCTGCTCGGCGACGAATACGCTGCCCATGCCGCCTTCCCCGATCCGCTCGCGCAGCACGAACGGACCGACACGGTCCCCAGGTCCGAGATCGGTGCCCTGAACCTGTTCCGCCGCCGCCTCGATTGCGTCCGCCTGCGCAGGGAAGCGACGCTGCAGTTCCGCCACCCCGGGCCAGAACCCACCTTCGTCTCCGTCCAGCAGGCGCAACAGGGCCGACTCGACTCCGCTCGGCAGAGGGTTGGTCATGGGAGCAGTCGAGCAACCGTAGCCTCGGCGTGGCTCTCCCACAATCCAACGTCCTCGACGGCTCAGGCGGCTCGTTCATGCAAGCGCAGCGCCAAGGCGAGCTACGAAGTCGGGCGGCAGCGCGCGGGCCGGCGCCGCTCGCACGGCAGGCGCCCAGATCGCGCCGGGGAACCACGGGTCGTCGCGCCAGCGGGGGATCACGTGCCAGTGCAGGTGCGGCACGAGGTTGCCGAGGCTGGCGAGGTTGATCTTGTCGGGGGTGAGGATGCCGAGCAGCGCGGCCTCCACGACCAGGACCATCGAAAGCAGTCCCTGGCTCTCGCGCGGAGTAAGATCGGTCATCTCCACGACGTGTGAGTGCAGCACGACCCGCACGAGGCCGGGATGAGCCGGCTCATCGGGCACGACGACACGACAGAGATCGTCCTCCCACACGACGTGGCCGCCGGGCCCGGCACAGAGCACGCATTCGGTCATGCGCGCCAATCCTGACGACGCGCGAGCAACCGGGCAACAGGCGGACGGACGGACTCGTCTACCATCGGCGCCATGCTCAGGCTCCTGTCCGCCGCCTTCGCGCTCGCCTGCACGTCCCTCGCCGGCGCGCAGACCGGCACCGCCACGCTGCGCCTGCGCGACACGACGACCCGCGAGCTCGGCGCGATCCGCACCGGCACGCTCACCGTGTTCGAAGACCGCGCCGCCGATCGGGGCCGGACGATCGACCTGCGCATCCTGGTCCTGCGCGCCAAGGCGGCGCAGCCGGCCGCCGACCCAGTGTTCTTTCTCGCCGGTGGCCCAGGTCAGGCGGCGACCACGCTGGCCGACGGTCTCGCGGGGTCTTGGCTGCGCGCGGAGCGCGACATCGTGCTCGTGGATCAGCGGGGCACCGGCGGCTCGAACGAACTGCAGGTACGCCTGCGCGACGACGACCGCAGCCCGCAGGGCCTGCTGACGCCGCTCTTCGACGCGGCGGCGTTCCGTGCGGCGCTGCCGGAGCTGCAAGCCCGTGCCGACCTGCGGCTGTACACGACGCCGATCGCGATGGACGACCTCGACGACGTGCGCGCGGCGCTCGGCTACGCCAATGTCAACCTCGTCGGCGGGTCGTACGGCACGCGCGCGGCGCTCGTGTACATGCGCCGCCACGAGGCGCGCGTGCGGTGCGCGATCCTCACCGGCGTGGCGCCGCCGGCCCTGCTCAACCCGTTGTTCCACGCGCAGGGCGCGCAGGCCGCCCTGGACGCGCTGGCAGCCGAGTGCGCCGCCGATCCACGCGCCGCCGCCGCGTTCGGCGACCTCAACGCGCACGTCGCCACGATCCTGGCGCGGCTCGAGGAGGCCCCGGCCCAGGTCGACCTCGAACTCGCCGGCGAGAAGGTGACCGTGCAGCTCTCGCGCGATGCGTTCGCAGAGGCCCTGCGAGTGATGCTCTACACGGTAGCCGGCAATCGGCGTGTGCCGCTGCTCCTCGACCAGGCCTACCACCGCGACTACCGCGAGTTCGCAACGCTGGCGATCCAACGCAACCGCGGCCTGCGCGCGTCGCTGGCCTTCGGCATGCTCATGTCCGTGGTGGGCTCGGAAGACCTGCCGCGCATCGGCGCCGACATGATCGACCCGGCCTGCGCGGACACTTTCCTCGGCGACGTGCGCGTGCGCGAGCAGCTCGCGGTGGGCAGCTTCTGGCCGCGCGGCGACATCGAGGACGACTACGCGGCGCCGATGACGATGCGGACGCCGACCCTGCTCATCAGCGGCACGATGGATCCGGTCACGCCGCCACGGTTCGCGACCGAACTCGCCAGCACGCTGCCCCACAGCGTGCACATCGTGGCACCGGGCGCGCACGACGGCATGGAGACCGGGTGCGTTGGCGCGCTGCAGCGGCGGTTCCTGGCCACCGCGGACCCCAAGGCTCTCGACCTGGCTTGCGTGGCCACCGTCAAGCTTCCGCCGCTGGTGCTGCCGACGCGCCTCGTTCGCTGAGGCGCGCGGTCATTGCGTGCGATCCGCGGACTTCAGCGACGACGGCGCGGGCGCGTCGATCATGCCGCTCCGGCCGAGCAGGAAGTCGAGGCTGACGTCGTACGCCTCCGCGAGGCGGAAGAGCTGGCGCGTGTTCGGAATGCGTGTGTTGTCCGCAGACTCGTACTTCTCGATGACCGACAGCGACACGCCCGCGCGAACGGCCGCCTCACGCTGGGTCAAACGGACCCGGCCACGGGCCACGCGCAGGTTCCGTTTGACCACCGGCACAACAGGATCTCGGTCCGCCATTTCGACTCCAACCCGACTGATACAAGCGGTGTGCCAGCCGTGGTCGGATCCATCGAAACGGCCGTAATTTGCACTTGCGAAGTCAGTTGCGGTCGAAGGGGCGGAACGCGTTACCCAGCCGTGGGTCCGCCACATTTCGTATCAGGATGTTCCACTAATCCTCTGTAACCAAGTGTCATGTAGATAGTTCCGTCCGTGGCATCCTCTGGCCCGTGCCAACAAACGTGCACCCAAGAATGCCCGGGTCCCCCTTTGGCGAGGCCGGCGGCCTCGCCGCGCGAGTCCGTCCGCGGAACGCGAGGTGCCGGCGGCAATCGCCGCCAGCCCGGCGTTCGCACCCGTCGTATGGTGCGCGCATGTCTCGCCTCGTCGCCCGTGTTCTCCTCGGCGCTCTCGCACCCGTCGCCCTCGCGCAGGAGCCGCCCACCAACGGACCTCGCTCCGTCGATCCGGGGTGGCACGCCCTGGTGCACGCAAGGGTCGTTTGCGAGCCGGGCCGCATTCTCGAGGACGTCACCATCGTCGTGCGCGACGGCTCGATCCTCGCACTCGCCACCGGCGCCGCGCCACCGGCGGGGGCGCGGATCTGGGATTGCACTGGCCTTTGCGTCTTCCCCGCGCTGATCGAGCCCCACGTGCCGATCGACGTGCCCGACCTGGCAGCCGCACCGGAGCGGCACTGGAACCCCCAAGTCCGCGCCGAAGCGCGGGCGACGGGATCGACGGGGCTCGATGCCAAACTGAGGTCCGACCTGCGCCGCCTCGGGTTCGCGGTCGCAGCCACTGCCCCCAAGGCCGGCATCTTGCGGGGACGCGCCGCGGTGACCCTGCTCCACGACGACGACGAGCGCACCGCCCGGCTGCCGCGCCGCGCGATCCTCGTCGACGACGGCTACCAGAGCGTGAGCATGGCGCCCGCCGGCTTCTCCGATTACCCGGGGTCGCTGATGGGCGCGATCGCGCTGGTGCGGCAGACCTTCGCCGACGCGGCGTGGCGGCAGACGGCGCGCGCGCGCGGCGCCGCCCTCGGGGCGAGCGCCAGCCTCGACGCACTGATGTACCGACCGACCCGCGGCGTGCCCTTCGTCTTCCACGCCCGCGACGAACTCGACGTGCTGCGCGCGGCGAAGGTCATGGCCGAGTTCGACCTGCACGGCGCCGTGCTGGCCAGCGGCACCGAGTTCCGTCGCCTCCCGGCCATAGCGGCTACCGGTCTGCCACTGATCCTGCCGCTCGACTACCAGAAGGCTCCCGACGTCGGCACGACTGCGGAGCAGGCCCGCGTGTCGCTGCGCGACCTCATGACCTGGGAACAGGCGCCCACCAACCCCCGGCGGGTAGCGGCAGCCGGTGTGCGCGCGGCGCTCACCAGCGACCGTCTCGAGGACCGCGCGCAGTTTCCGGCGCGGGTGCGCGAGGCCATCGCGCATGGCCTCGATGCCGACCTCGCCCTGACCATGCTCACGACGATCCCCGCCGAGTTGCTCGGGATCGCCGATCGCGCGGGCACGCTCGCCCCCGGCAAGCTCGCCAACTTCGTGCTGGTGCGCGGCGGGGACGGGCGGCACCCGTACGCCAAGGGCAGTGCGATCACGGCCACCTGGGTGGAAGGCAAGCCGTACGTCGTGGAGCCGGAGGCTCCCACGGCGGCGAGCACGTGGAGCCTCACCGGCGACGCCCTGGGCACCGAGCCCGTGCGCGGCACCCTCCGCCTCGCCAAGGACAAGGTGACGCTCGAGGTCGGCGAGACCAAGGTCGAGGGCAAGGGCGTCGCGCAGCGCGGTACGCGCCTCGACTTCCTGATGGCCGGCGACGTGTTCGGGGAGAAGGGTGTGTTCGTGATGTCGGCGAGCGTCGAGGGCGACTGCATGTTCGGGCACGGGATCTCGGCACGCGGCGCGCGCTTCGCCTGGCGCGCCACGCGCCAAGGCAGCGACGCCGCGCGCCCGGAGTCCGAAGAGACCGCGGACACCAGCGTGCCGGAAGCGCTACCGATCCCGTTCGGCGCCTACGGGCGCACGGAGCCGGCACCGGTCGAACACCTCGTCGTGCGCCACGCGACGCTCTGGACCTCGGGCCGCGCCGGCACGATCGAAGATGGCGTGCTCATCGTGCGCGCCGGCAAGGTTGTCTACGCCGGCACGGCCGCCGGTGCCCCGGCGGCCGCGGGTGCGCCCGAGGTGGACGCACGCGGCAAGCACGTGACGCCCGGCCTCATCGACTGCCACAGCCACACCGCGATCTCCGGCGGCGTGAACGAGGGCGGGCAGGCGGTGACCGCCGAGGTCCGCATCGCCGACGTCCTCAACCCCGACGACATCAACATCTACCGCCAGCTCGCCGGCGGGCTCACCGCCGCCAACGCCCTGCACGGCTCGGCCAACCCCATCGGCGGGCAGAGCGCGACGGTGAAGTGGCGTTGGGGCTGCGCGCACCCCGACGACCTCCGGCTCGCGGGCGCGCCGGAGGGGATCAAGTTCGCGCTCGGCGAGAATCCCAAGCGCTCGCGATCGCGGGAGGAGAACACCCGCTACCCGCGCACGCGCCTCGGCGTCGACGCCGTGATCCGCGATGGCTTCACCGCTGCGGCCGTCTACGCCAGGACCCAGGCAGCCTGGCGCGCGCTCCCCGCCGCCGAACAGGCGAAGACTCCGCCGCCGCAGCGCGACCTCGAACTCGAAGCGCTCGCCGAGGTCCTCGCCGGCACGCGCTTCGTGCACTGCCACAGCTACCGGCAGGACGAGATCCTCGCGCTGTGCCGCGTCGCCGGCGAATTCGGCTTCCAGATCGGCACCTTCCAGCACGTCCTCGAGGGCTACAAGGTCGCGGATGCCATCAAGACCGCGGCGCGCGGCGCGTCGAGCTTCAGCGACTGGTGGGCGTACAAGTTCGAGGTCTACGACGGCATCCCGTACAACGGCGAACTCATGCATCGCGTCGGGGTCAGCGTGTCCTTCAACTCCGACAGCAGCGAGCTGGCCCGCCGGATGAACACGGAGGCCGCCAAGGCCGTGAAGTACGGCGGCCTCGATCCGCACAGCGCGCTGCAGTTCGTGACCGCCAACCCCGCGTTCCAACTCGGCGCCGATGCCCACATCGGCGCGCTCGTCGCCGGCGCCGACGCCGACTTCGTGTTGTGGTCGGGAGACCCGCTCGCGACGACCACCCGCTGCGAAGCCACCTGGGTCGACGGCCGCCGGCTCTTCAGCCTCGAAGCCGACGCGAGCATGCGCGTGCAGGTGGCGAGCGAACGGCAACGCCTGATCCAGAAGATCCTGGAGCAGACGAATCGCGGCCGCGGGCGTCAGGGTGACCGCGCGCCCGAAGGGGACGACGAGGCCGACGGACAGGCATACGGCTGCGGCGAGTGCGGCTGCCGGGAGATGGGCCGATGAGCGCTTTCCGACTCGTCGTGGCGTTCGTCGTTGGCGCCGGGCTCGGCGCGCAGGATCTGACCGTGCCGAGGCCCCCGCAGCGCGAACCCATCTACATCTTCAACGCCACCCTGCACACCGTCTCGGGTGGCGTCCACCGCGGCGGCGCGCTGCTCCTGCGCGACGGCAGGATCGCGCGGGTGTGGACGAAGGCCGAGGATCGCACCATCGAGTCCGACTCGACGATCCTCATCGACGCCGGTGGCCGCCACGTCTACCCGGGCCTCATCAGCCCCTGGACGGCGATCGGCCTGAGCGAGATCGGCTCGCTGCCCGACACCATCGACCTCGACGAGGTCGGCGACACCAACCCGGAGCTGCGCGCCGCTGTGGCGCTCAACCCCGATGCCACGACCATCCCGGTGACCCGAGTGAACGGCGTGCTGAGCGCGGGCATCGCGCCGAGCGGTGGGTTGATCCCCGGCCGGCTCTCGGTGGTCAGCCTGGCGGGGTGGACGTGGGAAGAGATGACGGTGCGTGGCGACGCCGGGCTCGTGGTCGAGTGGCCCGTGTCGTTCGGCGCTGGTCGCGGTCGCCGCGGCCGCGGCAACGCGACGCCAGACAGCGGCGACCGGGCGCAGAAGGCCCTCGCCGCTCTGCGCGAGATGTTCGCGGCCGGCCGCGCCTACGCCCGTGCCCGCGCCAACGACCCGTCCGTCGCCCGTGACCTGCGCCTCGAAGGTCTGGCGCCGGTCCTCACCGGCGCGACGCCCGTGTTCGTACGCGCCAGCCAGACGGAGTCGA
This sequence comes from uncultured candidatus Brocadiaceae bacterium, assembly GCA_964418595.1. Classification (GTDB taxonomy): domain Bacteria; phylum Planctomycetota; class UBA1135; order UBA1135; family UBA2386; genus CAYQMF01. The sequence continues at coordinate 74,948 of CAYQMF010000008.1, forward strand.
TCCAGCAGGCCATCGCCTGGGCGGCGAGCGAGAACGTCCGCCTCGTCATCGTCGGCGGCGAGGGCGCCGCCGGCTGCCTGGACCTGCTCAAGCGGCACGACGTCGCGGTGATCGTCGCCACGACGCACCGGCTCCCCGACCGTCGCGACGCGCCGTACGACGAAGCCTTCACGCTGCCCGCGATGCTCGAGGCTGCCGGCCTGCGCTGGTGTTTCGCGCACGAGTTCGGTGGGTCGTCCAACGAGCGCAACCTGCCCTACGCAGTGGGAACCGCGATCGCCTACGGGCTGCCGCGGCAGGCGGCGTTGCGCGCGGCAACCCTCTCGGCGGCGGAGATCCTCGGCGTAGGCGACCGCCTCGGCTCCCTCGACGCGGGCAAGGATGCGACGCTGTTCCTCGCCGACGGTGAGCCGTGGCTGACGACCACCAAGGTCTCCGAGGTCTGGATCCGCGGTCGGCCGATCGAGCAGACGAGCAAGCACACGGAACTGGCCCGGAAGTACCGCGAGAAGTACCGGCAGCTCGACCCCGGGCGGTGATGCCGCGCTGCGGCGGCGATGGCGTGCCTCCTCGCCGGTGGATCCGCCCTGCCGGTCGCAGGGACGCCGGTCGCCGCGACGGTCAGATCAAGGGCAGGACCGCGACGACCAGGAGCACGCCGAGGATGAGCAGCACCTTCGCCACGTCCTCCGCGGCGAGAGCGTCGCGCGTGTGGTGTCCGAGCATGACCTCCATACGCACCGGAGACTGCGAACGGCCTGCGGAAAGCGCGCCTCGGCGTGTCCTCGACGTGGGACAGATCCGTGCCGCCGATCACCCACGCCGACCCATCCGCCCCTAGAATCCGGCCCTCGCCTTCGGGCACTCGGTTTGCGGTGTCTGGTCCGAATCCCATGAAGCGCCGTCCGCTCCTCCTCACGTTCGTCCTGTCCGCAGGGATCGCAGCCCAGGTCCAGGTCCGCCCGGCCGCGCCGGCGCCACGGCCAGCGCCCGCGCCCGTCCAACGACCCGCTCCGGCACCCGTCATCCAACGCCCGGCGCCGGCCCCCGTGCAGCGCCCCGCGCCGGCGCCCATCATCCAGCGACCCCAGCCCGCGCCAGCGCCGATCCAACGCCCTGCCCCGGCGCCGATCATCCAGCGACCCCAGCCACGGCCGCCCCAGCCGACGCCGGTCCAACCCACGCCCATCCAGCGACCGGCGCCGACGCCGGTGACACCGCGGCCCACCCCGCGCATCCCCGACCCGGTGCGGAGCTGGCGACCCGAGCCCACGCCGGTCGCTCCGCCGCCGCGCTACACCCAACCGCCGCGGTACACGCCGGTCGAACCCACGCCGCGTCCGATCACGCCGCCCCCTTCGTCGTCGCGGCCGGTTCCAGCTCCGCGCCAACCCGATGTGGGCGTGCGCCCGCCGGGGAACGAGGACATCGCTCCCGCGCCGGCCCCCGCGCCCGTCCGCCGCCGCACCGTTCCCGTCGACGAGCACGCGGGCCTTCGCGACCTCTACAAGCGCGTGCCGCTGCCCACCCCCCCTCCAGAGGAGAACCGGGCCAAGCAACGCCGTCGCTACGAAGACGACATCGATCGCGCGGCGCCGGTCAAGCCGTCGCCCGCGCCGGTCCGACCGGTGAACCCCGATCCCATCGCGCCGCCCAAGGCCGGCGTGCGCCCGGTCACGCCCCGCCCCATCGCGCCGCCGAGCACGTCGCCGCGCTACCGGCTGCCGCAGCCGACGCCGACACCCACGCCCACGCCGCCGTCGGCGGGTCGTCTCGCGCCGCGGCCCGGCGGGAACGCGGCCCCGACGCCGAACAACCCCAACTCCAACCGCGAGAGCGCGCCGTGGACGTACGGTCGCAGTGACCGGACCTTCCACGGCAAGGACCCGTGGGGGGTGAACGCGTCCGGCAACCGCGTCTACGGGTACTGGAACCGCTTCCACTACTGCCCGCCGTCGTTCTGCTACGGCTACGTCCCCACCTGGTGCCGTTGGGGCTACTACTCGTGGCCGGCGTACTACTCGTGGTACTACCCGCGCTACTACGACTGGACCTGCAACGCGTGGACCTGGTCGTCGTCCTACGTCTTCCACTGGGACTCGCACGACGTGCGGCGGCAGCGCTGCTGGTACTGGCCGACGCGCGTGTACGCGCCGACCATCCTCTACGACTACAGCAGCTACGGCGATTCCGGGGTCGAGGACTACGGCGCCGACTACGCGCCGACCCCGGCCGTGACCGTTTCGGCACCGCACTCTTCATCGCCGGCGGTGATCGAGCTGTCGCTGCCGAGGCGTTCGGCCACGCCGTCGCCGACGACACTTGCCGAGCGCCACGTCGAACTCGGCGACTTCTACTTCACGGACGGTCGCTACGAGGACGCCGCGGAGAGCTACCTGCGCGCGCTCGCCTACGTGCCCGAGGACGCGTCGGTGCACTTCGCGCTCACCGATTCCCTCTTCGCGCTCGGCGACTACCACTATGCGTCGTTCATGCTCACGAAGGCCATCGAGCTGAACCCGGCCATGGCCAAGGTGGTCGCGGACAAGCGCGAGTTCTACGGAGACCCGGCGGCGTTCGAGACCCAGATGGAGACGCTGCGGCGCTACCTGCGCGAGAAGCCGTACGACGCCGCGGCGCATCTGCTCCTCGGCTACAACCTGCGCATGTCCGGCGATCAGGTCGGAGCCAAGGCCGCGTTCGAGCGGGTGCTCGAGATCGACAAGCACAACGTCACCGCGCAGACCTTCCTCACCGCCCTGAGCGAAGCGAAAGACGGCGCGCCGAAGTGATCCTTGGCGGGTCAGTCCTCCGCGCAGTGGCACTGAGTGACTGAGCCGACTCGCGGCCGAGATGGCTCGCCTTCGGTCTCGTGCGTGACGAGCGCGCCGGGTAGAACGACGCGATGCCTCGCCGGATCGACACCTACCTCAAAGACCTGCTGCCCTCGGACAAGTTCGACTTCTACAGCGTGGTTCGCGACTTCTCCGACGCCGAGATCGCGCCCCACGTCCTCGCCTGGGAACGCGAGGGCGTCCTCGTGCCGGACCACGCGCTGGCGAAGATGGCCGAGATCGGCCTGTTCGGGATTCCGATCGAGGAGGAGTTCGGCGGACAGGGTGGCGACCAGACCGACCTCGTGCTCATGGGGCTCGCCATCGGTTACCACTCGCAGTCGGTGGCGATCACGCCGGGCGCGGCCATCTCGCTCGGCGCCAAGCCGCTGCAGCTCTCCGGTACTCCGGCGCAGAAGAAGGCCCACCTCCCCGACCTCGCCGCCGGCAAGCGCATGTTCGTGTTCGGGTTGTCGGAGCCGGGACGCGGCTCGGACGCCGCCAACCCGGAGGTCACCGCCCGCCGCGACGGCACGAACTGGGTGATCAACGGCGAGAAGTGCTGGTCGACCAACGCGCGATGGGCGAGCCACGTCACCGTGCATGCGTTGACCAACCCCGACGCCGAGAACGGGCGGCGCTCGACGTGCTTCATCGTGCCGATGGACGCGCGCGGCGTCTTCTACCAGGAGATGGCCGGCAAACGCGTGTGGGAGCAGTCGAGCACGGGCTCGATCCGCTTCGAGGACGTCCGCGTCGGCGGCGACACGGTGCTCGGCGCGGTCGACGGCGGCTTCAAGGTGATGGTGCACACGCTCAACGGCGGCCGCCTCTTCATCGCCAGCCTCGCCCTCGGTTCGCTCGCCTTCGCCCTCGACAAGTGCCGCATCTACGGCGAGGAGCGCGAGCAGTTCGGCCGACCCATCGGTCGCTTCCAGCGCGTGCAGGACGTGGTCGTCGACATGGACATCGCCCTCGAGCGCAACCTCACCTGGCTGCTGCACTGCAGCCGGCGCTTCGACGAAGGCACGCTGTCGCGCGAGCAAGCCGCCAAGGTGAAGGTCGACTGCAGCCGCGAGGCGAGCAACCTGCTGGTGCTGGCGATGGAGATCTGCGGTGGCGTGGCCTGCCTCGACGAGTTCGGCCTCATCCGCCACCACAACGACCTGTTCGTCACTCGGGTCGGCGAGGGCAGCAACTTCGCGCTCAAGGACCTGATCGCCCGGCCGCTGCGCGAGGCGTAGCCGCCCCGGCTCGAACGACGACTACAGCTCGCGCGGGCCGCCGCCGGCGCGCAACACCTCGAAGCGCGGCTCGACGTCGAAGCGGGCGCGGAACCGCGCAGCGACCTGGCTCGCCACGTCGGTAGTCGCACCCGGGTGCGCCAGCGCGATGGCACAGCCCCCGAACCCGGCCCCGGTGAGGCGCGCGCCGAAGACACCCTCGCACGTGCGCGCCGCCGCCGTGATCTCGTCGAGCTCGTCGCACGACACCTCGTAGTCCCGCCGCGCCGACTCGTGGCTGCCGTCCAGTGCCTGCCCGAGGGCCGCGATGTCGCCACGCTGCAGGCTGGCGACGGCGTCGGCCACCCGCGTCATCTCCGAGACCACGTGGCGGGCACGCCGCATCGGCACCTCCGGCACGCGTGCGCCCACGCGGGCGAGCTCCGCGGGCGTGTAGGCGGCGAGGTACGGCCGGTCGACGCCGGCGGCCCGCAACGCCGCGTGTGCCTCCGCGCACTCGCGCACGCGCTGGTTGAACCCCGTCGTCGCCAGGGTGCGCGGCTTGCGGGTGTCCATGACCAGGATCGCGAACGCCTCGTCGTCGAGGGCGACGTGCGCGTACTCCCGCGTGTGGCAGTGCAGCAGGAGGGCATGGCCCGGACGCCCCAGAGCAGAGGCGAACTGGTCCATGATCCCGCACTTCAGGCCCACGTAGTCGTTCTCGGCGCGGTGCCCCAGCATCGCGAGCGCGATCGGATCGAGGCGCGTGCCGTGCAGGCGATCGAGCGCGGTGGCGGTGGCGACCTCGATCGCCGCCGACGACGACATGCCCGACGCCATCGGCAGGTCGCCGGAGAACACGAGGTCGACGCCGCTGCGCACGCCGGTGGCGGCAACGAACTCACGGAACACGCCGAGCGGGTAGTTGGCCCACGCGCGGGCCGGATCGCTCGGGCCGGCGAGCGCATCCATCGCCACGTCGACCGCCAAGGGCTGATCGAGGCTGCGCAGCCGGATCAGGCCATCGTCGCGAAGGCGTGCGGCCGCGTAGATGCCGCGGTCGACGGCCACCGGCAGCACGTCGCCCCCGTTGTAGTCGAGGTGCGCGCCGACGAGATTGACGCGACCGGGCGCGAAGAACACGCGCGGCAGCGCGGTGCCGAACGCGCCCGGGAACGCGGCGCGCAGGCGCGCGGGGATGGGAGAAGGAGGTCGGCCGCTCATCGGTGACGGTGTCGCGTGACGATGCTATTGTCGGACGCTCGCCACGCGCGGCTCCGAAATCGCACCGCATGAGACCTTGGACGCTTCTTCTCGCCCTCCTCGCGAGCCTCCCGGCTCGCGCCCAGGAGTCCGATCCGCCGGTGCCGCCGGAGTCGACGTCGCCGCGCCGCGACGTCCACGCCCTGCGCGGGATCGAACTCCGCTACCCGCGGGATCAGGCGGTCGCCGTCGCGAAGGTGAACGGGCAGGACATCACGCTCGAACAGCTCGCCGAGCACATGGAGGCACGGCACGCCCCCGGCTTCCGTGCCTTCCTCGCCACTCCCGCCGGCAACCTGTACTTCCGTGACAAGGCGCCGGCCGACTGGGTCCGTCAGTACGCCGACGTCGTGGCCCTCCAGGCCGAGGCGCGCTACCGGGAAGTGCCCCCCAAGGACGCCGAGAAGGTGCTCGCCAACACGCTCAAGGCCGGCTTCCAGGCGTGGGTGCAGCAATACGCGAACGAGCGCGATCGCCAGGGGAACCCGCTCGAGATGACCGAGGAGCGTTCGAACATGCTGCTCACGCGCTACCAGCGCGACTTCGGCCTCGCCGTGGAACGCCAGGGCTGGCTCGACGTGCTCACGCCGGCGAACGAGGACATCAACGAAGACGCGGCACACGCGTTCCACCGCGAGTACCCGCGCTACTTCGGCGGGCTCGTGCACCTCGCGCACATCCTCGTGTACCACCGCCACCCCGTCACCGGCCAGCTCCTCGTGCCGGACGACGCGCGCAGCACCGACGCGCTGGTCGCCGAGATCAAGGCCAGGCTGAAGCCCGACGGCTCGAACTTCGAGGACGTCGCCCGCCTCTTCTCCGAGGATCGCGGCACGGCCGACCGCGGCGGGATGTTCCACAACGTGACGCGCTTCGACCGGCGGCTGCCGCCCCCGGTGGTCCGCGCCGCGTGGGATGGCCGGGACGGCGAGTGGGTCGGACCGATCGAGTCGACCTACGGCCTGCACTTCGTCAAGCGCCTCTCCTACCTGCAGCACTCGTTCTTCCTGATCACTCCACAGACCATGCCGCACGTGCGCGACGTGATGCGGAGCAAGATCCAGGAAGACCTCATGCTCGACGTGCGCGGGCGGCATCGCGTCACGCTCGGTTATTGACCGGAGGAGGGCCGGTCAGTCCGCCAGGGCCTGGTGCAACCAGGCGCGCGCCATGGCGAACTCGCGGTTCACCGTCGCGCGCGACTGCCCGACGACCTCGGCGGCCTCCTCGATGGTGAGCCCGCCGAAGAAGCGCAGCTCGACGATCCGCGCCTGGTTGGCGTCGATCTTGGCCAGCTCGGCCAGGGCGTCGTCGAGCGCCACGATGTCGATCTGCTTGTCGACGATCAGCCCGCTGATGTCGTCGACCTCCACCTTCTTGCCGCCGCCACGCTTCTGCGCCCGCTTGCCGCGCGCGTGGTCGACGAGGATCCGGCGCATCATCTGCGCGCACACGGCGAAGAAGTGGGCGCGGTTCTGCCACTTCACCTGGGTCTGGTCGACGAGGCGCATGTAGGCCTCGTTCACGAGCGCGGTCGCCTGCAGGGTGTGGTCCGGACGCTCGCGCTCCAGGTAGCGGCGCGCCTGGAGCTTGAGCTGTTCGAGCACCAGCGGCATCAACTGGTCGAGCGCCTGCTGATTCCCGCTGCACCAGTCGACCAGCAACTGGGTCACGACCTTCGAACTCGGGCCGGGCTCGCTCATGGGGCGCAAGTGTCCCGCGACCCGCGGCGTGCCGCAAGCCGGCCTTGCCCGCGCGCCCGCACGCGCCCTATCCTGCGCGCCGACCCGCCGTGCCTCTCTACCACTATCGCTGTGCTTCCTGCGACCATGCCTTCGAGGCGTTGGTCCACACGACCGACGGCGTCGTCACCACCGCGGTGCGCTGCCCGGAGTGCGACGGCGCCACCAACGAGCGCCTGCTCACGCGTTTCTCCGTGGGCGGCAAAGCGAGCGGCGCAGCCGCGGCAGAACCCTTCTGCGGCCGCTGCGGCGAGAACCGGCCGCCCTGCAGCGCCGACTGACGCCGAGCCGCGCCGGCGGTAGCCCCTCTCGACCATGCTCAACGTCGTCATCTGGACGGTGCTCGCGATCAACCTGATCACGTTCGTGATCTGGGGAATCGACAAGTGGCAGGCCAGGCGCAACGGCCGGCGCGTGCCGGAGGCGCATCTCCTCCTGCTCGCCGCGGCCACCGGTTGCGTTGGCGCGTGGCTCGGCGTGTCGGTGTTCCGGCACAAGAGCCAGAAGGTCAGCTTCCGGCTGATGCTCCTGGTCTCGTCGCTGGTCAACGTGATCTGGGTCTGGGGCGCCTGGAAGATCGGCCTGTTCGAATGACCACGCGCCTCTGACCACGCGCCTCGCCCGGGAGTCGACTGCAGCGAAGACGGAAGGCCCCGACTACAGCAGGGGGATCAGCTTCCAGCCGCGCCGGTCCGGGTTGCAGAGCATGATCTGCAGGTCCTTCAGCTCGCGGTCGAAGCGCACGCGCACCTTCGAGGCGTGCTCACCCAGCACCTCGAGCACCTCGACCTCGTAGTCGCGCTCGCGGATGCGCTCGCCGACGACCACGTTGCGTTGCGCGAACTCCGTCGAACTGCGCGGCTCCATCAGGCGCGCCCCCGGACGCGCGAGCTCGATCGAGTGGGAATCCACCCGCCGCGCGACCACCAACGCCTGCGACGTGCTGGCCGGGCCGCGACACAGCGTGCGCACGGTGAGGCCGCCCTCCGGCCAGTTCACGCTCAGCGTCTGCTGCAGGAACTGCGTGTCGAGCCAGCTCAGCGGCAGGTCGATCACGTACACCGGCCGCGGCGACTGGAGCAGGAGCGGCGCCTCGCGGAACAACTGCGTCGTCCACTCGCCCATGCTCACGCCCTGGAAGTACAACGGCTGCTGCGCGAGCTCGCGGCGCAGGTTGACGGTCTGCACGCCGACGGTCGCTGCGACGACGAGCACTCCCCACACCGCGCCACGCCGGGACAAGCGCTCGACGAGCAGCGCCAGCAGCGCGCACCACGGCAGCGACGCCGGATAGAGGTAGCGGCCCGACGTGTACAGCGCGAGCTGCGGCAGCAGCGCCAACAGGAAGAGCAGCACGCACAGCCGACCCAGGCGATCGCGCCATGCCCAGACGAGCAGCCCGAGCACGCCGGCGCCGCCGACCGACAGCCACGTCCACGCCGACGACCCCAGGTCGCCGGCTGCCTGGAGGAACGGGTGTACCGACGACCCGACCACCAGCGACGACGCGTAGTGCAGGCCCGCGAGCCCGATGTGACCCAGGAACCCCGGCTGCGTCGGCGTGAAGACGTAGGGCGCCGGCAGCGACCCGGCGTCGCCGAGGACCAGCGTCCGCACGACGACGTACACGCCGAGCGCCGCCGCGCACCCGATGTAAAGCGCACGCTTGGCACGGAGCAGCGCGCCCACGGCACGCGCCTCGGGCTCCGCCCGCCAGCGATCGATGCACAGGAACGCCAGCGGCAGCCAGACCGTGCTCTCCTTCGCCAGCAGCGCGATCAGGTAGATGCCGGCGAGCCCGAGCCCGCCGCGCGTCGTCGCCGCCGCCCCCGGGCGGAGGAACACGAACAGACCGGCGAGGAGCGCGAGCACCGGGATGGTGTCGGTGCGGCCGGCGGCGAAGAAGACCTGCTCCGCGTGGCACGCCAGCCCCGCGAACAGCAGCGTCGCGCCGAGCGACGGCCAAACCGACAGTCCCAGCCGCCGCAGGCTGCCGAACGCCAGCAGGCTCGTCACGAAATGGAGCAGCACGTTGCCGATGACGAAGCCGAGCGGCGACTCGCCCCAGATCGCGCGGTCGAGGGCGAGGCTCGCGATGATCAGCGGCCGGAAGAAGCGCACGACCGTGCCGTCGGGGATCCACCAGTCGGCGTCCCACCGGTTCTCGACGACGAGGGCATCGACCATCGCGCCCGGATCGCCACTCGTGAGCTGACGCGTCTGCAGGAGCAGCCGGAAGTCATCCGCGACGAACGCGGCGCGCTCGAAGCTCGGCCAGGCGACGGTCACCAGCAACAGGGCGAGGGCGACCGCGGCGAGCCAGGGATGCATCCGAGGCGGAACGGCGAGTCCGGACACAGACGGGGAAGCGGAATCGACAGAGGACGGCATCGGCTCGAGAACCATAGGCGAGGCACGCGTCACGCCTAAGCTTGCCTTTCATGCGCGAAGCGACCGTCGTCACGCTCCTGGTCCTCATCACGCTCGTGCTCGCGGCCCCGTTGATGGCACAGACCCGCCCCGGCGCACGCTACCCATGGAGCACGCGGAGCGAGGTGTTCGCGCCGCACCACATGGCCGCCACGAGCCAACCGCTGGCGACGGAAGCAGCGCTCGAGATCCTGGCGGCCGGCGGCAACGCCGTCGACGCCGCGATCGCGGCCAACGCCGTCCTCGCGCTCACCGAGCCCACCGGCTGCGGCCTCGGCGGCGACCTGTTCGCGATGGTGTGGGACAACGAGGCCAGGCGGCTGCACGGGCTCGACGCCAGCGGGCGGTCGCCGCGCGCGCTCACCGCCGAGGTCTTCGCCAAGGCCGGACTCACGAGGGTCCCCTCCTACGGCCCGCTTCCCATCACCGTGCCCGGCTGCGTCGACGGCTGGTTCACGCTGCACGCTCGCTTCGGCGCCCTGCCGATGGCGCGCGTGCTCGCGCCCGCCATCGCGCGCGCTCGCGAGGGGTTTCCGGTCACGGAGGTGATCGCGCTTCTCTGGGCGGCAGGTCACCGCAAGCTTGCGGAGTACCCCGGCTTCGCCGCGGTCTTCCTGCCCGGCGGACGCGCACCGACCAAGGGAGAGCTGTTCCGCAACCCCGCGCTCGCGCGCACGCTCGAGAGCCTCGCGCAGCACGGCCGCGCGGCGTTCTACGGCGGCGAACTCGGCGAACGCCTGTGCGCCTTCGTGCAGGAACACGGCGGCTACCTCGCCATCGACGACCTCACCGCGCACCGCAGCGATTGGATCGAGCCCGTGTCCACCAACTACCGCGGCTTCGACGTGTGGGAGCTGCCACCGGCCGGGCAGGGCATCGCCGCGCTGCAGATGCTCAACATCCTCGAAGGCTACGACCTGCGCGCGGCGGGGTTCGGGTCGGTCGAACACCTGCACCTGCTCACGGAGGCGAAGAAGCTCGCGTTCGAGGACCGCGCCCGCTTCTACGCCGACCGCGACCACATGGACGTGACCGTCGAGAAGCTCATCGCCAAGCCCTACGCGGCCGAGCGCCGCAAGCGCATCGACCGCGAGCGCGCAGCCCTGAGCCAGACGCCAGGCAACCCGGCCCTCGGGCACGGCGACACCATCTACCTCACCACCGCCGACGGCGACGGCAACATGGTCTCCCTCATCCAGAGCAACTTCCGCGGCTTCGGCTCCGGGATCGCACCGCCGGAACTCGGCTTCTGCCTGCAGGATCGCGGCGAACTGTTCGACCTCACGCCGGGTCGCCCCAACTCCTATGCACCCGGCAAGCGTCCCTTCCACACGATCATCCCCGCGTTCCTCAGCAAGGACGGGTTGCCGTGGCTGTCGTTCGGCGTCATGGGCGGCGACATGCAGCCGCAGGGGCACGTGCAGATCGTGCTCGACCTCATCGACTTCGGCATGAACCTGCAGGAGGCGGGCGACGCCCCGCGCCTCCTGCACGGAGGTTCTTCGTCGCCGGTCGGCGAGGTGATGTCCGACGGCGGAACCCTGGCGCTGGAGCCGGGCTTCGCCCCGGAAGTGATCGAGGCCCTCCGCGCCCGCGGCCATCGGGTCGAGGTGCGGGCCGGCGACGTCGGGTTCGGCGGTTACCAGGCGATCGGGATCGGACCGGCCGGGGGGTATGTGGGCGCCTCGGAGTCGCGCAAGGACGGGATGGCAGCGGGGCGATAGGCGCAAGCCGCATCCGTCCGGCCCCCGGGCGTCCCGATTTGGTCCCAGCCCCGGGCCTTTACCGGGCGCCCAACGCCCCGCATCATCGGGCCGCCGCCCGCCCCGCCGAACCCGCGTCGCAGCCCCGCGCTCGCCGCGTTTCGGCCTCTCTGCGTCCCACCTCCGATCTGCCGAAGCAGGCGAAGTCGATCCATGCGCTTTCACATCCTCGTCCCGGCGAGCCTTGCGCTCGCATCCCTCGTCGGTTGTTCGATCCAAGGCGACACCGGCGAAAGCAAGAGTGCCGCGCGCAAGGCGCCACAGGTACCGCGCGCCGCGGTCTTGCGCTGGCACCAGCGGAAGAGCGAGGACGGCACCATCCCCGATGGCGCGCTCTACCGCGAAGCCGTCGCGCTCGAGCAGCGCATGGTCGCCATGCCGCAGGCCGGCGGCCCCACCAACTGGAACCTTCTCGGCCCCGGCAACATCGGTGGCCGCATTCGCGCCATCGTGGTGCACCCCACCACGCCCGCGACGATGTGGGTCGGCTCCGTGAGCGGCGGCGTGTGGAAGACCACCGACGGCGCGAACTCGTGGTTCCGGCTGCCCGACCTGCCGAGCGTGCTCGCGGTCAATTGCATGGTCATCGACCCCAACAACCCCAACGTCCTGTACGTGGGCACCGGCGAGCAGTCGTACTTCGAGATCCCCGAAGGCTCGTCGAACAGCGCGGTCAACACTGGCGCGGGCATGTTCAAGACCACCGACGGTGGCAACTCGTGGACCCATCTGCCGTCGACGGCCGGCGCCGCTTGGAACTCGATCAACGCCATCACCATCGACCCGAACAACTCGTCGATCATGGTGGCCGCCACGATCTCCGGCATCTACCGGAGCACCGACGCCGGCGTGACCTGGTCGCTGCAGTCGACGGGGAAGACCTTCGACGTCGAGATCGACCCGGGCAACTCCAACCGCTACGTGGCGGGCCGGTTCGACGGGCGCGCTCTGTACTCCACGGACGGCGGCGTGACCTGGGCGAACGGTACCCAGTTCACCAACGGATCGCGCAGCAGCCTCGCCTGGGCGCGGGCGACGACGGGCATGGTGTACGCCGCCGTCAACACTCGCGGTTCGCTCTCGGTCTGGCGTTCCGTCGACGGCGGGCAGACCTACGCCCAGCAGGCTTCCGGCATCGTCTCGGTCCTCTCTGACTACACGGGCGCGATCTGGGTCGATCCCACGAACTCCGCCACCCTCGTCGTCGGCGGCCTCGACCTCTACCGCAGCGTCAACTCCGGGGCCAACTTCACGAAGATCTCGGCGTGGGCCAGCTACCCGGCGAGCAGCGCGCACGCCGACCACCACATCATCGTCAACCACCCGCAGTTCGACGGCGTCGGCAACCGCACGGTGTTCTTCGGCAACGACGGCGGCATCCAGCGGGCCACCAACGTCTACACCGTGGCCAACACCTCCGGCTGGACCAACCTGGCCCGCGGCCTCGCCATCACGCAGCTCTACGGCTGCTGCATGAACCCGACCTCCGGCGTCACGCTCGCCGGCGCCCAGGACAACGGCACCATGCGCGGCGTGCCGGCCAACGGCCTCAACGGCTGGACGTCGCCGCTGGGCGGTGACGGCTCGTTCTGCGCCGCCGACCCCACCGACCCGAACACGTTCTACCTGCAGTACTACTACATCAACCTGTACCGCAGCACGAACGGCGGCTCGTCGTCGGGCTCGAGCATCAAGGGCGCGATCAACGAGCCCACCGCCAACTTCATGGCGTACATCCTGCTCGACCCCAACGACAACAACCGGCTGTACGCGTGCGGTGCGGCGCTGTGGCGGACCAACAACGCCAAGACCGGCTCGCCGCCCACCTGGACGGTCGTCAAGCCGGCCCTCGCGTGCACTGCGACCGCGCCTACCAACCCCGAGCCCGCACACTTCAGCGACAACCCGCCCTGCAACATCTCGACCGTCGCGGTCGCGCGGGGCAACGCCAACGTCGTGTGGGTCGGCCACAACAACGGCAACCTCTACTACACGACCAACGGCCTCGCCGCCTCGCCGACCTGGACGCAGGTCGACAACAACTCGCCGTCGCTCCCCAACCGCTGGGTCTCGCGCATCGCGATCGACCACAACGACCCCACCAAGGTGACGGTGTCGTTCATGGGCTTCACCCCGGACAACGTCTGGCGCACGACCGACTCCGGCGCGACGTGGACGCAGCGCGTCGGCACCGGCAGCAACAAGATCCCGGCGGTCCCGGTGTCGTGCATCGTGCAGCACCGCGCGGCGCTGGGTCGCTTCTACGCGGCCACCGACCTGGGCCTCTTCTACACGGACGATGATGGCCTCAACTGGCTGCCGGCCACCGGCGGCCCCACCATCGTGCCGATGGACGAGCTGATCTGGCGCAACGACAAGACCCTCGTCGTCGCCACGCACGGGCGCAGCGTCTGGACTTGTGACGTCGACCCCGCGGCGGTGACGCCGATCGGCAGCGGCTGTGGCATCGGCACCAACCCGACCCTGACGGTGTCGCCGCCGGTGATCGGCGCGCCGCAGACCTACACCCTCACCAACGCCACGCCCGTGGCGCCGGTGAGCCTGATGCTCGCGGCCGGCGCCGCGTCGCCGCTGCCGATCGGGCCGTGCGTGGTGCAGCCCACGCTCGCCGGCCTGTTGATGGTGTCGATCGGCGCCACGAACGGCGGCGGCAGCCTCGCCACGAACGTGCCGATCCCCGCCAACCCCGGCCTGCTCGGGGCGGTGATGACCACGCAGGAGTTCATCTTCGTCCCGGGCGGCCCGCTGCTCGGCGTCGGTGAGCTGAGCAACGGCGCGGAGATGACGTTCGGCTACTAGGAATCGCGAGGGAACGGCCTCGCACGCCCGTGCAGGAGCTGACGCGCCCGGAGGGCGCGCAGCTCAGCGGCGACGGCCGGGGCGAGCACCCGCGTACACCGCCACTCTGGTTCCGGAGCGGGGACGCCCACGCGACTGGCCCACTGGCCCCGTGGCGGCGTTCCTTGGCGGGTCGCACGCGGCGTATCCTGCCGCGGGTGACCTTCTCCTCCCCGTCGGAACCTCCCGGCTGCACGATCGCGACCGGCACGGCGCGCGTCTTCTTCGCCTTCGATGTCGGTCATGCGATCGACCTCGACCTCGCCGAGTCCGCCCTGGGCGCTGCGGCACAGGGCCGCGCCGTGCTGTCCGGTCGCCGCCGCACGCCCCTCTCGCTGCAGTTCCAGCCGGCGCCGGTCCAGGTGTCGCTGCGTGGCCCGAGCCACCAGCTCGGCACCGGCGGTCGCTGGCACACGGGTGAGGCGGTCGAACTCACGCTGTTCGACTTCGGTGCCGTCTCGGTCGCCTACGCCATCGCCATCGCCGAGACCTCGCTGCAAGACCTCGTCCCCCTGGCGGCCGATCTGTACGAGTCTGCCACACTCGCGGCACATGCCCGCGCGACCGTCACCGATCTCGTCGCGACGGTCGGCGCCGCGGTCAGCCGCCCCCACCTCGCCGCTGTGAGCGAGGACTACGTGGTGTACCAACTCGAAGCCCTGCGCCACGCCGACGGTGCGACCGGCAGCGCGGCCCTCGCGCGGCACGCCACCGACCTCGCCCGCATCCTGCGCGCCGCCGACGAGCCGCTGTCGGCGAGCGAAGTGGAAGACGCCCTCGCCTGTGCCATCGCCTACGGCCACGACGATGCGGTCTGGATCGACTGGAACGCGGCGATGGTGCTCGATGTGGCGCCCAACGACACGCTCGCCGTGCTGGAGTTCGCCAACGTGCAGCTCCTCGAGATGCGGTTCCTCGACGACCGCCTCGACGCGTTCCTCGACCGTGCCTACCAGCTCGTAGGCCAGGCAACGACGGCATCGCACCGCCTGCGCGAACGCGAGCGCCGCCGCCTGGCGCAGTTCCAGTTCGACAGCGTCATGCTCTTCGAGAGCACGCACAACGCGATCAAGCTGGTCGGCGACCAGTACCTCGCACGCATCCACCGGCTCGCCGCCCGCCGCTCGCACCTGCCGGAGTGGGGCGAGAGCATCGAGCGCAAGCTCGACGCCCTGCAACGGCTCTACGAGAAGCTCGCCGACCAGCAGGCCACGCGCCGCATGGAGGCCATGGAGCTGATCATCATCCTGCTGATCCTGGTGTCGATCGTGCTGCCGTACTTCGGCCTCGGCAAGTAGTCCATCGCAGCGCTGCGGCCGGGGACGCGACGCCGGCAGACGCTCGCGCGCTACCTCAGGCACACGGGAAGCGAATCCTCCATCGGCGTGATTCCGCAGGCACCTGCCACGCCCGAGCCGCCTCGTTCGCCTCTCTCGCCGGTGGCCTGCCCCGACCCGGCGCGTTCGCCTGGCAACGGGCAGGCCGAGAACGAAAGGACTCGACATGCAACGCACTCTGCACCGCCCGCGGCGCGTTCTTGCTGCCGCCGGCATGTCTCTCGTCGCGCTGACCACGGCGCTCCATGCCCAGGGGCCGCTCGCCGACTACGGCGACGCGCCTGATCCCCCCTACCCCAGCCGTTTCGCGAGCGTCGGCGTCCACCACCTGGACACCAGCCAGGAGTGGTTCGGACCCGCGGGAACGAGCACGACCACGCGCGAGAACGACTCGATCCAGGCCGGTGACGCCGACGACGGCGGCGGCGCCTTCTTCACCCTGCCGCCGGTCGGGACCGTGTTCGCCATCACGGTCAGCTACGACCCGGCGCTGTCGCCGCGCGCCGCCATGCGCCTGCTCAACGTACTGGTCGATCTCGACGGCGACGGCACGTGGGAAGGCGGCACCGAGTGGCCGGTGCGCAACGTGGTGGTCGACTTCACGCCGCTGCCGGCCGCGGTCACGAGCCTCCGGGTGGCCGTGCTCCTGCCGCCGAGCCTCACCGCCGTCGCGGTCACCGGCAAGCAGGTCCGCGCCACCCTCAGCACGGCGCCGCTGGCCAACGGGAGTGGCGCATGGGGGGCACTGGCGCGGGGCGAGACCGAAGACTTCGTCGCATTCGTGGTTCCGCTGACGCCATCGAAGATCGCCGGCATCAAGACCCTCTTCCCGGTGTTCACGCCGACGCGGCCGCGAGTGCGGCACGGCTTCGTCCACGCCGAGGACGGCCCCAACCCCGATGCGACACTCGTCGTGAGCTACCCGCCCTTCGTCGTCGGCACGGCCGCGACGTTGAAGCTCAGATGGCGCCGCGTGGCCGACCACACCGGCAATCCGTACCGCGGCGTGCTCGGCGGCGCAGCGGGCGTGGCACTGCCCGCCGCGATCGGTCCGTACTCACCGACCTTCGTCAAGGCCTACCCTGCACCCCCTGGGGCTCCCCTGTTCGACACGTTCCCGATCGACGGTGCGTTCGCCACCAACGCGATCCCGGGCGACACGGACGTCGAGTTCAAGGCGAAGGTGTTCTACGACCCCGAAGGCGAGTGGGTGATGTTCACCAACGACAACGACGAATCGGTGGTGCCGCCGCCGCCGGGCGACCCGAACAACGCCACCCTGGGCGGGTACTTCACGATCGGGCCCTGCGACGACCTGCTGCACGACAACGGGCCGATCATCACCCATCCGCGCCAGGGAACAGGCGGCGCCGACGTGAGCGCGCTCGACAACACGTCCACGCATCACGCGCCGCACACGATCTATGGCTTCGGTGCGCAATGGGCCGCGGGCGCGGGCAACTCGCTGGCCGATGACTTCACGGTGAGCGACACCTGGTCCATCACCCACGTCGAGGTGTTCGGCTACCAGACCAACGCCGCCGTGCCGAACGCCACCGGCGTGTACTGCCGCGTCTGGAACGGCGATCCGAGATCGGGCGGCGTAGTGGTCCGGGGCGACTTGACCACCAACCTCCTGACCACGCCGCCGGCGGGCACCTTCCACTGCTACCGCACGCCGATCGGCAGCCTGACCGCCACGTCCAGGCAGGTGCAGACGGTGCGCGTGCCGGTGACCTGGGCACCGCTGACCCCCGGCGTGTACTGGTTCGAGTTCCAACTCACCGGCGCGAGCTACTGTCCACCGGTCACCGAGAACACGGTCAACGACACCGGCAATGCCATCCAGCGGCAGTCGTCGACGTGGATCGTCCTCAACAACGCCGCGGCTCCGAACACGGCGGGCTGCGCAGTCCCGTTCCGCGTCTACGGCACCGCCCTGAACGAGACGCGCGCGTGGGCGGCCACGTACGGCGCCGGCAAGGAAGGCAGCCGCGGGTTCGGAGCCTGGGATCCGGGCTCGCCGCCGCAACGGCCGGTCCTCGGTCGCGACTATCCGCTCCGACTGGTCGACGGACGCGCGGGCTCGGTCCCGATCGTCGCGGTGGGCACGCAGATGGCTGCTGGCCTGCCGTTCGCGCCGGTGGGCCGGATCTATGTGCTGCCGATCGCTGTCACCCTGGCGATGCCGTCGTTCGACAGCCAGGGTGTGAGTGCCCTGCGCCTGCCGATTCCGCACGAACCGGCGCTGAGTGGGGCCAGCCTGGCATGGCAGGGCTTGTGGGTCGATCCCGGCGCTGCGGGTTCGATCGGGCACAGCAACGGCCTGCTCCTGACCCTCGGGAACTGACGCGGGCCACGGGCGAATGCTTGGCCATTCGCGCGGCGATCGCGCGAGTGGCCCGGCCAACGCCGGCGACGATCAGCGCTGGCCGCTTGCCACGCCCGCCTCGCGGCGGAGGTCCACGGCCAGCACCACCAGCCGAGCGATCTCGGCGTCGCCCACGTCCTCGGCATCGAAGCGCTGGCAGCGGGCGAGCAGGGTCGCGGCCTCGGCCGCGGGCAGGAAGCGCCGCGCCATCATGAAGAGGATCTCGTCCTCCTTCTCGATGTGCTGGCGCAAGAGGTCGACGTAGGCGCGCGCGGCCGTGCGCACGGCGGCCGCATCCCCGGCCGCCGCCGCCTCCCGCAACCGCCGCGTCAGCTCGCGCCCTTCGACGTGCTCGTGCCGCATCACGTCGGTCGGCCCGCCGCGCGGCATGCCCGCGGCTTCCAACGCGGGGAAGAGCAGGTCCTCCTCCTTGCCGTGATGGCAACGGTCGGCGAACAGGGCGATGAACTCGGCGGCGCGGCGCCAGAAGTCGGGCCGCAGCGCGCCGGGGCGCGCCAGCTCGGCGTCGATCGCGTCGAGCACGCCGAGGATGGTCCGGTGTTCGGCCGAGAGCAGATCGGCAGGATGGTGCAGGATCGAGGCATCGATGTCCGCGCGCATGCCAATGCAACCACTCCGGCCAGGCGGAGCTTTCGCCCCGTGGCGATTAGGAAAACACGGCATCCACGCCTCGTTGGTCAGAAAGAGTGGACCCGCCCGTCCACTGAAACATCCTGCATGCTGGTCGAAGCCTGGACGGTCCGCCAGCCGCGCGAGCCCATGGCGCTCGAGACGCGGCCCGAGTGCCCTGCCGCCGGTGAGGTCGTAGTGCGCGTCGCCGGGTGCGGCGTCTGCCACACCGACCTCGGGTTCTACTACGACGGCGTGCCGACCCGGCACCCCTACCCGCTCACGCTCGGCCACGAGATCAGCGGCCGGGTCGAGGCGGCGGGCGCGGGCGCCGAAGCGTGGGTCGGCCGCGACGTGATCGTGCCGGCGGTGATCCCCTGCGGCGCCTGCCCGGCCTGCGCGGCGGGCCGCGGCGCGGTGTGCGCGCGCCAGATCTTCCCCGGCAACGACGTACACGGCGGCTTCGCCACGCACGTGCGGGTGCCGGCGCGCGGGTTGTGTCCGGTGCCCGACCTCGCCTCGGTCCCGAATCCAGAGAAGCTCGACCTCGCCGCGCTGTCGGTGATCGCCGACGCCGTGACCACCCCCTACCAGGCGATCCTGCGCAGTGGACTGGCGCAGGGCGACCTCGCCGTGTTCGTCGGCGCCGGCGGCGTGGGCGGCTTCGGCGTGCAGATCGCGGCGGCGCAGGGCGCGGCCGTGGTCGCCATCGACGTCGATGCGCCGCGGCTCACGCTCGCCGGCGCGCACGGTGCGGCGTTGACGCTGAACGCCAAGGACCTCGATTTCGCCGCGCTCAAGAACGCGCTGCGCACCTTCGCCAAGGAGCGCGGCATCCCGACGTTCCGCCGCCGCATCTTCGAGACCTCCGGCACCCCCGCGGGCCAGACGACAGCGTTCGGCTTGCTCGAACCCGGCGGCTACCTCTCGGTGGTCGGCTTCACGCCCGACAAGGTGACCCTGCGCCTGTCGAACGTGATGGCGTTCGACGCCACGGTGCAGGGCAACTGGGGCTGCCTGCCGGAGCACTACCCCGCCGCGCTCGATCTCGTGCTGCGCGGGCGCGTGCGGCTGTCGCCTTTCATCGAGAAGCGGCCGCTGGCCGCGATCAACGCCACCTTCGCCGACCTGCACGACCACCGCGTCCGCAAGCGCGTGGTGCTGATCCCCTGAGGCACGCCATGGAGTTCAAGAACCACGACCTGATCCCGCAGCCGGCGTTCCCCGGCGTGCGCACCGAGCACCGCCCCGTGCTCGACGCAGACGGCCGCGCCGTCGCCCGCCTGCACGCGACGTGGCTCGCGCTCGACAACCAGCCGCAGCTCAACTCCTACACCACCGACATGGTGAAGGGCGTGATCGCCGGCATGCGCGCCGCGTCCAACGACCGCGCCTGCGTCGCGGTGGTGTTCACGGGCTCGGGCTCGCGCGCGTTCTGCACCGGCGGCAACACCGCCGAGTACGCCGAGTACTACGCGGGCAGGCCCGAGGAGTACCGGCAGTACATGCGGCTCTTCAACGACATGGTCACGGCCATCCTGCACTGCGACAAGCCGGTGATCTGTCGCGTCAATGGCATGCGCATCGCCGGCGGGCAGGAGATCGGCATGGCGTGCGACTTCTCGGTGGCGCAGGACCTCGCGCGCTTCGGACAAGCCGGCCCCAAGCACGGCTCCGCGCCCGACGGCGGCAGCACCGACTTCCTGCCGCTGTTCGTGGGCGCGGAGGCGGCGATGCAGAGCTGCACGCTGTGCGAGCACTGGAGCGCGCACAAGGCGATGCGGCTCGGGTTGTTGACCAAGGTCGTCCCGGCCCTGCACGTGGACGGCGCGCTCGTGCCCAACCCGCTGGTCGTCATCGACCGCTGGGTCGATGGCCAGGGCAACCTCGTGTATGGCGAAGCGAAGACCGGCGCCGACCTCGCCGCCGGCAAGGAGCTGCTGGCGCGTGGCACGGTCGACCTGTCGCTGCTCGACGCGTCGGTCGACGCGCTGGTCACGTCGCTCGCACTGACGATGCCGGGCTGCCTCACCAAGACCGTCGAGAGCGTGCGCAAGCACAAGCTCGCGCACTGGGACAAGAACCGCGAGACCAACCGCGCGTGGCTCGCGCTCAACATGATGACCGAGGGCCGCGCCGGCTTCCGCGCCTTCCACGAGGGCAGCAAGGCCTGCCGCGAGCCCGACTTCCTCCTCCTGCGCCAGCGGCTCGCCGCGGGTGCTGCCTGGGGCGACGAGTTGCTCGCCGACGTGCTCGCCAAGGCCCACGGCAAGGAGCCGGTGCATGGACGGTGACGTCGGCAGCGCCGTGCGTGTCGAGCATCTCGACGGCGGCTCCATCTGGCGCGCGTTGCTCGCGCGGCCGCGCGGCAACGTGCTCGACAAGGCGATGGTCGAGGATCTGCGCGCGACCTTCGCGGCGGCACGGCAGGCGGACGACCTCAAGGCGATCTGTCTCGAAGGCGAGGGGCCGAACTTCTCGTACGGGGCGAGCGTCGCCGAGCACCAGCCCGATCAAGTCGAGGCCATGCTGCACGGCTTCCACGGCCTGTTCCGCGACATCGCCGCGGCGGGGATCGTCACGCTCGCTGCGGTGCGCGGCCAATGCCTCGGCGGCGGCCTCGAACTCGTGATGTTCTGCCACCGCGTGTTCGCCGCCCCCGACGCGAAACTCGGCCAGCCCGAGATCAAGCTCGGCGTGTTCGCGCCGGTGGCATCCGTCGTGCTGCCCGCCCGCGTCGGCCGTCCCGCCGCCGAGGACCTGTGCCTCACCGGCCGCACGGTCGACGCCGAGGCCGCGCACCGCATGGGGCTCGTCGACGAGATCGCCGCCGACCCGTCGGCCGCCGCCCTCGCCTACGCGCGCCAGCACTTCCTGCCGCTGTCGGCCGCCGCGCTGCGCCACGCCAACCGCGCGCTCCGCGCCGACTGGCTGGAGACCGTGTTCCGCGCGCTCGAAGCCGCCGAGGCGCGGTACCTGGGCGAGCTGATGGAGACCGAGGACGCGGTCGAAGGCATCGAGGCCTTCCTCGCCAAACGCCAGCCCACCTGGAGGAACCGATGAGACACCTCACCTTGCAAGAGGTCCTCGAACGCGCCGAGGCCGTCTGCCGCGACGACCGCCTGCGCGGCGTGCGCGCCTGGAAGGAGAGCACCGGCGGCCTCGCCGTCGGCTACCTGCCCGTGTACGTGCCGCGCGAGCTGCTGTGGGCGCAGGGCATCCTCCCCGTCGGCCTGCACGGCGGCGGCGACCGCGAGATCATCCGCGGCGACGCGTTCTACCAGTCGTACATCTGCCACCTGCCGCGCAGCACCATCGAGATGGGGCTCGACGGCACGCTCGACTGCCTGGACGGCGTGCTCTTCCCGGCGACCTGCGACGTGATCCGCAACCTCTCGGGGATGTGGAAGATGCAGTTCAAGGACAAGCTCGTGCGCTACCTCGACGTGCCGCAGGACTTCGACCCGGAGGTCGGCGGCGCGTTCTACCGCGGCGAGCTCGAAGAGCTGGCGCACGCGCTCGCCGCGCGCGGCGCGCGCCCCCTCGACGCCGAACGCCTGCGCCAGTCGATCGCCGTCTACAACGACAACGGCCGCGCGGTGCGCGCCGCCTACGACCTGCGGCGCACGGCGCCGTGGAAGGTGCCGACGCACGAGCTGTACCTCCTGCAGCGCGCCGGCCTGTCGCTGCCGCCAACCGTGCACACGGACCTGCTCGACGCCTACGTCGCCGCGGTGCAGGACGACGACACGCGCCGCCCGATGGACCAGGCCCGCATCGTCACCGTCGGCTCGTTCTGCGAGCAACCGCCGATCGGCCTGCTCAAGACGCTGGAACGCGCCGGCTGCTACATCGTCGACGACGACCTGCTGATGGTGCACCGCTGGCTGCAGCACGACGTGCCCACCGAGGGCGACCCGCTCGACAACCTCGTGCGCGCCTTCCTCACCGACGCGGTGCCGAGCGCGGTGCGCTACATCGACGACGCGGTGAAGGGCCAGGACCTCGTCGAGCGCGTGCGCGCGTCCGGCGCCGAAGGCGTGGTGTTCTGCGCGCCGAGCTTCTGCGACCCCGCGCTGCTCGACCAACCCATGATCGTGCGCGCCATCGAGGCGGCCGGCATCCCGTGGACGGCGTTCAAGTACAGCGAGAACACCGGCCAGTTCCAGGTCATCCGCGAGCAGGCCGGCACGTTCGCGGACTCGATCAAGCTGTGGAGTGGAGTGACGACATGAGCGACCCACGCGTTTCGACCGTCTGCAAGGACGAGAGCCAGGAACAGCAGAAGCGGATGATCGCCGAGCACTTCCACAAGCTCGCGCAGGCGCCCGACACCGGCGACAAGTGCGTGTACACCTTCGTGCCCGGCAACCTCACCGAGTTGCTGCTGTCGTTCGACCTGCTGCCGGTGCTGCCGGAGATCAACGCGCTGCAGTCGGGCATGCGCGTCAAGTCGCGCGACTACATCAGCTCGGCCGAGAAGCTGGGGCACTCGGAGGACGTGTGCACCTACGTCAAGTGCGACGTCGGCATGCTGCACTCCGGCAACGTCGGTCCCACCGGCGAACGCCTGCCGCGCCCCGACCTGCTGCTGCTGTCGTACACCGGCTGCTTCACCTTCCTGAAGTGGTTCGAGCTGCTGGGCCAGGAGTACGGCAGCCCGGTGGCGATGCTGCACGTGCCCTACGAGGGCGAGGGCGTGATCACGGCCTCGATGCGGCGCTACGTCGTCGAGCAGCTCAGGAAGAAGGTGATCCCCATGCTCGAGCGCGTCTCCGGCAAGGCCTACGACGAGGACCGCTTGAAGGAGCTGCTCGCCCGCTCGGCGCGCGCCGAGGACGACCTCGTGTGGGTGCTGGAGTCGGCGAAGCACAAGCCGTCCCCCATCGACGCCTACTTCGGCGGCGTCTACTACATCGGTCCGATCTTCACCTCCTTCCGCGGCACCGAGGCCGCCATCGACTACTACAAGGCGCTGCGCGCCGAGGTCGAGGCCCGCATCGCCGCCGGTAAGGGGCCGGTGACGCCCGACGGCGAGATCGAGCACGAGAAGTACCGCGTCGTCGTCGAGGGCCCCCCCAATTGGACGAGCTTCCGCCAGTTCTGGAAGATGTTCGCCGACGAGGGCGCGGTGGTCGTGGCGTCGACCTACACCAAGGTTGGCGGCGTGTACGACAACGGCTTCCGCCACGACCCGTCGCGGCCGCTGGAGACCCTCGCCGACTACTGCATGGGGTGCTACACGAACCTCAACCTGCCGTCCCGGGTCGACATGCTCACGCGCTACGTGCGCGAGTACGACGCCGACGGCTTCCTCGTCAACTCGGTCAAGAGCTGCAAGTCGTTCAGCGCCGGGCAGCTCATGATCCTACGCGAGGTCGAGCAGCGCACCGGCCGGCCGGGCGGCTTCATCGAGAGCGACCTCGTCGACCCGCGCTACTTCTCCGCCTCCAACATCAAGAACCGCCTGGAGTCGTACTTCCAGATGGTCGAGCAGCGCCGGGCGCTGGGGGCGAAGACGTGAGCGGCATTCCGTATTGCGTCGGCATCGACCTCGGGTCGACCACGACCAAGGCCGTGGTGCTGGGCGGGGACCTGCGCATCCTCGGCCGCGGCATCACCAACAGCCGCAGCAACTACGACGTCGCCTGCCAGGTCGCGCTGGGCGAAGCGCTCATCAACGCCCGCTTCGCCCTGATCGCCGCCGAGCTGAAGCGCCGCGGCTGCAAGGACCCCAAAGCGATCTTGGCGCAGTTGCAGGCGCGCTTCCGCGCGCAGCAGTACCGCCGCCAGCTCGCCGAACTCGACCGCTGCCTGCAGCGCGCGGCGGCGGCCAACGCCGGACTGAAGGACGCGCTCGCCGGCATCGTCGCCACGATGGGCGGCGAGGTCGACGCTCTCTTCGGCGTCGGCGCCGAGCGCAAGAGCGACTTCTTCCGCGACCT
>CAYQMF010000009.1:0-34751 GCA_964418595.1 uncultured candidatus Brocadiaceae bacterium
CGAGCGCGACTGCTCCGTGCAGCGCCGCCACCAGAAGGTCATCGAGATCGCGCCGGCGCCGAACCTGCCCGACCACGTGCGTCGTCGCATCCACGAGGACGCGCTGAAGCTCGGCACGGCCGGCCGCTACCTGAACGCCGG
The DNA here is from genome assembly GCA_964418595.1 of uncultured candidatus Brocadiaceae bacterium. Lineage (GTDB taxonomy): Bacteria > Planctomycetota > UBA1135 > UBA1135 > UBA2386 > CAYQMF01. The sequence continues at coordinate 142 of CAYQMF010000009.1, forward strand.
CACGGTCGAGTTCCTGGTGGCCGGCGACGAGCACTACTTCATCGAGGTGAACCCGCGCCTGCAGGTGGAGCACACGGTGACGGAGGAGGTCACCGGCATCGACCTCGTCCAGGCGCAGATCCGGATCGCAGAGGGCCACCTGCTCGCGTCGGACGACATCCGCATCTGGAGCCAGGCCGACGTGCGCACGCACGGCTTCGCCATCCAGTGCCGCGTCACCACCGAGGACCCGGGCAACAACTTCCTCCCGGACACCGGCACGATCCTCGCCTACCGGGCTGCCGCCGGCTTCGGCATCCGCCTCGACTCCGGCAACGGCTACACAGGCGCGGTCGTGTCGCCGCACTACGACTCGCTCCTGGTGAAGGTCACCTCGCGCGGCCGGACCTTCAAGGAAGCCTGCGCCAAGAGCCAGCGCGCGCTCGCCGAGTTCCGCATCCGCGGCGTGAAGACCAACCTGCAGTTCCTCGAGAACGTGCTGCACCACGACACGTTCGCAGGGGGCTCCACCTACACGCGCTTCATCGACGAGACGCCGGAGCTGTTCCATCTCGTACCGCGCCGCGACCGCGCGACCAAGCTCCTGCTCTACCTGGCCGATGTCATCGTCAACGGTCACCGCACCATCAAGCCGGCGGCGCGCCGGAACATCGTGGCCAGTGAGTTCACCGCCCCACCCCGCCCGCACGTGCCGGACTGCCCACCGCCGGACGGCACGGCGCAGATCCTCGCGGAGCGCGGCCCCGAGGGACTCGCGCGGTGGATCCTGGAGCAGGACCACCCGCTCCTGTGCGACACGACCATGCGCGATGCGCACCAGAGCCTGCTCGCGACGCGGGTGCGCACGCACGACATCCTGCAGATCGCGCCGGCCACCGCGCACCTTGCACCGCAGCTCTTCGGCCTCGAGACCTGGGGCGGGGCGACCTTCGACGTGGCGTACCGTTTCCTCGACGAAGACCCGTGGGAGCGACTGCGGCAACTTCGGCGCGCGGTGCCCAACCTGCTGCAGCAGATGCTGCTGCGCGGCGCCAACGCGGTGGGCTACACGAGCTACCCCGACAACGTCGTCGCCGGCTTCGTCGAGGAGGCCGCCGAGGCCGGCATCGACGTCTTCCGCGTCTTCGACAGCCTCAACGACCTCGACAACATGCGCTTCGCGGTCGACTGCGTGCGCAAGACCGGGAAAGTGGCGGAGGTGGCGATGTGCTACACGGGCGACGTCGCCAATCCCAACCGTACGAAGTACGACCTCGCGTACTACCGGGACCTGGCCAGGCGGATCGAGGACATGGGCGCGCACATCCTCTGCATCAAGGACATGGCGGGGCTCATCCGGCCCCTCGCCGCCAAGATGCTGATGGAGGGCCTGCGCGAGGTGGTCCGCCTGCCGATCCACCTGCACACGCACGACACCAGCGGCAACGGCGTCGCGACCCTGGTCGAGGCGATCCGCGCCGGCGCGCACATCGTCGACGTGGCGCTGGCACCGATGGCCGGGCTCACCAGCCAGCCGAGCATGAATGCGCTGGTCGCCGCGCTCAACGGCACGAAGCACGACACCGGCATGCGCAACAAGGCGCTGCAGCCGCTGTGCGACTACTGGGAGAGCGTGCGCGAGTACTACGCACCCTTCGAGTGCGGGCTCAAGAGCAGCACCTCGGAGATCTACTTCCACGAGATCCCCGGCGGCCAGTACAGCAACCTGCGCCCGCAGGTCGCGGAGCTGGGGCTGCTGCACCGTTGGAACGACGTGAAGACCGCGTTCGCGGTGGTCAACCAGCTGGTCGGCGACATCCCCCAGGTCACGCCGAGCAGCAAGATGGTCGGCGACTTCGCCACGTTCGTCGTGCAGAACAACCTGCTCGAGGCCGGCGGCACGTTGGCGGAGACCGTCGCCAGGACGAAGAAGCGCGTGCTCGCCGAGGCGCCGCGTCTCGACTTCCCGCAGAGCGTCGTCACCTACTTCCAGGGCCACCTCGGCCAGCCGCCCGGCGGGTTCCCGGAAGACCTGCGCAAGGCCGTGCTGCGCGGACTCGCGAGCGTGGACGGTCGGCCGAGCGCGCGCATGACGCCGCTCGATCTCGACAAGCTGCAGAAGGACCTCTCGACCAAGTGGGGCCGCAAGCTCTCCCGCCGCGATGCGCTCAGCGCCGCGCTCTACCCGCGGGTGATGAACGACTACTTCGCCTTCTTCCACCGCCACGCCGACGTCTCGATCCTCGACACGCCGCACTACTTCTTCGGCATGTCGATCGAGGAGGAGATCTGGGTCGAGCTCGAGCCGGGCAAGGCGCTGGTGATCAAGCACCTCGCGGTGAGCGACCCGTTGGAGGACGGCACGCGGACGGTGTACTTCGAACTCAACGGCCAGGGCCGCCACGTCAACGTCGTCGACCGCTCGCTCGCCGGCGCGGAGGGCAGCGCGCGCAAGGTCGACCGCGCCGATGCCAACCAGGTCGGCGCGAGCATGCCCGGCAAGGTGATCGCCGTGAACTGCGCGGTGGGCCAGGCCGTCAAGGAAGGCGCGGCGCTGCTGACGCTCGAGGCGATGAAGATGGAGACCGTCGTGCGCGCGCCGAAGGCCGGCAAGGTGGCGGAAGTCGTGTGCAGGCTGAACGAGGCGGTCAAGGCCGACGACCTGCTGGTGGTGCTGGGGTAGGGACGGTGACGGCGGCATGATCGCCGCCGGCGCTACCATCAAGCCCTCCCCCGGCATCGCACCGTGTCCCACGCGCACGCCCTCGCCCTCCTGGCCTTCACGACCCTCGCCGCGGCCCAGGCGCCGGTCGCCTTCGACCCCTTCCAGCACCTCGACGGCTTCGAGGCCTGCGCTTTCGACGAGCACGCCGACGCCTACGAGGTCCGCACCTTCCAGGCGCTGCGCGGCGAGAAGGTCACGCCCGCCCGCCTCGACGAGCTGCGCGTCCTCTGGCGGGCGGCGCGGGAACGCGGCGAGGCGCGCAAGACCAAGATCGCCGCCGACCCCCGCCAGGCGGCGCTGTTCCGGATCGAGCGCAAGCTGCGCAAGGATCCGTTCTTCAGCCGCCTCGACTGGGTCGTCGACGACACACACCTGCCGTACGCCTTCCTCCTCCAGCAGGCGGGCGCCGACCCGGGGCGCGTGCGCACGCAGATCCAGCGCTACCTGCCGTGGTTCGAGGCGGCGGCGGCGCGACTGCGCGATGAGATCCTGATCCCGGCGGGCGCGAAGCTCGCCGAGGCGTCGCCGTGCATGACGGTCCTCGTGCTCGCGTCGCCCGGCGGCTACGCCGAGTTCGCGGGCATCCACCGCAACTCCGGCTACTACCCGGGGCCGGCACGCTGGACGCAGGCCTTCGACACACTCGTCGTGCCCGCCGACCTGCCGGCCGATCCGCTGGCCGCGCGCGCCGTGCTCGAGTTCGCGCAGGGTGAACTCGCCGTGTCGCTCCTGCACAAGTGCAGCGGGGGCACGCTCGGCCTGCGGCCGCTGTGGCTCGTCGCGGGCCTGCCGGCGTGGGCGCGGCGCGCGGGGGCGCCTGCGCGCGACGTGCCAGCGTTCGGGCCCGACGCCAACGTCGAGCAGTACGTCGCGATGCTGCTCGACCCGGTGACCGAAGGCCACGTCGGGCCGTTCGAGGAGATCGCCGTGATCGACGACCGCGGCTTCCGGGCGCTCGAGAACCTCGCCGGCTTGCGCGGCGGCGGCGAGCGCAAGCCGGGCGAGCGCAACGCGATCACCTGGCGGGCCTTCTGGGTCCAGGCGTCGCTGTGGACGCATTACCTCCTGCAGCACCACCGCGACGCCTTCCTCGCCTGCGTGCGCGCCGCGCTCGACGGCAAGGACGGACGCGACACGCTGCGCGCCGGGTTCACCGCGGCCGCGACGGCGGCGCTCGAGCCGGCGTTCGCGGCGTGGGTGCGCGCGGAGCACATGCGCCTGCGCGCGGCGCTGCGCCTGCCGGACCCGCTGCCGCTGCCGCGACGCGCCGGCAGCGCCGCTGCGAAACCGACCCCGGGCACGACGACGACGGAGCCTCCGACCCCGACCCAGCCGACGCCGGCGCAACCGACCGCGGCGGCCACGCCGGCGACGCAACCGATTCCCCGCCCCGATCCGGCCGCGCTGGCCCTCGCGCCGGCCGAGTGGTCGCTCGCCCTCGCCGCAGCTCTCGCCACCGCGGGCCAGGGCAAGCTCGCCGCGGCGCTCGCCAGCCTGCGGTCGATCACGCCCCCGCCGGACGACCCCGCCGCCGGCGCGCGCCTCGAACGCGAACGCACCCGCCTCGCCTTCGTCATCGAGCAGCGCCGCAAGCTCTTCGAGGCCCATGTGGCCAACAAGAAGGTCCTCGACATCGTGTTCGGCACGGAACGGGCACGCGGTCGCGTCGAGGCGGTAGCCGACGCGACGGCGACCCTCCGCGTGGGCGGAGACGCGCGCGGCGTCGATCTCGACGCGCTCGACCCGGCGCAGCTCGACCTCGTCCTGCGCCGGCTCACCGTCCTCGCGTCCAAGTCGTGGGCGAGCGCATACCTCCAGCTCCTCGCCGAACGCAACCCCGACAAGGTCCGCGGCAAGCTGGCTGGCGGCGACCCGGAGGCCACTGCCCTCGCCGCGGATCTCGAAGGCTACCCGCCGCTGTTCGCGCACGCCGACGCAGCGCACCTGCTGACGCGCGTCGTCGGCGCGGCGACCGACACCGCCGGCCTGAGCGCGCTGGAAGAACTCGTCCAGAAGCACGCGGCGCAACCGTTCGTGGCCGAGCGACGAGACGGCCTGCGCACGCACGCCGCCGCACTCCTCGCTTCGACCTTCGATCCCGCGCGCACCGAGTGCCTCGGCGTGGCCGGCAAGGTCGAGTTCCTTCCCGCGGGTCGCCTGCGCGTGACCTACGCCGGCGGCGAGCAGGCGCAGATCGGCGACTTCCTGCCCGAGCCCGCGTACCTGTCCGACCTGATCTACCCAGACCTCGTGCTCGTCGACATCCCGCCCGCGATGACCGCCGCGCGCGGCGCGTTCGAACTCCTCGGCCGCGGCGCACTGCGCCTCGCGCTGCCCTTCGCCACGCCGTTGAAGGTCACCTGCCGCATGGCGGACGGTGAGCGCGGCCTGCTCAACGTCGGCATCTGCGACGACCGCGAAGGTTCCTGTCTCCTGACCGCCAGCGACGGCAGCATCCTCGTCGTCATCCCTCACCAGACGACCCGGCCCAAGCGCGGCAGTCAGGACACGTACGGCGGCGAGCGCCACACGCTGGAGATCGAGCACGATGGTACTCGTGTGAAGACCTCGGTCGATGGCCGCGAGAGCCTCGTCCTCCCCGCGCCCGCGGCACTGAGCAAGGGCGGCGACGTGCTCCTGCACCTGAGCGCACGCACCGCGTGCCGCATCGAGACGATGAGCATCGAGGCAAGCCTCGACGCGACCCGCCTTCCCGCGCTGCGCGCCCGGTTCGTCGCGCGCCGCCTGGGTGAGATCTTCGGGCGCTGATGCCATCCTCGACGCCGCGGCCGGCAGCATGCCGAGGGTGTTGGCCGGCGTGTGGCGCTCGTACGACGGCGACCTCTCGCGGATGGCCAGCAACTGGTGGTCGCGCTTCTGCGCGGTGTGGCATGCGTGGGAGGAGGCCGACAACGTGTCGTTCTACTTCTTCCGCAACATGACCCTCTCGCTGCGCCTGTCGCCCGATTTCCGCTGGCTGTTCCCGGCAACATTCGCCGTGGCGCTGCTGCTCCTGGTGACGGCCCTGCGGCGTCACGATCGAGGCCTCACCCCTGGCTCGCGACCGGCGCGGCTGGGCGGTACGCGCGGTGTACGGCCTCGCGGTCACCGCCGCACTCAGCCTCGTCCATCCGGTGGCGCGCTTCCGGCTCTACGTCGTGCCGGTCTTCCTGGTCGCGGCAGGCGCGTACTTGGCGATGGCCGGCACGGCCCTGCGCACGCGCGCGTGGCGCCATGTGGCGGCGTTGCTCCTCCTGGCGCTCGTCGGGGCCCTCGCGCAGCGCGCGGCCACACGACAGGACGCAATCGCCACCCCACGCCCCATCGACTACACGATCGCGCGGCGTCTCGCGGCTCAGGCCGACGACGTCGACCTGTTGCGTCGGATGGCGGAGGACGCGGAGCGGCACGACCCGCGCAACCCGAGCTACTTCGCCATCCTCGGCCAACACCTCGCACGCCGCGGCGAGATCGAGGACGCGATCCGTTGCTACGAGCGCGCGCTCGAGCGGCAGCACGTCGACGCGATCCGAAAGGACCTCGAAGAACTGCGCGCGCGCGCCAGGTGAGCCTTCAGCAGCGCACCCAGGAGATCAGCACGCCGTTGCGGTAGAGACCGATCGACGTGGTCCCGCCAGGCACGCCGCCGCTCAGGTTGACCGTGCTGCCGTCGGCCTGGACTGCGCCGGCGCCGATGACGGTGCCGTTGTCGGTCTTGACCTCGATCTGGTCGCCGCGGTTGCCGGTCGCCGCGGCGGTGAAGGTGCCGCCGGAGTAGGTGATGGTGTTGGCGACATTGGCGACCTCGCCGCCCGCGAACGCCGCGACGTTGACGAGTTGCACACTCGTGCCCGAGAACACGACACCCTGCACCGAGAGCACGAACGGCGAATACGGGCGCGGGAAGTGCCCCTGCAGAGTGGCGCGACCCAGCGCGTCGAGCTGCACCGGCACGGTGGCGACGATGCTCGCGGGGTCGAGGCAGAGCAGGCCGTACGGCGTGGGAATCCCCTGCGCCAGCGGCTGCTGCGTCGAGAACATGAGGAACATGGTGCTGAGCGGAGCACCGCTCACCGTCAGGTTGATGTGCGCGGCAGTGCGGTCGACGGTGGCCGTCGCCATCAGGGGTGCACGCTGGGCAGTGAGAGTCGTCGCGGCCAGGAGGCAGAGGCTGGCCTTCAGGAACATGCGGATCGGGGACATGACAGTTGTTCGGGACGCTGGTTCTGGCGCGACCCGCCGCGTCCGTGGCTGGGGCCGTGGGGCGCGGCGATCGCCGCATCCATCCCCCTCAGCGGAAAGCGCACGGTGGAGCGGACACGAACCGACGCTGGCGGCGGGAGGCTCCGGACCACAACATGACCGTCGAGGTGATCGACGCATGGCGCAGCGACGTTCCGACGAGACCACGCGGCCCAAGAGGACTCCCGGGGCGAAGGTCCCCCCCAAGCTCCTCTCCGGTGGCAACCCGCAGATCGGAAAGGCCGACGGCGACGCCCCCGTGCAGGCCTACATCGCCGCGATGCCCGGATGGAAGCGCGAGGTCGGGCGCCGGATCGACCGGCTCATCACCCGCCACGTGCCCGGCGTGCGCAAGGCGGTGCGGTGGAACACGCCGTTCTACGGCATCGACGGGCAAGGCTGGTTCCTCGCGTACCACTGCATCACGAAGTACGTGAAGGTGAGCTTCTTCCGCGGCACGTCGCTGCGGCCCGTCCCGCCGGTCGCGTCCAAGCAGGCGAACGTACGCTACTTCCACATCCACGAAGGCGACGTGATCGACGAGGTGGTATTCGCCGGCTGGATCGAGCAGGCAGCGGCACTGCCGGGCGAGGCTCTTTTCTGATCCTCAGCGGCTGAGCAGGTTCACCAGCATGCGCAGCGCGCCGGCGTGGCCTTCGCGCCACTGCCGATAGAGCGCGAGCGAGCAGAACACGAAGCTGCCCTTGCCGTGCGGCGCCACCAGCAGCGCGCCATCGAGCGGCTTCTCGTCCTTGTCGGCCATGCGCAGGAGCGGCGTCCACTCTGCGCCCCACTTCTCGGGGAAGTTGAGGCCGCGCTCCTGCACCCAACCCGCGAAGTCGGCGGCGGTGATCGCATGCGGCCGGCGCAGCAGCGGATGGTCCGGCACCAGGAACTCGACGGCGGCGTCTTCCTCGGCGATGCGATCGTTGCCGACCGTCAGCTCGTACGGCGCGAGCGCCGGTCGGCCGGGGCGCGCGTTCCACTCGTTGGGCTTGTGGTAGAGGAAGAGCACGCGCCCGCCGCCTGCCGCGAACTCGGCGATGCGGTCGCGGTGGTCGCGCAGGTCCTGGCGGTGGCCGCCGGTGCGCATGTCGAAGGCGAGCGTCGTGAACGACCCGAGGTCGGTGACCGCGAGCGCCCGCTCGTCGAGCTCGGCGTGCTCGACGCCGAGGTCCTGCAGGGTGCGCAGCAGGGTGTCGTCGGGCCCGCGCACGAGGCCGACGCGGAGGTCGGCGGGTATGTCCACGTCCACGGCGCGCACCGGCAGGCGGGTCGTGTGCACGCCGTAGTGCGCGACGAGCGCGGAGTCTTCCCGGAGCGCCGACGCGGCCGTGATGTGCAGGCGTAGCAGCGCCCGCGCGTCGCGGCGTTCGCTCGACACGGCCACGCGCGACGGGCGGAGTTCCGCGGTGATCCCCTCTGGGGCCTCCACCCGCAGAGCGTCGTTCGACGCGCCGTCGCCGTGGTAGTCGAGCTCCAGCGACAGCACGCGGCTGGCGTCGCTGGCTGCGCGCGGCAGCACGAACACGTCGCGATCCCACGCCATGCCCAGCTCCGGCACGGGAAGCACACGCACGCGCGGCGTGACGACGACTTCGATCTCGCCCAGGCGGAACGCGACGCGAGGCTGCAGGATGCGCGCGCCGGTGACCGGATCGAGCTGGGTGTCGCCGCCGATGCCGGGCGGCAGGAGGTGGAAGTCGATCTCGCGCACCAGTGCGCCGAGGGCGCCGTCGGTGGCGGGGCGTGCGCTCAGGCCCTGCCAAGTCACGGCGAGGCCTTCGACGTCGGTTGGCCGTTCCGCGTGCACCGCCACGCGCATCGTGCCGTGGCCGAACAGGGGGATGCGGGTGCGGGTGACGTAGGCCTCCACCGACACGCCGTGGCCGTGCAGCCACGCGCGCTCGAGCGCCTCGCGCCGGCGCAGCACGCGACGCAGGTTCGCGGCGCCGTCGGGGTCGCGGGCGAGCACTTCGGCCACGCGGGACAACGTCCCGAGCATGGAGCGCACGATGGCGAGGTGCGCGGCGACGGCGCGGTCCTTCTGCAGGCCACCGAGCGACGCGGCGACGGCATCCGCCGTCGTGCCGCAGGCGGCGCAGGCGCGCGCGAACGCGCGGTCGGCGAACACCGTCGGCAGCGATGCAAACGGATCGGCTTCGCCCGCCGCCGGCCACACCAGTTTCCAACGTTCCTCGCGTACCCGGGCCGGATCGTGCGGCCCCCACGGTCCTTGCGACGCGTGCTCGAGGAGACCTTCATGCGCCTGGCGCGCGAAGGTCTTGCCGGCGACCGGATCGAGGCGGCTGACCTCGAGCTTGAACGACGCATCGTCCTTCTCGTCCGCCGGGCGCTGGTACAGCGGCACGCTGCGTCCGGTCTCCTCCGCGTACAGCTTCACCGCCGCCTCGATCGCCCACGCCGAGGCGCGGTGATGGCCGTGCCCGCGCACGGTGTCATGGTTGGTGAGGATCACGTCGGGCGCGACGTCGCGCAGCACCTGCAGCATGGCGTCGCGGAGGCGATCCTCGCCCCACACCCGCAGCGTCTCCTCGAGCGACTTGCTGTAGCCGAAGTCGGGGAAGCCGAGCCAGCGCACCTCGGTATCGGTGTGCTCCGCGGCGGCGAGCGTCTCGAGGACGCGCCGGCGGGCGAGCGCCTCGCCGATGTCACGGCCGACCGCGTTCTGACCGCCTTCCCCGCAGGTCGAGAACACGGCGACCGTGCGCACGCCGAGCGTGCGGCGCAGATAGACCATCGACCGGGCCGACTCGTCGTCGGGGTGCGCGGCGACGTTCATCACGACCGCGTCGGAGCTGGCGTCGAGACAGGCCTGTCGGAAGCCGATGGCCCCGGCCGGCGGCTGGGCGAAGGCAGTGACGGCGAAGAGGACGGTTGAGAGGACTCCCATGCGGCGCGACATCGAGGAGGGAGGAAGATAGCGCCCGCAACCGCCGTCCATGGCGCCGCTCCTGATAGACCACGGAGGATTCCCATGAACTACGCAAGCATCTGTGCATTCGCCCTGTCCCTGTCCGCGCTCGCCGCCCAGGCGACGACCACCAGACCCGAGACCGCGAGCCAGGAGACCGCGCTGGCCCGAAGTGCGCCGGCTGCGCCCGGGGCGCGCGTGAGCGGCCAGGACTTCGTGCTCGCCGCCGGCGAACACGACCTGCGCACGCTCATCACCGCCGCCGCGTCGTACCTCGGCCGCAACATCCTGGTCACCGACGACTTCGCCGGCGAACCCAAGGTGACCCTGCAGGTGAGCCAGAAGCTCGACCGCGATGGGTGCCTCGCCGTCGTCACCCAGCTCGCCTACATCCACGGCCTCGTGATGGTACCGATGGACCGCGACCGCGGCATGTGGCAGTTCATCAACATCAACGGCGCCCGACGCAACGAAGCGCTCTCCCGCGCGCCGCTGCTCTCCCTCGAAGAAGTCGGCAAGCTGAAGGGCACGCGCATCATCGTGACCACGATCGTCCCCGTGCAACACGTGCGGGCCACGGCGGCCACCCAGACCCTGCGACCCTTCTTCGCGACCGGCGCGCCGTCCCTCAACCTGGGCACCGCCGGCGCCGAGACGGCGGTCATGCTCTCGGGCTTCGTCGACGAAGTGCTCGGCGCCGCGGCGATGCTCGCCGCCGTCGACCAACCGCCGAAGGAGCGCGAGGCCCTGCCCACCGAGCGGCTGCAGCAGGCCGAGGCGCGGATCGCGGCCCTCGAGGCCCGGCTCGCGGCCCTCGAGAAGGCGAAGTGACGCGTCAGGCGCGCAGCGCGCGCAGCCGCTTGCAGGCCTCGTCGAGCACGCTCGGGCGAACTGCGAAGTGGAAGCGGATGGTGCGCACGCCGCGCGGGTCTTCGTGGAAGACGTGCCCCGGCACGCCGTTGACGCGGGCCTTCTCGATCAAGGCCAGCGCCGCCGGGTACGGCTCGACGTCGCCGAGGGCGCCGCGGTAGTCGGCCATCACGTAGTAGGCGCCTTCGGGCGGCGTCAACGCGAAGCCGCCGGCCACGAGTGCCTCGCAGAACTGATCGCGCCGCGCCGCGTAGGTCGTCTGCAGGTCGCGGTAGAACGTGTCGGGCAGCTCGCGCAGCGCGCGCTCGACGCCGCGCTGCATGGGGCGAGCCGCGCACACGTTCATCTGGTCGAAGACCACGCCGATGGCATTGACGATCGCCGACGGCCCGGCGACGTAGCCGATGCGCCAGCCGGTGATCGAGTAGGTCTTGCTGTAGCCGCCGATGGTCAGCGTGCGATCGCGCAGGCTCGGGATCGTGCCGGGCGAGACGTGGGCGCGCCCATCGAAGACCATGTACTCGTACACCTCGTCGGTGATGACGACGACGTCGGTGCCGGCGAGCAACTTGCCAAGCGCCTCCAGTTCGTCGCGCCGCCACACGACGCCGCTCGGGTTGGCGGGCGTGTTCACCAGCACCGCGCGCGTCCTCGGCGACAGGGCGGCCTTCACCTTGGCGAGGTCTGGCCGATACCCGGGGCCGAGCGGCACGCACACCGGCCGCGCCTGCATGAGTCGCACCGACGCGTGGTGGTACGGGTAGAACGGCTCGAACAGGATCACCTCGTCGCCCGGATCCAGGAGCGTCATGCCGGTGGCGAAGAACGCCCCCGACGAGCCGGCGGCGACGGCGACGTTCTCGGCCTGCACGTCGAGCCCGTTGAAGTTGCGCAACCGTGCGGCGATCGCCGCCCGCAGCTCCGGCAACCCCGCGTACGGCGTGTAGAGCTGCCGGTCCGTCTTGCCCGACACGGAGTCGAGTGCACCGGCGAGCAGCGGCGGCGTCTGGTCGAGGTCGCAGACCCCCTGCCCCAGGTTGATCCCACCGTCGACCTTGTTGATGACGTCGGTGAGGGAGCGCAGCAGGTTGCCGGCCTCGAGGTGGGCACGGCGAGCCGCGAGGTGCGAGAAGGGCGAAGTCACGGGCGCAGGTGTAGCACGCCGACCGGCGACGACGTCATCCGTCTTTCCGCACGCGCGCGTCGGCGAACACGCAGTGGTCGCCGAGGTCGAGGCGTTCGCCGAAGTCGGCTTCGAGCGTCAAGGTGCGCACGTCCTTCACGGCGAGGCGCACGGCCTGCGGCAGGTAGTGCGGGCACACGTGCTCGCGCTCGTAGAGCACCTTGCCGTCGCCGAGGATGCGCACGGTCGCGTCGCCGATCTCGCCGGCGCGGTCGTCGATGCCGATGGTGGTCTCGAACCAATCGAAGCGGCCGCCGATGTCGAAGCTCAACTTCGTGCGCGGGATGAGGACCAGCCCGCGCCGGTGGGTCTTGCCGCCCAGGCGCAGGTCGTCACCGAGCGGTGCCCGATCGCGCAGCCACGGCCAGGTCCGGCCGAGCGCCGGGGTCTGCTCGACCACGGTCGGGTCGAGATCCGACAGGTACACGAGCCGATCGGAACGGAAGGTCACCCGCGCGACGTGGCGGAGCGGGAAGTCGAGGTCGGCCCCCTCGTCGAGGCGCAGCACGCAGCGATCAGCGACAGGATCGAGCGCGGCCAGCGCGCCGGTCACCGTCCCACCACCGGCGATGTGCACCGTGGCGCGCGGGCCAGGTTGCGCGTCGGGGGCAGCACCCTGACCGAAGACCAACCCGTACAGCTTGGCGAGCGGCTGGCCCGGTTGTTCCTTCCCGCCGAACTCGACCACCGCACGCACCTCGTCGCCGACCTGCTCGAAGCGTTTGAAGACCACGGTCAGGCGCACGACGTCGGTCTCGCTGCGCCGGGCGAAGAGGATGTCGCGGCGCGCGTCGTCACGCGCAGCGTCGGCAAAGCCCGCCGCGTCCGCCGCCGTGGCGGGCACGAGACGCAGGGCACGGATGGCGCGGACCGGCACCAGGATGCAGGTCCTAGCCGGGGGCACGTCGAGCACGAGCTTCTGCCCGCCTTCACCGTCGGCGACCCCACGGATGTTCGCGGCCAGGCGCTGACCGGAACGCAGCATCACGCCGGCGAGGACGCTCCCCGGCACGGTTTCCGCCGTCTCCGGGCGCACCTCGAGCAACTGATCGAGCGGCACGATCTGCTCGGTCGCCGCGACCCGCAGTTTCAGGTTGCCGCCGTCGACACCGACCAGTTCCCCAGCAAGCGTCTCGCCCGCGATCGTGGCGATGCTCACGCGCGTCTGCGCCACCGGCGTCGCGGCGAGCACCACGACCAACGAGAAGCGGAGTCTCACGCGTGCTGTCCGGTCACTGACCACGACCGCGCGACAAGCGCCGGTAGTAGTCGTCGACCAGCTTCTTGTTGCGCCCGCTGAGCCGGGCCTCGGCCTCGCTCTCGATCGTCTTGCGGTCGCGATCCTTGAGCGTGCCCCAGCGATCCGTCACGCCGGACGGCCGACCGAGGTTGCCGATGCGCGACTCGCCCGGAGTCAGGTTGCTGTCGGCGCGGGGGCTGGTGGGGTTGCCGCCACCGCCGCTGCCCTGCTTCTCCTGCTCCTCGATCTGCTCGATGATCTTCTGGAGCTGGGCGATGACGTCTTCCTGGCGCTTCTGGGTCTCCTCGCCGGTGTCGGTCTTCTTGATCCGGCGCTCGACGCCCTTCATCACGTCGGCGATGTCGTGCAGCGGGTTGGTCTTGCCGCCCAGCTCCGCCACGAGTTGCTCGGCGCTGGCGCGATAGCGCTCCGGCGCGTCGGGGAACAGGTCCAGGAACTCGCTCAGCACGCGCGCCGCGGCGTCGCGCTCAGGGATGCCCGCCAACGCCGTGCCGTAGAAGAACACGACTTCGCCGTCGAGTGGGGTGCGGTTGCGCGACTGCCGGAGGTAATCGGAGAAGATCTCCGCCGCGCCCTCCGGATCGTCGACGTCGAGGAACAGCCGCCCGAGGTGGTAGCGCGCGTACGCGACGGCATGCGGCTCCTTCAGCTCCGCGAGCAGCGCACCCAGGGTCACCGCGCCGCGCGGATCGCCGGTCTCGGCCTGCTGGACCGCAGCGTCGTACGCGGGGAACAGTGTGCGCAGCAGCCCTTCGACGGCCGCGGCGTCGCCGCTCTCCGTGCAGCGCGTCGCGAACTGCGCGAGCTGCGCCTCCGTCGCGCCGGCCGCGGTCATCGCGGTCTGGAACGCGGCGCGATCGAACGGGGTGAACGGGTTCTCGCGCTGCTGCGAGGGCTGCACCTGTGCCGCCCCCACCGATGCCAGCGCGAGCGCGAACAGGACGAAGGCAGACTTCATCGTGGGATCACTTGCCCTCGTTGCGAGCGCGGGCCTCTTCGTTCTTGTTGAGCTGGTTGGCCAGCTTGCGGGTGAGGTCCTCGACCCGACCCTGTTTGCGGGAGATCTCCGCGGCTCCGGTCTTGGCGTCCTCCGTCACACGCAGCGCCTCGGGCGTCGTGCCGTCGAACTCCTTGGTCCGCTTCGCGACGATCTTCTGCAGCTTCTGGATCATCTTGAGCTCCGCCGAGAGCGGAACGAGAGGCGGCTGACCGCCGCCACCGCAACCGTCTCAAGGTGGGCCGCCTTCTTCGATGCGCTTCTTCAACGCGTCGAGGAGCATCGCCATCAGGTCCTCGACCTGGCGTTGCATGTCCTGTGTGGCCTGCCCGGTCTGGAACTGCGCGAGGCGATCGCCGATCGCACCGAGATCGCGCTCGAGCTCCGAGAACAGCTCCGGGAAGACCGCGGTCGTGCCGTCCTCCTCGAGCAGCTTGACCGCGTCGTGCGACTCGGAGGCGAGCGCCTGCTCGCCCTTCGCCTCCGCCGCGCAGCGCTCCTGGATCGACGCAGGCACGGCGTCGGGCGCCGCAACGGCCTCCGCGGCGAGACGGTCGGTCACCTTGGTGAGCGCCGAGATCTCGCGCTGCTTCACCAGCATCGCCGCGAGCCGCTCCTCGAGCGCGCGCAGCACCTGGTCCTGCAGCTCTTGGCGCAACTGCGCCAGGGCGTCCTCGAGTTCCTTCTTGGCCTTCTCGAGTTCGTCCTGGGCGTCCTGTTGCTCTTGCTTGGCCTTGCCGGGCACGCGCTCCTTGAGCTGGCCGGCGGCGGCCTTCTGCTTCGGCACCGCCTGCTGCACGTTCTTCTTGCCCGGAGTCGGCTTGCTCGCGTCGCCCTTCTCGCCGGCCTGCATGTCTTCCGCCAGCTTGTCGGTGTCGACGCGGGTCTGCTCCTGGGCACGGATCTGCTGCTCGAACGGGATCTGCAGGAGGCGACGCCGGGCTTCCTCGCTCAGCTTCTCGAGGTCACCGAGCGCCTCTTCGAGCTTCTTGATCGCCTTGTCCTGATCCTCGAGCGACGACTCCGGTTTGTTCGCCTGCAGCTTCTCCTGCGATTGGCCCATCGCCTTCGCCGCGCCGGCGCACGAGCCGGCGCACGCGCCCGCGCTGCCCGGCTTGGCCTCGCCAGCCTTGGGCTCGCCGGCCTTCGGGTCGCCCGGCCTGGCTTCGTCCGCCTTGCCCTCGGCCATCTTCTGGGCGTCCTTCTCGACCTTGTCGAGCTGCTCCGCGAGGTCCTCCGCCTGCTTCTTCAGGTCGCCCTGCTTGTCGCTCATCTCCGCCGCGGCCTTCGGCTGGGCGTTGAGCCCCGCGCTCGCCGTCGCGCCACGCAGCTTCTGCTGCTGGTCGAGCACGTCGGCGACCTTGGCCTTGGCGGCCTCCAGGTCGCGCAGGTGCTGCTCGAGCTCCTCGGCCTTGGCAGCGTCGCGCTTCTCCTGCGCCTGCTCGCCGATCAGCTTGTCGACCTGGTCGCGGTAGGCCTCGAGCCGCTCGATCTCCTCCAGCAGCTTCTTGAGGTCGACCTCCTTGTTGAGGAGCAGCGAGAGCAACTCCTGCAGCTCGCCGCGCACCTCACCGATCCGCTCGAGAGCCTCGTCCCAGCGCTCGCTCTGCAGCAACGCGGAGATCCCATCCATGTCCTCTTGGATGCGGGCCTCCTGGACGTGACGGTTGCCGAGCTTGAGCGCCTTGCTCTCCTCGGGCGATGTCGTCGACAGGACGACCTGCAACTCCTGCATCTTGCGATGCAGCTCGGCGAAGCGCTGGCGCGCCTGCTCCTGCTTGTCGGCTACTCCCTGCGTCTGCGCGCAGAGCGGGCCCGCGCAAAGCAACGCCACCAGCAGAACTCGGAGCATTCGGATCATGGGGTCTCCTGTCAGGTCTCTTGGGCGGCGGCGGGCAGGGCCGTCACTTGATGGGTTTATCGTCACGCCGATCCTTGTCGTCTCGGCCAGGGCCGAAGACTTCGGCGCCAGCGGCTTCACGTCGCTTCCGAGCTTCCTCGGCGGCTTCGTCTTCCAGCTTAATGATGTCGCGCAGCATCGCGATGACCCGGGCCAACCGCTCCTCCTCGCCCATGCGCGCGAGGATGCCCTGGATGGCGCTGATGATCGAGTCGTAAACCGCTATTGCGACTTGTCTTAGGTCCTCTTTTCCGGCGGCCGCGAAGGTCTCCGTCGCCACCGCGGCCTGCGGGAAACGATCCGTGGCCAGGGCGGCCAGCGGCTCGGTCACACCGCTGCGCAGCACCCGCACCGCGCCGGCGTCGGCGATCCGGTTGTTCTCGGACTCCTCGAGGATCTGCCCGTACGCGGCCGCGATCCCAGCGACCCGGGTGCCGAGATCGCGCTCCAGTTTCGCGAGCTGCACCAGCAGGCGGCGCGCGTCCTGCGCACGCGGATCGTCGCTCGACGGGTTCAGGGTCTCGACCAGGCGCGCACGCGCGTCGGTCTGCTGCTTGAGCACGGCCTCCAGGAGCTTGCGCTGTTCGAGCTGTCGCCGCTGCAAGTCGGCGGCGAGTTCCTCCGCGGTGACGACGCGGAAGAGCGCGACTTCGCTGAGGCCCACCTGAGGCTTGTCCGGCCCGAAGTTGTCCTGCACGCGCCAGCGCACCGCCACCATCTGACCCGGCTGCGCGATCGCGAGCGCCCGCAGGTCGACGGCGACGTCGCTGCGCACCTCGCGCTCGCCCGCTGCGAAGGTCTCGAGGCCGGTGACCGCGAGCGGCTGGAACTCGGGCTCGGCGGCTGGCTCGACCCGGGGCTCCGTGGGCGGCGGCTCCGTGGGTGGCGGGGGCTCCGTCCCTTCCGGCGCGGCCGGCGGCGCCGCGCCCGTCGGCGTGCCGCTCACGCGATGCTCTGCCGCCAGCGCAGTGAGCGCGAGGTCGTCGCGGGCCGTCACCGTGCCGGGGATGCGCGCCACCGCGGTCACCATCGAACCGATGCCGCGCAGCCGGTAGTCGACCGTCGGTACCTGGTCGTCGCCGACGCGCAGGTACAGCCTCGGCGGGTCCTTGGCCCCGAGCCGATCCTCGTCGACGACGTCGATGGCGACGGCACCGCTCTCGGTGGGCTGGAACGCGCCCTGCAGCGAGTGGCGATCGGCGCCGACGGTCAGCTCGACGCGACCATCCGCGCCGATCATCAGGAACGCCTGGCGCAGCGGCTTGCTGCTGCGCGCATCGAGCCGCACACGGCTGCCGCGGAGCACGCGCAGATCGCCTTCCGGCGCACGCAGCTCGGCAGGCTCGGCCTTCACGTAGGCGGGTGGGTCGACGGCGGTGCGCACCGCGGTGATCGACGGGCGCTCGACGATCGCGATGTGCAGCTCCTCCGTCACGCCGTCGCCGCCGGTCGCCCGCACGCGGACGCCCTCGAGCAGGGCCTGCAGCGTGAACCGGAACTCGCTCTCGCCGGTGAGGGTCATCGCATCGGTGCCGCGCTCGCCACCGTCGAAGGCATAGCGCAGCGTCACCTGCTCCGGGAGCACGCCGCGCGCGACCACGCGCAGGGTCACGTCGTCGCCTTGCGGCACGCGCAGCACGGGATCCTGGAACTCGAGCTGCGTGAGCCGCGGCCATTCGACGCTGCTGAGCAGGACGTTGCGGCGCAGCCACAACCCAACGGTCTGCGGCGCCACCGCCCACGCAACGCCGAACCCGGCCAGCAGCGCGACGACCGCGCTCGCGTAGCGGAGCACGCGCCGCCCATCCAGCGCGGCCGCGAAGTGGATCGCGCGGGTGCGCGCCTCCACGTCGTCGACCACCTGTTTCATCATCGCGCGCGACTCGTGTGCGCCCGCGGCCGGCGCCTCCGCGCCAGCCAGCGTGCGCGCGAACTGCACGGCCGAGATCAGCGCCTGCCGCAGCGGTGGGTCGCGGCGCTCGACGGCGAGCGCCAGCTCGTCGTCGGTCAGCGTCGCGCGCATCGGGACGACGAAGCGACGCCGCATGACCCGCACGATCGCGACCGCCAGCACGGCGAGCAGCGCGGCGCGGTAGCCGACCTCCAGGCGCAGCCAGCGGTCGAGGCCGAAGCTCAGCCCCGCGAACACCAGGAACGTCACCGCCGCCGCGCCGGCCGCTTCGACCAGGATCCCGGTGCGCGCGCGGGCGCGCACGCGTCCCAGCACATGTCGCGTGGTCGTCGTCACAGCAGGTTGAACCTCTTGCGCAACCACCACTCCGCGGCGAGGAGCAGGGTGAGCACCGCGACGGTAGCCCAGGTGTCCCAGATCGGATAGGGCGTCCTGAACACGTCGGTCGTCGAGAACGACGGGATGGCGCGCACGGCTTCGAGCAGATCCCCGGGCGACGCCAGCAGGCGACCGCCCTCCGTGCCGGCGATGCCGTTCAGCGTCGTGAGGTCGACGGGGCCTTCGCTCTCGACCGCTGCACGCGCCACTTGCAGCACGGCGCTGGCGCCGAACGCGCCCTCGATCCGATGGAAGCCCAGGCTCGTCGCCCGCAGCGTCGCCTCGTAGCGCCCGGGCACACCCTGCACGGGCGCACAGCTCAGGCTCTCCTCGAGCCCGCCCTCGCGCACCACTTTGAGCATGACGCCCGGCTCGAGCAGCGGCTCGAGCTTCTCGTCGCGCGCGTCGACTTCGATCCGCACCGTCTCGCCCAGCTCGACGCGCTCCGCGCTCAGGTGGATGCGCGTGCGCGCGCCGCCGGCGCGCAGGCGACCCTCGAACAGCCAGCGGATGCCCTTCACCCAGAAGCGCTCGTAGGCCGGTCGGTGGATGCCGCGCCAACGGTACGTCTCGTCGGTGCCCGAGTACAACACCCGCCCGGTGCCGACGGTCTGACCGGCGATGAGGGTCATCTCCTTGCCGTCGGTCTGCCGCAGGCGCGGACTGCCGTGCGTGACGACCGGCTGCGCGGCGGGCTTGAGCCCCGCGACCGGGAACGACCAGAAGAAGCCGGGGAGCCGCTCCCACATGAGCTTGCTCTCCTCCTTCCCGTCGACCACGAGCGCGAGCGGGTGGAACGCGCCCTGCGGCGTGAGCACCCACGGCCACGCGGTGTCGTACGCATAGCCGAGGCCCGAGGTCTGATCCGCCGTGCGCAAATCCAACTCCACCGGCAGCAGCTCGGCGAGCGCGTGCAGGGGTGCTTCGGGACGGGCCGCAGGCAGCGTGAACTTCTCGCCCGCCACCCACCACATCCCGGCGCCGTCCTCGTCGATCTGCCGGCGCACGAGCTGCGCGAACTCCGGGCTCAGCTTGCGAGCGTCGGGATCGAGCAGGATGAACACGTCGAACTTCGCCAGCGCCTCGCGCGTGCGCGGCAGTTCCTCGATGCGCGTGTTGCCATCCTGCGGGAACGCCTCGTCGGCGCTCTGCAGCCAGCACGACACGTCGATCGTCTTGTCGCGCATCAGCGTGTCGCGCAGGATCCGGAACTCCGGCGACGGCCCGCCGGCGAGCAGGAGCACGCGGGTCTGTTCGGCGAGCACCTGCACGCGCGCGCGCCGGGTGTGGCGGTCGGCGTTGGCCGGCTCACCCGGCGGCGGCAGGATCTCGACCGTGTAGTCGATGGTCCCCGGTGCGGCGGCACTGATGTCGGCGAAGGTCACGCTCGCGGCCGGCGCCGAGGGCGTCAGGCGCACGGTCTTGGCCTGCACCGGCTGCGCGGGTCCGCCCTGCAAGCCGGCGAGCAGGCGGAGCGTCAGCTCCAGTTCGCCGTAGCCTTGCGCCTGCACCTCCGCGCTGATCCGGAACGGATCGCGCTGGAAGACCTTCTCCGGTGCCTCGATGCGGCGCAGGCTCACGAACTGCGCCTCCGCGGGATCGCCGATCGGGACCACCAGCGTGTGCGCAACCTTGCGCTGCCCGAGCAGGCGCGCGATCTCCTCGCCCTGCGGGCCGAGGTTGCGGCGACCGTCGCTCAACACGATCACGCCGGCGATCGCCGCATCGCGACTGCGCTCCAACGCCGCGCGCACCGCCTGCCCGAGGTTGCTGTGACGGCCGTCCGCGCTCACCGCGGCGAGGTCGGGGATCGGCGCGGGCTCGCTCGCAGGATCGACGGGCGCCGCCGACGGGTCGACCGGCACCGGCAGGAGCGGCATCGGCTCGATCCCGGCGTGGAACCCGTAGAGGTGCACGCGGTTGTGCAGCGCGAGCTGACGCAGCGCGGCATGGTCCTCGTGGCGGAGCAAGGCCTTGGCGAGATCGAGGCGTGGCACCGCCGCCGGGTCGGCGACGCCGAGCCGGTTCCACGCCGCGGCGAGATCGCGCGTCGACTCGCGGCGGTAGGCATCGACGTGCGCCATCGACTGCGACGTGTCGACCAGCACGATCGCGTGCCCGGGCCGGACCTCGCGCCTGACGGCAACGAGGTCGGGCTCGAACACCAGCAGCAGCACGACGATCACCGTCAGCGCGCGCAGCACCGCGAGGATGGTGCGCTGACCCACGGTCAGCTTCGCGCGGTCGCGGCGGTAGAACCGTACGACGATGCCGACGGCGAGCAGCGCGCCGAGCAACGCGAGCAGCGCGAGCCCGCCGGTGGGAAACGAGGCGAACTCGAAGCGCAGCTCCGCGCCGGGCTCGACTTCGATGCCCTTCGCGCGCGCCAACCAGAGCCAGAGGTCCTGCATCACTTCGAGCTCCGGAAGGCGAGAAGGCTCTCGAGCAGCAACGCGGCGAGGAGCGCGAAGGCCAGCATGCGCGCCAGATCACCCCCGCTGCTCTCCGCGCCGGCGCCGCCGGCCGCCTCCTCGAACGTCGCGCGCGCCGCGGCCTCCGGCGGATAGGCGCGTTGGAACGCGCTGCCGGTGAAGCGCAGCAGCTCGCCCTCGCGCAGCGGTGGGTTGCGCGCGAGCAGGCGCGTGTCCTGCCCGCCGTCGTGCCGCTGCAGGCTCAGCTCGATCGTGCCGAAGCCGCGCACGTCCGCGAACGGCACGGCCAGCTCGAGGTCGGTCTTGCCGTCCGCGGGCTCGCCGGCGGTGAAGGTCTTGTCCGCGCCGACCTCGCCACCCGCGCGCACCGTCACATCGGCGCGGAAGCGGCCCGGGTCGAGGCTCGTGCGATAGACGTCGCGGGTGCCGAGGTTGCGACTCGCGTCGTCCTGCGCGCGCGCCGCCCAGGCGCTGATCCGATGGCAGAGGGTCACGTAGGCCGGCCCGAAGCCCGCCAGGTGGCTCCACCCGTTCTGCAGGTAGTCGTCGGCGGTCGTGCCGATCTGCACCACGCGCCCCTGCCCCGCCACCGCGGCCTCCGCCGCGCAGATGAGCCCGGGACCGCGCGCATCGCCCACGCGCACGATCGGCGTCACGCCCGACGCAGCGTCTTCCACCAGCGGGTGGTACCGCCCCACCAGCACGCCGGGCAGGATCGCGGTGAGCGCCTCCGCCTCCGGACCGACCAGCGGGTGTTCGGCATCGGCGAGGAAGGCCGACCGCAGCGCCTTCATGTCGCCGCTCACCTCGCCGAACGCCAGGGGCAACAAGCCACCGCGGCCGGTGCCGAGCACCTCCGCGTAGCGCGCAGGATCGATCTGGTTGCCGGTGAAGACCACGAGACCGCCGCCGCCCGCGACGTATGCGCGCAGACGCTCCGTCACCGGTGGCGCCGGTGCGGGCACGTTGCACAGCCAGACGATGTCGAAGGTCGCGAGGTCTTCCTCGGCGAGGCCCTGCTCGCCGACGACCACGGCATCGACGCCGGTGATCACCTCCAGGTCGGGCGACAGCACCGCCGCCAGATAATAGGTCTCGGCCTCCTCCGGCCGCTGGCCAGGATCGCCGTCGACGAGGAGGCAGCGCACCGCCGCGCGCACGTGCAGCGCCAACGCGCGCTGGTCGTCGGCGGCGAACGCATCGCGCGCGATCGAGGCGACCACCGCAGAGTCGCCACCCTCGCGGAAGGTGTGCTGCACCGCCACCTGCACCGACTGGCCGGGTTGCAGCCCATCCAGGGGGAAGGTGCGCTGCGACGACGCGGCGCCGTGACCGAAGCGCACCGTCAGCTCGCCCGGCTGGCTGGCCGACAACCCGCGGTTCGTGACCTCGATCTCGAACGTGGCCGGCACGCCGGCGACCACGAGCCGGTCCTTCGCACGCACCGCGCCGACCGCCACGTTCTCGGCGTCGCGCCCGCCGAGAACGACGACGCGCAAGTGCTGCGTCTCCTGGTCGAGGGCCATCACCGCGGCGGCGAGGTCGGACTTGGCGCGGCCGTCGACGCCGAGCCAGTCCACCTGCCGGCAATCGGTGTAGAGCACGATCTCGGCGCGCGCGCAGTCGGTCTGCTCCGCCGCCAGGGCGCGCGCCCGCTGCAGGAGCGTGGCGAGTTCCCCGGTGCCGTCACCGGCCTGTGCCATGGTCGAGAACGCCTCGCGCACGCGCGCCTGCAACTGCGGCCCGACCCGCTGCCCGACGAGGAGCGGCCGTTGCGGGGCATCGAGGGTCAGCAGCGTCACGACGTCGCCCGGTCGCGTCTCTGCCAGCTTGCCGACCGCGGTGAGCACCGCGTCGCGTGCCTCCTGCCACGCATCGCGCGCACCGCTGCGCTGCGTCATCGACAGCGAGTCGTCGAGGCAGAGCACGTGCAGGGTCCGCGCCGCCCCGAACACCCCGCCGGTGAGCTGCGGCCGGGTCACGAGGAACACGAGCAGTGCCACGGCGAGGGTGCGCAGCAGCAGCAGCAACCACTGCTGCATCTGCAATCGCCGCCGGTTGCGCCGAAGCGCGGCGAGCAGGTACTCCATCGCCGCCCAGCGGACCCGCTTGAACCTGCGGCGGTTGAGCAGGTGGATGATCACCGGGACGGCGATCAACGGCAGGAGCCACAGCAGGGCCGGGTTCAGGAACGAGAGGGCGAGCAATGGATCGTGTGGGGCTGGTCGCTCGGCGGGTGTGGGGTCACGTCGCGCTCGCGATCGGCGTCGTTCGCCCGGGGCTCTCGGGCGTGGGAACTCTACGGAAGCGCACGGAAGGGTGCGAGGACGAGGATGGTCTGCGGGCGGACGCGGCCTTCCTCACCGCTGGTAGAGCGGCACGTTGGCATACGGGAGCTGCAGGATCGTGAGTGCGATCGCGGTGCCGTAGGTCGTGCCCACGCCGTCGCCCTGCCAGGACCCATCGCCGGACTGGCTGCGCCGCAGGCTGCGCGCCATCTCCGCGTAGTAGTCGAGCCACTGGCGGCCGCCGGCGAAGTACATCGCCTGCGCGAGGTACAGGTGCGAGTAGAAGTAGTGGCCGCTGCCGTGGCCGCCGACGGAGAGGTTCTTCTTGGCGTACTCGAAGGCCTTCTCGGCCATCGGGTCGTCATAACGGCCGGCGCTGTAGAGCACGGCGACCGCCGCGGCGGTGATCGGCGGCCGACCGCCGCCGCCGCCGCGCAGGCTGTAGCGGATGCTGCCGTCGGCGTTGGCCGACTTGGCGATGTAGTCGACCGCCTTCTTGACGGTCTCGGTTGGCACCACGATGCCGGCGTTGCGACACGCGCGCAGCGCCTGCATCTGCGTCACCGTCACGCTGCCCTCGTCGCCGCCCGACGTCGGCGTGTAGATCCAGCCGCCGTACGGCGACTGCGCCTGCGCGATGAGCTTCACCGCCAGGCCCAACACGCGGCTCAGATCCTGCTGCCGGCGCTCGTCCTCCTCCATGCCGTAGACCTCGGCGAGGAACATGGTGGCGAAGCCGTGGCCGTACATGCTCTGCGCTTCTTCCGCCGGGGCCGTGATCAGGCCGCTCGGCTGCTGCTGTGCGATGAGGAAGTCGACGCAGCGCCGCACATGCCGCCAGTGCTTGCCGCGCGTCGGAGTCGAGCCGCCGCCGATCAAGGCCATGCCGGCGAGGCCGGTCATCGCGCACGGGTACATCCCTTGCCGGCCGTCGCTCCGCCACGATCCGTCGCGGTTCTGGGTGCGCGCCAGATAGTCGAGGCCGCGCTGGATCGACGCTTCGATCTCCGCATCGACTCCTTCCGGGAAGAGGGTCTTCCCCTGCGCCGGCAGCGAACCAGCGGCGAGGGTCAAGAGGGACAGGAAGCGCAGGCTGGGCGTGAGCATCACTTTCGCACTCCGTCTTCGATGTCGCGGATCGCGTCCAGTTCGGCGTTGGCGGCCGCCGTGTCGCGCAGGGTTCGGAACACGTCGAGCCGCGCCAGGTGCCAGCGCGGCAGCATGCCGGGCGACAGCACCGCGCGACAGCGATCGAGGAGTGCGAGCGCCATGTCGCGCTGCTGCACCACGGCCATGCTGACCGCGACCTCGTGCGCCACCGGCAGCAGTTGCCGCTCGACCTCGCGGCGGGCTTCGGGCCCGAGTTGGTCGGTCTGCATGGCGGCGACGAAGGCGTCGACCGCGCCGCCGAGGTCGCCCGCCTGCATCAACAGCCGCGCGCCTTGGCCCGGATCACCCGCTTCTGCCGCCGCGGCACGCAGGGCTCGAACCGCGCCGTACACTTCGATCCCGCCCGCGTAGGCGGCCACGAGGTACGGCCCGGCCACGGCCAGATTGGCGCGCGACGCAAACGGCTCCTGTCCCTGCAGGAAGCGCGGTAGCTCGCGTGAGCGCCAGCCGCTCTCGCCGCTGGTCGGCAGGATGTGGACGCGGCGCTCGCCCGGCAGCAGGACCAGGCCGTCGCTGACCACACCGCGTCCCTGGCCGGGCTCCGGCACCTCGACGTCCCAGAGCCGGATGCCGGTCCGCAGTTCGACGCAGGTCAGCTTGCGTCCGGTGATGAAGAGATGGCGGTCGTCGTGCCCGACGAGGTAGTCCATGTCGCCGGGGACGAGGCTCAGCAGCCACTCGATCTCGCCGGTGGTCGTGTCCAGGCAGACGAGGCAACGGCCGTCGACCGGCGCGAAGACGATCCGGCCCTCGTGCAGGATCACCTCGCTCGGGTACGGGAAGCCCGGCATGCTCGTGACGGTGGACAGGCTCGGCCCGAACCTCGGTTGGGCGCGCCGGGGACCGCGGTTGACCGCGTGGCTACGGTGCGGGTGCAACCGCTCGTAGCGGCGGATCCAACGCACGACGCCGGAGTACGCATCGATCGCCGCGATGGCACCTGCGTTGGTCATCACGAGCGCCGTGTCGCGATCGACGACCACGTGGCACCCGGGCGCGCGCACCAGTTCGCTGCCGCCGGCGTGAACAGGCGTGCGGAACAGGAGCGCACCGGTCTTGGCCTGGATCGCCTGCAACGAGTACATGCCGCGCACCAGCACCGGCACCAGCAGCCGATCCTGGAACACGGTCGGCGTGGCGAGGAAGGTCAGCGCCCGCGACGCCTCGTTGTCGGTGTCGTGACCGAGCGCCCAGCACGGCGCGAGGTCCTTCGCGTCGAGCGCGACGAGCCGGTTCTCGAGCACCGGGCCCGCGCCCGGCAGCCGGCGCGTCGGCACGAGCACCGCGTAGAGGCGCTCGCCATCGCCGGTCACCTGCATCGTCGCGAGGTCGTACGACGCGACGCGCGGCGGCGCGCTGTTCATCTCGATGCGGTACGGCTGCACCGAGCCATCGCCCTCGGCGAGCATCCGCCCGGTTCCGAGTTCGTGCCGGCGCAGGCGGTTGTGCTCCATGAACAACAGCGAGTCGCCGCTGGGCACCGCGCTGTTCCCCGGCTCCCCGAGGCGCGCCGCCGGCAGCACGACGGCGCCGTCGCCACCGACCGTGATGACGAGGTTGCGGGACTGCTGGGTCGGCGCTGCGTAGGGGCGCGATTCGACGAAGGCGTGCTGCCACACGGGGATCAGCGAGTCGAACTCACCCGGGTCGCGCGGTGGCGCCACAGGTGGCCGGGTCGTGGGAGGTTTGGGCAGGACCCGCGACGCGGCGGCGAAGAGAGGGTGCGCGGCCAACGCACTCACCGGCGTCAGCTCGCCGAGGATGCGCACGCTGGCACCCGGGTAGCGCTGTGCCATCTCGTCGAGAACGGCGGCCGCGGCGGCCGGTTCATCGCCGAGCGCATGGCAGACGGCGAGCACGAGATCGACGTCGAGGGCGTTCGCGCCCGGCACGCCATCGCCGTCGCGGAAGCGTGGGTGCATCCCGCGCAGGCTGCGCAGCACCTCGGCCGCGGCCCGGAATCGCCCCGCATCGAGCAGCAGATCGCCGAGCGCCGCCAGCGCACGCGCGGCGGCGTCGGTGGCGTAGTAGCGGTTGCACAGCGCCTCGAGGGCGCGGACGTCGCGCGCGTCGAACGCCGCGCGGAACAAGCGCTCCGCCTCGATCTCGAAGCGGATGCGGTACAGCTCGAGGCCCTCCTGGGGCATCGAGCTGAGCAGCTCATGGCAGAGGCGCAACACCGGCCGGTAGAGCCGGCCGTCGGCGCTGTACACCGCCTTGCCCGGATCATCCTCGTCCGCGAACGGATCGCGCGCGGGCCGCTCGCCCGCGGCGGGATCGTCGGGCTGCGGAGCACCCCCGGCGGCCGGGTCCCCGGCGTCGCGCACAACCCGCCCCTCGACCGCGTCCTGGAGGACGCGGATGGCGCCGTCGTAGTCGCGCCGCTCGAGGAAGTCCTGCGCCCGGCGCAGGAAGCGGTCGAGGTTGGGGCTCTCGATCAACTGGGCGCGGATCCCGAGGTCGGGATCCTGCCGCCCGTCGTCCTGCGGCTCTGCGATCAATGCACCCGGCGCGGCTGGCACCACGGTCCGGACACGCTGGGCGGGCAACGACCCGTGCGACACGGGCACGCAGCAGCAACAGATCAGGATGAATCTTTGGATCACGCGCGCAGCCGGGCGGATGTCGCCTGCGATGCTCGGGGCAGGCCCACTCTACGTCGACAGCTTGCCGCCGGCGAGGCCCCGCACCGGTAAGCTCGCCCCGACGCTCCCGCGCTTGCCGACCTCCCGACGCACCGAAATGAGAACGAGCCTGGCCCTGACCGCCTTCCTTCTCGCACCTGCAGCGAACCCGCGCGCGCAGGAGCCGTGGACCACGGAGGCGCTCGAGAGCAACGCGCAGGGCTTTCTCGCCGAGACCTGGACGCCGCGTCTCGAACAGGTCGCGAAGCTGCTCGCGACGCGCGCGCCGATCACGGCGCCGCTGTCGGCCGTCGTGCACGGGGATCACCGTGAGTACATCGTCAAGATCCGCGCGCTCGTCGATGGGTTGACGCACGAGCGCTGGCTGGAACGCGAGCGTGCCGAACGGTCGCTGGTGGAGATCGGTGGCCGGGCCCGCGATCTGCTGCGCGAGCGCGCCCAGACCGGCGCGACGCTGGAAGAACGCGTCCGCACGCAGCGGATCCTCGACCGCATCACGGAGCGCGGGACCGAGGAAGAGGATCGCCGCCTGAAGCTCCTGCGCGGCTTCGTCCTCACCGCGCTCTACTTGCCGGAGGACCCTCGGTTGCGCGAGGCGCTGGTCAACGCCCGCGGCCACAGCGATCACAGCGTCGCACAGGGTGCGGTCCGCGCCCTCGGCCGCCACGGCACCGCCGCCGAAGTCCCGGCCCTCGGCAAGGACGCAGCCAACGCCACGAGCCCCGTGCGACTCGCCGCCCTGTGCGCACTTTCCCGCATCATCGCACCAGAGGCGCTGGTGGCCCTGGGCGCGA
The DNA here is from genome assembly GCA_964418595.1 of uncultured candidatus Brocadiaceae bacterium. Classification (GTDB taxonomy): domain Bacteria; phylum Planctomycetota; class UBA1135; order UBA1135; family UBA2386; genus CAYQMF01. The sequence continues at coordinate 27,853 of CAYQMF010000009.1, forward strand.
TGCTCCGGGCGGACCAGCTCAGCGACGTCGAGGCGATCCACGTCCTGCGCTGCGTGCGCGAACGCGCCGACGCCGCCGAACTCATCACGCTGCTACGCGGATCGAAGCGTCCTGCCGTCGCTGCGGCCGCGGCACTGACGCTCCCGCCCGCGGGCGCGCCGCAGCGGGTCCAGGTCGCGCTCGCCGACCGCACCGAGTTCAAGGTCCCGTTGCACGGCATGGTCGGCGACTCCCTCCTGCTCGGCAGTCCCGTCGCGGGGTTGCCGCACTTCGAAGCTCCCTTCGCGCAGGTCGCGGCCATCCAGGTCGCGGAGCCGGAGCGCGGCGTCGCGCCGCTGCGCGCGTTCCTGCAGCAGGGCACGCTCCTCGCCGGCTCGCTGGTCGGCCTCGACGCCGACACGCTGACCCTGCGCAGCGGCACCCTCGGCGACGTCCGCGTTGCGCGGAAGCAGATCCAGGGGCTGCTCACGAACCCCGAAGCCGACCGTCTCGTCGGCGCATCGGCCGAGTTGGATCGGGTCCGGCTCGTGGACGGCAAGACCTTCGACGGCGACGTCGTGTCGCTCGATCCGACCGCGGGCCTGACGCTGCGCACGGCGAACGGTGAACAGACGATCCGCGGCGCAGACCTGCAGGCCGTCACCTTCCGCCGCCCCCAGCAGATCGCGCTCGACCCCGTCCAGCTCACGCGCCTGACCATGCGCAACGGCGAGCGGCTGCTCGGCCACGTCGCGGCCATCGACACCAGCAACATCGCGCTGGTGATCCCCGCCATGCACGACCCGATCCTGCTGGCGCAGGGAGTGGTGCCCATCGGCAGGATCGCGACCATCGAACTGCTCGTGGGCGGTGGCACGTCGTGGGGCTACACGATCGTGGCCGACTACTCGGAGAATCGGATCGTCGAACTCGACGAGAAGGGGCGCGAGGTGTTCGCCATGAACGACGTGTTCGGGGCGTGGGACGTCGAGTGCCTCGACAACGGCAACCTCCTCGTCACCGAGTTCGCCATCAGCCGCGTTCAGGAGATCACCCGCGGCGGCCAGCAGGTGTGGGCCTTCGAGGACCTGAAGAACCCCTACGACGCCGATCGCCTGCCGAATGGCAACACGCTCATCGCCGACTCCTTCGGCATGCGCGTCATCGAGGTGAACAAGGCGGGCAAGATCGTCTGGCAGTTCGCGGATGACGTGCGGCCGTTCGACTGCGACCGGCTCGCCAACGGCAACACGCTCATCGCCGACGTCCTGCACGAGCGCATCATCGAGGTGAACCCGGAGGGCAAGATCACCTGGGAGCTGCGCAACATGAAGCTCGCCCACGACGCCGATCGCCTCCCCAACGGCAACACGCTGATCACCCTGCGCGAGGCCAAGCGCGTGGTCGAAGTCGACCGGGATGGACAGGTCGTGTGGGAGTTGCGCAACCTCAACCACCCGAGCGACGCCGACCGCCTGCCCAACGGCAACACGCTCGTCGCCGAGAACGGCATGGTCCGCGAGTTCGACCGCAACGGCAACGAGGTCTGGCGCAAGGCGATGACCTGGGCCGTCGAGGCGAACCGGTACTGACGCTGTGCCGTCCCCCTGGCTGCTCTCGACGCTCGGGCTGTTCCTCGGCAGCAGCCTGTACATGCACTTCCGCGGGCGGCGACGCTTCAAGCTCAAGCGCCAGCTCGGCGACTACTCGACCCTGCTGGCGCCGTACAACGCGTTCGCGTGCCTCTTCACGGCGGGTGGTAACCGCCCCGTGCACGATGTCGACCGCTTCCCGGAACTGCGCCTGCTCGACCGGCACTGGCAGGAGATCCGCGCCGAGGCACTCGCGCTCCTCGACGCCGGCAGCATCCGCCGCACGGAGCGGCAGGACGACCTCGTCTTCTATTCGTTCATGAAGCGCGGCTGGAAGCGCTTCTACCTGAAGTGGTACCGCGGCGCACCGCCGTCCGCGCGCACGCGGTGCCCGCGCACCCTCGCGCTGCTCGAGCAACTGCCGTGCGTGAAGGGCGCGATGTTCGCCCTGCTCGAACCGCACAGCAAGCTCGGCAAGCACCGCGACCCCTTCGCCGGCACGCTCCGCTACCACCTCGGCCTGCGCACGCCCAACTCACCGGCGTGCCGCATGCAGATCGACGACCGGGAACACGTCTGGCGCGACGGCGAGTCGATCCTCTTCGACAGCAGCTACGTGCACGGCGCCCGCAACGACACCGACATCCCCCGCCTCGTGCTGTTCTGCGACGTGCATCGGCCCATGCGCGGTCCCATCTCCGGGCTCATCAACCGGCTGGTCGTGCGCTTCGTGGTGCCCGCCACGCAGTCACCGAACGAGCCCGGCGACCCGGTGGGCCTCGGCAACCGGCTCTTCGCCACCCTGCAGCCGCTGCGCCGCGGCATCGCGGGGCTGAAGGCGAAGAGCACGCTCGCCTACTACGGGGTGAAGTACGCGCTGGCCGTCGGGCTGCTGGCGGCGCTCGTGTTCTGGATGTGAGGGTCGATCCCGCTCACGCCGGCCGCAGCCCGAACACCTCCACGTCGAGGCCGGCGGCGAAGTGCGCGTGCTGCGGGGCACCGGCGGGGAAGGGCAGCCCCGCCGCGGCGAAGAGGCCGGTCTCGGCGAGCAGCAACTCGACCCGCTGCGCGGGATACGGCGCGTGGTGCACCTGACCCCGGAAGATGCGGCCCCGGCGACGCACGAACAGCAGGTAGCGCTCGAGCAGGAAGTGCTCGAGCGTGCCCACCGGTGAGGGACCGAGGTGCGCATCGGGCAGGTAGCGCACGTGCAACGAGGCGCGCGCATCACGGCGCCGCTGACTCGTGTAGGCGATCTCGCCGGCCGCGTGCGTCGTGTGCATGCGCGCGTGGTGGTACGGCAACCCCCATCCCCAGCGCGCAGCCTGCACCGCCAGCCGCGACGACGCCTCGAGCGAGAGGAAGAACACGCCGGGCTCGCCGCGATGGTGGACGTACGTGCGCACGTTCGCTTCGAGGAAGTCGAGCGCCAGGGCGCGCGGCAACCACGCCGGCCGGATGTCCTTCATCTCGAACGGCACTATGCCGACCAACGCCTGCCCCTCCCAGAGATCCAGCTCCAGCTCGTCCGGCACCGCCGCGCGCATGGCCGCGACCGGCACCGGCCAGTGCAGGAACAGAAGGTTGCGCCAACGCTGGTGACCAGCAACGCGGCAGCCGGTCGGCCGCCGTGCCGGCGTCACGCGGTCGAGCGGCGAGCAGCTCACGGCGGCACCTCGCGCACGCGCAGGTCGGCGACCGCGGCGACGGCATCGGCAGGCGGCGCCAGCGTGGCGAGGTGGACGCGGAGGCGGTCGAGGCGGGCAGCGTCGCCATCCTCCGCAGCCACGCCCATGAGATAGAGGGTCTCCCGCCACGGCTCCGGGTGCGGGCGAGCGAGCGCGAGCGCCAGCCAGGCGTGCGCACCGGCCGGGTCCTGCGCACGGAGACGCGCGAGCGCGGGCGCGAGCGCGCCATCGGCGATGCGATCGCGCATGGCGTCCCACGACCCGCCGTGCGGCACGAGCGTGCGCGCCGCGCTGACCAGCGCGCGGAGGTCCTTCGCTTCCGCCGCCACGGCCGGTGCGAGGTCGTCGCCCAGGGCCGCGAGCCGCGCGTCCGCGTCCGCGAAATCCCCGACGTGGAAGGCATACGTCGCGCGATCCAATGGCCAGAGCGTCACCTGCGCGACCCCGCAGGCAACGCCAGCGCCGATCGCGACCGCGGCGATCAGGGCGCGCAGGGTCCGACCGCGCGCGACGAAGCGCGCGCGCGCGCCCGGGTCCGCCTCCCAGCGCAGGAGGTTGCGGATGCGGGCCCGGTCGCTCGGATGCCGCAGCGAGCCGCGCTGCGACGAGTGCGGCCCCAACTGTCCGACCCGACTGAGCGCGTCGATGCACGGGCCGGCGCCACCCAGCGCCTCGGACGAGAGCTGATCGGCCTCGTACTCGAAGCGGTGCGCGAGCTGACGGAGGAGGAGCGCGGCGCTCACGAACGCCACGGCCGCAGCGGCGGCGATCTCGGACGGTCCCGCCGCGCCGAACCAGAGCCAGACCGGATGCGCGAGCAGGAGCGGGATGCCGACGAACACCGCCATGAGCAGACCGGCGTGCCCGGCGCGGGCGTGCCCGACCTCGTGCGCGACCACGCCCCGCAGCGCGAAGGTGTCGAGGATCGACACCAGCGCGTCGGTGAGGACGAGGTAGCGGGGCCACGGCAGCGGCCCGACCATCGCCGCGTTGGGCAGGCGGTGACCCGTGTGCATGTAGAGCACCGCCGCAGGCTTGAACCCGAGTGCGCGCGCCGACGCGTGCACCTCGCCGGCGACGCGCCGCGGCAGATCGGTCGTCACCGGCATGAGGCAACGGAACAGCAGCGGCAGGAGCACGCCGAGCGTCAGGACCGCGGCCACGAACCCCAGCAGATGGCCCAGCGCCGTGGTGGCGAGGAACGTGTCGAACCAGCCCAACGAACGCGAGAGGTCGCTCGCCGCCGCCATCAGGACGATCGGCACACAGATCAAGAGCAGCATCGCGACGTGGCCTGGGGGAGCCGTCGGCAGGTCGTGCAGATGCGCGTCCGACTCGACGTCGAGCCGGCGCTCGACGAGACGGTAGCCGAGTTCCGTCGCGAGCAGCACGGGCAGCGTCGCGAGCAGGTACGCGCTCGCGGAGTTGCCGACCAGCGCGAGCGCGCAGCGCGGCAACTCGCCGCCCAACACGATCACCGCAAACGCAGCCGGCACGCTGAGCGGCAACAGGCGCAGGCCTCGCGCCCACCACCGCGCCGAGGCACCGCGACGCGAGGCGCGCCGCACCGCGCCGACCGCGAGCCAGAGCAGGCCTGCGGGCAGGGCTGCGAAGGCGAGGAAGGGCACGACCTCCACGGGCGCCACGTCGCGCGGCAGCAACTCGACGAGCTGGTCGTACAGGAGCAACACCGCCACGCCGAGCAGGAACGGCAGCGGCAGGCTCACCCGCGCTCAGCCCCGCCTGGCACGGTCGGCCTTGCCGGCGCCGAAGGCCTTCTCGACCAGCGCCCGGAAGCGCGCGTCGGCGCGCACGGAGTCGAGGTCGTGGTCCTGCTCGAACAGCTTGCGCTCGAGGTGCAGCGACGGATCGACGCGTCCGGAGAGCTGGCGCGCCACCGCCCGCTCCAGTTCGGCCAGCGCAGCGTCGCCCTGCCCGGCGCGGGCGAGGGAACACGCGGCGTTGTAGTAGTGGTTCGGCATGAGCGGCACCTCCGCCTGTTCCGCCTGGCGCAGCAGTTCGACGTGGATGCGCGCCGAGCGCTCGTACGCGCGCAGCGTGTACCAGATGTCGGCCAGTTCGTAACGGAGCGCGGTGCGCCGTTCGCTGCCGACGTCCACGTCGGCGAGGTCCTTCTCGATCCGCGCAACCCGCGCATCGACGAGGCTCGAGTCGCCCCACTGGGCGAGCGCGAACGCCAGGTTCTGCCGCAGCGGCTCCGGCTCGAAGTCCTCGTCGGTGGCGATCTCGCGCAGTGCCTTCATCGCCTCGGCGCCGGGCGACTGCGGGAAGATGTCGCGCAACGGCGCGACCAGCACGTGCCGGTTGCCCTGGTCGTACCAGTCGGGCGTGTCGAGCAGCAGGCCGAGGTAGAGCTTGCCGACGAAGGGCTGGAGCGGGCGGAGCGGCGCGTACTGCCCCTCGTACACCATCTCCGCCTTCGTCTCGCGCTCGAGGTAGCCGATGGCGACGTGCGTGAGCGCGGCGTCCATGGCCTGCGTACGGCGGCGGTCCGGCGGCTGCAGCGCAGCGATCGCCTGGACCCGCGCGCCGAGATCCTCGAGTGCCGGCGCGCCGGCCACGAGGATCGCCGCAACCGCGGCCCCGAGCAGCTTCTCGTCGGCGAGATCGGAGCCCTCCCACTTCGCCAACGCGTCCTTCGCGACCTGCCGCGGGTCAGGACTCGCCTCCTTCGCCGGATCCTGCCCGAACAACACGCTTGCGGTGACCCACGCGATCATCACGCCGGGGAGGGAATGCATGGCGCCGTTGTAGCGCATCGCCGGCCAAACCCTACGGCGCGACGACGAGGCTGTCGCTCCCGCGCGCCGCGGCCGCGACGAGGCAGGCAGCGACGGTGTCGGCCGAGACCCAGCCCGCGCGATCCGCGTCCGGCATCGCCTCGCGGTTGGCCGCGGTGTCGATGACCGACGGCGCGACCACGCTCACCCGCACGCCGTGCGGGTGGAGTTCGGCGCGCAGGCTCGCCGCATAGGCGTGCAGCGCCGCCTTGCTCGCGGCGTACAGCGCCAGCTTCGCGGGCGGCGTGCCGAGCACCACCGCGGCGCCGGTGAACACCAGCGCGCCGGCCCGCCGACGCCGCATCGGGATCACGACGGCACGGGCGAGCGTGTGCACGCTCGCGAAGTTGGCGCGCCACAACTCGCCGGCCTGCGCGCTCGGCTCCTCGCCGAGCGGCGCCATCGCGAACGCACCCGCCGCCGACACGAAGGCCGCCAGCGGGCCGAGCGCGTCTTCGCCGCCCTTCACCAGCCCCGCCGCCGCCTCCGCATCCTCGCTGTCGACCACCGCGACGAGCTGATCCTGCCCTGCCACGCCGGCTTCGCGGAGCAGCGCCTCGACGCGCGCGACCTGCCAGCGCCGGCGCACCGCAACCGAGACGCGCGCACCCTGCGCCGCGAGCGCGCGCACCACCGCGGCCCCTACGGCCCCGGTCGCGCCCTGAACGAGGACGTGGCGCTGGCGAAAGGGTGCGTCCGCGGCAGCACTCATGGTGTCATCGCCAATGGGGGAGGAACTGGCCGCCGCGGACGCGCGCCGCGCGTCGCAAGCGGCGTGCCTCTTCCATCGAGACGTCGCAGCGGGGCCGATGCGTCGCCTCGTCCAGGACGGTGCCCCG
>CAYQMF010000009.1:34851-97926 GCA_964418595.1 uncultured candidatus Brocadiaceae bacterium
CGTTGCGACGTCTCCAGGAATGCCTGAGCCGCAACGCCCGCTGGGCGGGGCGGCTTCCACCGAGACGTCGCAGCGGGGCCGATGCGTCGCCTCGTCCAGGACGGTGCCCCGCGTTGCGACGTCTCCAGGAATGCCTGAGCCGCAACGCCCGCTGGGCGGGGCGGCTCAGAACTTGACCTTGACGGCCTGCCGTTCCTCCGCGGCCTCGACCTCGAAGAACTCGGCCTTCTGGAAGCCGCCGGCGAGGATCGAGTTGGGGAACACCTCGAGCGAGGTGTTGTAGCGGAACACCGCGTCGTTGTAGGCCTGCCGCGCGAACGAGATCTTGTTCTCGGTCGAGGTCAGCTCCTCCTGCAGGCTCAGCATGTTCTGGTTGGCCTTGAGGTCGGGGTACGACTCGGTGAGCGCGAACAGCGACTTCAGCGTGCTGGTGAGCTGGCCCTCCGCCTGCGCCTGCGCCGCGACCCCGCCGCCGCTCGCCTGCATGGCCGAGTTGCGCGCGCGGATCACCGCTTCGAGGGTCTCCTTCTCGTGCTTCATGTAGCCCTTCGCGACCTCGACGAGGTTGGGGATCAGCTCGTAGCGCCGCTTGAGCTGGACGTCGATCTGACTCCACGCGTTCTTGGTCTCGTTCCGCCCGCGGATCAGCGAGTTGTAGATGCCGATGAACCAGAAGACGAGGATGACGGCGAGCGCGCCGATGCCGATGAGCCAGTACATGAAGGACCTCGCGGGTTGGAGATGGCGAGAGGTTAGCGCCGGGCCATGGCGCGCTCACCCGGAAAGCCGGGTCAGCTCGACGCCGCCTGCCGCCGCTGCTGCATCACCAGCGCGGCGTTCCCCGCCATGACCAGGTTCGCCACCTGCACGTTGCGCGCCAGGGCCTCGTCGCTCGGCTGTCCGGCGCACGCCGCGAGGAAGGCCGTGCCGCAGGCGTAGCTGAAGCTCGTCACCGCGCCCACGAACGACAACTGCTCCTTGATGCGCGCGCGGTGGTCGATGACCAGCTCGATGAGCTTCTGCGGAGCGGTGCCGGTCAGGCACAGTACCGCCAGCTCGTCGCGGTCGCAGTCCCACATCTGGATGCCGTGCTTCTTGAAGCCGGCGTGCAGCGCGAGCATCCGGTCGGTCGCCTCCGCCACGCTGCCGGGCGCGATGCAGAGCACGTGCGACGCGAGCTGCAGGCCGTCGCCGGCGCCCATGCCCTTTTCGCGCAGCCGGTTGTACATGCCCTCGATGCGGCTCGTCATCGCGGTGACGTCGCCGCCGTCGACCGTGAGCATCGCGCACGCCGGCAGGTCGCCGGGGCCGGTCAGCCACCAGTGCTGCTCGCGCATCGACACGTAGATGCGCTGCAGGCGCAGCACGTCGGACGGGCTGCTCCTGCCCGCGAAGTGCAGCATCGCCGCGGCGATGGTCTCGAAGGCGCCGCCGCGCCGGACCCCGACCTCGCGGAACCGGGCCTGGATGGCCTCGAGCGCGCGGCTCAGCTCGTGGATGTCGACGGCCGCCGCCACCGCGAGCGCCGCCAGCACGTAGCGCATCGAGCCGCGCAGGTCCGAGAACCAGCCGGCGTTCTCCGCAACGGTCTTGCCGTCCGCCACCGCCCGCGCCGCGATGGTCGCCGGATCGCCCTTCGCCACCACCAGCGGCAGGGCCGCGTAGCGCAGGATCGTGCGGTCGTCGAACCAGCGCTGGTGCTCCTTCAGCTCCTGGACGATGGCGATGAAGGTCGCCAGGGGATCGCGCGGGATGGCGAGCGGCATGTCGGGATCATGCCATCGCCACCGGGCCGGGGCACGCCCGAGGGGCGAGCGCGAAGGATCGGAGCAGGCCTGTAACACCGGCCCGCGTTCCCGGATCAGCAGGAGAGTCCGCCGCGCGCCGCGTGGTCGGAGGCGCGGCTCCAACCCACGAATCCCGATGAACACTTCCGCTTCACACACTGTCGTCCTCGCCCTGCTCACCTCGTTGTCCGCCGGCCTCGCCGCCCAGCAGCCCGCCAAGGGCGAGACGATCCCCGCCGCGCCGCCGTCGGCACGCAGCACGACCCGCTTCGACGCACCGGCACCGCTGCCGGTCACCGCCGCGGAGCAGACCGCGCTCGCGACCCCGCAGCGGCCGGACTCGCCGCCCACCATGCGCCCGGAGCCGATGCCGGCGTTCCCGTGGCTCGGCGGAATGCTGGCTGCCAACTCGCTGCCCGCCTTCCGCGGCGTGCTGCCGATCACCGGACTCGAGCACGGCCCGGGCCTGCAGCCGAACGCCAGCTCCTGCACCATCGGCTTCGCCGACTACATCGGCCTGCTGATCCTGCCGGATCGCGCGGGCTACACCTTCGCGAGCAGCCCGTTCTACATCGAGGGTTGCGGCAGCGGTTGGGTGCACGTCAAGGAGAACGACGTCGCGCGCTACGGGGCGAGCTGGGGGTCGAGCTACGGTCACTATCACCTGATGTACGAGAAGGGCACGTACTGCGTCCCCAGCGGCGGCAACTACGGCTACCAGAGCGGCAGCAGTTGCGTGAAGGTCACCGACCCGGCGACGGAGCCGCGCTACCTCGCCTCGCACCACGGCACGCAGTGGATCCGCGTCTACGTCTACAAGAGCGGGGTTGCGGAGATGACCTTCGACTTCAAGAGCATCCGCGTGAAGGGCGCGCAGGGCATCAAGCTCTACTTCCGCAAGGCCGACGGCTCGTGGTGGCACTGGAACGACCTCGGCACCGGGACGTGGAACGTGGCCCCGTACGCCGCGGGCATCCGCGAGATCCTGTTCCGCGCCTCGAACAACTCGGCGAGTTCGTTCTCCGTCGACAACATCGGGGTCGCGGTGAACTGAGCGGGGCTCACTGGCCGTTGATCTTCGCGACGGCGGCCTTCGCCGCGGCGGCGATCTCCGCGTCGCCGTCCTGCATCCACTGGATGAGGACGGGCAGGGTCTCGGGAACCTTGAGCGTGCCGAGGGACGCGATCGCCACGAGACGGACGCTCTTGTCCTTGGCGATCGTCGCCTGCTTGACCAGCGCCTCGGCCGCGCTCGGCGCATCGAGGTTGGCGTCGGACAGCACGCGCTGCCAGCGCGCCGTCTGGGTGTGGAAGAACTCGATGGCCTCGAGCGCCTTCTGGGCCGCCGCGCGATTGTCGTCCGAGTCGTCGCGCAGGAGCTGCAGCAGCTTCGGCGCGAAGCGGCGGTCGAGGAGCTTGTTCGCGACCTCGACGAAGCCCTTGCGCACGTTCTGGTCGGGGTCGTCGGCCAGCGGCAAGAGGGCATCGATGGCCTCGACCCCCTGCAGGTCGGCGAGCGCGCGCAGCGCCGCCCGGCGCACGGCGTAGTCGGCGTGCGCGAGCAACTCGCGCAGCAGCGCGGCCTGCTGCGGGTCGCCGGCGTGACCGAGGACCCGGATGGTGCTGGTGTTGCCGGCGCGGGCGCGCGTGGCGAGCAGGGGCAAGGCTTCGGCTGGCACGCCACCCGGCGGGACCCACGCCGCCGCCATCCCGACCACGACATCGTCGTCGCTGCGCAGGGCCGCCAGGTAGAAGGACCTCACCACGGCGCTGTCCGCGTCACCATGCCGGCGCAGCAGGTCGGCCACGAGCCTCTGGCGCTGCTCGCTGCTCGGCGCCGATAGCGCATGCCGGCAGAGGACGGCATAGACCTCCGGGGCCAGATGCGACGCTTCCCCCAGCTCCATGGCATCCGCGAAGGCCTCCGTGTGCGCGGCGAGGCACGCATCGACGAGCTTGCCCGCGAACGAGCCCGGGATCGGGCGCCGGCCCACGATCGCGATGCCGCGGCGATCGTTGTCCCACTGCTGCAACCCGAGCCGGTACGCGGCGGCCATCGACGGGATGAACTCTTCGCGTCCGAGTTTCGCTAGCGCGTGGAAGAGACGGTTGCGAGCCGAGGCCACGTTGACGTCGGTCGCTCCGACATCCCGGGACACGAGGTCGCCCAGCAGGGCGCGCACTGCTGGCGTCGGATCGGTCTCCGAACACAGGAGCCTCGCCAACCAGGTGAACCGCGACGGAGTCGTCGCGAACGCTGAGATCACTTTCACTCCCTCGTCGGCGCGGGTGCGCAGCAACGCCGTCACGAGCCAGTACTGCGCGTTCTCCTGGCGCTCGGCCTCGAGAGCACTGGCGAGCGCCTCCCACGCGGCTGCGGGCAACGCCTGCCGCGCGAACCACTCCCCCAACTGCTGCATCGGCAGGACATCGAGGTTGGCGAGGACCTGCGGCACGTCCTCGGGCTGGAGCACGCTCACGAACCACTCGGCGCAGTTCTGGAACGCACCGAGCCGCACGAGGCGCAGGGCCTGGGGCAGGATGGCGCGATCCCAGCTCCGCGCGACCGTCCGGACGTACCCGTCGAGCTGTTGCAGGCGGTCGCGATCGCCGCGCGCGGTGATCGCCTCCGCGGTGGCCACGAACTCGTCGGCGTGCGCGTTGCGAGGGAACTCGACGCCGCTCCAGTCCTGCGTGCGGGAGATCTTCGTGCTCGGGTGGCGAAGCGCGGCGAGCCAGAGCGCGCGGCCCGCTTCGCTGGCTGCCGCGTTCTTCGTGCCGAGCGCCATCGTGACGTTGGGCACCGGCGCCTCGCGCGCCAATTCCGCGCGCGCGGCGGCGATCGCGGCCTCGCGGACGTCGGCCAACGACCCCATCCTCTCCAGCGACCCCGCCCAGTAGAACGCCATGTCGCGGACGGTGGCATCCTGGTCTTGCATGAGGCGGACGACCGCGGTCGGATCGAGCCGCAATCCGAGGTAGGCGAGCGCCGTCCGGCGCACCGCGGCATCGGCGTCGGCGAGGAACTCGTGTGCGGCGGGCACGAGGTCCGGCGCCAGTTCCTTTCCGAAGGCCTCCGTGCACGTCCGCCGCACCACGACATCGCGGTGCCGCGCCAGCTCGCGCAGACCCTCGGCCGCGCCGGATCCGCCGAGTTCACACAGCACGCGCACCGTGGCCAGCAGGAACGCACGCTCCACGGGGCGGGGTGCGAGGAACGGGTCGGGATCGCCGACGCGGATTGCCTGCATGAGGTACGGCACGACCCCGCGCCCGAGGAACTTGAGCTCGCCGCTGCCCTGGTCGGGGTTGCGCCGCGTCAGCGCCAACGCCTCACGCACGCGCGCCGCGAACACCGGGTCGTCCTGATCCTGGTCCTGCAGCATCGCCTTGGCCCGCTCCGCAAGCGCACCGCCCGCCGCGGCCACCGGCGCGAGCGCCGCGCGCGCCTCGTCCTTCTTGCCCATGGCGAGCAACGCACTGCCGAGCCGCAGGCTCGCCTCCGCGCGCAGCGCCGCGTCGGTCGCCGCCGCGGCGACCTTGCGGTACTCGGCTGCCGCGCGCGCGACGTCGCGCTCGTCCTCCTCGATCACCACCGCGCGCGTCAACTGCGCGCGGACATCGGCCTGCGCGGGCGCGATGCGCGCGCTCGTCGTGGCCAGGAGCAGCAGGACGGTGGTCTTGGTCGTGTTCTTCATGGTGCCCATCCGACCGGCTCCGCCCCGCCCGCTTGTCCGACGCGCTTCAAACCCATGTCAAGAACCTGTCAAGGCGAGCTTGTAGCCGGCGCCGTGCACGGTGAGCAGCAGGGTCGGCCGACGCGGGTCGACCTCCAGCTTCTGCCGCAGGTTGAGCACGTGCGTGTCGACGGTGCGCGTGCCCACGAACCCACCGTCGCCCCACACCTCGCGCAGGAAGCGCGCGCGGCTCACGACCTTGCCGCGCTCCGCCCACAGGAGCGCGAGCATCGCGGCCTCCTTGGGCGAGAGCGCTTGCTCGACGCCGCCGCGCACGAGCCGGAACCCGGCGAGGTCCACGGTGGCATCGCCGAGGGTGAACGTCTCCGCCGTCGGCGCCGGGGCCCCACCGTCCAGCCGCCGCAGCCGCGCCTTCACCCGCGCGATCAGCTCGCGCAGTGAGAACGGCTTGGTCACGTAGTCGTCGGCTCCAAGTTCGAGCCCCAGCACGCGGTCGCTCTCGTCGCCGCGCGCGGTGAGCAGGATCACCTCCGTGCGCAGGCCCGCCGCGCGCGCCTCGCGCAGCAGCTCGAGCCCGCCGCGCCCGGGCAGCATCACGTCGAGCACCAGCAGGTCGAAGTGCCGCGTGAGCAGTAGCTCCAGGCCCTCGTCGCCGCGCTCGCACGCTGTGACGTCGTAGCCCTCGCCGATCAGCGCATCCTTCACGCCGGTGCGGATCGAGCGGTCGTCCTCCACCACGAGCACGCGCCTCATGCCCGCACCTCCGTCTGCTGCTCGAGCGGCAGGAGGAACACGAACACCGCGCCGCGCCCGCCGCCCTGCGGGTCCTCGCAGCGCAGGTCGCCGCCGTGCGCGAGCGCGATCGCGCGCGCCAGGTACAGCCCGAGCCCCACGCCCGGCACCGACCCCGACGCCTGCGCCCCGCCGCGCACGAAGCGCTCGAACACGCGTGCGCGTTCCGCCACCGGCACGCCGGGTCCGAAGTCGCGCACCGCGACCCGCACGAGGTCGGCGCTCGCGGTGATCGCCACTTCGATGCGCTCGCCCTCGCCGTACTTGCGCGCGTTGTCGAGCACGTTGAGGAAGGCCTGCGTCAACCCGCTGCGGTCGGCGCGCACCGACAGCGCCCGGTCGTCGCCGCGCAGGGTCACCGTGCGCCCGTCGCGCGCCGCCACCGGCGCGAACACCGCCACCGCGTCGCGCACGACCTCGCCCAGCTCGCACAGCCGCAGGTCGAGCGCGCGCTCGCCGCGCTCCATGCGCCCGAGGTCGAGCACGTTGTCGATCAGCGCCTGCAGGCGCACCGTCTCGCCGGCGAGCATGCGGTAGTACTCGCGCTGCTGCTCGGGCTTCGTCACGCGCCCCTCGTCGAGCATCTCCGCGAGCAGGCGCAGCGCGGCGAGCGGCGTGCGCAGCTCGTGGGTCACGGACGTGAGGAACTCGCTGCGCGCGGCGGTGGCCTGCGCCTCGCGGCGCAGCGCGCGCAGGGCCATCGCGAGGCCGACGCCGAACGACCCCGCCAGCACCGCGAGCAGCACGGTGAGCAACCACGGGCGCGCGGCGCTCGCACCGTGCCGCGGCACGATGGCCACGGACGGCTCCACCACGAACGCAGCGCCTTCGCCGTGCGCGGGCCCGATCGACACCGCCACCAGGGGGCTCGCGAGGTCGTCGCCCGCGATCTTGGCGAGCAGCGCCCGCGCCGGCGCGACCCCGCCGCGGCCCTCGCCGCGCGCCGTGGGGAACCAGAGGAAGACGTCATCGCCGTCGGCGGCCACCGCGGCCGTCTCGCCATCCAGCCACGTCGCGAGCCGTGCCGACAGCAGCGCCTGCACGCGCCGCAGCGTCGCGCGCTGCGCGCCGATCACAGCGACCTGCCGCGCCACCCCGTCGAGGTCGACACCAACGCCCGCTTCGCGCAGTCGCGCCACGATCCCCGGCGCGCGCGTCTCTTCCGCACGCGGCAACGCCGCCAGCGCCTCGGCCGGCAGGGGCGCCTTCGCCGCCGCGCACAGCAGCAGCACCCCGCCCGCCTGCGCAGGGTCGATCGCGCCCGCCTTGCCCACTGCGGCCACTGCCGCGGCCACGGCTGCGGCGTCCGCGTGCCGCAACGCGAGGAACCCTTGCGCCAGCGCCAGCTCGCGCTTGCCGACGTCGGTGAGTCCGCTCAACCCGCCCGCCGCCTGCAGCGTCGCCGCCGCGGCCCCAGCCTCGCCCTCGGCGAACTCCTGCGTCCGCGCGCGCGCGAGCGCCGCGCGCAGGTCGAAGGGCAGCGCGTCCTCGAACCGCGGCGGTGCGTCGAGCCACGCCACCTGATCGGGTACCACGAGCGCCCCCGCGCGCACGTCGAAGGTCAGCGTCGCCGCCGCGAGCGCGCCCTCCTGCAAGAGCTTCGCCCGCAGCGCCCGCGCCGCGCGCGACGCCTCGGCGTCGGCCGCGAGCCGCGCCCGCGCCTCCGCGTCCCCCGCGGCGCGCCACAGGCTCACCACCCCGATGCCGAGCAACCCAGCGCCGGACACGAGCACGCACGCCAGCAGCCAGGGCAGCAGGCGGCGACGCGGGTCTCGCTGCGGGGCGCGACTCATGCCGGGATCATGGCGCCGACGCGCTGGTTGTCACCCGGCAGCCACCGCACTGGGCATCACACGGGGATCGGTGCCCCGCCGAGCGTCTCCGACAGCACGTAGGCGACGACGTCGCGGGGGTAGCCGTGGTAGGTGATCTTCTCGACGGGGCTGGCCTCGTAGTCGACCTGCACGGCGAGCTGCATGCCCTTGGTGTATTGGTTCGGCGCCTCGCTCAGGTAGTAGGTCTTGGTCTTGCCGTTGGCGTGGCGCCGGATGCGGCCGAGGTGCGCCGCGACCTTCTGCTGCAGGAACGGGTTCACCACGCCCTTGGCCGCGCTGAACTTGGTGCCGGCCGGCCCGCCCTCGAAGTGCTTGTCGCCGTGCGGGTCGTAGGCGTAGGCGATGGGGTGCGTCGCCACGCGCGCGGTCAGGCCCGGCTTCAACGCCGCCAGCAGGTCGCCGCGCTTGAGGGAGTCGTAGAGCGAGAACTGGTTCGCGGCGATCTCGGCGTCGAGCATCGCGGCGCTCACGCCTTTCAGCTGGAACATCGACAGGTCGATGCCCGTGATCGACGGCTTCAAGCGCATGAGCGCGGTGTTCAGGCCGTGGAGGTTCGTGATCTGCTGCGGCGGGAGGTCCTGGGTTCGCATGCGTCGGATCATGCCCCCCGCCGCCTCACTTCGCCCGCGTCGCGTCCACCTCCGTCCGCAACCACGCCGTGATCGCCGCTGCGGCAGCGGCGTTGCCCCGGCGGTTCCAGTGGGTGTCGCGCGGCTTGTACGTCGGGCCTTCGCGCGCCGCCGCGCGGATCGCGGGGAGCAGATCGAGGCAGGGTACGCGCCGCTCGGCAGTTCGCGATCAAACGCCGCCCCACTCACGCGGATCGCTGCGGCCAGCGCGTCGTCGACCTGGAACTCGTCGGGGATGAGCACGACCCGCAGCCGTTCCCCCACGTCCGTGCACAGCTCCCCGAGCAGCGCGTACGTCGTCGTGAAGGTGCGCTGCACGTCGGCCGGCGCAGGGACCGCGCAGATCCGCGCTCGCGTGGCCTCCATGCGGGCGAAGTCGTCGGCGCTGAATGTCGGGGCATTCGGATCGAGCGGCGCCTCCACAGCGACACCGCCGGTCTGCCCGCGGGTCACCGCCAGCCACGTCCGCTCCACGAGCACGGAGCTGCGCAGCCAGGTGCGGCGAGTTCACCAGCGGGCCGAGCACGCGACACACGGCTTCGGCCAGCACGAGCAACACCAGCAGATTGATCGCGACCAGATGGATCCAGCGCCAGACCCGCGTCCCACGGGCGACGACTCGCGCGCGCAGCCACGGCCAAGCGCCGACCATGCCAACCCCGGCGAGCGAGGCGAACACGCCGACGCGATAGAGGCGCGACGGCGACGCGGGCGCCACGACCCAGACGGCGAGCAACCACCAGAACAGGATGTGGAAGACGAGGAGCCCGCTCACCCGGACGACTCGCAGTCGGTCGCCCACTCCTACGCCTCGATCGGCGCGAGCAGCGCCTCGACGTCGCCCTTCGTGAGCGCGGTGCCCTGTCGGCCCTCGCCATCGAGGATCCCCGCCGCCAGCGCACGCTTGCGCGCCTGCAGTCCGGCGATCCGCTCCTCGACGCTGCCGGCGACGATGAGCTTGTAGACGAACACCGGCTTGTCCTGGCCGATGCGGTGCGCGCGGTCGGTGGCCTGCTGCTCCGCGGCCGGATTCCACCACGGGTCGTAGTGGATGACCGTGTCGGCGGCCGTGAGGTTGAGCCCGGTGCCGCCGGCCTTGAGGCTGATGAGGAACACCGGGACCTCGCCCGCCTGGAAGCGGCGGATCGGTGTCTGGCGGTCGCGCGTGTCGCCGGTGAGCTTCACGAACGCGATCCCGCGCGCGCCGAGCGCCGCCTCGATGAGCGCGAGCATGCTGGTGAACTGCGAGAAGAGCAGCACGCGCCGGCCTTCCTCCAGCAGCGCCGGCAGCAAGTCCAGCAACGCGTCGAGCTTCGCGGAGTCGGCCACGCTCTTGGCCGCGTCGAGCTTCACGAGGCGCGGGTCGCAGCACACCTGCCGGAGCTTCAGCAACGCATCCAGGATCACGATCTGCGCCTGGTCGAGACCCTGCTCGGCGATCGCCCGCTGCACGGCCTCGTGCACCGACAACCGGATCGACTCGTAGAGGTCGCGCTGCGCGCCGCAGAGCTCGATGGTCTGCACGATCTCGGTCTTGGGCGGCAGCTCCTTGGCGACCGTGGCCTTGGTGCGGCGCAGCACGAACGGTCGCACGCGCTGCGCGAGGCTGCGCCGGCGGTCGTCGTCGTTGCCCTTTTCGATCGGCGCGCGGAACACGCGACCGAAGGTCTTGGCGTCGCCGAGCACACCCGGCATCAGGAAGTCGAACTGCGCCCAGAGCTCGGTGAGGTTGTTCTCGAGCGGCGTGCCCGTGAGGCACAACCGATGCCGAGCGTCCAGCCGGCGCAGCGCACGCGCGACCTTGGCGCGCGCGTTCTTGATCGCCTGCGCCTCGTCGAGGAGCAGCAGGTGGAAGGGCTGCGCCGCGAGCGTCTCCTCGTCGCGCAGCACCAGCGGATAGGTGGTGAGCACGAGGTCGACCTCCCCCATCCGCTGGAACGACGCGTGCCGGTCGCCGCCGTGCAGAACGAGCACGCGCAGGTCGGGCGCGAAGCGCGCCGCCTCCGCGGCCCAGTTGCGCACGACGCTGGTGGGCGTCACGACCAGCGCCGGGCGGTCGAGGCGACCGGCAGCCTTCTCGACGAGCAGATGTGCGAGCGCCTGCACCGTCTTGCCGAGCCCCATGTCGTCGGCGAGCACGCCGCCGAGGTCGTGCGCGCGCAGGAACTGCAGCCACGCGAGCCCATCGAGCTGGTAGGGACGCAGCTCCGCGCGCAGGTTCGCCGGCACGGGCACCCGCGCCACCGCGTCGAACGACGCGAGCTTCTCCGCCAGCGAGCGCAGCGCGTCACCGCCCGCCCAGGTGAAGGCATCGACTTGCGCCTCGAGCGCCGAGGCCTGGGCGACCATCGCCTGCGCGACGCGGAGCTTGCCCTTCTCGATGCGGCCGCCGACCTGCATCTCGAGGAGCACGTCGACGATCTTCTTCAGGCGCCCGGCGGGCAGCTCGAGCCGGCGGCCGTCGGGCAACTCGATGGCGAGACCGACGCCTTCCGCCACGGCGCGATCGAGGACTTCGGGATCCTCGCGCAGGATCTTCAGGAGCGTCGGCAGGAGGTCGATCCGCTCCCGCTCCGCGTCGGCGCCCAGCTCGACACCCAGCTCGACCTCGAACCACCCGCCGACCGGCGACGGCGCCACCGCGGCGACCCAGCGTTCCACCGCGACCGCGCCGTGGCGGAAGCTGCGATCGATGGTGATCTGCCAGCCGGCGTGCAGCAGCTCCGGTCGCTCCTCCTGGACGAACCGTCGCCACGCCTCGGCCGCCGGGTCGGCGAGACCGGCGGCCAGGGTCAGGTCCGCGGCACGCTCGTGCCGCGCCAGGTTCATGCGCACGATCGTCGCGCGCGGATCGGAAACGACGTCGAGGATCGGCTCGAAGCCCAGGTTGATGAGCATGTCCCGCGCGGCCTTCTCGTCGTCGTGCCGGCGCCCGTGGCGGCGCGCGACGTCGCCGTCGATCACAGTGAACTCCTGCGCGCCGCCCTGGGCGGGCACGTCGTGGGGTCCATACCGGAAGCGCAGGTTCGCCCCGTCGATGACGAGCGGGTGGCGCAGCGACATGGACTCGATGGTCTGCGAGTACAGGGTGAGACAGGGCACCGGCACCGGCGCCTCGCACACATCGACCGTGATGGTGCGCGGCAGCGGCAGCCGGAGTTTCGCCAGCCGCTGCCGATGCGCCGGCCGCAGTGCAGCGGTCACTTCCGGCGACAGCGGCGGCCCGGCGAGAAAGGCCCGCGCCGCCGCCGGCTCGACCTCCATCTGCAGCGGTCCAAGGAGGCCACGCGCGGCATCCAGGTAGATCGGTTCGTCGAACAGCACCGCCTCGCCACCGCCGTCGACCTCGACCGCGGGAACCTGCCTGTCGCCGACGACCCGCCAGGTGAGCGCGCCGTCGCGTGGCTCTCCTGCCGTGAGGCGCGACGCCCCCGCGGCCTGACACCGCCCGGTCGCCATGAGCCGGTGGACGAGATCGTGCGCGGCGGGCCCCAGTTCGACCTGCTGGTCCCACTTGCCGAGTCCCCGCTGCAGCTCCGCAACGAAGCCGACGTCGCCCGGAGGAAGGGTCTGCACGGAGGAGCGGAGCGCGGAGCCCAGACTGAGCGGTCGATTCGGCACCAGGTCACCCGTCTCGAGGCGCCGGCATCGCCACGCGGACACGCACAGGGTGTGCTGACTGGAGACCTCGAACACGTAGGCGAGCGGAGCCCGCTCTGCCTTGCCCGCTACTGCTCTTGGCGCGGTGGCCGCGGCACCCTCCAGCGCCTGCAGCCAGCCATCGAGGAGCGTGGACAAGCCGTCCGGCCGGGCGCACGCCTCCGATCTGGGCTTGGGATTCGATGGTGGCGTTGGCCGAACACCCTGCCCGGCGGGCGACGAGGCCTCCGCCGCGGCCGATGCCGGTTTCTTGCCCGTGGCGCGCGCCGCCTTGGCCCAGCGCGCCAGCCCCTCGTGCCGATCGATGACCAGCCGCGCCGCCTCGACGTGCCCGCAACGTCCTGGCCACGGGCAGGTACACGCGCAGCGCAGCCCGCCCGACTCCTGGTCCGGCGCGAAGAGCACACGATTCGCGCCACCTTCGCCGTCCACCGTCAGCAGCAGCTTCTCCCCCTTCGTGCGCGCGTCGACGACGCGCAGCCCGCGGTGCGCGATCCGCACCGCCGAGAGATCGAAGGCCTGATCCATGGGGCCAGGGAGTGAAGCGGAGAAGACGGGATCGCGCCACTCCGTCGCCGCGCGGCGCGCGACGAAACCTTGACAGCCCGCCGCGCCTGCCCTTATCAGGCGCGCCGCGACGCCATGACCACCACGACGACCAAGAAGCAGAAGGCGACCCCGAAGGGTCCTGCCCGCGGCCGACCGCTCGTGATCGTCGAGTCGCCCGCCAAGGCGCGCACCATCGGCAAGATCCTCGGCTCCGGCTTCGTGATCGAGGCCAGCATCGGCCACGTCCGCGACCTTCCCCCCAACGCCTCGGAGGTCCCGCCCGCGCTCAAGGGCGAGAAGTGGGCGCGTCTGGGCATCGACATCGCCTCGGACTTCAAGCCGCTCTACGTGGTGCCCAAGGAGAAGCGCGAGCAGATGCGCAAGCTCAAGGCGGCGCTGGGCGAGGCGAGCGAGCTGTACCTGGCGACCGACGAAGACCGCGAGGGGGAGTCCATCTCCTGGCACCTGTTGCAGGAGCTGAAGCCCAAGTGCGAGGTCAAGCGCCTGGTGTTCCACGAGATCACGGAGGCGGCGATCCGCGAGGCGCTCGCCAATCCGCGCGACCTCGACGAGGCGCTGGTGGAGGCGCAGGAGACGCGCCGGCTCGTGGATCGGCTGTACGGCTACTCCGTGTCGCCGCTGCTGTGGAAGAAGATCAAGCCGCGGCTGTCGGCCGGGCGCGTGCAGAGCGTGGCGGTGCGGCTCATCGTCGAGCGCGAGCGCGAGCGGATGAGCTTCGTGGCCGCGGAGTACTTCGACCTCACCGGCACCTTCGAGAACAAGGCGCAGGCGAAGTTCGACGCGGAGCTGCACAGCGTCGGCGGCCGGCGGGTGGCGAGCGGCAAGGACTTCGATCCCGACACCGGCAAGCTGAAGGCGGGTGGCGAGGACGGTCCGCTGCACCTGCGGCAGGCCGACGCCGAGGCGCTGGTCGCGCGCCTGCGCGGCAAGCCGGCCAACGTCGAGTCGGTCGAGAGCAAGCCGTACACGGAGCGGCCCTACCCGCCCTTCACCACGAGCACCCTGCAGCAGGAGGCCGGGCGCAAGTTGCGCTTCGCGGCGCAGCGCACCATGCGCGCGGCGCAGCGGCTGTACGAGAACGGCTTCATCACGTACATGCGCACCGACTCGACGACGCTGTCGAGCGAGGCGCTGGCGGCGGCGCGCGCACACATCGGCACGAGCTACGGCAAGGAGTACCTGCCCGCCGAGCCGCGCATCTACAAGACCAAGGTGCGCAACGCGCAGGAGGCGCACGAGGCGATCCGGCCGGCGGGCGCGCGCTTCCAGCACCCGCGCGAGCTGCCGGGCACGCTCGGCGACGACGAGCGGCGCGTGTACGAGCTGATCTGGAAGCGCACGGTCGCGAGCCAGATGAAGGACGCGCACGGCATGCGCACGACGGTGGTGCTCGCCGTCGGCGACGCGCGCTTCCAGGCCAGCGGCAAGACCATCGAGTTCGCGGGCTATCGCCTCGCCTACGTGGAAGGCAGCGACGACGCGGAGGCCACGCTGGCCGACGCCGAGCGCATCCTGCCCACCGTCGCGGTCGGCGAGGCGGTGGCCACCAAGGAGATCCGTGCGGTGGGACACACCACGCAGCCGCCGGCGCGCCTCACGGAAGCGACGCTGGTGAAGGAACTCGAGGCGCGCGGCATCGGCCGGCCGTCGACCTACGCGTCGATCATCGAGACCATCCTGTCGCGCGACTACGTGTTCAAGAAGGGCACGGCGCTGGTGCCGACCTTCACCGCGTTCGCAGTCACGAATCTCCTCAACGGCCACCTTCACCACCTCGTCGACTACGCCTTCACCGCCAAGATGGAGGAGGACCTCGACGTCATCAGCAACGGCGACGCACGCCGGCTCGACTACCTCAAGCGCTTCTATCACGGCAACGGTTCGCCCGGCCTCGAGCCGACGCTGGCCAAGGCCGACGGCGAGATCGACCCGCGCGTCGTGTGCGGCATCAAGCTCGGCGAGGACGACGGCACCCTGGTCGAGGTGCGCGTGGGCCGCTACGGCCCGTTCCTCTCCAAGGGCGACCAGCGCGCCAGCGTGCCCGACGAGACGCCGCCCGACGAACTGACGCTGGAGCGCGCGCTCGAACTGCTCGCCAAGGGCGCCGAGGGGCCCAAGTCGCTCGGCGAAGACCCGGAGACGGGGCTCCCGGTGTACGTGAAGGTCGGCCGCTTCGGTCCCTACCTGCAGCTCGGTGAGCTGGTCGACGGCGAGGACAAGCCGAAGATGGCGTCGCTGCTCAAGGGCATGGAGCCGGAAACCATCGACCTGCCGACGGCCCTGCGCGTGCTGTCGCTGCCGCGCACGCTCGGGACCAAGGCCGATGCCGAGGGCAAGGAGCATCCGGTGGTCGCGGCGAACGGTCGCTTCGGCCCCTACATCAAGTGCGGCAAGGACACCCGCAGCATCCCGGTGGACGAGTCGCCCATCGAGATCACGCTCGCACGCGCGCTGCAGTTGCTGGCCGAGCCCAAGCGCGGCCGCGGCGGCGCGAGCAGCGCGCCCAAGCTGCTGAAGGAACTCGGCACCAGGCCCGGCACGGAGGTCGCGGTGCGGGTGCTGGATGGGAGATACGGCCCGTACGTCACCGACGGTGAGACCAACGCGACCGTGCCGAAGGGCGAGAGCCCCGACGCGCTCACCATGCAGCGCGCCATCGAGCTGATCGAGGCGCGCGCGGCGCGTGGGCCGGCGAAGAAGAAGGGGCGACGCGGCGGCGGGGCGAGGGCCAAGGCGCCAGCGAAGAAGGCGGCGAAGAAGGCGCCAGCCAGAAGCAAGGCCACGAAGAAGGCCTGAGCGGTCACGGCCGCAGCTCGACGATCCGCTCCGCCATGTCGGCCGGCAGATCGACCGCGAACCGCATGACCTCACCCGTCACCGGGTGTGCGAAGCCCAGCTCCGCCGCGTGCAGGAGGATGCGGGGCGCCGGCAATGCCTCGCCGGCGTGGTCGCGCGTGTACGGGCGCTCGCCCAGCAGCATGTGGCCCGCCTCCGCGAGATGGATGCGGATCTGATGCGTCCGGCCCGTCTCGAGTCGGCACGCGACCAGCGTCGCGCCGCGCAGGCGTTCGACCACCTCGACGTGGGTGATCGCCTCCTTGCCGATGCGCTCGTTGTGGGTGGCACCACGCCGGCCATCGCCGCGATCGTCGACGAGGAACGAGCGCAGCGTGCCTGCTTTCGCGTCGCCGTGCACGAGCGCGAGGTAGCGGCGATGGACGGTGTGCCGGCGCAGTTGCTGCGCGAGGCTCGTCTCCGCCTGCTCCGAGCGCGCGAACATCAAGAGCCCGGTCGTGTCGCGGTCGAGACGGTGGACGACACGCACCTTGCCGCCGAGTGCTTGTGCCACGAGGCGGTCGAGCGTCGGGCCCGCGCTCGCCGCAGAAGGCCGGCGGTCGCGCCCGCCCTTGGCCTCGAAGGGGACCGTGTCGATGCCCGCGGGCTTGTCGACCACGACCACGTGGCGGTCGACGAAGGCGAGGCGCTCGGCAGGCAAGGCAGCGGGCGACGCAACGAGACCCGCCGTCTTGCGCGACACGGCGATGGTCACGTCCACGCCGCCCGCGATCGTCGCGCCCGCGTCGGTGACCACGGCGCCGCCGACGCTGACCTTCCCCCGCTCGATCAGATCCCGCAGGGCACTCCAGCTCAGCTCGGGGCGGAACGTGCGCAGGACGCGGTCGAGCCGATCCGGTGTGGCCGCAGGGGCTCGCGTGAAGGTGCCGTCGCGAGGGTCGATCATCGCAGCGCGAGCAAGGCTAGCCGCGCCGTGAATGGATTCCTCGCTGCGCGGCATGCGGCGCCGTCCCTGCGAAACAACGGCGCCGAACAGCGCACCGACTCCGCTACACTCCGCCCCGACCCGAGGAGACAAACCCATGGACCTGGCCGCATCGACGTGGTGGTGGATCGCGAGTGGCGCCCTGGTGGCACTCGAGCTGGCGACCGCGACCTTCTATCTCCTGATGCTCGCCGTCGGCACCGCCGCGGCCGCGATCGCCTCACACGCAGGCCTCGATGTCACCGGACAGCTGGTGACCGGCGCGATCGTGGGTGGCGGCGCGGTGTTCGCCTGGCACCTGCGGCGCAGCGCCGCGCCGCCGCCGCCGCACGCGAGCGAGAACCCCGACGTCAACCTCGACATCGGCATGCAGGTGCACGTCGAGCAGTGGCAGGCCGACGGCACGGCGCAGGTGAAGTACCGCGGCGCCACGTGGGCCGCGCGCTTCGACGGCGAAGGCCAGGCGACGCCGGGCCCGCACAGGATCCGCGCCGTCGACGGCAGCCGCCTCCTCCTGACCAAGACCTCCTGACCCCGCGCTCCGAAGCACAAGGACCCAATCGAGCCATGGAATACGTCGCCATCACGCTGGTCGTCATCGCCGCCCTGTTCATCGTGCGCGCGATCAAGGTCGTCCCGCAGCAGAACGCGTGGGTGGTCGAGCGCCTGGGCAAGTACCACGCCACGCTCACGCCGGGCCTCAACTTGCTGGTGCCGTTCGTCGACCGCGTGTCGTACCGGCACTCGCTGAAGGAGATCCCGCTCGACGTGCCGAGCCAGATCTGCATCACCAAGGACAACACGCAGCTCACCGTCGACGGGATCCTGTACTTCCAGGTCACCGACGCGATGCGCGCGAGCTACGGCTCGTCGAACTACGTGCTCGCCATCACGCAGCTCGCGCAGACCACCCTGCGCTCCGTGATCGGGCGCATGGAACTCGACAAGACCTTCGAGGAGCGCGAAGCGATCAACGCGTCGGTGGTCACCGCCCTCGACGACGCCGCGCTCAACTGGGGCGTGAAGGTCCTGCGCTACGAGATCGCCGACCTCACCCCGCCCAAGGAGATCCTGCACGCGATGCAGCAGCAGATCACCGCCGAGCGCGAGAAGCGCGCCCTGATCGCGGCGTCCGAGGGTCGCCGCCAGGAGCAGATCAACATCGCCACCGGCCAGCGCGAGGCCTTCATCGCGCGTTCCGAGGGGGAGAAGCAGGCCGAGATCAACAAGGCGCAGGGCGAGGCCGCTGCGATCACCGCGGTCGCCGAGGCCACCGCCGGCGCCATCCGCCAGATCGCCGCGTCCATCGAGGAGCCCGGCGGCCACGAGGCCGTGCAGCTCAAGGTCGCCGAGAAGGCGGTCGAGGCCTACGGGCGCCTGGCGCAGACCAACAACACGATGATCGTGCCCGGGCACATGGGCGAGGTCGCCGGCCTGATCGGCACGGCGATGGCGCTGATGAAGAAGAAGCCCGCGGAGTGAGGGGCGCCTCGCCGCGAACGCATTGCAGCCCGTGTCCCTGATCGAGGTCTACGCGAACCAGTACCGCTGGCGACGCTGGCCGGCGGTCTACCGACACCTGGGCAACCTCGCCGGTGCGCGCGTCGTCGACCTCGGGTGCGGGATCGGCGACCAGTCGGCCGACCTGGCCCGGCTGGGCGCGGACGTGCTGGGGGTCGATGCCAACCACGAGGTCATCGCCCACGCCACGTCGCGTGGCATCGCGAACGCGAGGTTCGTCTGCGCGGGCATCAGCGACGTCGCCGCGCATCGGCCGGCGTGCGACGGCGTCTGGGCCAGCTTCACGGCGGCGTACTTCGCGGAATGCGACGACCTGCTCCGCGTGGTGGCCGGCGTGCTCGCGGCCGATGGATGGCTCGCGTTGACGGAACTCGACGACCTCTTCGGGCATCGGCCGCTCGCCCCGCACTGGGTCTCGCTCGTCGAGCGGTACTACGCGCAGTCGCTCGCGCAGGGGCGGTACCGCTTCCGGTCGCACGAGCACGTGGTCGGGCGCCTGGTCGAGCGCGGCTGGCGCGTCGAGGTCGACACGGTGCTCGACGACGACGAGTTCGCCTTCCTCGGCCCCGCGGCCCCGGAGGTCCTCGCGGGTTGGAAGACGCGACTCGCGCTGATGATGCCGCACTTCCTCGATCGCTTCGGCGACGAGGCGCGAGGGTTCGACGTGGCCTTCCTCGACTGCCTCGCGTCCGCCGCGCACCGGTCGGAGTCGCGCGTGTGGTTCCTCCTCGCCCGTGCGCCGGCTGCGCGACGGTGACGGCCTGGCGTCAGTTGCCGAGCGTGGCCCGCAACCCCGTGGCGACCTCGAGCATCGGGTTGGCACCCGAGCCGAGCGAGACCCCCTGCAAGGAGATGCCGAGCCCCATCAGGCGCGGGTTGTTGGGAATCGGAACGAGCATGCTCGCCCGACCCTGCTGCACGGTCGCGTTGCCGAGTAGCACGGGAGGCGGCGCAGTCGCGAGCAGCAGCTCGCCGAAGCCCGTCACGACGACGCCGCACCCGAGCGACCCGAGCGCTTCGGCACCGAGGAACACGGCGGTGACGCCGCTGGCGATCGTCGAGGACGCGAGCGCGAGCGACATGCTGCCGCCGAGCGGCGTGCCCGGTGCGGCGGGATAGAGGATGCCGCCGTTCAATGCGCAACCAGGCAGGAGCACGAACGGCGCCGGCACCGGCACCACGATCTCGTAGATCGCTCCCGTGTCCAACCCGGTGACCACCGTGCCCGGATGAAGGGCGGTGTTGCCCGCGCCGCGGAGTCGCCCGATGTGCACGGAGTTGGGCGCGTCGACCGCCACCGTCGCCGCACCGACGATCGTGCCGAACAGCCCCGCGCTCTGCGCCCGCGCTTCGACCTTGCCGCGCGCCGTGAGCGAGAACGCGTGCACCGACCGTCCCGCCGGCACCGTGACCGTCACGGTGTCCACCTGCTGGATCGAGGCCTGCTCCGGAATCGTCGTCACCGACTCCACGGCGATGCGGCGCGCGATCGCCCGCCCGAACACGGTGCCCTGCACCGACAGTTCGGCCCGCCCATAGGTGCCGTTCGGATCGCCGAAGCTCTCGGCCGCCAGGATCGAGCCGGCGATCGAGACCGGCAACTCCAACGTCTGCGCCACCGGACTGTCGATCTGGAGCCGGTCGGAGAGACACCACGTTCCTTCCGCGATGCGGGTGAAGGACGCCCCGCCGGAGAACCCGCCGCCAGCGGCGCGCACGTTGGCGCTGAGCTGGCCACGCATGACGCCGTAGTCGACCCGCTGCACGACCTGCGGGCCGCAGAAGTCGACGACCGGCACGGGGCAGATGCGGAAGAGCCCACACACCGCCCGCAACGCCTTGTCCGGTGCGTCGGTGAAGTCGAGCTGCAGTTGCGCCCGGAAGTCGGGAGCGTCGTACAAGACGTTGGTCGCCACGAGCGCCGTGATCGCCTTGCGCAGGAGGTCGTCCGGCAGCGCCATGCCGAGGATGGGCACGGTCATGCAGTAGGAGATCTTGATCGAACTCGTCGCGGCGAAGTCGACCGGCTGGAGGAGGTCGTCGGCCCCCTGACGGGCGTCGACGAAGGAACAGCGCTGGGCCGGGAGGGGGATCGCGGCGGCCAGAGCGACGAGGAGGGCGAGCGAGGACCAGGGGGTTGCCCCCCCACGGATCGGAGCGGCGGATCGCATGCGCCTGACAGCGCCGACGGCGTGGGTTCGTTGCACGAGGACTGCCCGCGAACCGACGACGAGGTGCCCACGCAGGGCGACCCGCGCGAGCTGCGCATCGACGCGAGGCGAACACGTTCGCGATCGCCGGCGCTCCCCGCACGATCGTGCAGGACTGCCTCCGGTACCGCGAGGCCTATCGGGGCCAGTAGCCGTGCCACGACCGAGCGCCGCGGAATCGCCACCCCCGCTCGTTCAGGAACCCTCTCCTCGGCGCCCGATGCACCATCACGATCAGCTACGCTCGCCTGCGATGTCCAGCGATCGGCTACCCCATGACCGAGCCCTGGCCGGCGACCACGATGCCTGGCAGGGGCTGATCGACACCGTCGGACCGGCTTGGTTGCTGGTGGCGATCCGTGCGCGCATGAGTCCGGCGCTGAAGCAGCGCTACGAGCCCGAGGATGTGCTGCAGGAAACGCTGCTGCATGCCTGGCGCGACCGAGCGCGGTGTCGTTGGCAGGGGGTACGCGCGTTTCGCGCGTGGCTGCTGGAGATCACCGACAACCGGCTACGCGACCTCGCCCAGCACGACGGGCGCGTCAAGCGCGGCGGCGGCAGCCATGCAGCGCACGTGCAGTTGCCCGAGGAGGCGCTGCCGCCTGGCACGACGACGCCCGGGCGTCTCGCCGCATGGCGCGAGCAGGCCGAGTCGATGCACGCGGCGCTGGGTACGCTCCCCGACGAACTGCGTGAAGTCGTGCGGTTGCGCCTGTTCGAAGAGCTTCCCATGGAGGCCGTCGCGGCGCGCCTCGGCATCGGGCTCTCGGCAGCCAAGCACCGCCTGCGCAAGGGCGCCGAGCTGTTCCGCCGCCGCGTGCGCCTCGCGACGACATCAGAGTCGCGGCCGGCGGGTGCCTGACCGTGAATTCAGGACCACCGCGCATCGACTTGCCTCTTGGGCGGTGGCAGGTCGTGGCAATGGCGGCTGACGATGACGAGTTCCTGGACGACGTGTTCGACCGCGCGCTGGACGCGCTGGCCGAAGGCCGCAGGATCGACATCGAGGCCTGGTCGACGCAGCGGCCCGAGCTGCACGCACAGGTCGAGGCGGCAGTGCGCCTGGCCCTGGAAGTAGCGGCGCCGCGCGTGCCGGGGCTCCCGGCGGTGCCCGGCTATCAGGTCGTCGCCGAGCTGGGCCGCGGCGGCACGGGCACGGTGTTCCTGGCGCGGCAGGAACGCCTCGGCGGGCGGCTCGTGGCGCTGAAGGTTCTGAGCAGCGCGGGCGCGCTGTCCGAGCGGGCGCGCGCGCGCTTCCTCGACGAGGCCAAAGCGCTGGCGCGCCTGCGGCACGATCACGTGGTGACCGTGCACGACGTGGTCGAGGCGCCGGCGCTGTGCGCGTACGCGATGGAGTGGGTGGAAGGTCGCTCGCTGGCGAGCTTGCTGGATGCGGTGCCCGCTGCCGGTGGCGGAAGCGGCCCGGCGACGCCCGAGGTGTTCTTCTGCCGCATCGCGCTGCAGGTCGCGCGCGCGCTCGGCGCCGTGCACGACGCTGGCCTCGTCCACCGCGACGTGAAGCCGTCGAACGTCATGGTGCGCGACGACGGGCGCGCGGTGCTGGTCGACTTCGGCCTGGCGCGGCCGACCGACGCCACGATCACGGCCGGTTTCGCCGGCACGCTGGCCTACGCTGCGCCCGAGCAACTCGCGGGCGCGCCCGACGAGGTGAACGCGCGCGGCGACGTGTATGGGCTGGGCGCGACGCTCTACCACGCGTTGGCACGCCGGCGCGCGTTCGACGGCACGTCGCCCGCGGCGCTGGCGCGCGCGATGGAGGCCGGGGCGCCGGCGCTGCGGCGGCGCAACACACGCGTCAGCCGCGACCTCGACACGATCGTCGCGACCGCGATGGCCAGCGATCCCGCGCGGCGCTACCCCAGCGCCCACGCCTTCGCCGACGACCTCGAGCGTCTGCTGTCGCTGCAGCCGATCCTGGCGCGGCCGGCCAGGTTGGCGGCGCGCCTCGTGGCGCTGCTGCGCCGCAACCGGCGCGCGGTGGCCGGCGCCGTCGCTGGCGGTGTACTCGCGCTCGCGCTCGCGGCGCTGGCCATCGGCTACGCGCTGCATCGCGCCGGCATCCCCACCCGCGTGCGCGCGCACGTCGAGGCCGCGCGCCTGAGCCTGTTGAGCGCCGAGCACGGCGAGCGCCTGTTCATCGCGCTGCATCTCCCTGACGGGCTGGCCCGGAACGTCCTCGATCCCAGCGCGATTGGGCGCGCGCTCGCGGAGTACGACACCGCGCTCGGGCTGGCGCCGGACGACGTCGCGCTCCGGCGCGAGCGGGAAACTGTGGCCTGCGCTCGCGCCCTCGGCGACGACGTGGCCCGTGCCGAGCCCACAGACCGACGCGCGCTCGGCTTGTTGGCCTATCTCCGCGGCGACGCTGGCCTGTGCTCGCGGGCCTGGGAAGGTCTGGATCTCGGCAGTCCTGCGGACCCGTTGATCGACGCCGCGCTCGGGGAGCTGCACTTGCAGCGCGACGAACCAGCGCTCGCCTATCCCCGACTCGAGGCCGCCGCGCGCGCGTTCCCGGCCTCGGGCTTCGTGCGCGTGCAGCTCGCGGCGGCCGCGCTGCGGTGTGGCGATGTGGAACGAGCCGGCCGGCTCCTGGACGCGGCGCAGGAGCTGGACGGCCACGACCGCTTCGACTCGCTGACCGCGGTGCGCGCTGAGTGGCACGCGGCGCGGGGCGAGGTTGCCGAGGCGAAGCGGCTGTTCGAGTGGATGCGTCAGCACCACAAGGTGCCGGCGGTGCGCGCGCGCTACGCACAGTGGTTGGCGGAACGCCAGGGGGATTACGTCGCGGCGCTCACGGTGCTCGGCGAGGCGATCGAGCACCAGCCGAGGCTGGAGTCGTTCCGGCGGCATGACGTCGAGTTCGTGGAACGTTGGTGGAGCGGGCTCGACGTGAATGGCAAGCGCCGCTGGCTCACCGAGCTGGCGGCACGAGGAACCGAGTCGTGGACGCTCGCCGTGCTGCGCCAGTACGCCGACTCCGTGGCGCGACTCGCCGAAGCTCCCCCCGGCATCGTCGCGTCGGGGATCGCCACAGAAAGCACGATCGCCTCGCGCACGATCGCCTCTCCAGGCGCTGACCGTCCGTTCCTGCTTCACCTCGTCTCAGCCCTGGAGGCCTCGCCCGTGACGCTCGCCCGCAGTCCGTTCGATCCCCCGTCCCTTCGTGCCCTGCAGGTGTCCGCATGGATGTCGACGGTGCCGAGGCTGGCGAGTCGAGCCGTGAGCTTGATCCGAAGGCTCCGCGACATGGCGCAGCCAGTGACGCGCTCGGCCGAGGCGGTTCGCAAGATCGTGCTTCTTGTCGCACCGACGGCGTTGCTCGGTCTGGCCAGTGCAACGACTGCTCAACTAGCCTGGCAGCAGCTTTCTCCAGCCGTTCATCCTTCCGGGCGATGGAACATGGCGCTTGCCGCCGACGAGGGACGTCGACGTGTCGTGCTATTCGGCGGGTGGAACGGCGCGGCGTTCACGAACGAGACATGGGAATGGGATGGGGCGTCGTGGGAACAGCTCTCGCCTCTGGCTGCACCGCCTGGGCGATATGGTCCGGGCATGGTGTACGTCGCGCACCGCTCCCGAACGCTGATGTTTGGTGGGCTGAGCGGACCGACGTACTTCAACGACTCTTGGGAATGGGATGGCACTGATTGGATCCAGGTCCCTGCATTCGGTGGTCCGTCGCCCCGGTTCGGGCCCGCCATGACGTACGATCTCGAACGACGGCGCGTCGTCATGTTCGGCGGATGGAATGGAAGCAGCCTCGGTGACACGTGGGAATGGGATGAATCGGGCTGGCGCCTGGTGGCGACATCTGTCAGTCCATCAGCACGCTACGGTGCCTCGCTAAGTTACGACCGAGCACGACAGCGCATCGTCTTGTTCGGCGGTAGTGCAGACGGTGGCATCACTGGTTTGGACGACACGTGGGAGTGGGATGGCATCAACTGGTTGAGTCATTCACCTCCGCAGCGGCCACCAGGTCGATGGTTCGGAGCCTGCGACTACGACCCTGTGCGAAGACAAGTCGTTCTCTTTGCGGGGTCCACATTCAACAGCGGCAGCACGACCCTCAGTGACACTTGGCAGTGGAACGGGACCACCTGGTCGCTGCTCCCACTAGCACTTGCGCCGTCGAGTCGCGGCGCTGCGCGCATGGTGCGCGATCCTGCGTCGGCGAGGATGCTGTTGTTCGGTGGGTCGCCCAACGGGCTGACGACGCTGAGTGACACCTGGGCTCTGAACAACCTGGTGTCGGCCGATGACACTCTGGTCAGCACATCCACTTCGGTGGTCTCGGCGTTCGGTGGTATCACGACTCTGATGGTCACTCCCAAGGACGTGGATGGTCACAGCTTGGGCGCTGGGATCGCGGCTGCGTTGTCCACCACCGCCGGCACCCTCCTGGGCTCGATCACCGACAACGCCGACGGCACCTACACCCAGACCTTGCAAGCCACGCCCACCGCCGCCGGTGCCGTCGTCTCCGCCACCGTCAACGGCGTCGCGATCACCGACACCGCGTCCGTCACCTTCATCGCCATCGATCCGGCGCAGAGCACGATCACGGTCAGCCCGGACACCACCTTCCTGGGCGGGCACGCGACCGTCACCGTCACGCCGAAGGACGATCAGGGTGCGCCCGTCGGCGCCGGCAAGACGATCGTGCTCCAGACCACGCTCGGCGCGCTGGTCGGGTCGATCACCGACAACGCCGACGGCACCTACACGCAGCGCATCGACGCCACTGCGCTGGGCACCGCCAGCATCACCGCGACCGCGGACGGCTTGCCGCTCACGCCGTCGGCGTCGCTCACCGTCCTCGACAGCTCGCTCGGCCGTGTGATCGGCCTGCGCACCGACCAAACCGCGCTGCCCTACGACACCATCCAGCAGGCGGTGAACCGCGCCGAGCAAGACCAGCTCGCGCGCATCCTGGTGAACCCTGGAACGTACGAGGAAGTGGTGACGGTGAAGGGCATGCACGACCTCGCGTTCGAGGGCCTGTCGGCGTCCGGCCTCGTGACGGTGCGGGGGTTCCGCATCAGCCAGAGCCGCGACTTGTCGTTCGCCTACTTCGACATCGACGCCAGCAGCAACGCCCGCCACGGGATCGAGCTGCTCGGCGGCCACCACCGCAACGAGCGCGTGACGGTGCGCGACTGCTTGGTGCACGCGACGACCGACAACTTCGACGGCATCCGCATCGGCCGCGACAACTGCGACATCGACCTGCGCGATTTGCGCGTCGAAGCCAACGCTGGCGATGGCCTCTCGCTCGCCGATGGCCCGTGCGAAGCGATCGTCACCGACGTCACGATCCTCACGTCGGGCCGCAACGGCATCCGCTCCACCGACGCCGCCACCGTGCGCCTCGAGCGCTGCCGCATCGAGGACAGCGGCGCGCGCCTGGACGACCGCCAGGGCTACGCGATCTTCCGCCAGCGCCGCCACGACGGCGGCAACCCGGCGGCGATCACGCTCGTCGGCAACACGTTTGCCGGCAATCGCGGCCGCGTGGTCGCCGGCAAGTCGGATGCGAACATCGGCAACTACGACCAGGTCTTGGATCCGACCGACAGCCAGCCGGGGTACTGACGCCTTCAGTCCGCGGCCATGCCCTCACTCTCTCCCTACGCGCGGTCGAGTGGTGCCGGACCCGGTGACCGGCTGCACAGCCCGCCGCAGGGCCCACGATCTGGTTGCGCGCGATAGCGTGGCGCCACGCGCCGCGTGCAGCGGAAGCAGGCTGCAAGGCCGCAGCCGACTGAGCGGCAAGCCGGATCGCCGTCCTCTCGATGCCGCGCGAAGTCGGGTAGAACGTCCGGCCCGCCCACGTGGAGCCGCTGCCGATGAAGTCCGCCGTCCCCCTGGCCCCCCTGGCTTTCATTGCGCTCGCGGCCCTGCCCGCACAGGACGCCCGCCTCGCATCCCCGGGTGGGCAGGTCGCCGTCACGATCGCAGTCGACGCAGCGGCGCAGCCGACCTGGACCGTTCGCTTCCGCGGCGCGGCGCGTCTCGCCGACTGCGCGCTCGGCTTGCACGCTCGGGGGCACGGCGATCTGCTGGCCGGCGCCGAGATCACCGCGCAGGCCGAGCGCGCGCACGATGCCGAGGTGGATCTGCAGTTCGGCAGGGCCACCAAGGCGCGCGACCGCTACCGCGAGCTGCGCGTCATGCTGCGCGGGCGCGCCGGCCTGCGCGTCGACGTCGTCCTGCGCTGCTACGACGACGCGTTCGCGTTCCGCTACGAGGTTCCGGCGCAGGGTGACCTGCGCGAGCTGCGCATCGAACGCGAGGCGAGCGCGTTCGCGATCGCCGGCGCGCCGCGCGCGTTCGTGCAGGTCCTCCCCCACCATCGCAGCTCGCACGAGGTGGCGATCGACGAGGTCGAAGCGGCCGCGATCCCGAGCGGCAAGCTCCTCGACGTGCCGCTGACGCTCGCATGGCCGAGCGGCGGCGTGGCATCGATCACGGAGGCCGCGCTGCGCCGCTACCCGGGGATGTCGCTACGGCGCGAGGCCGACGGTCCGCTCACCGTCGCGCTGCAGGCGCGCGCCGACGGCACCGTCGCCACCTGTCCGCTGCCGATGCGCACGCCGTGGCGCGTCGTGCTCTTCGGCGACACGCCGGGCGCGCTCCTCGAGTCGAACGCGCTCGTGCTCCTGAACGACCCGCCGGCGTTCGACGCGGCCTGGGTCGCGCCGGGCGGGCTCACCTGGCCGTGGTGGAACGGCTACCTCTTCGAGGCGCAGCCGACCGAACCGATCCTCTCGCTCGCCACCAACCGCCGCTACATCGACTTCTGCGCAGCGCACGGCATCGCCTTCCACGCCGTCGTCGCCGACGAGAAGCACACGCCGTGGTACCACCAGACCAAGGTCGGCCTCTTCCCCGGCCCCGACACCGACGCGACGCGCGCGCGCGACGACCTGCCGCTCGCCGAGATCGCCGCGTACGCGAAGGAGAAGGGCGTGCGCCTGTGGACCTGGATCCACCACGGCGCGATCCGCGGCAAGGTCGACGCAGTCTTCGCGGCCCTGCCGAAGCTCGGCTTCGCCGGCGTGATGGTCGACTTCCTGGACGACGACAGCCAGGAGACGATCGTGTTCGCCGAGGCGGTGCTCGCGGCCGCGGCGAAGAACCACGTGCTCGTGCACTTCCACGGCATGTTCAAGACCACCGGCCTGCAGCGCACCTTCCCCAACCTCATGAACCACGAGGGCGCACTCAACCTCGAGTACCTCAAGTGGGCCGATACCTGCACGCCCGCCCACACCTTGAAGGTCGCCTTCACGCGCCTCGTCGCCGGCCCCACCGACTACCACCTCGGCGGCTTCCGCGCCGTGCGCCGCGCGGACTTCGCGCCGCGCTTCACCGCGCCCTTCGTGCTCGGCACGCGCGGCCACCAGCTCGGCCTCTACGTGTGCTTCGACAACCCCGCGCCGATGGTGGCCGACTACCCGGCCGCGTACCGCGACCAGCCGGGCTTCGACTTCGTGACGTCGGTGCCCACGTGGTGGGACGAGACGCGCGCCGTCGCCGCCGACATCGGCAAGCTGCTGGTGACCGCGCGCCGGCGCGGTGAGGCGTGGACGCTGGGCGGCATCGCCGCGGGACCGGCGCGCACGGTCGACGTGCCGCTCGGGTTCCTGGGCGACGGCGCCTTCGACCTGCGGCTATGGCGCGACGGCGACGACGCCGAGGCCGACCCGAACGAACTCGCCGTCGAGACGCGACGCGTGAGCCGGGGTGATCGGCTCGACGTCCCGTTCGCCACCGACGGAGGCTTCGCGGCGACGCTCACGCCGGTGCGATGATGGGCGCGCGATGAACGCTTCATCCCACCGCTGGCTCCCCCTCGCACTCGCCGCGGTGATCGGCGCCGCCGTGCCGACCAAGGCCGCGAGGGTCGTGTTCCGGCGCTGAGGCCAGGGTCGTAGCCAAGGCGACCCGGAAACCGGCTGAATCCTGGACCAGCGCTGTCACGCCCCGGGGGCGCGGGTCCTTCGCCGGCATGAAGCAAGCCAATCCGCACCGTCCCGTTCGCCTGACCCCGGTTCTCGGCATCTTGTTGGCAGCCTGCTCCGCCGGTGGCGGGGGGGGCGGCGCCGCCCCGGGTGGCGGCCAGGGAACCGGCCGGATCGCCGGCCGCGCCCTCGTGGAAGGGGGCACCACCACGCAGGGCTTCGCCGCCGACGCGATGCGGCGGACCGATGACGACGACGCGCTCCGCGCCCGGGATCTCGGCGACGTCGGCCCCACGGCGTT
This sequence comes from uncultured candidatus Brocadiaceae bacterium, assembly GCA_964418595.1. Classification (GTDB taxonomy): domain Bacteria; phylum Planctomycetota; class UBA1135; order UBA1135; family UBA2386; genus CAYQMF01. The sequence goes on from CAYQMF010000009.1 coordinate 63,624, forward strand.
GGCGCAGGTCCGCAGCGGGTTCGATGCCCACAACCGGGCCGACTGGATGCGCGCGGTGATGACCACCACGGGCGCAGCGCACGTGCGGCTCACGGCCGAGGCCGACGTGACCGTGACCGTCTACCGCCTGCGCCAGGGCAGCGCCCCGCATGTGCCGGTGCACGCCGCCACGGGCACGAACATCGAGGCCGACCTCGCTGTGGAAGCCGGCGACCACCTTCTCCTCGCGGTGCAGGGCGAAGCGGGCACCTACGAGTGCCGCCTCACCAATGACGATCGGCAGGCGCCGCTGACCGCGCTGGCCGCGGCCACGTTCCAGGCCGCCGGCGCGACGCTCGCCGCGGCGCTGCCGGAAGTCGTCCCCGGCGATCTCATCGTCCGCGGCGCCGACGAAGGCGCGGTGATCGCCGCGCAGCGCCTCGGCTTCGAGGTGCTCGCGCGCCGCGACGACGTCGTGCGCCTGCGCTCCGTGCTGGGCACGGCCCTGCGCGCCGACGACGCGGGGCGCGCCGCGCTCGGCGACGCGCTGTTCCGCGTGCGCCGCGTCCTGCCCCAGGCCGCGTGGGTCGAGCCGAACCTGATCCGCCGCGCCGCGCGCCAGCCCAACGACCCGCTCTTCAACCGCCAGTGGGCCGCGCAGATCACGAACCTCACCCAGGCGTGGGACACGACCATCGGTGAGGCAGGCGTCATCGCGGTCCTCGACACCGGCATCCTCGCCAACCACCCCGACCTCCTCGGCAAGGTGCTCCCGGATGGCTTCGACTTCGTGAGCGACGCGAACAACGGCGACGGCGACGGCATCGACGCCGACCCGGCCGATCCGCTCGTGAGCGGCAACGAGTTCCACGGCTCGCACGTCGCGGGCATCGCGGCGGCCGCGACCGACAACGGGGAAGGCATCGCCGGCGTCAACTGGAACGCCCGCATCCTGCCGCTGCGCGTCCTCGGCCTGCAGAGCGGCAGCGACTTCGACCTCGCGGAGGCGATCCGTTACGCGGCTGGTCTGCGCAACGTGAGCGGCCGCCTTCCGAACCAGCCGGCGCGCGTGCTCAACATGAGCCTCGGTGGCCCCGGCGACAGCGCCGTCCTGCACGACGCGGTGCGCGCTGCGGCCCAGGCCGGCGTCATCATGGTCGTCGCGGCGGGCAACGCCGCGCAGGCGGGCAACCAGGTCGAGTTCCCCGCGGCCTACGAAGAGGTGATCGCGGTCGGCGCCGTCGGCCCCACGGGCGATCGCGCTCCCTACTCGCAGATCCAGTCCTACGTGGACGTGGCGGCGCCGGGTGGCGACATGCGTCGCTCCGGGCTGGACGGCATCCTCAGCACCGTCGCCGTCGAGCGGAACGGCCGCTTCGTCTTCGACTTCGCGTTCTTCCAGGGCACGTCGATGGCGGCCCCGTTCGTGTCGGGCGCGGTGTCGCTCATGCTGTCGCTGAAGCCGACGCTGACCTTCCAGGACGTGATGACGATCCTCGCGCAGACCAGCCGCGATCGCGGCGCGCCCGGACGCGACGCCGAGTTCGGCTTCGGCATCATCGACGTCGCCGCCGCGGTGAACGCCGCGCGCAACGCCGGTGGCGTCGGCGACGCCCGCATCCTCCTGGATCGCACAACGATCGAGTTCGCCCCCGACCGGCTGAGCCAGACCATCCAGATCACGAGCACGGTGCCGGGTCGCGAGATCGACGACCTCACCGCCGCCCTCGTCGGCCCCGACCTCCCGGGCCTGGAAGGCGGGTTCGATCGCCGCACTACGCCGGCGACCTTCACCCTCCGGGTCACGCCCGAACTCGCGGCGCAGCCGCGGTCGTTCACGATCGCCATCAGCTCCGCGCGCACCGCGCAGAACATCGAGGTCCAGGCCCGCATCGTCGCCGCCGGCGGTGGCGCCGCGACGCTGGTCGTCGAGCTGCTCGACGAAGCCGGCCAGGTCGTGCGCAAGGTCGACCCCACGGGTGGCGCGTTCGCCTTCGAGGCGCTCGCGCCGGGCAACTACCGCGTGCGCGCTGGCGTCGACGGCAACGGCAACGGCAACTTCGCCGACATCGGCGACTTCGCCTCCGACGAGATCGCGGTGACGGTGACGGCCGGCGGCAACGCCGACGCCGGCACCCTGCGCGCCAGCCGCAACGTGGCCGGCGGCGGCGACCTCACCGGCGAGTTCGGCTTCAGCGAGTTCCGCAACAACGCGTCGTTGACGGTCATCTACACCTTCCGCGCCGACGGCAGCCTCAACCAGCGCCGGAGCTTCTCGACGCAGATCGGCACGACGGAGTCGAACACGCCCGGAACCTTCAGCGTGCGCGGCGACAAGGTCACGATCCAGGTCGAGAACGTCACGTTCACCGGGCAGATCGAGCGCGCCGGTGGCCAGATCCAGGCGCTGTTGTTCGGCAACGACCGCTTCAGCCGGTTGTGAGCGGGTCACGGGATCGGCCCGTCGACCGCGAGCACCATCGGCCCGTCTCGCGACACGGCGTCAGGTCTGCGACCTTGTAAATCTGACCACGTGGCGGTCAGATTTCTGATCATGCTGCCGCGGCACATGGAGACGGTGCTGGTGTCCTCCCTCCAGGAGTTCCCGGTGGTCCTCTTGACCGGCCCCCGGCAGGTGGGCAAGTCGACGCTGCTGGCCGAACTCGCGACGGCCGCCTGGCCCGCCGACATGGTGACCCTCGACGATCCGACCGTACTGGCGGCGGCAACCACCGACCCCGACGGCCTGGTCGCCCGCGGCGCCGATCGGCCGCTGGTGATCGACGAGGTGCAGCGCGCCCCGGACGTGCTACGGGCCATCAAGCTGGCCGTCGATCGCGACCGGCGGCCAGGGCGGTTCCTGCTCACCGGTTCGGCGCACGTGCTCACGCTCCAGCGGGTATCCGAGTCGCTCGCCGGCCGCGTCGCCGTGCACGAGCTCGAGCCGCTCGCGTGGGCCGAGATGGCGCGCCGGCCGCCGAACACGATCCTCGACGATCTGTTCGACGCCGATGGAGCGCACGCCCTGCTGCGCCGCCTCACGCGCACCGCCACGCCCTCGCGCGTAGCAGAGGTTCGCGACCGCGTCGTCGTCGGTGGCTTCCCGACGCCCGCGCTCGCCTCCACACCGGCGGCGCGCACGACGTGGTTCCGCAGCTACCGACAGACCTACCTCGAGCGGGACCTCCGCGACGTGGCGGGGGTCGGCAGCCTGCCGGAGTTCTTCCGGCTGCTGTCGCTCCTGGCGCTGCGCACCGGCCAGATCGTGAACTTCTCCGAGCTGTCCCGAGACCTCGGTCTGCCCGTGACGACCTTGCGCCGGTACTTCCAGGCGCTGCAGCAGACGTACCAGGTGACACTCCTGCCGCCGTTCGCCGCCAACGTCGAGAAACGGCTGGTGAAGACGCCCAAGGTCTACCTGCGCGACACCGGCATGGCGTGCCACCTCGCCGGGGCGGATACGTGGGACCGCCTGGAGCACCAGGGACGTGCCGGGTCGATGGTGGAGACCTGGGCATACGGCGAACTGCGCAAGCTGTTGGCGTTGTCCACGGCGAGCACGTTGGTCAGCTACTGGCGCGCGCACGGGGGCCACGAGGTCGACTTCGTGCTGGAGCGCGGGGGCCGGGCAGTCGGCATCGAGGTGAAGGCGGGCGCGTCGTTCGATGCCGCCGACCTGCGCGGCCTGCGCGAGGCCCGCGCAGCGCTGGGCCGGCGCTGGCATCTGGGCGTGCTCCTCCACTCCGGGACCACGAGCGTCGCGATCGACGACGCGACGGTGGCGATCCCGTTCGCGGTCTTCTTCGGCAGGGATGGCGGCGACGGGCGGCGGCGGACAACAGCAGACCGGCGTTCCACCCGGCGGCGCCGCGGGGGAAGGACCTGATCCGGAGCCGCCCCGACAGAGCCGTCGAGTTTCCAGAAAGCGCGCGCATGACGCGACGGGCGTCGGCAAGGCCGACGACGACGATTGCGCAACCGGACGCTCGAGTCGACTCGGTCGTTCCCCTAGCCTGGCGCCTCGATGGGGTCCCCGACCGGCGAGCCGTTCCACGACGACGCGCACTGCATTGGCAGATGGATCCCTTGGCACGGTGGTCGGGTGGCGCACATCAGCCTGCACCGCAGAAGACCCGAACGCTCACGCACGCCTGGGTCCGGGAGTACCGTCGCACGCGCCGCCCACAGGCCGCGGAGCGCGAAGGGATCGGGACCGAGCCCGCGCCGCCGCCCGAGCCCCACGCCCCCAGGTCGAGGCGCTTGCCGCGTTGCGCGCCACGCGCAACGCACACAACCCTTCCGGCCTCGTCGTCCTCGCGACGGGCCTAGGCAAGACCTGGCTGAGCGCGTTCGATTCGCGTGACTTCGAGCGCGTCCAGTTCGTCGCTCATCGCGACGAGCTGAGCGAGACCATCCATATCACGAGCACCGTGCCGGGTCGCGAGATCGACGACCTCGCCGCCGCCCTCGGCGCGCGGACCTCTGGGGGCATTCGGATCGGGCTTGCCCAGCGTCGGCCGGTGCACGACGTCGAGGACGGACACGTGTCACTCTGCCACCCGCACAACCCACACGCCGGCCAGCCGGTCGTGAGGTGCTCGGTCGCCGCTGAAAGCAGTTACCAGCGCATACCCGAGCAGAACCGGTACGAACAACGAGTAGCCGAGCGATACCAGGATCGGATCCGCGCCGACCGAGTCGTCGAGCCAGGCGATCCAGGACAGGTACACGACTGCTGGCGCCCAGAGCATCAGCGTGTGGAAGGCGCAGTGGACTCGCCCCGCGTCGGTGCCGCGGCTGGTCTGCAAGCGGAGTCCGAGCGTGCGGAACGCCAGTCCGCGGCCCACGACCAGCGACCAGACCACAGCCAGGATCGCAGCCCACGCCCACGGATGATGGACACCCTTGATCCGACCGAGGCGCTGCACGTAGCGATGCAGGCCCGCTTCGTCGAAGACGTCGTGCGCACCATGGGTGCCGTGGTGACTGATGACCTCGGGATCGAGCAACCGGCTTCGCTCCGAGGGCTTCTCGTACCAGGGCCGTGCGTCGGACGGTTCCCGTGAACCCATCCATGGCGCGAGGGCGGCCTCCCGACGCTGAACTGCGTTGCTGTGCCAAGCGCGCCAGCGCGGCGTGACCTCTTGCAGCCGTTTCGCGGAGACTTCCCGCGGCGCCGCAGGGTCAGCACCGAGGGGCGCGAGGATGTCGGCCCAGACATCATTCGGCACGGCCGCAATCCACGCGTCGCGCACATCCGGCGTCCACAAACTCTCGTCCAACATCCGCGTGTAGTCCGCGACGTGTCCCAGGTAGGCGATCTTCGCGTGCTGCCACGAAACGGCCGCCATCCAGATCCCCAGGAGCAAGGGCGCGTGGAGCAGGCCGCCCACGGCGGCGGCGCGGGCGCGCGTCCGGCGGTCGACCCCGGAGACGTGGTCAGGCATGGCCTCGATCGCCGCACGCAGTTCCTCGAAGGATGGCGCGACGGAACTCTCGATGGTGCGAAGCCGCTCCAGGGCGGCTCCCGCTGGTCCAGGCTTGACCCGGTGCAGGATCGGGCGACCGAAGAAGCAGTCGGTGCCGTGCAGACAGACGAACGCCAGGGTCCGGATCATCTCGGCGGGCGGCAAGCCCGCATCGAGCAGGGTGGGCAGGCGCGGGCCGGGGACAAGGAACGGCGCAAGGCAGACCGTGTCGTCGGCATTGAGGATGACGTGCGCCAGCGATAGAGAGCGAGGCAGGGTTGCGTCCGCCGCACGCGCGACGAGCTCGTCGAGAAGGCTAAGCAAGATCCGCCGCGTTCGAGACCAGGACAGCGCGCGGTCCCGACCGAGCACGTCGAGAAGGCGTGGCCCGTCCGGCGCCGCGAAGACCTGCCAGGTGCGAACGCCGTCCGTCACCGCTGTCAGCCAGCGCAGGCTCGTCGGTCGCGACACCGAGCGCTCAGTCCTGCCCGAAGTCGGCGTCGCGGGACTCCACAGCCAGACACGGCGCTGTAGATGCGGGTCGAACCCTGAAGCCAGCACACCGTTCTCGTTCCGCGCCCGGACAACGACGTGCGCAAAGGGGCCGATGCTCTCGCTCGTCGCTCCCGGCGAGGGCTCCGCCACGCCGGGGGCCGTTCCGGTTGATGCGCCGACCCGTCTGCCGGGCCGGATCTCGTCGATGACACCTGTTCCCGAGAGGATCTCGTGCAGGCCACGCCAGCCGTTGCGCCGGCGCATGGTCGCGAGCAAGGGCACGCTGGCGACTGTCCACCCAACCGCGAACGAGAACGGGCCGCCGAGCCACAGTGCGCTCGCCGCAACTAGCCTCAGCACGTGTTGCCACGCGTCGATCACGAGGAATCCGCCCGTGAGGAACGCAACGCCGAAGACGAGTGACCGAACGAGCGCTGCCAGCAAAGTGGGTGGCCGTCGCGTGCGCACGTCGAGGACCTGTACGCCGACGAGCCATTTGCCTGGGGTCCGACCCCACAGGTGCTCCATCGTCGCCCACACTACCACCCACGCGACCAGCACGAGCCCGTGGTGCAGCCAGGGCAACAACGCGACCTCGAACCGGGCCCGGAACGCGACGTCGACGCCAACCAACCGCTCGAGTACCAGCGCCGCCTGTTCGAACAACAGATAGTCGATGCCGATGGCACCGACCCGAGCCAGCAGCGGAGCCGGTACGGGGTGCGTGGCGATCGCGGCGCGCAGTTCTACGGCGGATTGCCACCGCAGTTCGGGGCGCCGAGACAGGCCCTTCGCCACGACGTCCGCCAGCCACCGCGGCACATCGGCGCGTACCGCGGCGAGGTCGACCGGGTCCTGCTCGAGAGTGCTCGCGATGATCGCTTCGTAGCTGTCCCCCCGATGCGCGTAGCGGCCACTCAACAGGTAGTAGAGCGTCGCACTGATGGCGTAGACATCGGTCCGGCCGTCGACAGCCTCGCCGCGCAGTTGCTCAGGCGCGGCGAACGCCGGTGATCCCACCCAGCCGCCTCGCTGCGTGAGGTGCAAGTCTGTCCGGAGGGACTTGGCGAGGCCGAAGTCGCCGAGCTTCACAGCACCGTCGGCGGTGAGGAAGCAGTTCGCCGGCTTGATGTCGCGATGCACGATCCCGACCGCGTGCGCCGCCTCCAAACCCAAGAGGATTTGCTCGGCATGTCGCAGGGCGACGGCAACCGGCAGCGGTCCGCGTTCCCTCACTTCATCCTGCAGCGACCGCCCGGGCATCCGCTCCATCGCGATGAAGGGAGTGCCTTCGATCTCGTCGGCGGAGTACACAAAGACACAATGGGGATGCGCGAGCTTGCTCGCTGCCCGGCCCTCGGCACGGAACCGTTCGAAAGCCGTTGCATCGTGCCGGAGCTCGGACCGAACCACCTTGAGGGCGACGTCTCTCTCGTTGACCTCGTCGTATGCAGCGTACACCGCCCCCATGCCCCCCGACCCGAGCATGGTTTCGATGCGGAAGGGACCCAGCCGGGTTCCGTGTGTCAGCTCCCGGTTGCCGCTGCGGGTCGCCTGCGTGATCTGACGACGAAGATCGGCCAGGGCCAGTGCATGGTCGGGATTCGCAGCCAGGAGCGCGAGCCACCGTTCTTCCCGCTCCTCGTCTGGGGCATCGAGGACGTCGAAGAGCCGCTCCTCCAGCTGTTCGGGCACGCGGGTCATTCGGAGCCGCAGGATAGCGCGCCGTGGCGCGAACACCCGTGGGTCGTGGCCGGGGAGCGCAGCCGGTCGCATCGCACCGACAGCGCCTCGCTCGGGTGCTCCTCGTCCCGGTCACGCACATGTCGAGCGCGCCGAGCACCGCGGCGCGCTACACGCTGCAGCGCCGCCTACGGCTGCACGGTGATCTCGAGCCCGCCCGTCGCCGAGAACCCGAGCGGCGGGCACGGGGGTGGGGCGGTCGGGCCGACCCACACGAACTGCGCGGCGAGCCGGAAGCCGACGATCGACGCCTGCCCCGGGATGGGCAGCGGCGCGAAGCCGCCGCCGCTCGCGGTGCTGGTCGCTTGCAGCGTGAGGAACAGCGCGGCGAACGGATCGACCCACAGGCCGATGCCGAGTACCGGCAGCGGGGCGGTGAGCGTCGCGCTCGACAGGGCGAGCACACCGGGCGCGCTCGGCGGCGCGCCGCTGCAGGTGAACGCGAACGCGGCGTTGCCGCGCTGCGGCCACGAGTTCACTCCGATGGCGAGCGGCCCGTCACAGCCGGGACTCGACGCGCCGAACGCGCGCACCCCCGTCGGCAGCAGGTCGACGCGCGCGACGAAGCCGTCCTGCACGCCGTTGTAGGTCGTGTCGAACGCGCCGGCTGTCGTGGGGAAGTCGGTCGCATCCGTCTGGCCCACCACGGTCGCGCTGCCGCCAGGCTCTCTCGCCACGCCGAAGACCGTGTCCGTCCTCGTCCCGCCGATGAAGGTTCCGTAGCGGAGCTGTCGTGCCCCGGTCTGCGCAGGATCGAGCAGCGCGACGAATGCGTTGAGGCCGCCGCGCGTGCGGTCGTACGCGCCCGGCGTCGTGGGGAAGTCCGCGCTCCCCGTGCTGCCGGCCAGCACGATCGCGCCGGCTCCGTCGACGGCGGCGAAGCCACCCAAGTCGAAACCCGCGCCGCCGAGGTAGGTCGCGAACAACAGTTGCTGCGCGCCGCTGCGCGTTGGGTCCAGGCGCGCAGCGAAGACGTCACGACTGCCGCCGAGCGTCGTGTCGAACGCGCCGGCCGACGTCGGGAGGTCGGTCGACGCGGTCTCACCGCCCAGCGTGATGACCCCGGCCGCGTCGACGGCGAGCGCGTTCGCCAGGTCCTCGTTGCTGCCGCCGAAGAAGGTCGAGTAGAGCATCTGCGCAGCGGGTGGCAGCGCCGGGTCGAGGCGCAGCACGAACGTGTCCTTCGCGCCGCCACCATACGTCGTCGCAAACGCGCCGGCCGTCGTCGGGAACGCGGACGACGCCGTGTCCCCGCAGACCGTGATCACGCCGCCAAGCCAGGCGACGCGCTTGACGCTGTCGTCCGCGGTGCGCCCGAGGTAGGTCGAGTACGTGACGTTGCCGGTCGGGTCGAGCACGGCGATGACCCCATCGAACGCGCCGCCGCCACCGTTGCCGTTCGAGAGGCCCTGCAGCGCGTTGCCGGACACGGGGAAGTTGGTCGAGGTCGTCCAGCCGCCGAGCACCGTTCGGCCGGCACCGTCCACGGCCACCGACAGCGCGGTGTCCCCACCCATGCCGCCGAACGGCGAGGAGAACACGAGCTGCGCGGCTCCGAGCTGCGACGGATCGAGGCGCACGACGACGATCTCGCCCAGCCAGGCGCGGTAGACCCAGCCGTTCGTCTGCGGGAAGTCCGGCGACAGCGTGTGCCCGACCACGGTCACCACTCCGTCCTGCTGCACTGCCAGGGCGTGCAGGGTCTCCGAACCGCTGCCGCCGATGAAGGTCGAGTACACGAGCTGCTGCGCGCCGGTCTGCGTGGGGTCGAAGCGCGAGAGGAAGCCGTCGGCGACGTTGTAGGTGGTGTTCCACGCGCCCGGCGTGGTCGGGAAGTCCGAGGCGCCCGTGGTCCCGACCACGGTGACCATCCCCGTGGCAGCGACGTGTACGTCGCGGACCGCGTCGAGGTTGGCGGCACCGCCGAGGAACGTGCTCCACGCGAGACCCGGATCGAGCACGAGTGCGTCGTCGCCATTCCACTCGGGGACGACGAAGCCGAAGCGGTCGCGACCGAGGAGCACGCAGCGCGACTCGATCGCACGGCGTCCGCCACCCGCCGCGACTGCGAACGTGCGCGGCGGGCTCTGCCGCAGCGTGCCGATCGCGGTGTCGATCGAGAGCGCGCCGTCGCTGGCCAACGTCAGCCGGTCCGCGCCTTCGACCGCGAACACAACCTGCGTCAGGTCGGCACCCGCCGCGAGTTCGAGGTCGTACTCGAACTGGCCGTCGCGCACGTAGCCCACGAGATCGACGCCCGGCCACGCGGTCACATAGCGGAGTCGACCGTACCGCGGCACGTGTGTCCGCCAGCGCTGCGGGTCGCTGCCGAGGAAGTAGTTGTGCACGCCGGCCTGCCGCTCCTCGGCACGCACGGCGCATGGACGGGCCCCGACCATGGCGAAGCGCACGGCGGCGCCGCCAGCGCCCGGCGCCCGGGACGGCGCGCTCAACGTGAATGCACGCGCCCCGAACGACACCTCGCCGGCGGGCACCCGCAGGCGATGCCCGATGTCGCCACCCCACTGCCCCAGGTTCGGGACGAAGGCCTGGGCGCACAGCGGCGGGACGACCGTGGGAAGCGGCGGCGGCGACAGGCTCGGATCCCGCGCGGAGGGTTGGCCGACGGGGAGAGGCGCGGCGATCAGGGCGGCAACCGAAAGGACGACCGTGGAGGGACGCATCGCCAGTCTGATCCAGCGGACCGGGCCGACGTTGCACGGGAATCCCGCGTGAGGGCCGGACCGAGTCTCGCGTGGACGCCCGCGCACATTGATCCGGCGCTGGGTGGTCCGCATCGGGTCTCGGCGAGTAAGGTCCTGCGGTGTTCGCCCTCGCTCTCCTCCTCTTCGCGCAGCACCCGCCGCCCGCCCCCGACCTCGCCGTCGAGGTCACCGGCGCCCACATGCCTGCGGCCGGCCTCATGGTCGGGCTCGCGTGCGCCGACGACGTCGTGCGCTTCGCGACCACCGACGCACGCGGACGGGTGACCTTCACCGATCTCCCCCCGGCCATCGCCTACGAGGCCTTCGTCCCCGGGGTGCGTGCGCGCGGTGCGACCGGCACGAGCTTCGGGCTCGGCGCAGCGGGGCAGCGCGAGGCACCGTCGATCACGCTCACCGTGGAGCCGGGCTGCGCGCTGCGGGTCGTGGTCGTCGATGCCGACGGCAAGCCGGTGGCCGGCGCCCAGGTCGAGAGCAACGGCGGCAGTCAGACCGGCCGCCCCTGGGCACCGCTGGGCCGCACCGACGCGCAGGGCGTGCTGCGCATGCCCGTGCACTCGGACGGCGGCCAGTTCCGGGCGTGGGCCAGCGGGCACGTGCCTTCGACCTTCGTCGGCGCCGACCTCGCGCGCGACCGCGAGACGGAGGTGCGTCTGCGCCTGCGCGGCAAGGCGCGCGCGGTGAGCGGTCGAGTCCTCGACCTCGCTGGGGAGCCGATCCCGCACGCGGAGATCGCCTGCGCGCAGTTCTTCGACAGCGTGGTCATCCCGGAGTTCACCCGCGCCGCGGCGGACGGCACGTTCGTCATCGACTGGCTCGCCGAAGGCCACGTCGCGCTCGTGGCGCGCGATCCTCGCGGCCGCGAGCCACACCGCGCGCACGTGCGCTTCGACGTCGGGGCCGAGTTGCTGCCGGCCCTCGACCTGCGCGTCGCGTCGGGTGCGAGCCTCGGGGGGATCGCACCGGCGCCCGATGCGCGCACCGGCGCGGCCACGCGCGTGACCGCCCTGTTCAAGCCGGACGCGGTGTACGAGCTCCCCTTCCTCCGGCAGACGGCGGACGCCGACGCGAACGGCAACTACGCGCTGCGCGGACTCACGCCCGGGCGCTGGAAGGTGACCGCGCGGTTCGGCGAGGCCGAGGTCGAGCGCACGTTCCACCTGCGCGATGGCGAGATCGCCACCTGGGACCCGGCCCCGCCGAAGACCGCGGTCCTGCGCATCGCCCTGCGCGATCCGCGCGGCAGGCCGCTGCCGGGGTGGCGCATCGGCCTGCGCAACGAGTTCGGCTTCCCTTCGGGGGCGTCGACCGTCACCGACGCCGACGGCGTCACCGCGAACGCCGAGCTGTTCTGGCGCCTGCGCGCCGACCGACCGGTGACCGTCACGCTGCGCGCGCCGCTCGCTCCGGAAGACGGCGACGACGGATTCGATCCCTTCCCGACGCTGGTCGTGCCCGGGCTCGTGCCCGACGACCGCGCGCAGGAGATCGTCGTGCCCGACGCGGCGCGTCCGCGCCATCGCCTGCGGGGACGCGTGCGGCGCGTCGACGGCGCGGCGGTGACCGGCGCGAAGATCGAAGTGAGCGCGGCCCGCACCCGCAGCGAGAGCGTGTCCGTCGCGGTCGACGCGGACGGGGCCTTCGCCTCCGGCCCGCTGAGCCCCGGCCGCTACGAGCTGAGCGTGCAGGTTCCCGGCAGCGGCACCGTGACCGTCGACGATCTGCCGCTCGGCGGCAGCAACGACCTCGACCTCGGCGACGTCCTCGTCGGCGCGGTATCTGCCGTGCACGTCGTGGTGGAAGGCGATGCGCCGTCGGACCTCCGCCTGTGGCTCGGCACCGCCACCGGTGGACGCAACCATCGCCTGACGCGCGCCGCCGACGGCACGTTCATCGCCAGCGCGATCGCCCCTGGCCGCTACGTCGTGCGCGGCCTCGCAGCGCAGGAGTTCGTGACACCGACACCGATCACGGTCGGCGACGCGAAGGCCTCGCCGCGCGCGCGCGTCACGTGCACGCGCACGCCGACCCTGCACGTCGTCGTCGCCCTGCCCGTCGACGGCGACCGCAGCCAGACCGGATGGTCGGGCGACCTCGCCGTCCGCGACCCCAAGGGCACCGTCGTCGTGTCCGCGCCGCTGCGCCACGCCTTCGTTGGCCGCTGGCGCGAGGAGATCCACTTCGACGTGGGCCTCCCGGCCGGCGAGTATCACGTGCAGATCGAGACCTGGGATCGCCAGCGCCTGCACACGACGGCGACGGTCGGGACCGAGGGCGGGAGCGCACGACTGACGCCGAAATGAGCACTCGGGTCGTCCGGGTTTCGTCAAGAGCCGGCCCGCCGCGCGCGCCGACGCACCTCTGGTGTCCACGGCTGCGCGCGGTAGAACGTCGCTCCGACACGGGACCGCCATGTCGTACCGACCCGCTCTCCTCACTGCGCTGCGCGCCGGCTACGGTCGCGCGCAGTTCCTCGCCGACCTCCTCGCGGGCGTCACCGTCGCGCTCGTCGCGCTGCCGTTGGCGATGGCGTTCGGGATCGCGTCCATCCCCGCCGACGTGGCGGCGGATCTGGCGGCGCGCGGGAGCTGGCTGACGCCGCCGGCGCTCGGCCTCTACACGGCGATCGTCGCGGGGTTCCTGGGCTCGCTCCTCGGCGGCAGCCGCGTGCAGATCAGCGGCCCGACCGGGGCGTTCATCGTGATCGTGTACGGCGTCGCCGCCCGGCATGGGTACGACGGGCTCGCGACCGCGGGGCTCTTGGCCGGCGGGATGCTGCTGGTCATGGGGGCCTGCCGCTTCGGCGCGATCAACAAGTTCATCCCGCATCCGGTGATCACCGGCTTCACCGCGGGGATCGCCGGTTGCGCAACCGCCGGAGTTCCTCGCGAAACTCAGCCTGCTGGCGCAGAACGTGCAGGGCACCGACCCGTGGGCGCTGGGGCTCGGGGCCGGCACGGCGGCGCTGATCTTCGTCCTGCGCGGTCGCCACGCGCGCCTGCCAGGACCGATCATCGCCATCGCGGGGGCGAGCGTGGTGGCCGCTGCCTTCCGCCTCCGGTGTGCAGCCGGCGGTGCGCCAGGAACTCCGTCGCAGCGAACTGGCGCACGTGGTCAACGACACCTGGTTCTTCGCCCATGCACGCGCGGCGCTGGCGTCGGTACGCGAACAGCCCCGCGGCTGACCCTGCTCCGCTTCAGCGCACGCCGGCCTTGGCGAGCGCTGCCTCGGCGCGTGCGTGCAGCTCCGTCGTCGGGTCGGCCGGGTGCGCCAGGTAGTCGACGGCAGGGGCGATCAGCAACGGGCGGAACCGCGCGTGCACGCGCGCGGCCTCCGTCTGCATGGCGGCCGCGTACTTGTGCTGATGGTGTTCGCGCCCGCGCTGCGCCAGCGACGCCCGCACGCGCACCAGCACATCGCCTTCGCTGGCTGGCCGCTGCTCGAGGAGCCCACACACGTCCGCGGGCGAGCCCCGCGCGAAGACCTCGTCGGCGGACGCCTCGGCTGCCACCGCCGCAGCCTGCAGCGGTGCACCCTCCATCGACAGACCGACCATGTCGCGCAGTCCGTCGCGCAGCGCCGTCACCCAGGTCGCCGCCTGCAGCAGGAGCAGGCGCCGCGTCGTTTCGCTGCGCGCGCGGCCGAAGGCATCGCGCAGGGCGGATGGCACGGTGAGCGCGTGCACGGGCAGGAGCGAGAGACGCCCGTCGCTGCTGCGCCGCCCCGGCCTTCGCCAGAAGACCTCCGAGCCCAGGAGCACGATCGCATCCCACGCGGCCCCTGTGCCGATCCCGGCCTTGGCCGCTGCCAGCAGCGCTTCGCCCGCATGCTTCGGAGCCGCGGTCCGCAGCGCCGCGAGCAGTTCGGTCGTGCGCGCCGGAGCGTCCTCGCCTCGCGTCGCTGCGAGCGCCAGCGACGGCGCCCGTTCCCGCCCGGTGTCGAACGCCTCCGTCTGCCGCTCGACGAGCATGGCGAGCACGAGCGAACGCAGCGCCGGCTCAGCGTGCTGCCAGCCGATCCGACGCAGGACGCGCTCGACCTGCACCGCGTAGATCGCCTTGTGCCCGAGGAACGCGAAGCAGCGCGCGGCCAGCGGCCACAGCAACTCGAAGAAACCGTCGTGGTCGACGTGCGGGAGCAGCGCGACCACCGCGCGCTCCGCGCGCTCGGCGTCGAACGCGTCCATCGCGGCAATGAACTCGCGGCGAGCGGCGTCGGCGGTCACGGGCTTCGCCTCCGGGAGCGGCTGCATCCGGTAGTCATCGGCCTCACTCACGTCGCGTGCCTGCGACGCCTTGAAGTCGTCCAGGTTGAAGAGCACCGGATGCCACGCCGTGCGCGCCGAATCGACCGACGCGTCCGCGAGGTCGAACGCCGAGCCCACCATCATCACGGAGTGCAGGATGCCGTGCGGCCGCGGCCGGATGTCCTGCACCCCCGCGAGGAAGACCGCGCCGAGCATCGTGTCGCGCGTCGTGCCGGCCGCGATCGCGTCGGCGGCGAGGTCGAGGATGCCTTCGCGCGGCACCGCGCGGATGCGCGCCGCGAGGTCGTCGAGCGCATCACCCGTGCTCCACGGAGAGGATGCGATGCGCGCGCCGGCCCAGAGGCCGGGTACCGACAACCCCATCCGGGCGAGCGCGGCGCGGCGGGTCGAGAGTGGGTTCATGGGACGCTCGCCATTGGACCACCGATCCGCCCGGCGCGCCCCTCATCCCCGCGCGGCGAGCAGGCGGAGCCGGCGCCCGATGGCGACCTGCAACCAAGACACCACGACGAGCACGGTCACCGGAGCGACGTAGAAGAAGCAGCACGCAACTTCGATCGCGGGAGACCACGCGAAGATGCCAGACGGGATCAGCACCGCCGCAGCCGCGGCGGGGAACGCCCCCCGCGGCAGCCACAGAGAGAGGAACAACGTCCCGTTCACGACCAGCGCGCCGAGGCAGAACCAGGCCATGAGCGCGATCGGCAACGGCACGATGAGTGCGGGTCGACCGAGCACCACCCACGCGCATGACGCCGCGAGCGGCCAGGTCGGCGCCCGCAACGCGCGCAGCGCGCCGCGCGCCTTGCCCATCGCCCAGGTCGCGGGGGGCACGGGCAGGAGCGCGAGCCCGAACAGCGTCCGGTCGCGCACCTCGTCGCGGTACAGGTGGCTCGCGGCAACGCCGGCCTCGAGCAACGCCGCCAGCAGGAACACCTGCACTCCCACCGTGCCCCAGCTCCCGAACCAGCCGCCACGCGGGTCGTAGGTCAGGACGCCGAGCGCCAGCCAGATCACGCCGTAGCCGATCGTGCGCCGGCGCATCGCTGCACGTCCACCGAGCAGGAAGTTCTCTTCCTTCCACACCAGCGCCAGCGTGCGCAGACCGAGGGGGCGCGGCCGACGCAGGTGCCGCCGGGACTCCGGCGACGACGCGACCCGCTTCTGGCCGAGCGAGAGCACAGCGAGCGCGAAGGCGATCGGCGCGAGCGCGAGGCAGATCCACACGACGATCGGCGTCAACGGAGGACTCGGCCGCTCGAGACCGGCGAACGCGACGGAGAACGGCGACACGAGGTGCAACAGGTCGAGGGCGTCCTGGACGCGCGACGACCCCGCGCCAGCGCGTCCCCCGCCGGCGCCACCCGTCCAGTAGCCGACCATCGTGAGCAGGCTCGCGAGCGCCGTCGGCAGCAGCAACCACGTCGACAGGATCCAGGCGACGAGGTGGCCGGCGCCCTTCGGCGTGTTCGCCCGCGCCGCGCAGGCGAGCGCGATCCCCTGGGCGGCGATCGTGTAGCACACCAGGGTCACGAACGCGGCGATGACCTGCCGGCCGCTGACGCCGCCGAGCGTCGTCGCGAGGATCGCGAGCGGCACCTGGATCAGCAGCAGGAGGAGCGTGCTGGCGAGCAGCCCGCCGGCCTTGGCACCCACGATCGCCGTCGGCGTGAGGCCGGCGAGGCGCAGCACGCCCAGCGTGTCGCCTTCCTTCTCCTCCGCGAGCGCAGACGCGAACGGCCCGATCGCGATCGCCGTGAGGAACACGAAGTCGAGGAAGACCAAGGCCACGAACAGCGATCGGCCCGGCGCGCCGAGGCGCGCGGCACCGCCGCATGCGACGGCGAGAGCAACGATGAGCAGCGCGGTGAGCGCGGCGCGCGCGAGCACCCACTCCTGGGCGCGCACGTGCCCCTGCAGTGACCTTCGCGCCAGATCGACACCGACCCTCATCGGGCGGCACGCACGTTCACTCGCCCACCCCCGGCTCGGTCAGTTCCATGAACGCCTCGTCGAGCTGGCGTCGCGCCGGCTGGAAGCTCCGGATCAAGCCGCCGGCGCGCATCGCCACATCGAGCAGGGTGTTCGCCACGCCGTCCGCGGCCGCGGTGACGACGAAGACGTGATCGTCGCGTTCGGCAACGACCTCCGTCACGCCTTCGATGCCCCGCAGCGCGTCGCGCAACGGGGGCAGCGCCGCCGCGAGTTCGAGGCGGTAGCTCGCGGCACCACCGTGCTGGCGCAGCAGGTCGCCGACGAGGCCGGTGTACTTCACGACACCGCGATCGATGATGGTCACGCCGTCGCAGAGGTTCGCGAGTTCGCTGAGGATGTGGCTGCTGATGAGGATCGTCTTCCCGAGCCGCGCAAGCTCCGCCAGGATGTCCATCAGCTCGATGCGCGCGCGCGGGTCGAGGCCACTGGCCGGCTCGTCCAGCAGCAGGAGCTTGGGGTCGTGCACGAGCACGCGCGCGAGGCTCACGCGCTGCTCCATGCCCCGCGACAGCGTGCTGATCAGCTCGTGGCGCCGGGCATGCATGTCGGTGAGGTGCAGCACATCGTCGATCACCTTGGTGCGCGGCTCGAGCTGGATCCCGTAGGCGGCGCCGAAGAAGTCGAGGTACTCGAAGATCGTCATCTGCCGGTACATGCCGAGGTGGTCGGGCATGTAGCCGATGTGGCGCCGCACGCTGTGCGCGCGCTGCCGGACCGAGTCGCCGAACACCTCCACCGCGCCGCGCTGGAAGTCCACCAGCGTCGCGATCACCTTCAGCATCGTGGTCTTGCCCGCGCCGTTGGGCCCGACGAACCCGTGGATGGTGCCGGCCGGAATGGTGAAGCTCACGTCGCGCAACGCCGCGCGCCCGGAGAAGGACACGTTGACGTTCTTGACGGTCAGCGCCGGGACGGGCGTGGTGGGATCCATGTCGTTTGCCACGAGGAACGAGGACCGCGCCGTCGGGGGTGACCGGCTCGGGGACGGCGGGAGTGTCGGGCATCGCGCGCCGGAGGTCGAGGGCGAGAGCGGCGGGCGTGGCACCGCGCCGGGCGGCGCGGCGGCCGTCCCGGCGCGGGGCGACGCCCGTCTTGTGGGTCATTATTCTGGCCGTTATCTGCCGTTATTGGCTACGATACCACCCTTCATGGCCAAGACCTCCGCCAAGCCCCTGCCCGCTGTTCAGCGCGTCCTGCGCGAGTTCGGGGCCAACCTCAAGTTGGCGCGCCTGCGCCGCGGGCTCGCCGCGGCGCTCGTCGCGGAACGTGCCGGCATGTCGCGCACCACGCTGCGTGCGATCGAACGCGGCGCGGTCGGCGTCACGCTCGGCGCCTGCGCCAACGTCTTGCACAGCCTCGGCCTCGTCGAGGACCTCCGCGCCGTGGCGCGCGACGACATCCTCGGCCGCAAGCTGCAAGACGCCGGTCTCGAGACCCGCAGCCGCGCCCCACGGCGACGGGGGACGACGCCACGCCGCGACCAGGGCCAGAAGAAGTCGTGAGCGGACGCCGGGTCATCGAGGTCGTCGCCGACTGGGTCGGACTCGCCGGCGCCCGGCGCATGGGCGACCTGTCCGCGACGCCCGCCCGCGGCAAGGAAGTGTTCGCGTTCGAGTACGCCGACACCTGGCTGCGCGGCGGCCACGCCGCCGCCCTCGATCCGGCCCTGCAGCTCTACGGCGGCCCGCAGTACCCGCCCGCTGGCCAGGAGCAGTTCGGCGCCTTCCTCGACTCGGCTCCGGATCGCTGGGGACGTTCGCTCATGCGGCGGCGCGAGGCGCTGCGTGCGCGGCACGAAGGCCGCGCCGAACGCGCACTCCTCGAGTCGGACTACCTGCTCGGCGTCCACGACACCCACCGACTCGGCGGCCTGCGCCACCGGTTGGACGGTCGCTTCCGCGACGACGATGACGAACTCGCGTCGCCGCCGTGGACCTCGCTGCGCGAACTCCAACACGCGAGCCTGCAGCTCGAGCGCGACGATGCGGAGGAAGACGCCGACTACGCCCGCTGGCTGCGCATGCTGGTCTCGCCGGGCAGCTCGCTCGGCGGCGCGCGACCCAAGGCGAGCGTTCGCGACGAGCGCGACCGGCTGTGGATCGCGAAGTTCCCGAGCCGCAACGATCGCGACGATGTCGGTGGCTGGGAGATGGTGGTGCACGATCTCGCGCACGCAGCCGGCATCGCCGTGCCGGAGGCGCGCGTCGAGAAACTCGCGAGCCGGGGAGGGCGAAGCTCGCCGGCCCGCGGACATCGGACCTTCCTCAGCCGTCGCTTCGATCGCACCGACGACGGCGACCGGATCCACTTCATGTCGGCCCTGACCATGCTCGGCCGCACCGATGGCGCGGAAGGCCACGCGGGCGCCAGCTACCTGCACCTCGCGGAAGCGCTGGCCCAGGTCGGCGCCCGCCCCGCGGAAGACCTCGAGCAGCTCTGGCGCCGCATCGTGTTCTTCGTCTGCGTGTCGAACACCGATGACCACCTGCGCAACCACGGGTTCCTGCTCGACGCCGGCGGGTTCCGGCTCGCGCCCGCCTACGACGTGAACCCTGATCCCGACGGCGAAGGCCTGACCCTGAACATCACCGAGACCGACAACGCGCAGGACCTCGATCTGGTGCTCGGCGTCGCCGATCTGTTCCGCCTGCGGGCGCCGCGGGCACGCGCGGTCGCCGACGAGGTCATCGCAGCGGTCCGCGCGTGGCGTCGCGTCGCCGACGCGCACGGGCTCGGCCGCACCCAGCAGCAGCGCATGGCGCGCGCGTTCCGGACCGCCGACGCGTGAGCTTCACGCCTGGTCGCCTGCCCGCGCATCGGCAGTGGCAACGTCACTCGCGTCGCACCTCGTAGTCGAGCAGGACATGCCCGTCCTCGCCACCGAGGCCGGCGGCGGGATCGAGCAGCAGTTCGGGCGGGGAGCGCAGGAGCACGAACACGCGGGTGCCGCGCGTGGCGAACACCTTGTCGTCGTTGGTGTTCACGAGCAGGCGTTCGCGCACGATGTTCGCGGCGAGTGACGGCACCGAGATCTCCTGGTCGCCCATCATGCGCGCCATCCGCTGTTGCTCGGCGCTGGTGAGCGGCTCGCCGGCGACCAGGCGGTCGCCCGCCGGGATCAGCGTGGTGAGAATGCCCCCGCGCAGGAGGAAGCCGCCCTCGACCCTGCCCTTCGCACCCTCGACGACGAACTCCTCGACGTCCACGGCGCGCACCTTCGGCAGGTCGGCGACCGCGTAGTGGCCGCGATGCACGAGGCCGCGCGCGCTGAACATCGGCATGTCGACCACGAGGCGACCGCCCGCCCCGTTGTCGACCACGCCGTCGACGGCTTCGTGGATCTGCGCCGTCGACAGCAAGCTCGCGGGGATGCGCGGCCGGATCTCGCGCTGGCCGCCGGTGGTGACGAAGGCGTTGGTGTACTGCGTCACCGCCAGCTCCCCATCGCCGCACACGCGCGCGTAGGCGAGCGTGCGCACGCGCGAGACCTCGTCGTAGCCGCGCGCGCCCAGCCAGCCGAACAGCACGGTGAACGCTGCGACCACACCGAGCAGGTAGCCGATCGAGAGCCGCCAGTCCACGCGCCGGCGCGCCAGTCGCCAGTGCAGCGGGCCGACGCAAACGAGGAAGGCGAGCGCCGCCGTGAAGATCCAGCCCCACGCGTGCTTGGGCAGGAGCGAGAGCTGCAGGTCGCTGAGCACGTCGGGCGCGCGCGCCAGCGGCGGCCGCTGCTCGTCGGGCGGCAGCGGCGGTCGGTCGAGGCGCGCCGGCGACAGGTCGACGAGCGGCACCGCGTAACGGGTCACGGCGCCGACGCCCACGGCGAACGCGGGGCGCGGGTCGTCGAGCACGCCGAGCGCGCCGCCGAACACGGGGTGCTTGCCGTCGCGCAGGGCGAGGTGCAGGCGACCGCCGCCGCGCACCCACGCCAGGAAGGCGAGCGCGCGGCCTTCGTCCCACTGCGGCGCGAAGTCGAGCACGACGTCGGCGAGCGTCTCCGCCGCGCCGGGGATCGGCGGGAACCACGCCGCGGGGAACGTCGGCAGGCGGTTTTGTGCGCCGCGGGGCGCGTCGCCTTCGCACATCACCACCGCAACCGGCCACCCGGCGCTCGGCGCCGGCCGCACGTCGATGCGCGCGAACCCCGCGTTCGCCCAGCGCAGCGACCACTGCCGGTCGGCGGACGTCACGAACGGATGGAACTGCACGACGCGGCTCGCGCCGGGCGCGAGGTAGCAGCGTTCGACGAGGGGCGCGCCGAGGTCGCGCAAGCCGTCGCTCTCGAGGAGGACCAGGTTGGTGTCGATCGGGGCGTTCGACGGGTTGCCGACGACGACGGTGAGCGGGTTGAAGAACCCGGCCACGACGGTGGCGCAGTCGAAGCCCCAGGAGGTCGACTCGATCCTCTGCGCCGCGAGCCCGCTGCCCAGTGCGGCCAGCAAGGCGAACGGCACGAGCCGACGACGGCGGTGATTCAGAGTGACCCTCACGCGGCGTGGGAGCTTAGCGGTCTCGCGCATGGTTGCCGACACGACCATCCTCCACCCGACACGTCGTGCCGTGCGAGATGCCCCACGCAACGAAGGTCCAGACCGCGGCGTGCCCGAGGAAGAAGGGCTCCGGCTCGCGCGGCTGCGCCACCCAGCCCATCGCGAACATCAGCACGCCCAGGCCGAGGACGATGAGGAGCGCGACCGCCCAAGGCGCCACCGGCACGACGAGGCCACAGCGTTCGCCGACGGCGTCGGCGAGGAACGCACCGGCCGCGATCATCACGAGGAACGCCGCGAAGCTCGACTCGTGCAGTTGGTGCGGAGCCAGCATCCACGCCACGGGCAGGCCGAAGGCGAGGACCCCCAGGGTCTGCCAGCGCGCACAGCGCACGGCGTGCAGCCACTGCGTCGCCTTCGGCTGCGTCAAGGTCAGCAGCGGCAGCGTGCCGGCCAGCCGGTGCACGCGGATCGACCACGCGCCCAGCAGCGCGGCGAGCACGATGAGCACGCAGACCAGGGTCATCATCGTCTGCACGCCACCCGACAGCGACGACGCGCCGGTGTCCAGCATGTAGAGGCACGCGGCCACGTTCACGCCCGTGAGCAGGAGCCAGGTGCGCCGTCCACCCGTGGCCTGCCGCTGCGCCAGGTGCCGCACCGCCGCGCCACCGGCCGGGAAGCGACCTCCGTCGCGCCGGAAGAAGCGCCACCGCGCAGACCGCGCCCCCCCCTCGATCCGTGCATCGAAGCGCCACCAGCCGAGCAGCGCCGCCGACACCGCGAGCACAGCCTGCCCGCCGAGGCCCCGCGCGAGCAGGCCGGAGGTCCCTGCGCCATCGCACAACGCCCCCAGCAGGTTGGTGGCGAGGTAGGGCCGCACCGCTTCGAGGATCCCGAAGGGTCCGCTCACTCCGATGCCGAACATCGCGGGGACGAACGTCGCGAGGCCCACGAGGATCGCCGCGCGCCACGTCGCCGCCGTCACGCTCTGCGCGCGAGCGGAGGCGAGCAACGCGAGCGCGTAGACCATGAGCGCATCCACGGCCACCACGAGCACCGACGCGCCGACCGCAGTCGCATCGGTGCCACCGAGTGCCACGGCCAGCAGCAAGAACGGCGCCTGCACCAGGATCACCAGCAGCATGAGCACCAGCGCACTCAGCGACTGCCCGAGCAGGTAGCCACCGGGCCCGATGCCCGCCACCCGCAGGAGCGACCAGGTGCGCCCCTCCCGCTCGGCGACGATCAGGGCCGGGAAGAGCGCGATGCCGCAGATCTCGACCACCCACAGGTTGACGTAGCCGAACCACTGCAGCACCACGACTCCCGGCGCGGATCGGGTGAAGCGTTCCGACGCCGCCACGGTCAACGCGAACAGCAGGCAGCCGGCGACGAAGCAGCGCATCCAGATCGGCCCGCGCGCCAGCGCGGCCGTACGCAGGTTGCGCGTCGCGATCAGCAGGGCGGCGGGCGTGGTCATGCGGCGTAGAGCTTCGGCAGGCGGGACACCGTGGTCGACCCCATGCTGGCGCCGAGGAATGCGAGCAGCGAACACGCGATCGCGGCGAGACCGACAGGCGACAGCGAGAGCGCGCCCAGCAGAGTCGTCAGGAAGACGATGGCGCCGCCGCCCAGCACGGTGACGGCGAGCGCCCCGCGCGCGCACGCGAGCCCGCAGTACTCTCCGAACCGGTCGGCGAAGAAGCCGGCGCACAGCGTCCAGAGCACCACCACCAAGATCAGCTCGCCGGGAGCATCTTGCGCAATCGTCATCAGCACGGAGGTGAGCAGCACCACGGACACGTGAACGCCGGCCACGCGCATCCGCAGGCCGCGTTGCTCCGACAACCACCGGTGCGGTCCGCCCGCCAGGAGGAACAGGCCCGCCACGCGCGCGCGCCGCACCCGCTGCATGGCCTGCGCCGCGGACAGGCCCGCGTGCAGGAGGGTCAGCGCGCACTGCAGGGCCACCAGCGCGCCAAGTGCCAGGGGGATCAATCTGCCCCAGCCGCCGAGGACCAGCACGGCGAGCCCGAAGTGCGCGAAGACGACCACCGCGAGCGGAGACACGCCCCCGAATGCCAGACGCGCTGCGAGCATCGCGAAGACTCCGTGCTGGCTTTGGAACCGCGGACGCGCGACGACGCCGCCCGATGCGCGCGTCGTCGCGGCCGACCCGGCCTCGCCGCGCGGTTCGAACAGTCCCCAGGCGAGCACGCCGACCACGACGCCGAAGACGAGGCTCACCACGGCGCGGGCCGGCAACTCGATGTCCTCCCCGAACTGGGCGACCAACCAGACCGACCCCGGCACGACCACGAGCGCGAGCCGGATCGCGCCCGCGCTCGTGCGGGTCGCTGCGCCGGAGAACAGGGCCGCGGCGTACACGACGATCGTGCAGCAAAGCAACGCGAGCAGCTCGTCGGCGACGTAGGCCGGCGACGTTCCCCCCAGCGCCACCGCCAGCATGAGGAACGGCACCTGCACGAAGAGCACCAGCAGGCAGCCGATGAGCGCGCTCAGGGTCTGGCCCAGCAGGAACCCCAACGGCCGGAAACCCGCGAGGTGCAACAACGGCAGCGTGCCGCGTTCGCGCTCGTCGGCGATCAAGGTGGGGAACAGCGTGATCCCAGCCACGAGCAACGCGACGTAGTCGATGGCGAAGATTGCGTTGATCAACGTGCGCCCCGGTCCGCCGAAGTACGTGCGACCTCGGTACCCGAACCACAGCGCCACGAGCACCGCGGCGACGATGCCCGCACGCAAGACGATCAACCCACGCGTCCGCTCCGCGGCGCGCAGGTTGCGTGCGACCAACAGGCGCGCTCCCCCGATCACGCGAGCACCCGTCGCCGCACGCGGCGGTAGAGCCACCACTCCAGGCACGCGAGCAGCAGGCCCGCGGCAACCAGCTCCGGCCACAGCGACCCGGCCGCCGTCTTGGCCGGCGCCCGCGCCGCCACGCTCAGCTCGCCCACGCGCAACGTTGCGCGCGGCGCGAGCCGCGATTCGTCGGCGTCGAGCAGGCTCACGCCGAGCCGGCGTATCGCCGACCCCTCCTCGATCGAGTACGCCCCCACCCGCGCCGCGCGCGCGCCCCTCACCGTGCCGTCGGCGTCGGCGCGCAGGGGCGCACGCACACCGGCCGGTCCGAGCAACGTCACGTCCGCCCCCGCGGCTGCCGCGAACGGCGGCAGGTTGCCGGTGCGCGGCGCGATGAGATCGCGCAGGCCTGTGAGATCGCGCGCCTCCGTCAGCAGGTTGCTCAGCAGCACCGGGAAGGCCACGCGGTACGGCAGCGTCGAGCGGTCGGGATCGAAGAGAAGCGCGTACGCCACGCGGTCGCCGCGCGGTGACCGCTGCCGGACCAGGAGCGGACCGTGCGCGCCGTGCACCAGGGTGGTGAAGCCAGCGCGCTCGAGGTCGGCCTCGCCCTTGCCCTCCTGCCAGCGCACGTCGTCGAGCACGACGAGGTCGTCGAACTCCACGTGCGTGAGCAGCGGGTCGAGCCGGTCGTGGTCGATGACGCGCCCTTCGCCTTCGGCCATGGTCACCACGTCCCGCAGGCCCGCGGGCACCGCGCCCACCGCGAGGCTCAGCGGCGCCGCCGAACCGAGGTCGTCGACGGTGCGGGCGATGACGAGATCCGGCGTCGCGTCCACCAGCTCGAGGTCGTGGAACACCGCGAGGGCGCGCGCGAAGGTGTCGAGGTCGGCGTCGAGGCGCACACGCAGGAGCCGGCCGGGCGAGAGCGCGAGGTGCGCGGTGTCGTCGCTCGTGAGCGAGTCGCTGCCGCCGGGGATCAGGCGCAGAGTGAGCATCGCGCCGTCGCGCGCCGCGGCGTCGGGCAACGTCACCGGCAGCTCGACGCGCTCCGGCTGGTCGGGCGCGGGCGCGACCGCGACCTCGCCGACGGGTTGGCCGTCGAGTTCGACCACGAGCCGCGCGGTCGCCACCGTCGCCGCGTCGCCCGTCTCGCTGGTGGCGACCGCGACGAACACCCGCCACGCGTCGGCGCCGTCGCGCCGCGCCGCGAGCTTGACGATGCCGAGGTTGCGACCCGCCGGCGGCAGCGTCTCGAACACGAGCGGGAAGGGCAGGGCGAAGTCGCCGGCGTCGTTCAGGTTGCCGTCGGAGATCAGGATCACCTGCCGCAGCTCGCGCTGCGCACCGAGCGCGGCCACGAGGCGCAGCGCGCTGGCGAGGTCGCCGCCGACCTCCTCCACCTGCACGGCGGTGAGCGCCGTCGCGAACGCGCGCGCGTCGGTGCCGAACGGCGCGGCCAACTCGGCGCCGTCGGCGAACGTCACCAGCGCCACGTCGCT
Source organism: uncultured candidatus Brocadiaceae bacterium (assembly GCA_964418595.1). Classification (GTDB taxonomy): domain Bacteria; phylum Planctomycetota; class UBA1135; order UBA1135; family UBA2386; genus CAYQMF01. The sequence goes on from CAYQMF010000009.1 coordinate 89,113, forward strand.
GCCCGCGTGCTCCGCGAACAGCGCCGTCGCCCGCGCCTTGGCCGCGTCGATCCGACTCACCCCCGCCGCGTCGCGCGCCGCCATGCTCGCCGAGCGATCGAGCACGAGCACCACTGCCTGTCCCTGCGCGCGCGTGCCGAACAACGGCTGCATCGCCGCGAACGCCAGGGCCAGCAGCAGCAGGATCTGCAGGAGCAGGAGCGGGTCGCGCCGCAGGCGGCGCAGCGGCGCGTTCACGCGCTCGTCGTGCATCGTCTGCCGCCAGAGCAGGAGCGACGGCACCTTCTGCGGCGGCCGGCGCAGGCGCAGCATGTGCAGGAGCACGAGCGGCGCGAGCAGCGCGAGGATCCACGCCGCGGCCGGGGCGAGGAAGGTCATCGCACCACCCCCGCCACGCGCAGCGGCCCGAACAGCATGGCCAGCGGCTCTTCGCTGCTGTCGAGGCGCACGAAACGCCCGCCCCGCCCGGCGCACAGGGCGCTGAGCGCCTGATGCTGCGCGCGCAGCGCGGCGTCGTAGCGCTGCAACAGCTCATCGCCGGCGGCGACGTCGAGCACGTCGCCGTTCTCTTCGTCGACGAGGCGCACGTCGTCGTCGAGCTGCGGGCGGAGTTCGCCCGGGCCGAGGAGTTGCAGGCCGATGGGTTCGAAGCCCGCGCCGGCCGCGAGGTTGGCGGCGCGCGGCAGCTCGCCCGCGGTGAGGAAGTCCGAGAGCAGCACGACGGCGCCGCGTCCCGACAGACGGGGGACCAGGTCGGTGAGCGCGCGGTCGAGGGTCTCGCGTCCGGCGGCGGCGCTGGTGCCTTCGAGGAAGGTCAACACCGGCGACAGGCCAGCGCGCCCGCGCACGGGACGCATGCTGCGCGGCGCGGCGTTGCTGCCGCCGAACGTGTGCACGCTCACCCGATCGCCCGCGCGCAGCACCATCGCCGCCAGCGCCGCCGCGAGCTGGCGCGCGCGCAGCAGCTTGCCTTCGGATCGCATCGACGCCGACGCGTCGACCAGCAACGCGACGTGCTGTTCTTCCTCGTCATGGTAGACCCGCAGCCACGGTCGCCGCGTGCGCGCGAGCAGGCTCCAGTCGAGCATGCGCACGTCGTCGCCGCGGCTGTACGGCCGGTGGTCCTTGAACTCGAGGCTGTGCCCGCCGCGCACCGCGCGGTGCCCGCCGGCGCCGCGGGCCGTGCGCCGGCGCCGCGTGGTCAGCGTCAGACGCGCGGCCTTCGCCAGCACGTCGGGGGTCAGCAGGGTCGAGGTCGCCGGCACGATGCGCCTACTTGACGTCTTCTCCCACCGCCTCGATCACCGCGCCGACCAGAGTCGGCGTGTCGACCGCCTCCGCCTGCCCGTCGTAGTTGAGGAGCACGCGATGCTGCAGCACCTCGCGCGCGAAGGCCCGCACGTCGGCGAACGACACGTGCCCGCGCCCGGCGACCAGCGCGCGCACGCGCGCCGCGCGCAGCAGCGCCTGCGCCGCGCGCGGGCTCGCGCCGAAGCGCACGTAGCGCTGCACGGTCGGCGGCGCGGTCGGATCCTGCGGGTGGGTCGCCAGCACCAGGCGCGCGGCGTAGTCCCGCATCGGCGGCGCCACCACCACCTCGCGCAGCAGCTCGCGGGCGGCGAGGATCTTCGCGCCGTCGAGCGCCGCGGCGGGCGGCGGCGGGTGGCCTTCCTCCGTGCGCAGCAGCATCTCGTTGAGGCCGTTGCGGTCGAGGCCCGGCACGTCGACCTTGAACAGGAAGCGGTCGAGCTGCGCCTCCGGCAGCGGGTAGGTGCCCTCCTGCTCGATGGGATTCTGCGTGGCGAGCACCATGAACGGCTGGCTCAGCTTGCGGCTCACCCCGGCGGTCGTCACCGTCCCCTCCTGCATGCACTCGAGGAGCGCGGCCTGGGTCTTCGGCGTGGCGCGGTTGATCTCGTCGGCCAGCAGGAGCTGCGTGAACACCGGGCCGGCCTGGAACTCCAGCCGGTAGCGGCCGGTGTCGTCGGTGTTGAGCACGCTCGTGCCGAGCACGTCGGTCGGCATCAGGTCGGGCGTGAACTGGATGCGGCGGAACTCGAGGTGCAGCGCCTGCGCGAGCGACTTGACGAGCACGGTCTTGCCGAGACCGGGGAGGCCTTCGAGGAGGAGGTGGCCGCCGGCGAAGAGCGCGGTCAGCGCGCACTCGACGACGCGGGCCTGTCCGACGATGACCTTCTCGACCTCTGCGCGCACGCGCTCGAACGAAGTCTGGAAGGCCGTGATCGCCGCAAGGGGTTGGGGTGCTTCACTCATGGTTTGGATTCGGGCGGCTCGGGTCGCTGGGCGCGCTTGCGCGCCAGCAGACGCGCGGTGGTGCCTTCGTCGCCCGCGACGCCCGGGGCTGGCGCGGGGCGAGGCGGTGGCGGTGGCGGTGGCTTGGGCGGGGCGGCTCTCGGCGTCGGCACCGTCGACGTCGGCGGCGCCTCGACGGGGTCGACGTGCGCTTCGGTCGCCGCCGGGGTCGTGCGTTCGTGCGCGCGCGCCGCCGCCGCCTCGCGCTTGTGTTCGAGCAGCGCGGCGGCCAGCTCGGGCGCTGCGATCTCCTTCCGCACCCGATGCCAGCCGAGCTGCACGCGGCGGAACGCCACCTCCAGCAGCAGCAACGCGGACGCCAACCAGAGCAACGGCACGAGCCACAGCCGTGACGTCGACGGCAGCACGTCGGGGCGCGCGAACAGCTCGCCGCCGCGCTCGTCGCCGCGCAACAGCCGCGCGCCGGTGCGCGCGACGATCTGCCGCAGGCGCTCCGGGTCGGAACGGAAGCGCGTGTACTCGCCGCCATACGGCACCGCGAGCCCGACGTGCGCGCGGTCGTTCCCGGCGCTGACGCTCACCTCGTAGCGCCCGACGCCCGGCAGCGGGAAGCGCGCCTCGTAGCGCCGCGGTCCGACCTGGGTGAGGTCGAGGGCGACGGTGCCCTGCGGCCCGCGCATCTCCGCGCGCAGGTCGAGGAGCGCGTCGTCGGTGCCGTGGTCTTCCACCTGCAGGAGCCCCGTGCCGAACACCGCGAGCGCGCGCGCGAACAAACGCTCCGGGCGCGGTTGCCGCGCCACGTCGCTCACGAGCTGGTGCACGAACGCGCGGTAGTGCTCCCACCCGACCCAGTCGCGACCCCAACGGCCGCCGAGGTCGCTGGTGAACGCCGCCGCCGCGCCGACCCCGTAGCGCCACTGCGCGAGCACCGGTTCGGACCGCTCCGGGTCGGGGCCTTCGAGCACGGTGAGCGCACGGCCCTTCGGCGTCGTCAGCACCATCCCGTGCAGCGGCGGCAGCGCGTCGATCCCCTTGAGCACCGGCGCCGGCATCATCACGCCGGGCGTGAAGGTCGTCTCGACGATCGCCGGGGTGCGCGAGGTCTTCGCCTCCTTGATGAAGATCGCCGGCAGCTCGTCGGGGCTGCTCGGCATGTAGTAGCGCCCGCCGGTGGCGTTGGCGATCGCCTGCATGGTGCCGGTGTCGACCCGGCCGTGCGGGAACACGGTCACCGCCGACACCGTGATGCGCGACGCCTGGTAGCTCGCGAGCAGCGCCGGTGGCGGCGGCTGCGGGTCGCCGTCGGAGATGATGATCACGTGCTTCAGTGCCGCGTCGCTCGCGGCCAGCGCATCGTGTGCCATCAACATCGTGGGCCCGAAGCCCGGCATGTCGCCGACCTGCGCGGCGTTGACCTTCACGGCGAGGCTCTCGTACTCGCCGGCGGGCGTGAGCGGGAAGAGCCAGGAGTCCTGGCGCTGGTAGTCGTAGGCGAGCACGCCCACGAGGTCGCGCGGGTGCAGGACCTTCATCGCCGCCAGCGTGATGCGCTTGCCCCAGGTGTTGCCCTGCGGGAACTCGCAGGTGTGCAGCACGATCGCGAGCGCGCCCTTGGGCAGCTTCTTCTCGTCGGAGAGGTCGGTCGACAGCGGCAGCGCCTGCTCGATCGGCGTCTGCCCGTAGCCGCCGGGACCGAAGGTCTGCGGGCTGCCCAGCATCAGGAGCCCGCTGCTCTGGTGGAAGACCGCGTCGTGCACGGCCTGCATCTGCGGCACGGTCCAGTCCTCGCGCGGCGGATCGACGAGGACGATCGCGTCGTACGGCAGGAGCTGCAGCGCCTCGCTCGGCAGCGCCGGGGCATCGATGACGTCGACCTCGTGTTCGTGCGCGCGCAAGGCGTTGGCGAGGGTGGCCGCGTCGATGCCGTCGCTCGCCCGGCCGTGCACCACGAGCATGCGGCCGCGGCCGGCGATGTGGACGCCGGCGAGCCCGTCGTTGTTCTGGCTCCAGAAGTCGCTGCCCGGGTCGGGCTCGACGTGCGCGCGCAGCTCGTGGTAGCCGGCGGCGCGCATGGGCAGCGACGCAGAGAGGCGCGTCTTGCCGGCGGTCCACGTGACGCGCTGGCGCGCGACCACCGCGCCGTTGTCGGTGATCGTCAGCTCGCCGCTGCCTTGGCCTGCGGCAGCGAGGAGCACGCTCGGCGCGATCGTCTCGCCGATGGCGACGCGCAGCGGCAGCTCCAGCTTCTCGATCCACACCTCGTTGCGGCCGTCGTACTCGACGGGCAGGACGTCGACCGGCACGCCGCGGCCCACGAGGTCGGCGAGCACGGCGTCGAGGTTGCCGGCGGTGTCGACACCGTCGGACACCAGCACGATGCGGCCGGGTCGGCCCGGCGGCAGGAGGGCGGCGGCGGTCGCGAGACCTTCGCCGAGGTCGGTCGCGGAGCGGTCGATGCCGACGTTGATGCTCTCGAAGGGCAGCGCCGTCGCCGGCGGCAGCTCGACGCCCGCGTTGCGGCCGAAGAACACGAGGCCGACCTCGTCGGCGGCGGGCTTGTCGGCGCTCGCCGCGAGCGCGAAGCGCAGCGCGCCCTGCAGGGAGGCGCTCTGCACGGAGTCGGAGTGGTCGATCGCGAAGACGATCACGGCGCGGTCGTCGGTGCGGTGTGTGCGCGGCTCGCACAGGGCGAAGATCAGGACGGCGAGCAGCAGGAGGCGCGTGACGCCGACCAGCGCGTGGCGGGTCGTGGCGAGGCCGGCGCGACCGCGGAGGTGCACGTGCCACGACCAGGGCAGGAGCGGCAGCAGGAGCAGCGGCAGGTGCGAGCCGAAGGAGAGCGAGCCCGCGGCGAGGGCGAGGGCGGTGCCGGCGCCGAGGGTCGCGAGCAACGCGACGCACGGGAGCCAAGCGCGGCCGTGGGTGATCGCGTTCACCACTGCACCTGCACGAGCCGCTTGTTTCCGGTGTCGGCGATCAGCGCCACGCGGTCGCGCAGTCCCACCGACCACGGCGTCGCCAGCTCGTCGCGGCCGCGACCCGGCCGGCCGTACCGCGTGCGGCGCGTGCCGTCGGCGGCGAACTCCGTGAGGCAACCGCCGCCGTACTCGGCCACGAGCACGGTGCCGTCCGCGCCGACGGCGACGTCGTACGGGCAGGCGAGGTCGTGCGCCGCGGGGAAGGAGCGCACGTGCGCGCCGTCGCGCGTGAACACCTGCACGCGCCCGTTCATCGCGTCGGCGAGGTAGAGGTGCGCGCCGTGGCACGCCGCCCCCGCCGGCCGCTGCAGTTCGTCGGGTCCGGTGCCGAAGCGACCGAACGCGGACAGCCAGGTGCCGTCGGCCTTGAACTTCTGCACGCGGTCGTTGCCGCCGTACTCGGCCACGTACAGGTCGCCCGCGTCGTCCTGCACGACGCACACCGGGTAGCGGAACTGGCCGGGCGCATCGCCGTGCGCCCCGAGCATGCTCTGCACGCTGCCGTCGGCGGCGAAGAAGACCACGCGGTGGTAGTGCGTGTCGGCGACCGCGATGCGCCCGTCGGCGAGCAGGCACACGCCCTCGGGGTTGCCCACGCCGTGGTCGGGCATCGACCACTGACGTTGCAGATCGCCCTCGGCGCCGAAGACCAGCACGCGGCCGGCGTCGTCGAGGACGAGCCACGTGTCGCCGGGACCGGGTGACACTGCGCGCGGGGCGGGCGCGCGGGCTTCGGCGTTCGCTCCCATGCTGGGCAGCGCGATCGCGCGCCGCATGACGGCGAGATCCACCGCGGCGTCGTGCGCGCAACCCGCGAGCAAGAAGGTACCGGCACAGACGATGGACAGGAGTGCGTGCCGGAGCGTCGCGGCGCCCGCCGACAACCGACCGTCGGCCAGCGTCAGTTCGGCCGTGGCCAGCGCATCGAGCCGCGCGCGCGCGTGCGTGGCGACCACGAGGGAGCGGCCTTCGTCCGCGGCGTCGCGGAGCAAGTCGGCGCAAGCCGACGCGTGCGCGTCGTCGAGGTGCGCGAAGGGCTCGTCGAGGACGACGGTCGCCGCGCCGGTCGCGAGCGCCCGCGCCAGAGCCACGCGGCTCTGCTGCCCGGTCGACAACGTCGCCGGCCGTCGGTCGGCGACGGAGGCAAGGTCGAGCCGCTCCAGCAGCGCGTCGGTCGCTGGCGCGCACGTCGTCCCCCGCGGCCGCACGAGGTCGAGGTGCTCCCGCACCGTGACGTGCGGCCACAACCCGAAGTCCGCCGGCATCCAGGCGCACGGCGGCCCGAGCGCGTGGATCGTGCCGGCGGTCGGCGCGACGTAGCCGACCAGCAGTTCGAGCAGCGACGACTTGCCCGCGCCCGAGGGTCCGAGCACCAGGGTGACGCCGCGGCGCACGGTGCCGGTGACGTCACTCAGCCGCGGGCGCGCACCGCCTCGCAGACTCACTCCTTCGAGCTGCCACAGCACCTCGGCCATCGGGCCGGCTACCGTAGCACTCCGTCCATTGATCCACCCGCGATCGCTGCGGCGAGGCCCCCGCCGGCCACCACGCTGCCCTGGGTGTGAGCTGACCACGGGTACGCCGCGTCCCGATTCGTGGGCCGTAAGCGGACGCTGCGTACCATGTCCACCGGGCCGGCCAACCTTGCCGCGCTCCTGGACCCAACCTACGTCCACCAAGACACCAAGACACGCTCCGACGGGCCAACTACTCAAGCCTCACATCCCGCGCGACGCGCGACGCGACTCGCAACTTGTTCGACCGTTCGACCTATTGCTCCAACTCTTCGCATGCCACCACATGGCGATCTCAAGGCCGGAGTCTACGCTATGCGGGCGCGGCCGTCAGACCCTATACTCTACTCAACACCGTGACCAGATCGAACGACAGACTGCCGAGCTGCGGCAGGTAGTAACCGTCTCGTCATCTCTTGACCCGGTTAGCCCTCCCGCTCGGCTGCCTTCTCGCCACTCACATCTTGCTTGTTTCAGGACTAGCGAGAGCTGAGCCTTCTGATCCTATCCGCCAAGTCCACGGTGAACCGCGTATCGCCCGTAACGCCATAGGCTCGCCACCAAGACAAAGCGGCCTGATAGCTTCTAGTATCTAGCCTCGATTCGCCACCTCTTGGCAACAGCGCCGATCCTACAACGTTGCTGATTGCGACGTCTGAGCCACCCGGTCCGACCACGATCATCTGGCCCAGCACTATTGATCCCACCCAGTGCGGACCTAGATGCAATGGTAGAGCCAGTGGGCACAGAGCGTCCCTTGAGCGGACTTCTGCGCTGGGCCAAACGACACTCTTGGCACACACGACGTCAGCCCGCAATATCGCAAGCTCACCAGCCAGCTGCTCGATGGGTAACGGTGCTCCGTCAGGCCGTATTGCGTACCACCAAACAATCTGAGCCATCACCGGACCCTCTTGTCCCGCCATGGAGTAGCTCGCGCCCACGCCGTACCTCCCGGTTCCAGCGCGGCACCGATCCGGTTGGCAAATCAACGGGGAAACATGCGCAGCGCCAAAGGCATGAGGGACACCATAGGTGTCCACGGGCCACAACCAGTGACTGGCCAGTTCATTCACGCCGAGTTCTAGGCGATACCTCGAACCCCAGATCATGCCTCTATCGAGACTGAAACTTAGCCTCAGGCCTATATCCGTCGGGCCGACGCTGCCAATTCGTGTCCGCTCCCCGCTGCCTCTCCCCCTGCCCTCTTGCACCAGGAAGACCTCACCAGGCCTCGACGACCGCAGGCTGATGGGGTCACGCCTCGTTTGGCCTTGGTTGAATTCTAGGAACCCAGCGTTATTGCCTGATAGGTCTACTACCCGACGGTCCAATTGCCAGCGTCCATTATAGAGGAAGTAGTACCTGACTTGAGTGCTGAATAACAAGTTGCGGTCCACGGCGTACGCTCCAGCTTCATCGCTCCCTAAGAACGTCGAGAACCGCACCTCCGAACCCACCAGTAGCGGACAGTCAGCCTGCGCTGCCACGAGCACCCAATCTCGAGGTTCGGGTAGCGTGTTGCCCAATTCCGCTGCACGCACCTCTCCTCGTAGACGATCGAGCGCGAACAGACGTCGCGGCATTCCTGATGAGACTGCGAGCGACCCGGGGGAAAACGCCATACCCACCTCGCGCCGAATCGCAAGGCCGTCGCGTCCGTCCCAAACCACGTGGGCAAGGCCGAAGCCGCTGTCGGTTTGTCCGCCCACCAGATAAGACGTGGCCTCCACTTCCACCAATGATGTCGACGCTGACGATTCCACATCGAATCACACCACGCATGGGTCGCGTGGCACCCAGTGTTCTCCAGCTTACCTCGCGATTCTCCACCGTTATCGCGAGACGGTGATTCTCGATCGTGAAGGATCGTGAAATCCGTTGAGCGCGGGCAACGGTAGGAATCATGACGCAGGCCACCAGGGCCACAAGACGGCACTTCATGATAGAAACCTTCCTGAACTTGTTTTTGGACTGGTGTTGTCATTTGCTCCGTAAGCGTCCGACGGCCGCGCTCGCGGGAGATGGACTCTCGTCGTGATGTCGCG
>CAYQMF010000010.1:0-96810 GCA_964418595.1 uncultured candidatus Brocadiaceae bacterium
CCACCTTGTCGATCGCCTGGCGCAACTGGTTGATGGCAATCGACCGGCCGATCATGGATCACGTCCTCGACTACGCGCTGCGCCTCACCCGCGCCACCCGCCTCACCACGGGCGACGCGCCGGCGTGGGTGAAGGAGTGGCTGGCGTGGGGCGCCGGGCCGCGCGCGAGCCAGTACCTGGCGCTCGGCGCCAAGGCGCGCGCGCTCCTGCAGGGCCGGTTCTACGTGGCGGCGGATGACATCCGCGCCGTCGCGCACGCGGTCCTGCGCCACCGTCTGGTCACGAGCTTCGCAGCAGAGGCGGAGGGCGTGACGACCGATCGGGTCATCGATCGCCTCCTCGAGGAGATCGCGCCCAACGACAGCGCGGCGATGGCCGCCGGCGGCCTGCCCAAGGTGATCCGCCAGTGAACCGCGAGTGAACCGGTGGCCCGACGCCGTTGCGGCGCCGGGCATCAGGTTCCGCGCGCAGCCTCGACAACCCGCGATGGAGACGACACGCAACCCGTTGGACCCCAGGGTCCTCGCCAAGGTCAGCAAGCTCGAGCTGCGCGCCCGCCTCGTCGTCGAGGGGTTCGTGAGCGGCATGCACAAGTCGCCGTACCGCGGTTTCTCCGTCGAGTTCGCCCAGCACCGCGAGTACGTGCCGGGCGACGACATCCGCTACGTCGACTGGAAGATCTTCGCCAAGTCGGACCGCATCTACATCAAGGAGTTCGAGGAGGAGACCAACCTCCGCGCCAACCTCTTCCTCGACCAGAGCGAGTCGATGGCGTACGGCCACGACGACGGGATGACGAAGTTCGACTACGCGGCGACGGCGATGGCGGCGCTGGCGTTCCTCATCCAGCAGCAGTCCGACGCCGTGGGCGTGACGCTGTTCGACGAGAACGTCGTGCGTCAGGTGCCACCGAGCAACACCCGGGCCAACCTCAACAACGTCTTCAAGACCCTCACGGAGGCGAAGCCGGCGGCGAAGAGCCGGATCGGCGGCGTGCTCGAGGAGGTCGCGCGCGAGCTGCGGCGGCGCGGCATGGTGCTCGTGTTCTCGGACCTGTTCGACGACCCGGACGCGGTGTTGAAGGGGTTGCGGGCCATGGCGCAGCGCGGCCACGACGTGGCCGTGTTCCACGTGCTCGACCGCGACGAGGTCGAGTTCCCGTTCGAGCGCATGACCATGTTCGAGGGCCTGGAGTCGATGCCCGAACTCCTGGTCGACCCCAAGGCTCTCCGCGACGCGTACCTGGAGGAGATCCACGCGTTCCAGGACAAGGTCCGCCGCGGCTGCCTCGCCCAGCGCATCGACTACGTGCCGCTGCTCACGCACCAGCCGCTCGACGTCGCGCTGTCTTCGTTCCTCGCCCTGCGCGCCTCGCGCGCGAAGCGTCGCAAGTAGCCCGTGCTGAACTTCTTCAACCCGCTGCTGCTGTGGGGCGCGCTCGCCTTCGCGGTGCCGCTGATCATCCACCTGCTCAACCGGCAGCGCTTCCGCCGCCGCGCCTGGGCGGCGATGGAGTTCCTGCTCGCCGCGTACAAGAAGCAGCGAAGGCGGGTGCGCACGGAGAACCTGCTGCTGCTGATCCTGCGCTGCCTGATCCCGATCCTGCTCGCGCTCGCCATCGCCCGCCCGGTGCTGCGCAGCGTCGCCGGCCTCGTGGGGATCGGCAGCACTGCCCACCACGTGCTCGTCATCGACGCCAGCTACAGCATGGGCGTCGAACCGCCCGGCGCGCCGAGTCCGTTCGCGCAGGCCAAGAGCCTCGCCACGCGGCTGCTCGATCGGGTGGCACGGCAGTCGGGCCACAAGGTCTCGATCGTCGTCGCCGGCGTGCGCCCCACGACACCAGTGGTCGACGACCTCAACGTCGCGCGCGCCAAGGCGCAGCTCGCCGTGCTGGGCCGACCGTTCGATGGCGCGAGCGACCTCACTGCCGCGCTGGTGGCCGCCGCCGAGCTGGTCGAGAACGGCAGCGACCCGGAGTACCGCGTGCACGTGTTCACCGACCTGCAGGTGCGCGCGCTGGGTCTCGACAAGACCGCCGGTGCCCAGGGCGACGCCGCGCGGGCGCCGGACACTCCGCCCGGCGAGACCCCGCCGGCGGACGCCTTCAAAGACACCATCGCCGACGCCGTCGAGCGCCTGCGCAAGAAGGCGGAGCTGACCTTCTTCGATGTCGGTCCCGAGGCCGGCGCTGAGCACCTCGACAACCTGCAAGTCACCGACCTGCGCCTCCTCGACGAACTGGCCGTCGTGCGCACGCCCCTGCCGTTGCAGGTCACGCTGCACAATCGGGGCGAGTCGCCGCGTGCGGTGCAGGTCACCGTGGAGATCGACGGCGGCGCGCCGGTCCGCCAGGCCGTGACGCTCGAGGCGCTCGCCGACAAGACGGTCGAGTTCCCGCTCACGTTCCTCGACGTCGGACTGCGCACCGTGAAGGCCTCGATCGAGAGCGACGGCCTGGACGCGGACGATGTGCGCTACCTCGTCGTCGAGGTGCGCGACCGCGTCAAGCTGCTGTTGGTCGAGGGCTCGGACGAGACGGAGGCGCCGCTGCAGGACGCATCGCACGTGCGCGCGATCCTCGACCCCGGCGCCGGCGACGGTGATCCGTCGCTGACCCCGTTCCAGCCGCGCACGATCGACACGCTGCAGTTCTGGACGGGCAACGAGCCGTTCGCCGACTACGACCTCGTCGCGCTGTGCAACGTCGAAGCCGTGCCAGCCGAAGTCGCGGAGAAGCTCAAGAACGCGATGCAAGGCGGGACCTCGCTGTTCGTGATGACCGGCGGACGGTGCAAGGCGGACTCCTACAACGCCAACCTGCACGTCGCCGGGCAAGGCCCCGTGCCGCTGCAATTGCACGGCCCGCTCGGTTTCGCACCGCTCGGCGACGAGAGCTACGGCGCGGAGATCGTCGACCCCGACCATCCGGTGTTCCAGGATCTCGGCGAGGTGTTCCGGGACATCTTCCAGCAGCTGCCGATCTACAAGTTCATGGGCAGCGACGCGACCACGCTGCACCGCGACGCACGGATCATCGCCCGCCTGCGCGATCCGCAGCAGAGTCCGCTCCTGACCGTCGGCGCGTGGGGCGAAGGCCGTGTCGCCGTGCTGAGCACGACGATCACGCGGCGGCCGGATCGCTGGAACGACCTGCAGCTCGAGATGATCGCGTTCCAGTTCCTCCACCCCCTGGCGCGCTGGCTCACGGTCTCCGGCGCCAGCCAGCACAACATCGTGGTCGGCGGCGCCATCGGCGCGTCGCTGCGCGACAAGCCGCGCGACGTGGCCTACCTCACCAGCGAGCGGGCGGGCTCGATGCGCATTCCCACCGGCGAGGACGGTCGCCCGCTGCCGGGCAATCGCTACGCGCTGCCGCCGTGCCGCGACACCGCGTTCTCCGGCATCTATCTGGCGGACCTCCAGGTGGAGAAGGACGGCGTCCTCACTCCGCGCCAGCTTCCGTTCGCCGTCAACGTCGAGCCCGTCGAGGGTGATCTGCGCTACGCGGCCCACGGCGTGGTGCGCGAGCGCCTCGGCGTCGAGCGCATCCATCGCGAGCTGCCCGCGGAAGGGAGCACGGCGATCGACTCCGGCGCCAACGAGCTGGGCCCGATGCTCCTGCTCGCGGCGTTCTTGTTCCTGCTCGGCGAGGGCGCGCTGGCCCGCTACGTCAGCACGCGGCGCGGCGGATGAGGCGCATGCTCGCGATCCCCCTCATCGACGCCGGTCTGTTCGGCCAGGACCCGCAGGTCCCCCCAACCGCGGAGGTGTACACGGAGCAGACGTTCCGGTTCCTCGCCCTCCCGGAGCTCTGGGTCCTCGGGCTGGTCATCATCCCCGGCATCCTGCTCTTCGCGTGGTGGTGCTACGGCGGCCTCGCCCGACTCGAGCGCCGGGACCGGATCGTGCTCTCCGTGGTGCGCGGCCTCGCGCTCCTGCTCTGCCTCGTGGCGCTGTTCGAGCCGGCCTTCGAGCTGATCCGCTACAGCACCGTACGCAGCCAGGTCCACGTGGTCGTCGATGACACCGCGAGCATGGGGCGCAAGGACACCTACACCGACCCTGCGCAGCGAGCCGCGCTCGCCAAGGCCGCGGGCGTCGGCGATGTCTCGGGGCTGACGCGCGCCGAACTGGTCGCGAAGGTGCTGCACCGGCCGCAGGGCCTGCTCGATCAGTTGCAGTCGAACCACGACCTGCGCCTGTTCAAGTTCGTGCGCAAGCCGATCCCGGTGGGCAGCTTCTCGGAGCTCACCGCGCGCGGCCCGCGCTCACCCATCGGCGACGCGCTCGACCTGCACCTCGGCGCCGCCGGCGCCACGAACGTCGACGCCGTGATCCTCGTGTCCGACGGCCGCAGCAACGTCGGGCAGTCGCCGGTCGACGTGGCGGGCAAGTTCCGCGGCAACGACCTGCCGATCTTCACGATCGGCGTCGGCGATCCCAATCCACCGCGCAACGTGCGGATCACCGGCCCCGGCGGACCCCGCGAGGCGCTGCGCCTGGAGGAGGTCGGCTTCGACGTGACGGTGAGCGCCGAGGGCAACCTCGCGGGCCGTACCGTGACGGTCACGCTGCACGGCGCCCGCGACGGCGGCCAAAGCCAGGTGCTCGAGACCACGACGACGACCCTGCTCGCCGACGGTGAGCCGGCGAAGGTCCGGCTGTTCCGAGCCTTCGAGGATGCCGGCGACTGGACGCTGCGCTTCGAGGTGACCGCGCTGCCGGAGGAGACCACGACCGACGACAACGTCGACGTCCGCTTCCTGCGCGTGAACGACGAGCGCATCCGCGTGCTCTACGTCGACGGTTATCCGCGCTGGGACTATCGGTACGTGAAGAACGCGCTCCTGCGCGTCGATCCGAGCATCGAGGCGCAGGTCTACCTGTTCGACGCGAGCCGCGACTTCATCCAGGAGCACAGCAAGCACCTGGAGCCGCTGCGCGAGTTGCCTCGCACCAAGGAAGAGCTGTTCAAGTACCACGTCGTGCTGCTCGGTGACGTGCTGCCAGAGCAACTCGCCCCCACGGAGGATCGCCGGCAGGAATGGCTGCAGCTGCTCACCCAGTTCGTGGAGTACGGCGGCGGGCTCGGCGTGGTCTGGGGCGAATGGGCGATGCCGGAACGCTATCGCAGCACGCCGCTCGAAGACCTGCTCCCCGTGGTGCTCGAGGAGCCCGATCGCCTCGTTGGCCATGACTGGTCGGAACCGTTCCTCCCGAGGCTCGAGAACTCCCTGCTCCCGCACGACATCGTGCTGCTGCAGCGCGAGAGCGAACTGAACGAGCGGCTCTGGCGCGAGGGCCTCGCTCCCCTCGTGGCGTACTACCCCGTCCAGCAGGCCAAGGCCGGCGCCACGGTCGTGCTCCGCCATCCCACCGACGAGAACCGCTTCGGCAAGCGGCCCCTCATCGTCACCGGCGACGTGCCGCGCGGCCGCGTCATGTTCCTGGCGACCGACGAGACCTGGCGCTGGCGCGATCCCTACGGCGAGAAGTACCACGACGCGTTCTGGCGCAACGTGGTGCGCCACCTCGCGGCCGGACGCCTGCGCCGCCGGGACGACCGCGTCGACCTGCGCGTCGACAAGGTGATCGTCGAGACCGGCGAGCAGGTGAAGATCTCGCTGCAGCTCCTCGACACGGAACTGTCGGTTCGTCGCGGCAGCGAACAGGCGGTGTTCTTCCGCAAAGCCGATGGCCAACCGGAGCGACGCATGCTGCAGGCTGCAACCGGAGCCAACGACAGCGGCGAGTTCGAGGGTCGCTTCACCATGCCGGATCCGGGCGTGGTGAGCGTGCTGGTGTTCGAGGACGACAACCCGCAGGGCGAGACGCTCGCGCGCGAAGACATCCTGGTGAAGGTCCCCGACGTCGAGATGGCGCGCAGCAGCCAGGATCGCGAGACCCTGGAGCAGATCGCCGCTGCGTCGAAGGACGGCTTCTACTCGCTGCTCGGCGACCTCGACCGGCTCGCGGCCGTCTTCAAGGAGCGCAAGCCCTACGAGACCGAGGTCGATCGCTCGACCCGACCGCTGTGGGACCACTGGTGGACCCTCGCCGGGGTCCTGGCCTTGCTGACCATCGAGTGGCTCCTGCGCAAGCGGGTCCGCCTCGTGTAGCGAGGTGTCGGCCCGACATCGGAGCACACGCCCGCGACACCGGCCACCGGCACCGTCGGCGAGCACGGCTATAGTCAGCGCCCGGCGCGCCGGTGCCGCCAGGAAGGTGGCCCGAAACGATGCCTGGAGGGCGCGGCGACGCGTCGTACCCGAGAATCCTGCCCGATGCGCGATCCCCGCCGCGGCCGGTGGCCGATGAAAGTGACGAAAGATCGATGAGACTCCGGACCCTTGTTGCACTGCTGGTGATGCCGGCACGTGCGCTCGCTTCCCGTCGGCCAGCGAGATTCCTCCAGCAGCGGACGCTGGTGGCGGCGGCGCTCACGGCGGCGGCTCTGCCGGCGCAGACCGAGTCGTTCCAGGGCAACGGGTTGTTCAGCCTGCCGCGCTCCCAGGACGACGTCTTCGAGTGGCGCACCGCCCGCGAAGAACTCACCGCGGGCAAGTTGCAGGAGGCCGTGGAGCGGTTGCACCTGCTCCTCGACGACAAGAAGGGCGGTGTCGTCCCGGTCCTGGAGGGCGTCGATCGCTACCTCGGCCTGCGCGCCGCGGTGATCGAAACGCTCCGCGACCTCCCCCCGGATGCCGTCGCCGCGTACGAGCGGCTGGTGGCGCGCGAGGGCGGCGGCCTCCTGCGCGACGCGTTCACGGGCTCGCGGCCCGACGATCTGCTGGCCGTCGCCCGCGCGTTCCCTGCCGCGGAGCCGGGCCGGCTGGCGCGGATCCGGCTCGGCGATCTGGAGTTCGTCGCAGGTCGACCGACCACGGCGCTGCGCCACTACGTCGCGGCGCGCGACGCCACGGGTCCTGCGCATCGGATCTATCCGGGGATCGAACGACGCCTCGTCGTCGCGCGGGCCCTCGCCGAAGGCGAGCGCACCGGCGATCCGCTGCCGCCCGAACTCGAAGTGCTGGTTGCGCAGGCACGCACCAGCCTCCCCGGGGCTGAGGATGCCCTGCGCGACCATTTCGGCTTCGCGCGCCGGCCGCCTTCGCCACCACGCGGGCGGGCGCGGCTCATGCGTTCGGAACAGGTCGCGCCCACCGGCTTCGGCGCCAACGAGTTCGCCATGCACGTGGTCGGCGATGCATCGGGGCTGTTCATCACCGACGGCCTCAGCGTGATCGCCATCGACCCGTTCGACCGGCGCAGGCTGTGGGAAGGCGAAGGTCCGTTCCTCCGCGAAGGTGAGGACTACCGCGAGTACGAGGGACAGATCGACGTGAACTTCGCGCTGGCGCCAGCGGTGAACAGCGACATCGTCGTCGCGGCGCTGCAGGTGCCCACCGAAGGCGAGAACTCGCGTTTCCGGCAGTTCGACGTCATCGTCAAGATCCCGTCTCGCCGCCTCGTGGCCTTCGATCGCCGCACCGGCAAGCAGCGGTGGACGCACTACGACGGGCGGAACGGCGCGATCACGAGGCGTTTCGCCGGCCACGAGGCCTGCGCACCTCCTGTGATCGTGGGCGACACGGTCTTCGTCCCGTCGCACGACAAGACGGGCTCGATCGCCTTCTCGGTCGCGGCGTACGACGTCAACAGCGGCGAGCCGCGCTGGCGACGTTTGATCTGCAGCAGCCAGCTCGAGGTCAACATGTTCGGCAACGCCCGACGCGAGTTCGCGGCCTCACCGCTGGCCCTGCACGGCGGCGTGATCTACGGCTGCACGAACCTCGGGGTCTGCTTCGCCCTCGACCAGGCAGACGGCGTGTTGCGGTGGGTATCGGCCTACGAGGTCACGAACATGCCGCAGACCCGTCTGACCCATCAGGAAGATCGGGCGGTGTACTTCGCGAACAACCCGGTGTGCGTGGCAGCCGGGGTCCTGGCCTGCACACCACTCGACTCGGAGTACGTGGTCGGGATGGATTGCAGCAACGGTCGCATGCTCTGGCGGCTGCCCTACCTGGCGCGGATGTCCGGCGACAACAACGTGCGCTGGCTGCTCGGCGCGATCGGCGACGAGTTCATCGTCAGCGGACAAGGGGTGCTCGCGATCAAGGCGCGGCCGACCAGCCCACGCCAGTCCGGCGAAGTGCGTCTGGTCCGGTCGCGTGAGAATCTCGGCGTCGACCCGTTGCTCGATCTGCCGCCGCGGGGCGCGATCGTCGGCAACCGGATCTACTATCCGAGCAGCGGCGGCGTGAGCGTCTTCGATGCCCATGGCACCGCCGACCCCATCGTCACGTCGCTGCCGCGCCTCCCGCGCCCAGGCAACCTGCTCCTGACCGATGGGCTCCTGGTGTCCGCCCGGTCCGGCGCCATCGACGTGTGCTACGACGTCGACAGCCTCCTGCAGTTCGCGGAGCGGCAGGTGCGCGACGACCCCGACGACCCCGTGGCGGCCCTGTCCCTCGCCCAGATGCTGCGCGCGCAGGCGGGCGACAACCTGGAGGGCGGCCTCGCCGATCGCGCCGCCGAGATCCTGCGCGGCGGAATCGCCGCCTGCCAGCGACGCGGCGTCGCGGCCGACGATCCGACGCGCCTCCGCCTCGGCGGCCTGCTGTTCGATCTGACGGTCGCGCGGGCGATGAGCGTGGGCAAGCGCGAGCCCGACCGCGCCCTCGCGATGCTGCGCCGCGCGCGGGACGAGGCGACCGACGACGATCGCTGGCTGGTGGCGCATCGCCGCGTGCTGACGCTCACCCGCGCGCCGGCAGACACCTGCCGTGAGCTGGATCTCCTGGCCGAACGCCTGGGAGAGGCGGTCGTGCACTTCGACGGCGGCGTCCTGCTACCCGCGAGTGCTTTCGCGCTCTGGCAGTGCGCGGAACGCGAAGTCGATCCGGGCCGGATGCTCGCCCGCTGGCAGGGCCTGCTCGAGCGCTATCCGGACATCCGCATCGATGGGATCGACGCCCGCACCCTCGCCACGCAGCGCATCGCCCGTCTCCTCGATCAGCATGGCCAGGGGATCTACGAGCCGATCGAGCGGCGCGCGCGCGACGCCATGGCTGCGGCGATCGGCGACGCAACGTCCCTGTCCGCCGTCGTCGAGCGCTTCCCACACAGCGCCGTCGCCCGTGATGCACTGCGTTCGATCATGGATCTGGCCGTCGCGGACGGAGACCTCGATGCGGCCGTGCGCTGCGCGCGTCGCGCCACCGAACGCGGTACCGTCACGCCAGGGCTGCTGCGGCGTCTGCAGGCCACCGCCACACGCCGAGGCAACGAGGCGTTGGCCGCCGCGCTCGACGCGCGGCTCCGCACCGAGCATGGTGGAGAGGCGTCCGACTTCCCGACCGATGCCGGCCGGAGTTACAAGGAGCTGACCCCCGTCGTCGGCGCGGTCGCTGCTGCGCCGCTGCCTCCGGCACCGGCATTGACGCATCGGGTGGCACACATCGCGCCCACCGTGCCCGGCACGGGGCTGTCGGTGTTCGAGGTCGAGGTCGTGCAGGGGTTCGCAGCGGCCCCGGATGTGCCCATGTTCCTCCTCGAGGGAGGCGCGGTCCTGCGGGCCCACGACCTCCGCCGCAGCGCCGACCGTCTCGCCATTCCGATCTACTCCCTGGACTGTCCCCGGCTGATGCCGACATCGCCTGTCTTCGTCTGCGGCGATCGCCTCGTGGTCGGCGAGAACGACCGGATTCGCGGCATCGAACTCGACAGCGGGCGTGTCCGTTGGACACACGCGGCGGAGGACGATCGCGCGCTCTACGCACTCGGTGTCCACCGCGGCGTGCTCGTGTTGTTCAGCGAGCATCATCGGGCGGCCGACGGTGGCACGCTGCTCGGGATCGAGCCGATGACCGGAGCGGTGATGTTCGAGCGCCGCTTCGGAGCTCTCGAGCCGAGCATTGCGCCGGTGGGCGCCGATGGGGCGATCTGGTCCCTTCGACCGGGCGACGAAGGCCGGCTCACCCTGCACCACATCGACCCGATCTCCGGACAGACCGTGGGTCGGATCGCGCTGCGCGACGACACCATCGCCACGCTCGGCCTGACCACCGAGTTCGCCCGTCAGGCGTCACTCCTGCGCATGCACGACCGGCTGCTCGTCGACGCGGAAACGATCTACCTCGCCGCCGACGGTGTGTCCGAGGATCGCAATCGTCCGCCGACGATCGTGGCGTTGACGCGCGATGGTTCCACCCGTTGGACATGGCGCGGCTCGCCGGGTCGAGCCCTGCAGCACCTCGCTCTCCGGAGCGACACGCTCGGTGTCGTCGAGAACGGCCCCGTGCAGGGTGGGCGCCTCGTAGCCTTGAACACGCGCAGCGGTCGCGAGGTGTACCGCGTGGAGGGCCTGGGCCGGAGCGTGCAGGTCTTGTCACCGCGAAGGGTCGGCTCACCGGAGCGTCCCGGCTCGGATGTGATCGCCATCGCCGGCCTGCAACCCGATGGCTGGCGCCTGCTGTGCCGCTCGCTCACCCAGCAAAAGCCCGCCATCCGCGTCCTCCTGCCCGGCGACATCAACCTCGCCGTGCCGCAGGACCAGCCCGCGTTCGGCTCGGACTTCGTGGTCGCCGCCATGTCGCTCCTCGTCGGACAGAACGAGACCTTACTGCTCACCTACGACCTCGAGAACGGCACGGAGCGCGCCCGCGTGCGGCTTCCCGGCACCCAGGCACAGGGCCTGCGCCGCGTCGGACCCTGGGTCGCTCTCGAAACGTCACAAGGCGTTACCATCCTCGGCGACCGAGGCGCCGCGCTGCGATGAACACCCACGACCCGAACCACTCGAATCTCCGCGCCCCCGCCGCCCGGCCCGCGACCCGCCCGGGCGTGACGTCGATGGCCGGCCTGCTCGCCCTCGCGTGCTGCCTCGCCCCCACGCCCGCCCAGGAGACGCGCATCGAGCGGCGCGACGGCCACTGGCGCGAGGCGATCACGCCCCAGTTGCGACGCGCCGTCGAGGACGGTCAGCGCTGGCTCGCGGAGCACCAGCATCAGGACGGCTACTGGGCGCAGGACGTCGGCTACAAGCTCAACTCGAACTACCAGGTCACCGACTACAACGTCCCGCACGTGGGCGTGTCCTCGCTCGCGTTGATGAGCTTCCTCGCCGGCGGCCACGTGCCCGGCCGCGGCAAGTACGGCGATCATCTCCAGCGCGGCCTGGACTACGTGCTGTCGCAGGTGACCGAGACCGGGTTCATCAGCGGCAACAACACGCGCATGTACAGCCATGCGCTCGCCACGCTCGTGCTGGCGGAGATCTACGGCATGGCGCGGCGCAGCGACGTGAAGGCCGCGCTGCAGAAGGCCGTGAACCTCATCTGCGACTCCCAGAACAGCCAGGGCGGCTGGCGCTACCGGCCGTTCGCACGCGAGTCGGACATGTCGATCACGGTCTGCCAGGTCGTGGCGCTGCGGGCGGCGCGCAACGTGGGCATCACGGTGCCGGTGCGTCACATCGAGGACGCCGAGCGCTATGTGCGCGCGAGCGCGGTGGACGAAGGCTCCCCGGTGGGACGTGGCCGTGGCTACTCACGCGGCGCGATGCTCACCAACGACGGCGGCGCCTTCCGCTACCAGATCGGCATGCACAGTCGTGCGACCTTCCCGCTCACCGCCGCTGGCGTGACGACGCTGTTCGCGGCGGGTCGCTACAACTACGACGAGGACACGATCCAGCGCGCGATGGACTACATGGACGCGCAGCTGCCGATGTTCAACCGCAGCTTCCAGGGCCACTACTTCTTCTACTACGGCCACTACTACGCGGTGCAGGCCTACTACGTGCACGGCGGGGAACGGTGGAAGGAGTACTTCCGGGACATCCGTGAGTGCCTGCTCGGCTTCCAGCGCCGCGACGGCTCATGGCCTTGTGACACCGGCCCCGGCGAAGCCTTCTCGACCGCAGTCGCCACGCTGATCCTGTCGATTCCGTACCAGTACCTGCCGATCTTCCAGCGCTGAACGTGGCCGACCCGCACCCTCACGACCCAGCCGTTCCCAGTCAGGCAACGCTGGCGATCCGGACGATCCTCGAGGCCCAGCGTCGCCGCATCGTCGGCCGCCTGCTCTTGCGCGGCGCGGCGATCGCGATCGCCGCCGTGGTCGGGCTGCTCGTCGTCTACTACGTCACCGATCGCGGCCTGTCGCTGCCGGTGGGCATCCGGCTGCTGCTGACATCCGGCTGGCTGGCACTCGTCGTGTGGGTGGGGTATCGACATGTCCTCGGCCCGCTGCGACTTCGGCTCGACCGGGACGACGTGGCAGTCGCTCTCGAGCGTCGGTTCCCGGCGCTGCGCGAGCGGCTGATCTCCGCCCTGCAGCTCGCGGACATGGCAAGCGTCGCGGCCAATCCGCGCGATCAGTCCCAGGCGATGATCGAACGGGTCGTCGCTGATGCGACGGCCGCCGCGACGAGCCTGCGGACCGACGAGTTCCTCACCTGGCGGCACGTCGGCCACGCGTGGCTCGCCGCCGGCATCGCCCTCGTGGTCGCCGCTCCCGGTCTGATCACGAACCGCGAAGTCGTGCAGGTGTTCCTGCAGCGCATGTTCGGGTCCTCGGCCGCCTACCCGCGCCAGACGACGCTGGCCGTGGAACTGCCGCCGTCGGATCAGGACTACCGCATCGAGCGCACCGGCGACCGCGCCACCATCACGCTCGCGGCGGGCAGCGACCTCGCGGTGATCGTGCGCGCCGATGGCGTGGTCCCCCGCGAGGTGCTCCTGGTACTCGAGGGCGGGAGGGGTCTGCCTTCCCAGGTCACGACGGCGGCGCGCGGCAACAGCCGCTTCCGCCACGTGTTCCGCCGTGTGTCCGACAGCTTCGCGTTCTACGCGCGTGGCGGCGACGACGATCGCGGCGACCTCTTCGTGACCGTCAACGCCGTACGCCCTCCCCGGGTCGGTTCGATCCGCGCGGCGCTGCAGTACCCGGATTACACGGGGCGCGCCCCCAGCGTCCAGGAAGGCGGCGGCATCGAGGCACTCGAAGGCACGGGTGTGACCCTGGACGTGACGCCGCTGGGCGCCGCCGCCGGCGCCCGCCTGATCTTCCAGGAGGGCGGCGACAGCATCGACCTCGTGGCGACGCAGGTCGAAGACGACGGCGGCCCACGCACCGTCTACCGAGGTGGATTCATGGTGCGCAAGACGGACCGCTACCACGTCGAACTGCTCAGCAGCGATGGGCTGCGCAACCCGCAAGGGTCGTCGTATCCCGTCATCGCTGTCGCCGACGCCCCACCCTCGGGTCAGATCCTCACGCCGCAGGACGACGGCCTCAACGCCATGCTGCCGAACGGCGTCGTGGCGCTGCGTGTCCTGGCACGAGACGACTTCCGCCTCACCTCCGTCACCGCCGAGGTCCTGGTCGGCGAACGCACGACGCCTGTGGTCCGCAGTCTCGGCAGCCCCGATCGGTTGTTCCACCCGCAGACGATCCTCACCTCGTTGCACCCGCTCACGGCCCTGCTGGGCGATGGCCTCGCCGTCAAGGAAGGCGAGAGCCTCACCTGGCATGTCGTGCTGGTCGACAACCGTGCACCTGAGCCGCGCACGACGCGCCTCCCCGCCCGGACTCTCCACGTCGTGAGCCTGGGTGACCTCGAGCGTCGCATCGCGGCGCACTTCCGCCGCGTGCGGACCGACGTCGAGAAGGCCCTGGAGCTGCAGCGCGAACGCCGTGACCGACTCGTCACGCTCGTCGCCGATGTGGCCGCGATGAGCGCGCAGGAACTCAACGCCAGCCTGACGGCGATGCAGGTGGCCCAGGGACGGATCCATTCGCTCGGTGGCCGCGTCCACGTCGAACTGATGCGGTCGTTCAACGTGCACCTGTTCAACCCGATGGACGATGCCACTCCGTTGGCTCCGCTCCACGATCGCTACGCAGCCTTCCACGCGAGCCACGCCGACGCGCACGCGTTCGTCCCCGAGTTCTATCGAGGGCTCGCAGCCGATCGGACCGCGGGCCGGATCGGGT
Organism: uncultured candidatus Brocadiaceae bacterium; assembly: GCA_964418595.1. GTDB lineage: Bacteria > Planctomycetota > UBA1135 > UBA1135 > UBA2386 > CAYQMF01. Next base: position 14,008 of record CAYQMF010000010.1, read on the forward strand.
CCCTGGGCAAGTTCCTCGATCGCGTCCTCACCATGTGCAGCCGGGCCGACGCGATCGCCGAAGGGCTCGGGCCGAAGTGCATCCAGGCCTTCTCCGCGGCCCGCGGGGACCGCAGCCAACTGGACGCACGTCTGCGCGAAGCCAGATCGGCCCAGGACCAGCTCGTCGATGAGCTGAGCGCCCTGCTGGCGCTGCTCGACGAGTGGAACGAATTCCAGGACGTGATCTCTACGACGCGCGCCCTGCGCGACCATCAGCGCGACGTGCAGTCGCGCACCCAGACGATGAGGAAGTGACATGCGATCCACCCTGCTGGCCCTCTCCTTCGCAGGCCTGTCCTTCGCAGGCCTCTCCTTCACGGGCCCCATCGTCACGACGGTGCTGTGTACGGTGGCGACCACCACCGCCGTCGCCGCCCAGGGCGAGACCGCGCAAGACCTCGATCGCTTGCGTCGCGATCAGGCGGAGATCCTGCGCAAGGCCGAGCGCCTCCGCGACGTCATGACGCGTCTCCTGGGCCGCTACGAGGCCGAAGGTCGCGTCGAACAGGCCAAACTCCTCAAGACCGGGCTCGAGCATCTCGAGAAGGGAACGATCCTCGAGTCCGTCGCCGGGATCCGCAACGATCTCGACGCACAGGCGTACGCCCGCGCCTTCGAGCGACAGGCCGCCGTGGTGGCCGAGTTGGAGCGCCTGCTCGACATCCTCCTCGACCGGCGGTCGATGGAGAATCTGGAGCAGGAGATCAAGACCGCGGAGCGCATGGCAGCCGACGTGGCGGAGCTGATCCGCAAGCAGAACGAGCTGCAGCAGCAGGCCCGCGATGCAACCGCCGCCGAACCGACCGCGGCGGAGCGTGCTCTCGCCGACCAGCTCCGCGACCTGGCGCGGCGGCAGCGCGAGGAGGCCGCCAACAACCTGCGGCAAGCCGGCCCCCGCATGCCGTTCCTCGAGGATGCCCTGGCGCGCGTGCGCCGCCTCCTCGCCCAGCAACAGACGCTGGAGAAGCGGGCGGGGGAACAAGCCGCCGCGGCGGGTCGGCCCGACCCGTTGCGGGATCAGGCCTTCGAGCTGGGCGATCTGGCCGAGCGTGCCCGCGAGTTGGTCGACCAGCGCACCCGGGAACGCGAATGGCAGCGTGCCCAGGATCTGGCCACGGAGCTCCAGAAGGCTGCGCAGAGCGGCGACGTAGACGCCCGCCAGAACGCGTTCGAGCGTCTCCTCGAGCAGTTGGAGCGTCTCGCCCGTTCACCCCGCGACGAGGATGGAGCCGCCACGCGCAAGGCTGCGGACGACCTCGCCCAGGCGGGCGGGCGCGATGCGCGCCCGGAGGCTCTCGCCAAGGCCGCCCAGGCGGCCGGCGACCTCGCCAGGCAGCGCACCGACGAGCGTCGGGCGGAAGGCGATGCGCAGGCCAAGGCCATCGAGGAGGCGATGCGCAAGAGCGAGGCCAACCTCAGCGACGGCAAGGCCGAGCAGCCGGCGGCGGCGAAGTCCGTGGAGGAAGCGCGACGCCAGCTCGAGGCCGCACAGGCCGGCAAGGCCAAGGGCAACGCGGAGGAGGAGATGAGCGCGCTCGCCAAGACCACGCGCGCGCTGGGCGAGGCCCGCCAGCGCTTCGAGGCCGCCAACCCCGATGCGGCCAAGGTCGCCGACGACATGGCGGCGGAAGCGGCGCGCACTGCGCGCAGCCTGCGCGGCTCCCCGCAGGGCGAGGACGCCGAGCGCAAGTCGGCCGACGCACTCGAGAAGGCCGAGAAGGCGCTGCGTGCCGCGGCCGATCAGCTCGAGGAGCGCAAGCCCGCCACCGACGAAGTGCAGCAGTCCCGCGAGGCGCTGGAGGACGCGCAGCGTGAGCTCGGCGAGGCGATGGCGGGGCAACAGGGCGAGCGTGGCCAGAGCGCGCAGCAAGCTGCCGAGCGGCAGAAGGGCCTGCAACAGCAGGCGAGCCAGGCCAACCGCGACATGCAGGCCAGCGCGGAGCGCGGCGAGATGTCGCCCCAGCAACGCCAGGAGGCAGGCGAGCGCATGAAGCAGGCCAGCGCCGCGATGCAGCGCGCCCAGGAGGCGCTGCAGCGGGGCGAGCAGGCGAATGCCGCGGAGCAACAGCGACGCGCCGCCGACGAGCTGCAGCAGGCAGAGCAGGCCCTGCGCAACAACCGCGCGCTGACGCCGGAACAGAAGGCCGAGCTGCGCAAGCTCGAGGAGGAACAGAAGCGGATCGAGGAGGACATCATCAAGTTGGCGCAGGAGGCCGAGCAGCGGCGCAACCGCCAGGCGAATCAGGCCCTGCAGCAGGCCCAGCAGTCCTCGCAACGCGCTCGGCAGGAGATGCAGGAGGGCGACGCCGAACAGACCGACCAGGCGCAGGAGCAGACCAAGGAAGCCCTCGAGAAGGCGCAGCAGGCGCTCGAGGAGGAACGCGATCGCTACATGGACCTCCGGCAGGAGGAACTGCTGTTCAAGATCCGCGAGGAGCTCGAGCAACTGCTCCAGAAGCAGACCGAGATCGGCCAGCAGACGGCCGCGGCGGCGGCCGAGCTGGGCGATGGCGCCCGCATGACTCGACCGCTGCGCCGTCGCCTCAACGAGCTGGGAGAGCGCGAGGGCGAGATCGCCGGGCGCTCCAAGTTCATGCGCGAAGCGCTCGCCAAGGAGGAAGAGGTCGTCTACAGCCAGATCCTCGGGTCGATCGAGGAGGACCTGACCGAGGTCGTCCGGCGCCTTGCTGGCAACCAGCCGGATGCCGGCGAGTTCACCCGCACCATCCAACAGGAGGTGCAGGATCGCCTCGTCGAGCTGATCGAGGCGCTGAAGCGCGAACAACAGCGCCGCCAGCAGGAGCAACAGCAACAGAACCAGCAGAACCAGCAGGGTCAGAACCAGCCCCGCAACGGCCGTCGGCCCCTCGTGCCGCTGCGCGCGGAACTGACGATGCTCAAGCGGCTCGAAGCCGACACGTTGCGCCGGATCGAGCGGTTGCAGAAGCTCGTCGAGATGAACGGTGCCGACGGCGTCAGCGAAGCCGAGCTCCGCCTGATCGATCGCCTCGCCAGCCGGCACGCCGAGATCACGCGTACATTCGAGGCGGTCCGTGCCAAGATCGAGGCGGCGCTGCAGGCCCAACAAGGCAGCGACGGAAACGACCAGGGGAAGGACGAGACGGGCCGCGGACGCTGAGCCCCGAGACCCTCGACCCCGGACCCGGGATGCGCCCAACCGCATCCCGAGCTGCGGGGCGTGGCAGGCCGCGCGGTATCCTTTCTCCGCCCGCCGTGCATTCCCCGTCCTTCTTCCTCTTCGCCCTCGCCTGTGCGCTCGCTCCAGCAGCCGCTCAGGTCCTGCCAGGCCGCGCGCTGTGCGTCGTCCGAGCCGTCACGCCGGGCGGAGGCCTGATGTCGTTCGAGCCCCTGCGCGGCACACTCGCGCCGCTCGACACGACCGCCCTCGCGAACATGCGCCTGTCGGTCGGGTTCGCCGACCGCGGCGGCCTCGTGCTCGCGGGTGGGTCGCAGGCGTCGCTCAGCGACATCCTCGTGCGCGCGACGATGACCGCCAACACGGTGCATGCGCCGAGTCCCTATGTCCAGGGGCTCGTCGGCCGCGTCGTCGCGATGTTCCCGAGCGGCCTCGGCGGCGAACTGCTGATCGTGACGAACACCGGCGTGTTCGGTGCACCGATGCTCGGCGGTGCGGCCCGCCCCATGACGCCGACGATCGCCGACATGGGTAACACCGACGCGGCCCTGGCGAGCACGACGATGCTGGTCACGACCGGATCCGATTCGCTGATCGGAACCGGGCTCTGGCTCTTCGACACCGTCGCGCAATCTCTGCGCTTCGTCCCGCTGCGGCTGCCTCCGCCGTTGGTGGTGGCCAGCGGGCCGAGCGCCGGCACCGTGCTCATCGGGGACAGCAGCGGCCAGGTGTGGACGCACGAACTCGCGACGCAGGCGCAGACCCCGTTCGCACGGGTGAGCGCAAACCCCCTGACCACGCTCGTCGCGAATCCCGATCAGCGGCAGTGGCTCGCATCATCCAGCGGCGCGATCCATGTGTTCAGGAGCGCCACAACCGTCGTGACCTGGCCGCTGCCGACCACGGCGTGGGCCATGACGTACCGGGCCTTCGAGTCGTTGGTGAGCCTCCGTGGCGTGGGCTGCCAGGGCACGGGGCCACAGCCCGTCGAACTGAGCGCCCTGGGACGCCCGACGCCCGGCAACAGCTCGTTCGTTCTGACGCTCGCCTCGGGACCGGCGCACTCCATCGCGATCCTGCTGCTCGGCGGCGATCGCCTCGACATCGGCCTCGATGCGTTCGGGCTTCGCGGCTGCCGTCTCTACACGACTCCGCTGATCACGCTGGGCGCGAGCACCGGCGCGACCGGCGGCGCGCAGTACCCCCTGCCCGTACCTCCCGACCCCGACCTCGTGGGAGGATCGTTGCAGGCGCAGTGGCTGGTGCGCGATCCGGGCGCCAACCCTGGCGGCTTCACGACGACCAACGCGGGGTCGATCGGGTTCTAGGCGGCTGGCCTGCGATGCGTGCAGGGCGCGCCAGACCTCACGTGAAGCCGTCCGCGGCGAGCACCGGCTCGCGGCGCGCGCTGACGGACAGCGCAAGCGACACGCCGAGCAATGCCGTCAGCGTCGAACTCCCGCCGTAGCTCACGAGCGGCATCGGCAGGCCGGTGGCCGGCACCAGCCACGCGCAAACAGCAGCGTGCATGAGGCTCTGGGCACCGAGGTACGTGGCGACACCCACCACGACCAGTCGCCCGAAGCGTTCGCGCGAGCGAGCGGCGATCCACAGCAGCCGCAGCGCGAGCAGCACCTGCAGCCCCAGCACGCCGCTGCACCCGAGCAGGCCGGTCTCCTCCGCGACCACCGCGAACACGTAGTCGCTCTCGCGGTACGGCAGGAACTCGTGGATGTTCTGGGGCCCGCGCCCGACGCCGAACCCCGACCAGCCGCCGCTCCCGATCGCGATGAGCGCCTGCCACGGTTGGTACGCGGTGTCGCGCAGGCGCGCCCGCATGTTCTCGCGCGCGGCCTTCGCAGCCGCTTCGGCCTCGACGTCACCCTCGTCCGCCGCCTGGGCCGAGGCGAGGTCGAGTTCAGGCTGCCAGGCGAAGTGCTCTCGCCACGTGTCGATGCGCTTGCGCTGGTAGTCGTGCATCACGAAGTAACCGAGCAAGCCCACCGCAGTGCCGACCAGCGCAACCCCGACGATGGCGCGCGGTGGTGCCCCGGCGACGAAGCACATCGCAAACAGCACGGGCCAGAGCACGAGCGAACTGCCGAGATCCGGCTGCTTCAGGATGAACGCAGCGGGCACGCACGCGATCGCGATCGGCACGAGCAGGCCGTCCCAGGTCTGCGCCTTGTGCCGGAAGCGGAGGTATGACGCCAGCGCCAGGATCATGCCGAGCTTGGCGAACTCCGAAGGCTGCAGCAGGAACCCGCCAGGGAGCTTGTACCAGCGCTGCGCACCGTTGACGATGACCCCGAACCAGGGCAGCAGCAGGAGCGCGCCAACCGTCCCCGCATAGAGCAACCACGCGGCCCGCATCACGCGCGCGTAGTGCGTGCCCACGGTGACCGCGCCGAGCACGGCGCCCATCCCCAACACGATGGCCTGCTTGCCGGCCAGCGACCGCCCGGACACGTCGTCGCCGGTCGCGGAATCGATGAAGACGAGTCCGCACAGCGCGAGCGCGCCGGTGATCACGACGGTGACCCAGTCCAGGTCGGTCATCACCCGGCGGAGCTTCATCGCTCCTCGAGGCCGTCGAGCCAGCGCCGGCGCAGATCCGCATCCGGATGCTCGAGGATCCCGCGCAGGAACGCGCGCACCATGCCCGCCGAGTTCTTGCCGTGGTCGTCGACGACGTACGCGACCGCAGCGAACGCCAGCGTCGGTCGGGCATTCGCGGCGAGGACGAACCCGGCGAACCAGGCATTGTTCTCGCCGGACTTCGCAACCTCCGCGGTCCCGGTCTTGCCGTGCACGCCGAGCTCCGCGAGCCCGGTCACCTCGCGCGCGGTCCCCGCGAGCACGCACTCACGCAGGCCGGCGCGCACCAGATCCAGGTCTCCGGACGTGACCGGCAAAGGCAGCGGTGCCGGGCGCGCCAGCTCCTGCACGACCCCCACCGTCGGCAGCGAGCCCGTCGCCAGGGCCGCATAGGCCCGCGCCACCATCACGGCGTTCGCGTCGACGCCATAGCCGATTCCCATCTGCGCCAGGACGTGGTTGCCGGAGACCAGCGCGCTGGCGGCGGAACCGGAGATGCCGGGCACGCTGCGCTGGTAGAAGCCCGGCATCGCTTCGGGAAAGTCACACCAACCGGCACGCGCGTAGGCACGCTGCAGGCCGGCGAGCCCGAGGCCCTCGCTGAGCTGGAAGAAGAACACGTTGCACGAACGGCTCAGCGCGTACACCGGGTCCCTCGCATCCGAGCCATGCTGGCCATCGCAGCGGAGCTGGCGCCGCATGCCGATCGGCGTGTAGGTCCTGGCGCACGCCGCAAGGTCGGCGCGCGCCACATGCGGAGTGCCCTCGCGCTCCGCCACGAGCTGCTCGAGCAGGACGAACGGCTTGGCCAGCGACCCGACGTAGCCGGTCGAACGCCACGTCGCGGCGGGCGATGTCAGCCGCGGCCGGGGCCCGTCCTTCCCCGGCAGTTCGAGCGGCCGGCCCGCGATCGCAAGCAGGTCACCGGTGCGCGCGTCGAGCACGACCATCGCGGTGTCCATGCCGCGCGCGTTCTCGTCGAGGACACGCTCCAGGATCTCCTGCAGACGCAGGTCGATGGTCAGGTGCACGTCCATGCCCGGCGCCACGTCGAGACTGCGGTAGAGCAGTTGCTCGCGCGCGCGCCGATCGCGCTCCACCCACCGCAGACCGGGCTGGCCCGCAAGGATCTCGTCGGCCGCCGCCTCGACACCGGAGCGACCGACGCGGCCCTCGAACCAGATCCGCCGCCCGAGGAATGACTTTGCCCGATCCTCGAGCCGGGTCGCCGCCTCGTCCTCGAGTCCATCGGCGTCGGGAAACACCTGCGCCAGCTCCGCGCCCTCGATCATCGCCGCCGCTTCGTGCTCGGCGGCCGCGCGCTCCGCGGCCCGCTTCGTGTCACTGGGGTTCGCCATCGCGCCGTAGCCGGTGACGGCGCCCAGCACGGTGCGCAGCGACGGCCAGCGCAAGAGGTCGGCCGGCTCGCGTTCCACCGTCGAGCGCGCCAAGAGCCCCGGCCACGATTCGGCGGCCAGCGCGAGTTCGGCCACGACCTCGTGGGGAAGGTTGCGCCCGACCACGACTGGCGGCGGCCTGACGTCCGGCTGGGCAGCGTGCGCGGCGCGCAACTCCTCGAGGACGGCGATCAGCGAGCGCCCGCCGGCCAGCCGGGCGTCGAGCGCGACCAGTTCCGCATGGCGATCGCGCATGAAGGTCACGGCGCGCGCGGACTCCACGCCGATCACCGCGGCGATCGGGGTCATCGCCTGCGCCCGGATCGGCGGCACGAGGCGGCGCGCCATCTCCTGACGGCTGACACCCGCGACCGCGGCACCGAGCCCATACACGTAGAAGCGGAGGTCGCGTGCGAGGTCGCGCGGGCTGACCTCGTTGCTCAGGTTGGCCACCGGCATGGCCAACAACCGCTGCCACGCCGCGTCCACCCCGGCGCCCGCGTCCGCGTAACCGAACGCCCCAGGGCTCAGCAGGCTCGCCGCGCTGATCGCCATGCCGAGCGGGTGCTCGCGCCGGAACGCCGTGTAGTCCAGCTCGACGGCGAAGTTGGCCACATCGGACACGAGCACGACCCCATTGCGATCGAGGATCGACCCGCGACGCGTCGGCACGTCGCGAAACGCCCAGCGGTTGCGGAAGCTCCGCTCGAGCCAGGTCGCGTGGTCGGTGACCATGAGGTCTGCGAGCGCCAGGACGACCGCCAGCGCCCCCGCCACCAGGGCCAGGGCGACGATCGCGATGCGACGCCCGGACGTCGTCATCCCTGACGCTCCCGGAAGAAGCACAACGGCGGCAGCCTGCGGAGCAGGAGGGCGAGCAGAGGCGTCGCCACCATGCTCCAGGCGACGAGGCGCAGACCTGGCACGGGCAACGCAAGCGGCGCGGTCTCGACCAGCCGCTGCAACAGGATCGACAGCCGCGGCAACAGCACGGCGAGGAGTGCCGCTCCCCCCATCTGCCACACGAACGCGCCATGGCCGGCGAGCCGCCGCAACGGAAACAGCGCGGCGATGGGAATCCCGACCACGAGAACGTGCACCGCCGGTGCCCCGCCGTGCACCGCTGCGCGTCCCAGCGCCGCGCAGAACACGAACCAGGGCAGCATCCCGGCCCGGACGGTGAAGACGCCGAGCAGGCAAAGGGTCACCGTCAGGTCGACGTGCCAGGCGCCAGCATGGACCTGCGTCCACGCATCCGCGACGAAGCACCAGGCCGCGAGGAGGAACCACAGCAACGAAGGGACGAGGAGACTCATCGCCTGCGCTCCGCGACGACGCACGCCGACAGCTCGCCCACGTCGAAGGCACGCTGCTGCACGACGGCACGTCGGCCTGCGGCATCGATGGGGCGCAGTTCACCCACGAAGAGGCCGGCGGGCGCGAACCGGCCGTTGCCTCCGGTGAGCAGGATGCCGGCGAACGGCACCGGCACGGCATCGAACTCGAGTTCGACCAGAGTGCCGACGCGCGCGACGGCGCGGGCCGAGCACTCGATCGGCGCCATCCCCTGGACGCGGGGCACCAGCACGAACGACCATCGCGTCCGATCCATCCCGAAGATGGTCGCCGTGGCATCGCCGGGTCCGGCGCTGTCGACCATCCCGACCAGCCGATGCGAGCCCGCGACCACCGCGGCACCGACCGGCACGCGCTGCGAACCCGTGAGCAGGTGCACCCGCCTCCCGCCGGGCAGCAGGGCGCCGCTGACGCGTGTTCGCGCCGTGGTGGTCGCCAGGCTCGGATCCGGCCCGGACCGCGGCGACGACGGCCGCCAGAGGACGACCGACGAGATCGCGCGCGGGTCGTAGTCGGGATCGAGATAGAACCCCACCGGCACCGCGGTGCGTTCGCCCGCCGCGTAGCCCCACACCTGCAACGTGCCCAGGCGCAAGCCCGGCGGCAGCAACCGGCTGGCACTCGTCGCGTTGGCCGCGACCGTGTGCACGGCGTGGCCCCCGCCCGGAATCTGCGCCGCCCGGTATGGATCCTCGAGGAGCGTGCCCCGCATCGGCCACGCATCGATCTTGCTGGCCGGCTCGAACACCATGCGCAGGTCGGCGCCATCGGCGATGGCTGCAGCGCCCAGCACTCGCCGGGGCGGCGCCGCGCGCGGCCGGTAGTGCAGGCAGCGCACCGTCGCCAGTTCCGACTCCGGGGCGTCCTCTGGGCGACCGACGAAACCCACCACGCTGGCGCTGTGCGTCACGATGTCGACGCAACCCGCGATGTCGGCCCAGGGGCGATCGAGCACCAGCAGGGACGGCAGACCGGCCGGCCCGGGCACCAGCCGATCGATCACCCGACACGGGATCGGCTCGAGGCCAGTCATCGCGCTGCCTGCCGGCATGAGCGCCGCACCGACCTCCCGCGCCACGCCCTCGCGCACGATCTCGTCGAGGTCGGCGTCCTGGTCCGCGGCCGCGCGCGCCACGGTGCCGCCGAGCACGTGCAGGGCGCGCAGCGGCAGGCAGACCGCCCAGCGCAGCCAGCCCTCGGCGGCAGCGCTGCCGCGGGGGAAGAGCGCGAGCGCGGCCGCGACCACCAGCGCCCCGTACAAACCCACGGGGAACCAAGGCGCCGCAGCCGGGGCGCGCTTCACGCCAGATCGTCGCCGCCTTCGAGGAAGGCGGCGTACAGCTCGAGGTTCTCGAGGAAGATCCCGGTGCCCCGCGCCACGGCTTCGAGCGGACTCTCGGCGAGCCGCGTCGGCAGTTCGGTCTCGCGCTGGATGATCTCGCACAGCCCGCGCAGCAGCGCACCGCCGCCGCACAGCGTGATGCCGGAGTGCACGAGGTCGGACGACAACTCCGGGGGCGTCCGCTCGAGCACGGTCTTGATCGCACCGATGATCCGCCGGACCGGCTCGAGCAACGCCGCACGCACGTCCTCCGAGCTGACGATGCAGCGTCGTGGCAGCCCGGTGAGCGAGTCGCGCCCGCAGACCTCGACCTCGAGTTCGGGCTCGAGCGGGAGACACGACCCCGCGGCGATCTTGAGCTTCTCCGACGTGATCTCGCCGACCAGCAGGTTGTACTTGTTGCGGATGTAGAGGGCGATCGCCTCGTTGAAGTCATCGCCGGCGACGCGCAGGCACTCGGCCTCGACGACGTTGGCGAGCGAGAGGACCGCCACCTCCGACGTGCCGCCACCGATGTCGACGACCATGCAGCCGTGCGGCTTGTGCACGGGCAGACGCGCGCCGATGCCGGCAGCCGTCGGTTCGTCGACCAGGAACACACGGCGTGCACCCGCCCGCTCCGCAGACCCGATGACGGCGCGCTTCTCCACCATCGTGATGCCCCAGGGCACCGCGATGACCACCTGCGGCTTCACCATCCGCCGCCCGCCCTGGGCCTTGCGGATGAAGTAGCGCAGCATCTTCTCGGTGATCTCGAAGTCGGCGATGACACCGCTGCGCATGGGTCGCACGGCCTGGAAGTGTGGTGGTGTGCGACCGAGGTACTCGATCGCCGCGTTGCCCACGGCGCCGCCGTCGAGCAGCACTTCGTTGCTGCCCTTGCGCACCGCGACGATCGACGGCTCGTTGAGCACGATGCCGCGATCCTTGAGGCACACCAACGTGTTGGCCGTGCCGAGATCGATCCCCATGTCGACGGACAGGGATCGCAGGAACCAGTCGGTGAGTCGGACCATGGGTCAACGCCCTCCCGCGGGCGCAACCCGCGCGCGGACCGCGGCCCGCACATGCTGTCGTTGGCGGTCGTGGGTGCGACCGCAATCGGTTGGGGCAACCGCCTGCCAACCGGGAACCCTGGATTGGTGCATGAACCCCTCCGCTCAGAGCCGGGTGCTTCGTCTGGATGGAACCGCCAGCACGAAACCGTAGCCACGCTCCCGCGCGAAGGAAGCGGAAAGACGCGGGCTTGCGCGTGTCTGCCACCCCGCGAGAGGGGCCGTACAGCAGCACAGCCGACCCCGGGCGAACCCGCGGTCGGCTGCGTCTCATGTCCCGTAGACACCTCGCCGTTGCGCGGCGAGGCATGCGGTCAGGCCCTGAGTCAGGCCTGGTAGCCTGAATCAGGCCTGGTAGCCCGAATCAGACTTGGTAGAAGGCCGAGTACTGCAGGTAGGCGAGGACGACGGCGACCGCGAGCACCAGGAAGGTGGTCAGGACGATGCCGTCTTCGAAACCCAAACCCGGCTTGGCTTCGGTCTCCTCCGCCGGGGCGGCGGAGGCAGCAGGGGCTTTCTTGCGTGCCATGTTGGTTCTCCTTGGGCTCAGCGGCCGGGCTGGGAATCGGCCTTGTCGCCCGCGCGGACGCTGGCGCCTTCGACCTTGACCGTCATCTTGCCGAAGAGGTTGTCGCCGTCGACCGCGTCGACCACGAACTCACCCTTGTACTTGCCGTCGCCGTGGATCGCGAGCGAGTGGCCCGGCTTGGGCTCACCGGCCTTCGAGTCCAGGCGCACCGTCACGACGTTCCCGGTCGGACCGCCGACGACCACCACCGAGCCGGACATGGCCGGAACCACGCCAGGCAGCGCTCCGCCGAGCTTGTCCTTGACGTAGTCCAGGATCGTCCGCTGCTCGCCGATCGTGTCGTTGAGGCTCGCGACCATCGTGTTCTTCTCGGCGACTGTGCTCTCGAGGTCGCTGATCTTCGACTTCGCGGTGGTCAGGCTCGCCTCGGCGGCGACCTTGTCGCTCAGCGCCGAGTTGCGCTCCTCGCTCGCCTTCATGGCCAGCTTGTAGGCGTCATCGGCGCGGCCGGTGGCGGCGTCGACCTTCTCGCCCATGGTCGCCAGGTTGCTCTGCGCGGCCTTGAGCGTGCCCTCGAGCGACGTCAGTTGCGCCGACAGCCGCTCGTTTTCCTTGGTCGCCTCCTCGAGGCGGGCCTGGGTGCTCTTCTGCAGCGAGTCGGTGCTGGTCAGGTTGCGCTTGGACTCGTTGATGTCCGCCTGCAGGGCGGCAATCTCCGCGAGCCGTTGCTTCTCGCCAGCGTCGGCCTTGGCCACGACGTCGTCGTGCTTGGCCTTCCAGTTGGTGGCGTGCTTGAGGTAGGTACCGGCGAAGCCGACGAAGGCGAACGCCAGCCCGAGGTTGAGAACAATGAAGACGCGGCCAATCGGGCTCATCGTGACGAGTTACTCCGAAACGGTTTACGGGGACTGAGAACGGGCCCCGGTGCGGGGCGCGTGGATGGGCGGTGCGAGAGGGGTCCGTTGCAATGCTTGGAGCGAGCCAGGGAGGGCTGCCTCACTCGCTCCGGCGGTGAACCGCCGAGCGGCGCGGATGCTAACTCCTTGGGGCAACTCGTCAAGCACTGGAAACGGGCAAGTTGGAGGACGTCCCCGAGCCGATCGGTCGAGTGCGTCTCCGGCGAAGTCTAGCCCACGCCAGGGCCGCGTGCGCCAGTCCGCCACCGAACGAAACGAGTGCGAGCCACGCGAGCCAGCGAGCGACCGGTGCCACCGGACCTGGGCTCTCGGGCACCTCGAGCGCAATCCGCAGGGATTCCGGACCGCCGTGCGGGACGCGCGCGACCACGCGCCCATCCCGCGCCACGGCCAGCGTCGCCCCGTCCATCGCCGCACGCACGAGCGGCACACCCGTCTCCAGCGCTCGGAACACGCTCATCGCCTCCATGTGCGCGAGTTCGGTGCCGCGGCGATACCACGCTTCGTTGCTCAGGACCGCCAGCAGGTTCGCGCCCTCCTCCACCTGAGCGGCGATGACATCGTCGAACGCGTTGTCGAAGCAGAGGAGCGCGCCGATGCGGAGCCCCGGCGCCACCGACAGAGGCGGTCGGAATGCGCCGGGTTCGAGGTGCGGCGTCGGGATGCCGAGCGCCCGACTCATGCCGGCGCGGAAGGCTTCGCTCCAGGCGCGCGGCAGCCAGCCGAGGAACGGTTGGCGCTCGCCCCCCGGCGCGAGGCGCTGCTTCTCCTGGTGGCCCAGGTACTCGCCGCGCGCTCCGAGGAGGAGCGCGATCGGTGTCCCCGCGCGTTCGTCCGACCAGGTCTGTGCCCCCACCAGCAGACGCGCGTCACGATGCAGCGCCAGGGGGCGGCGCACGGGAAGCATCGGCGACACGACCAGGCGGGGCCGTTCGCCGTCGAACGCCAGGTCTACGAAGGATGTGCTCTCCGGCCAGAGCACGAGTGCAGGCGGGTCCGCGACTCCGACGCCGGCGACCGCGAGCGTCGGCTCGGCGAGCACGCGCCACGCGCGCGCCGTGCGCTCCGCCACGTCACGCTCGAGGATCGCGTCGGCGTCCAACCCTGGCTGGATCGCGACGACGGTGACCGTCCGGGTCGGTCCGGCGCGTGACAGGCCGGGCAGGGCGAAGGCCGCGAGCGCGAGCCCGGCGAAACCCCAGGCGCGCGGTCGACGCGGCGCCGCCGCCGCGGTCGCGAGGCCGGCGCCCAGGAGCGCGAGCAGGAAGTTGACGGCGACTTCGCCTCCCCACGACGCAGGGTGCAGCAGCGCCACGTGCGCGAAGAGCGCGTGCGCGTGCTGCGCGTGCGGGTAGGGGACATCGACCATGTGCGCGCGTAGCCACATGGACGCGGTGAGCGTGAGCGCGAACGCGAGGGCCTCCGGGACCCGCAAGCTCACCAACGCACGGGTCGCGGGCGCGAGCACGGCTGTGTAGAGGCCGCCGACCACGAACAGCGCGAGGTAGGCGGCGAACAACACATGGCCGATCGACCACGACACCGCCGCGAGGTACGCCGCGCCCACGAGATACCCGCGCACGAAGCCTCCCCGCCCGCGCAGGGCACGCGCCAGGCACGCCAGCCCGGGGACGACCAGGAACTCGGCGCCGACGAACCACGCCGGCGGCGCGGCTGCCGACAGCGCAACGGTTGCGCCGAGGGCCGCGAGCCAGGCGCGATCAGAACGCTCGGCTGTCGCCATATGGCACGAAGTCGACAGCCCCGAGTGTCGTCGCGTCTTCCCCCGCGGGGAGGATCGCGTAACCGCGACCACGCAGGAGGCTGAACGGATCCCCGCTGGGTCGCACCACGTCGAGCACGGCGGCGAGGCGATCGGGGGCACCTTCGAGGTGCGCCGGGATCGCCTGCGCGCGCGCGTTGCGCGCCGCCGCGGCGCCCGCCAACCGGACCGCCACGCTCGGCCCGGGCGTGCCGCCCATGAGACACTCGAGCAGCGGGCGCACGAGCAGGTCGAAGACCGTGTAGCAGGAGGCCGGGTTGCCCGGCAAGCCGAACACGTAGCGTCGTGCGCCCTCGCGATCGAGGACGCCGAAGAACGTGGGCTTGCCGGGCTTCAAGCGCACGCCATGGAAGACCGCCTCGACGCCGAGATCGCGGAGCGTGCCGTGCACGAGGTCGTGCGTGCCCTTCGACACGCCACCGACCGTCAGGACCACGTCGGCCGAGGCGAACGCGCGCGCCAGCGCAGTGCGCAGCGCGGCGGCATCGTCGCCGGCGATCCCGAGGTCGAGCACTTCGCCCCCTGCCTCGCGCACCTGCGCGGCGAGCGCGGGCCCATTGCTGTTGCGCACCTGGTGCGGCGCGGGCGACGTGCGCACCGGCACGACCTCGTCCCCCGTCGCCAGGATCGCGACGCGCGCGGGTCGGCACGTCTCGACGGGATCCATCCCGAGAACCGCGAGCGCGCCGATCTCCGCGGAGCGCAGGCGTGTGCCGCGCGCGATCAGCAGTTCGCCGACCGCGACCTCCGACCCGCGCGGCCGCACGTGCGCGCCGGCACGCACGGCGGTGTGGAGGGTCACCTCGTCGCCGGTAAAGCCGCTGGTGTCCTCGACCGCGACGACGGCGTCGGCGCCATCGGGCACCACGCCTCCGGTCATGATCCGCACGGCAGTGCCCGCACCCAGCGCTCCCGCGAACGGGTGTCCCGCGAGGCTCGCCCCGATCACCACCAGACGCGTCCCCGCCGGGATGCCAGCCGGGCCGGCGGAGACCGCAAAACCATCCATCGCCGCGCGATCGGTGGCCGGCCACGGTTCGGCGGCGGAGAGGTCGCGAAAGAGGCGATGACCCAGCGCTTCTGCCAGTGGCACCGAGGTCGGAGCGGGCGTCGAGCGCACGCTTTGGAGGACGCGCTGGCGCGCGTCGACGAGAGGAATGATTTCTGGCATGCCCGCAAGAACGGCGCCAAAGATAGGCTGACGGGCCGCGTATCACGAGCACGGCTGCAACGATGCGGCCGGCTCCGCGGCCTCCCCTGCTCGCCCCGCATGCCTCGCCCTGAAGCCTCGCTCCTCCTCACGCTGACCGTCGCAGCCCTCGCCACCGGTTGCTCCGACGGCGCCGCCGCCGTCAGCACCCCGAACAAGGACAAGACCGCCGCGGCAGCGCGCCCACCGCTGGTGCGTGTCGCACCGGTCGAGGTGCGCCAGATCCGCCACGAGGTGCGCGAGACGGCGTTCCTGGAGGCGGAGCGCCGTGTGGTCCTGCAGGCCAAGGTACCCGGACGCGTGAGCCAGGTCTTCGTCGATGAGGGCAGCCGGGTCGCCTCAGGTGAGTTGCTGGCCCGTCTCGACGATCGCGAGGCCAAGACGGTCGTGGCGCAGGCGCAGGTACAACTCGCCGACGCGAAGCTGCGGCGCGACCTGGCCAAGCTCGAGTCCGAGGCATCTGCCGGCCGCCTCGAACAGGCGAAGATCGAGAAGCAGATCGCCGCGGCCGACTGGAACCGGACGAGCGGTCTCGACCCCGCGATCGTGTCGCCCAAGGTGGTCGACGACACGAAGTTCGCGCTCGACAAGGCGGAGGAGGCCGTGCGCGTGGCCGACTTCAACCGGCGCAAGGCGGACATCGAGGTGCAGGCGGCCGACATCAAGATCCAAGAGCTGGAGACCAAGCTCGCCGAAGTCACCCTCAAGCTCGCCGAGCACACGATCCAGGCGCCGTTCGCGGGCATGGTCGTCAAGCGCCACATCACCGGCGGCGAGACGATCAGCGGCGCCTCGTCTCCCTTGTTCGAGCTGGCGGACCTCGGCAGCCTGATGGCGTGGATCAGCCGTCCGCAGCGCGAACTGGCCATGGTGCGCAACGCCAAGGCGGTGGTGTTCACCGCCGACGCGTATCCCGACAAGGAGTTCACGGCCGACATCGACCTGGTGAGCCCGGTCGTCGACCATGCGACTGGCTCGTTCCGGCTGCGCATGCGCGTACGCCCGGCGGATGCCCCACCCCTGGTGGCGGGCCTCTTCATCCGCGCCCGCATCCTCACCGAGGATCTGCGCGAAGCGCTGATGGTGCCGAAGGCTGCCGTCCTCGCCGAAGGCGACCGCTCGATCGTCTTCGTCGTGCGCGAGGACCGCGGCCACAAGGTGACGCTCGACGCGGGGCTCGAGGAGCGCGACTGGGTCGAGTGCCGCAACCGCGGTGACGACGGCCTGCGCCCGAGCGATCACGTCGTCATCAGCGGCCACGAGGACCTGCGGGACCAGACCGTGGTCGAGGTCAGCAAGGATTGAGCGCCGCTACGCCGACGGAGAGCCCGCGCTCCTTCTTCGACTTCACCGCGACGCGCCCGGTCGCGATCACCATGGTGGTCGTGGCGACGGTGGTGTTCGGCCTCGTCGGGCTGCTGCGACTGCCGGTCAACCTGCTGCCCGACATCTCGTACCCCTCGGTCACCATCCGCACCCGCTACCCGGGCGCGGCCCCGCAGGACGTCGAAGAGCGGGTCAGCGAGCGGGTGCAGGAGTCGGTGTCGGTGATCCAGGGTGTGCGCCGGGTCTACTCGATCAGCCGACCCGAGGTCTCCGATGTCATCCTCGAGTTCGACTGGGGCACGCGCATGGTGTTTGCCGTGTCCGACGTGCGCGAGCGCCTCGACCGCGTCAACCTGCCGCAGGAAGCAGAGACCCCGCTGGTGCTCCGCTACGACCCGAGCCTCGACCCGATCCTGACCGTGGGCCTCACCGGTGCCGGCAGCCTCGTGGAGCTGCGGCGGATCGCGGAGGAGGAGATCGAGCGCGAACTGGGTGAACTCGATGGCGTGGCCGCCGTGAAACTGCGCGGCGGCGACGAGGAGGAGATCCGCATCGCCATCGACGAGGGGGCGCTGGCCAGTTACCGCATCGACGTCGCCAAGGTCGGGCAGCGGCTGCGCGCCGAGAACATCAACGCCGCGGCGGGTTCGATCGACGAGGGCAACACCGAGTTCCTGGTGCGTGCCATCAACGAGTTCCAGTCGGTGCGCGAGATCGAGGACATGATCGTCGAGCGCCGCGGCGACGTGAGCATCCGCGTCCGCGACATCGCCCGGGTCCAGCGCGTGCCTCAGGACAAGCAGGTGATCAGCCGCATCGGCGGCGCGCCGTGCGTGCTGGTCGACGTGTACAAGGAGGCCGACTCGAACATCGTCGCGGTGTGCGCCGCGGTGCGCGACCGCCTGTTCGGGACCGCCGCCCAGCAGCGCTACGTGGCGGAAGGCAAGCATCTCCTGCCGCTGCCCGACGCCCGACCGGCGGGCAAGCCCGGTGCCCCGGGCGGCTTCGGCCCGGACCCGCGCACGGCGATGCTGCGCAAGAACCAGGAGATGACGGACTACCTGGGCTTCGTGCTGGCGCCGCTCGGGGTGAAGGCCGAGCCGCTGCAGGACCAGTCCGGCTTCATCTCCACCGCCGTCGACGACGTGCGTTCCGCCGCCGTGCAGGGTGGATTGATCGCCGTCGCCGTGATCTTCCTGTTCCTGCGCCGCTTCGCGGCGACCGCGATCATCGCGCTCTCGATCCCGGTGAGCCTCGTGGCGACCTTCGCGCCCATGTTCCTGTCCGGGATCACGCTCAACGTGATGTCGCTCGGCGGGCTGGCCCTGGGCGTGGGCATGCTGGTGGACAACTCGATCGTGGTCCTGGAGGCGATCAGCCGCTGCCGGGAGGAGGGCATGTCGATGCGCGAAGCGGCGGTGGTCGGCGTGCGCTCCGTCTCCGGCGCGGTGATCGCGAGCACGCTCACGACGGTCGCCGTGTTCTTCCCGATCGTGTTCGTCGAGGGGATGGCCGGCCAGCTGTTCCGGGATCAGTCGCTCGCCGTCGTGTACTCGCTCCTCGTGTCGCTGATGGTCGCGCTGTTCGTGATCCCGATGCTCGCCACGCGGGAGATGCCGAAGCGGGTGCAGGTCACCGACGCCGACGCAACCGCCGGGAGTTGGCTCGGTGCGCTGATCGCGATCGCCGGCGTCTACACGACCGCGAGCGCGGCGTTCTTGTTGCGCGCCTTCCTCCTGTGCTGGGCCGCACTGGGTCACATCCTCCGTGTCGTCCTGTGGCCCGCGGTGCAGGGCTTCCAACTGGGGTACGGCGCTCTCGAGCGGGCCTACCGGCCCGTCCTGCGCGGCGCGCTGCGCGCGCGCGCCCTCGTCCTGCTAGCGGCCGTCGCGATGCTCGCGTATGCCGCCTTGCGGATCCCCAAGCTCGGAAGCGAGATGCTGCCCGAGGTCCATCAGGGCGAGCTGTACGTCGACGCGTTCCTGCGCCGCGACTCGACCGTCGAGCGCACCGACGCGGTGGTCAGCCCGCTCGAGGCGGCCATCGCGAGCCTCCCGGAGGTGCAGAGCACGTTCCTCGCGAGCGGAGTCGATCGCGAGGAGCTGAACGACTCCGATCAGGGCGAGCACAGCGCGCGCATCCTGGTCCGGCTGAAACCGGCCCGCGATCGGGCTCGCCAGGAGGAGAGTGTTCGCGAGTCGATCCGCGCCATCGTCCGTGCCGAGCCGCGCGTGCAGAGCTACCGCTTCGATCGACCCAGCGTTCTGTCCTTCGACGCGCCGTTCGTGGTCGAGGTCCTCGGGCGCGACCTGATCGACCTGCGCACCGCCTGCGAGGAAGTAGTGCAGGCGCTGCAGGCGGTCCCCGGCCTGCGCGACGTCCGCTCGACCCTGCAGCGCGGCAACCCGGAGGTCTCCCTGCGCCTGGACCGCGACAAGCTCGCGGCGCTGGGCCTCGACCTCGGCGCGGTCATCAAGACCCTGCAGACCAAGGTGCTCGGCGAGGTTCCCACGCGGTTCGCGGAGCTGGAGCGCAAGATCGACATGCGGGTCCGCCTCGAACAGGACGACCTCGCGACCGTGTCCCGCCTGCTCGCCATCAACGTCAACCCGCAGGGCTCGCCGTCGATCCCGCTGCAGAGCATCGCGCAGGTGCGCCGCCAGGAGGGGCCGTCCGAGATCCGGCGGCTCGGCAACATGCGGGGCGCCGAGGTGCAGGCGGCGCTGGTGGGCTTCGACGTCGGATCGACGCAGCAGCGGGTGGAGGCGACGCTGGCGGGCCTGACGCTGCCCCGCGGCATCACGGCGCGACTGGGCGGCCAGAAGGAGGACATGGACCGATCGCTGCAGAGCCTCAACACTGCGCTGCTGCTCGCGATCTTCCTGGTCTACATCGTCATGGCGTCCCAGTTCGAGAGCATCGTACAGCCGCTGGTGATCCTCGTCTCGCTGCCCCTCGCGCTCGTGGGCGTCGTCGTCGCACTCGACTTCCTGGCTATCCCGGTCAGCGTGATCGTGTTGCTCGGCGGGATCGTGCTCGCCGGGATCGTGGTCAACAACGCCATCGTGCTCATCGACCACGTGAACCATCTCCGGGCGCGCGGCATGGCGAAGCTCCAGGCGATTGCAGAGGGGTCGCATACCCGGTTGCGGCCAGTGCTCATGACCACGCTCACCACGGTCGTCGGGCTGGTACCCCTGACCGGCTGGCTCGCGAACGTCCCTGGCCTCGGCGGTTCTTCCGAAGGCATCGAGCTGCGCGCGCCGATGGCGATCACGATCATCGCAGGTCTGACCGCGTCGACGTTGCTCACGCTCATCGTGATTCCGGTGGTCTACTCCTTCTCGGATCGCCGGCCATGAGCGCAGACGCACGCGGCGGCCTGTTCGCCCTCTTCGTCGACCGCCCGGTGCTGACGTTGATGGTCACGGCCACTTTGTTCGCCCTGGGCGCAATGTCGTTCGGGCGGCTGCCGCTGCGCTTCGCCCCCGACGGCCTGACCGAGAACCGGATCCGGCTGTTCATCCCGGTGCGCCAGGACATGTCGCCGCGCGAGGTCGAGGATCGGATCATCGAGCCCCTCGAGCAGCTCCTGCGCACGATCCCGGGGATCAAGCAGCTCGAGAGCTCGGCGAGCAGCGGCCGCGCGTCGGTCGATGTCCGGCTCGACGAGGGCATGGATCCCACGCTGGCCGCGGCCGAAGTGCGCGACCGCGCGCAGCGCGCCAAGCTGCAGTGGCCGCCGGAGGTCGACCGCTACTTCGCGTGGAAGGAGGACGCCAGCAACATCCCGCTCGCGTTCTTCCAGATGCTCACCCCGGAGCACGACACGGAATGGGATTACCTGATCGAGGACGTGGTGCGACCGCGGCTCGAGGCCGTCGAAGGCGTCGGCCGCGTGGAGATGTGGGGCTCGCTCGCCGAGACCATCCGGATCTGGTTCGACCGCGACAAGCTCGCCGCGCACAACGTGCGCTTCTACGAGCTGGTCGGCCGGCTCCGGCAGGACAACTTCACCGAGCCGCTCGGCGAGCTCGACAACGGCACCGAGCGGCTGCTCGTCCGGCTGGAGGGCAAGTTCCGCACGCTCGGCGAGATCGAGGACTATCCGGTGGCGACCGGGCTGCGCCTTGCCGACGTCGCCAAGATCGAGCGGGTCCCGTCCGTGCGCGACCGCCTGTCGCGTTTCAACCAGAAGTACACCTATTCCGGCATGATCCGCACCGCCGCCGGCGTGAGCCCGGTGGCGGCTAGTGCCAACCTGCGCGCGGAGATCGCCCGCCTGCGTGCGGATCCCAAGTTCGAGGCCCTCGAGTTCCGCTACCTCTTCGACCAGGGCGAGGCGATTCGCGACAGCCTCGACACGCTGCGCAGCTCGGCGTTGCAGGGTGGCGCGCTGGCGATCCTCGTCCTGTTCCTGTTCCTGCGCAACTTCCGGTTCACGATCGCCATCGCGCTGGCGATCCCGCTCGCGCTGCTCGTGGTCGGCGCGCAGATGTTCTTCGGCGGCGAATCGCTCAACCTGCTGAGCATGGCCGGCATGACGCTGGCCGTCGGCATGGTGGTCGACAACTCGGTGGTCGTGCTCGAGAACATCCGCCAGCGCCGCGACGCGGGGCGCCCGCTGCGCGAGGCCTGCATCGAGGGGGCGCGCGAGGTCGCGCTCGCGGTGACCATGGCCACGCTCACCACGGTCGTGGTGTTCCTGCCGATGGTCTTCATGACCACGAGTCCGAAGGCCCGCGTGCTCTTCGGCAGCATCGGGATCCCGCTCTCGGTCGCACTGCTCGCGAGCCTGGGGGTCGCGCTCCTCCTGTTGCCCTCCGGCGCCCACCACCTCGGAAAGCTGCGCGGCGGCCTGGGCCGCGAAGCCACGTCCGGCGCCCTCTCTGCCTGGTTCACCCGGGTCAGCCAGCGGGTCCTCGGCATGGCGCTTCGGCATCGGTGGATCGCGACGATCGCCGGGATCCTCGTCTGCTCGCTCATGGTCGTTCCGCAGAAGCTGCTCGATTTCGACGGCGGCAGTTTCGGCAGCATGTTCCGCAGCGGCGACGTGACCGTGAACCTCGACCTGCCGAGGGGCCTGTCGCTGCGTGCGGTCGAAGCCGAGATCAAGAGCTACGAGGACTTCCTGCTGGCGCGCAAGACCGAGTGGAGGATCGACAGCGTGTCGGCAAGCTTCAGCCGACGCAGCGCGCGCGTCGACGTGAAGTTCGACCCTGCCGTCCAGAAGAAGGAACACGCCACCTACCGCAAGCAGATCGAAACCGCGTGGCCGCGACGCCCCGGCATCCAGGTCAAGCTGGCGCAGCGCGAGGGCAGCGACGGCGGCGGCGGCGGCGGCGAAGAGGACAGCGAGCGCAACTTCGTGGTGCGGCTGTACGGACGCGACAGCGCGTTCCTGATGCAGCTCGCCGACGACGTGCGCGCCGATCTCGCGCAGTTGCCTTCGGTGGCGTCGGTCGAGATCCCGGCGATGGACGACTCCGAGGAGGTGCGCCTGCAGATCGACCGCAACCGCATGCAGGACCTCCAGGTCCGGCCGGACGTGCTGTTCGGCATGGTGGCGTCGGGTCTGCAGGGCCAGCTCGTCACCAACTTCGAGGAGAAGGGGCGGGAGGTCCGGGTCGTCGCCGAGTTCGACCGCGGGCGGAACCCGACCATGCTGGACCTCAAGGAGACCGACGTGTTCAGCGACGTGGGCACCTTCCAGCGCCTGGGGGACCTCGCGTCGGTCAGCTACGAGGCGGCGATGGGTGAGATCTCGCGGCGCGACGGTCGCACCAGCGTGACCATCCTCGGCAAGCGGCACGAAGGCGTCGGGCCCAAGGTCTTCTCCGAAGACCTCCGCAACACGATGCGCAGATTCCCTCTGCCGCGCGGCTACACGTGGACGGAGGACAGCATCTTCCAGGAGCAGGCCGCGCAGATGGCCGAACTCGCCTCCGCCGGGTTCCTGTCGGTCACGCTCGTGTTCCTGCTCATGGGCGTGCTGTTCGAATCCGTGATCCTGCCGGGCGCGATCCTCGTCACCATCCCGTTCGCGATCCTCGGCTCGCTCTGGTCGTTGCTGCTCTTCCACGGCTCGTACGACCCCATGGCGGTGATCGGCATCATCCTGCTCGCCGGAATCGTGGTGAACAACGGCATCGTCCTCCTCGACTGCATCACGCGCCTGCGCGCCGCCGGTCGCTCACGCCACGACGCGATCCTCGAGGGCGTCGCGCTGCGCATGCGCCCGATCCTCATGACCGCGTCCACGACCATCGTCGGGCTGCTCCCGATGGCGTTGTTCGGCGAGTCCACCGGCCGCGGCATCAGCTACGTGAGCATGTCGATCGCTGTGGCCGGGGGCCTCACCGTCTCGACGTTGTTCACGGTGATCGCGGTACCGATCGCCTACACGTGGTTCGACGACCTCGCGCGCTGGCTGCACCGAGTGTGGCAGCGCGCGATCGCCCCGTCGGCGCGGCCGATCAACGCGTGAGGAGCGCGAACCCGCAGAGCTTGTAGAGCAGGCGCGCGCCGACGTTGGCGTCCCACTCGTCGCCCTCCGGTCCGGGCGCGACCTCGTTCAGGTCGAAGCCGACGATCCGCCGCCCGCTGGCGACCAGACGCTCCAGCAGCAGCGCCGCCTCCGCGAAGGTGAGCCCGCCGGGGACGGGAGTCCCCGTGTGTGGGCAGAGCGCGGGATCGAGGCCGTCGATGTCGAAGCTCACCCACACGTCTTGCGGCAGCGCGGAGACCGCCTCGTCGAGCAGGGTCCGCAGTCGCTCGCCTTCGGCCCGTCGCCGCTGCCAGACCAGATCGAAATGGGTGATCACGCGACCCTCGCTCGCCTCGATGGCGGCAAGTTCCTGCTCGCACAGGTCGCGGATGCCGACCTGGACGATCCGGCGCACCGCCGGCACCTCGCGCAGCACGTTGTCCATGATCGACGCGTGGCTGTAGCGGAAGCCCTCGTACGCGACGCGCAGGTCAGCGTGCGCATCCACGTGCAGGATGCCGAGATCCTGGAACTGCGTACCCGCCGCCTGGATCGCACCCAGTGGCACGGAGTGGTCCCCGCCGACGATCCCCGGCAGCTTGCCCGCCGCGAGCAGCGCGACCACGGTCCCGCGCAGCCGGGCGTTCAGTTCGGCCATGTGGCGCTCCACTTCGGCCAGCGCCGCGATCTCGCCCGGCTCAGCCGGGTCGGCTCCGCCCTTGGCGATGAGCGGCGCGGTCAGCGCGCGACACACGGCGTTGGCCGACACGATCGCCTCGTCCTCCGGCAGCATCGCGATGCCACGGGCGTATGGCCGGCCCGTCTGCAGGTCGTAGAGGTCGACCTGATGGCTCGCGCGCAGGATCGCGGCGGGCCCGTCGGCGGTGCCCTGCCGGTACGACGTGGTGGCATCGAAGGGCACCGGCACGAGCACGACCTCCGCGGCGTCAGGGTCGTGCGGCAGGCCGAAGATCCCGGAGTCGGACGACGCCGCGGCATTCGGGTCGAAGCTGGGTGCGCTCATGCCCGCAGCGTCGCGGCGGCTGCCTCTGGATCAAGGGCGCGCTCGAAGCCCCGTCCCGGGCGGCCTCGCCGTCCCGGAGAAACGGCTCCCTGGCTGGGACCAAAACTCTCGTCGGAAGGATCGTCAGGAGGAAGCGTTGAGAGTCGGAAGCAAACAGGCCCCAGCCAGGGAACCCACCTCGTCTCGTGTCTCGAGCCCATGCCGCCCGAGACAACCGTTAGTAGATTCATGGCCCTCGAGAGTTTCGCCCCAGGGCGAGATTCTGCGGCGCACGGCCCGCCCGCGCGGCCCGTTTCCTCGCGCTTGCGCTCGGCCGCCGGATCTGCTGAGATCCCCGCCCCCAAAACGGCGGGATAGCTCAGTCGGTTAGAGCGAAGGCTTCATAAGCCTTAGGTCCCCGGTTCAAGTCCGGGTCCCGCTACCACTTGCACCGGTCTCGCGGCGAGCCCACGCAGCGTAGGCAACGCCGCCCAGCGCGCAGAGGCCGAGACCAACCGCCGACGGCAACGGCGCCACGACGATCGCCCCTGCCATCACCGCGACGCCGCAGGCCGTGAACACGACCGCGACGCCACGCGAGGCGCGCGCCAGGAGCGCGCTGGGATCACGCGCAGCGAGGCGCAGGAGCGCCACCCCGCACAGGCTGTAGAAGAGCCAGTCCACGAACACCACGCCGTTGAGCAGCGCGTCGAGCGTCCCGAGCACACCGGCATCGCTGCCACGGAACGCTGCGTGCACACCGAGCAGGAGCACGATCGCCCAACCACCCTGCACCAGCACGCCGACCAGCGGGCTGTTCAGGCGCGGGTGCAGGCGCGCGCACGCCGGCAGGAAGAGCCCGCGACTCGCCATGGCGTGCAGGACGAACGGCGACGCGAGCAGGATCGTGTTCATGATCCCCAACGCCGACACCGCGATCGCCCCGGCCATGACCCGCGCACCCAGGTCGGCGAGCCCGAACGGCTGCAGTGCCTGGCCGCATGCCTCCGCGGCGATCGCGGGACTGGTAGCCGCGCGGTCGAAACCAAGCAGGTTCAGGTAGGTGAGGTTGATCGACACGTAGGCCAGCACCACGACGACCACGCCGGCTGCGATCCCGACCGGCACGTCGCGCAACGGCCGCCGCGCCGCCCCGGCCACGAACGCGCCCTGCTGCCACCCACCGAACGCGAACATCACCGGCAGGAGCGCCGCCCCCAACGCCAGCGTCCAACCAACGGGCTGCCGCTCGCGCACACCCGCGCCCGGATGCGACTCGCCGACGAGCAAGCCGACGACCACGAGCGCGAAGATCGCGACCAGCTTGACGATCGTGAACGCGTTCTGCACGCGCTTGCCGACGCGCAGACCCAACGCATTGACGCACGTGAACGCCGCGATCGCGACCACCGTGATCACCACTTTGCGATCCGGAGTCGACGTCGACGCCCCGGTGAGGACGACGTCGAGGTTGTCGACCATGACCAGCCCCACCACGCCGAGCGCGCCCGCCTGGATCACGAGCCAGTTGGCCCACCCGTACAGGAACGCCGGCAACCGACCGAAGGCCTTCTCGATGTACACGAAGGTCCCACCGAAGCCCGGGGCCAGCCGACTGAGCTCGGCGAACACCAGCGCACCGCACAAGGCGATCACGCCACCGATGCTCCACGCCACCACGAGCTGAACTGGATCGTCCACCACGGCAGCGACCTTCTGCGGAGCGAAGAAGATCCCGACGCCGACAATGCCGCCGACGACGATGCAGCCGATGTCGAAGGCGTTGAGCTGATCGCGTACGCCGTCGTCCGTCATGGACCGAAAACGTAGCGGGATGACCCGCTCACTCGTACAGCAACTCGGCGAGGTCGACCACGACGCCCAGGTAGCGCAGGTCCGCATCCAGGCGATGCACGCGCTCCGCGTGTCGGTCCAGGACGTACACGTTGCCGCGCGCGTCCCGGGCGAGCGCCGTCGGCTCTTCGAACGCGTCCGCGGGTCCGGGCCGCCGCTCACCGGCGAGACCGATCCGGAACACGCCGCCGCGATCGCCCTGGTCGGCCACGAGCAGATCGCCGCCCCCGACACGCAGCACCGCCACCGGCCGGCTGGTCTCGGCGGGATCCGACGCGGTATGCACGAAGCCCACGAAGCGGGCGTCGGGCGTGAAGCGCTGGACCAGCCCGTGCAGCGTGTCGGCCAACAGGACGCCCTCGGCGTCGACGGTGATCCCGCGCGGCGCGCCGTAGCGCCGATCTTCCTCGCCCAGGGAGCGGACGTAGCCGAGTGGCTCACCGCTCGCCAGGTCGAAGCGCTGCAGTCCTCGGATCAGCTTGCGATCGCCCCCCGCCACCCACAGCTCGCCCCGATGCACGGCCACCGCGCGCGGTCGGTCGAGTGTGCCGACCCGATCGCGCGCCACCGCTCCCGGCCCACGCTCGACGGCGCGCCCGAACCGACCGACTTCGCGTCCGAACGCGGTGAAGCGACGCACGATGTCGTTGCGTGTGTCGGCGACGAACAGCGTGAAGTTCGGACCGAGTGCCACCGCAGCGGCGTCGGCGTAGTCGCCGTCGCGGCCGGAGAAGCCGAACCGCGACACCAGCCGACCGTCGGTCAGGTCGACGAGGAACACCTGGCCGTGCGCCTCGCCGTGCGCGATGCACAGGATGTTCCGCTCGATGGCGATGCCGCCCGACATGGCCCGGCACGATAGCGGCGCGGGTTGCATCGGCACGGGGTTGCGCCAAACTGCGCGGATGCCGCAACGTCGTCGCAAGTCCGCGTGCCTGCTCGCGTGCCTGCTCGGCGCCTGCTCGACGTTCCCCGACCGGGCGCTGCCACCGTCGGTGATCGAGAGCATCGAGGTGGACTACGCGTTCCCGCCGAACGGCGCGCGCGCGATCGAGATCCCGGCCTCGAGTGACAGCCTCACCGTGCTCGAGCTCCACGTCGACCCGCCGCCCCGCGGGGAGCGCTTCGACAACGGGCGGCGGATCCTGCTGTTGCCCGATGGCATCGAGCACGCCTCGCTGCGCTGCCGGTTGCAGCACTGGGCCACCGGCGCGGTCCACGATCCCGACCGTCCCCCCTCGTCGCTGTTCCCAGGAGCGCACGCCGTGCGCTACCGGGACGACCCGCTGCGCTGATCCCGACCCGTGATGGACGACCCGCGGCCCGGTGTGGACACTCGCCGCGCCATGCGTCTCCGCATCCTCGCGCTGTGCGCGCCTCTCCTCTGCCTGCTGTGGCCGAGCTGCTCGGCCACTCCAGCCACGCCCGGAAAGCCTGCGCGCTCTCGCGCCGACCAGTGGGCCGATCTCATGGTGGACGCGATCGGTCCGGGCTACGAGAGCCTGCTTGCCGAGGCCGAGCGGGCGCCGCGCGACCTCGACCTCGCCAAGCTGGCCGGCGACGCCCGCGCGCTCGCCGCGCAGTTCGCGCTCGGGCACGGACGGCTGGAGCTGGCCGAGATCCCTGGCTTCGCCGACCACGCCCGCGGCGCGGAGGCCTGGATGCTCGACATCGCGATGGCCGCGGAGGCCGGCGACTCGGCCAAGGTGCGCAAACTCGTCCCGCTCGAAGCCGAGAACTGCGACGCGTGCCACACCGCCGCCGCGCGCAAGTAGGCCGATGCCCGACCAGCGCGACATCAGGACGCTCGTCGACCCGGTCACGGGTCGTCCGGTGCTGATGGCGCCGTTGCGCCGCAA
The DNA here is from genome assembly GCA_964418595.1 of uncultured candidatus Brocadiaceae bacterium. GTDB lineage: Bacteria > Planctomycetota > UBA1135 > UBA1135 > UBA2386 > CAYQMF01. The sequence continues at coordinate 41,922 of CAYQMF010000010.1, forward strand.
CCGGCCCATCCAGACGGCTGACCTCGAGGGCGCCGCGCAGTGCCCGTTCTGCGCCGGAAACGAGCACCTGACGCCGCCACAGATCGACGTCGAGCCTGCGGCCGGCGTCGCCGGCGGCGGCTGGGTAGCCCGCGCCTTCCCGAACCTCTACCCCGCGGCCAGTGCCCACGAGGTGATCGCCGAAGGCGCGGCGCACACCGTGCAGCCGGCCGCGCTGACGCCGGAGGTCTGGGCCGGCATCCTGCGCCTGCACCGGCGGCGCATCGCCGACCTGGAGGCGAGACCGGGGGTCGCCTGTGCGTTCCTGTTCAAGAACGTGGGGCTGCGTGCAGGTGCGTCGATCGCGCACAACCACACGCAGATCCTCGGGCTGCCGGAGCTGCCGCCGCGGCTTTCGCTCATGGTGCAGCGCCTGCAGGGCGCGAAGACGTGCCCGCTGCGCGCCGACGCCGAGACTGCGCAGCGCGATCGCCGTGTGATCTTCGCCAACGAGCACTACTGCGTGCACTCGCCCGCGACTCCGAAGCTGCCCTTCGAGACCTGGGTGTCGCCGCGGGATGGCGCCGAGGACTTCCTCGCGCCTGGCGACGAAGCGGGGCTTGCCGTCGCCCTGCACGCCGCCTTCCGCGCGTTCGATGCCGCGTTCGGCGCCCCGCCCTTCAACCTCTACCTGCTGCGCGACCCGGGCCGCCGCATCCCCTGGCACGTGGAGTTGCAGCCGCGCACCGGCAACATCGCCGGCCTCGAACTCGGCGGCGACATGTACATCAACTCGATCCCCGGCGAGGAGTCGGCCGAGCGGCTGCGCGCTGCGCTCGCCCGCGCGTAGTTCAGCGACCGCGCGCCTTGTGCTCCCCGGCCTGCCGCGCCGCGACACGCAGGCCCGAAGCCAGGATCGGGTCGGCACCGGCCGCCCACGGCAGTTCGTCCACCACCGCCTCGTGTGGCGCCACGCCCTTCAGCTCGATCGCCGTGGTGAACTTGCCCAGCGTGAACGACGGGAACATCAGCACATCCTCGTCGCCCACGGGTTGGAACGTGGCAGGGATCACGGCGCGGGCCGTGTGCGTGCCGACCAGGGTGGCCACGTTCTCCTCGCGGAGGCGATACGCGATCACCTCCTTGGCACTGCGCGTGCCACTGTCGATGAGGGCGACGACCGGGCGCTCGAGGTCTGCCACCGCACGCACCAACGGCGCCACGGCGCTGCCGTCACCACCGCGACCGCGCAGGTCGAGCACCACGGCGTCGCAGTCGGCCAGCTCGTTCTCGCAGGCAGCGCGGAAGTGCGCCGCTACGCCGCCCATGTGGATGAACCAGTAGTGCACGTAGCCGATGCGCCTGTCGCCGACCGTGCGCACCGCGATGCTCGCGGACGCGGCACGCCACGAGGAGTACTTCGCTGCGGGAACGACGATCTCGTGCACTTCACCATCACGGCGGCGGCGGACGCCCAGGGTCACTTGATCATCCGCACCGTCGCAGAGGATCAAATGGCGGGGGCGATCGTTCAGGTAGGCGTCGTCGGAGCTGCGGTCGAGCCGCGCGTTGCCGCCCGTGCGGGCGCCGTCGATCGTCACCACCTCGTCGCCGCGGCGCACTCCCGCCTGCTCCGCCGGACCGCCCTCGAGGATCGCCATGGCGAAGAACCGTCCCGCGACCTGCTCGACCTCGCACCCCACCGTCGGTGCCTCCGCCTTGCGCAGGTCGCGCATGACCTGGTCGTAGGTTGCCCTCGAGTACAGGGAGAGGTGCGTGGCCGGCACGTTCCCGAGCAGCGCCTGCACCACGGCACGCTCCTCGTTCAGATCCTCGGCCTGGAGTGCCGCCGGCCGGTAGCGCTCGACCAGGGCCGGCCAGTGCTCGCGGCGGAAGTCACGGTCGTAGTACGACTTCGCCATCACCTTGCACACCGCGTCGAAGAGCTGGGCGGGCTCGCGGGACTGCGCCGTCAGGGGCCCGAGCAGTGCGAGAGCGACGAGACCACGTGCGAAGGGTGGGCGCATGAGGACAACCTACGCGCGCGACGACGGTACGGTGAGAGCCAGAACGTCGGATGCAGGCGAAGAGCCCGTGGCGCTACACTGCGCGGGTTCGTGTCGCACTCGGGTCGTCTCTCCGCCGTCATCGCGCTGTGGCTTGGCGCCGCCGCACCGCTCGCGCTGCTCGTGCTCGGCGCCATCGACCCGTCCGCCGCAGTGCGCACCACCGCCGACGTGACGCGTGGTCTCGGGTGGGCCGTCTGGGGTCTCGGCGCGGCGGGGTTCGTCGGGCTCGCGTTCTACCCGCCGTTCCTGCCGGCGCTTCGCCTGCGCCTCGGACGCGCCTGGCGTCGTCTCGGCACGTCCGACGCTCCGGTGCGCGAGGCGTACGCACGCCTCCGCCAGTTCGAGACCGGCAACGACCTGCTGCTCGTCGGCCGGCACCTGCGCGAGCGCGGCAACGTGCCGCAGGCCGTCGACTTCCTCACCCGTGCGGTCGCCAAGGATCCGACCCACGTCGGCGCCCGCTACCAGCTCGCCCTGGCTCACCGCGCCATCGGCAACTTCCAGGCGGCGGCCGACGGCCTGCAGGATGTGCTGGCGCGCGACCCGGGGCACGGCTTCGGCCAGCCGCTCCTGGATCTGGCGGAGATCCTGCAGGCGGCGCGCATGCCTGCCGAGGCGGCGGAGCTGCTGGCGCGTTTCCGCCGGCTGCACGGCGACCGCCGCGCAGTCCTCCTGCAACACGCGCGCGTGCTCGCGGCCTGCGGACAGCGCGAGGCGGGTCTCGAGGCCCTGCGCCAGGCCGCTGCCCCGCCTGCCGCCAGCGAGCGGCTGAGCGCCGACGACGCCCTCGCCCGCGGCCGCGCCCGCGTTGCCCTGTGGTTTGGAGGCTTCCGATGAGCGGCAAAGACGCATGGTTCACGCGCGCGAGCGAGACGCCGCTGACCTACGTCCTGATCATGGCGTACGGCGTGCTGATGTTGCCCGGCCGCCACAGCAGCGGGCTCGGCGAAGGCTCACTGCACGACTGGGCGATGGCACACCTGGCCGCGACCGGCGCCGACATCCAGGCCGGCGAGCCCTGGCGGCTGCTCACGTACGCGGTCGTGCACGGCGGACTCCTCCACCTCGCGTTCAACGCCATGGCGCTGGTGTGGCTCGGCCTCCCGCTGGAGCGCGTGCTGCGCGGCGCGCGCTTCGGGACGCTGTACGCGGTCACGGCGCTCGCCGGCGGGATCGCCGGTGTCTGGTGGCACGGTCCGTGGTCGCCACTCGTGGGCGGCTCCGGCGCGCTGTTCGGGATGATGGGCGCAATCGTCGCCCTCAACATGCGCGCTGGCCGCAACATCCTCGACGCCCTCGAGCATGCCGGGACGCGCTCGCTGCTGAGCCTGATCGTCCTCAACCTCGTGCTGGGTTGGGTCATGCCGCAGGTCAGCAACGCCGCGCACATCGGCGGGCTCGTGGCCGGCTTCGTGCTCACCTTCGTCTTCCTCGAACCCGCGCGCGGGCTTCGCGATGGTGCCGGCCGCGCCGCGCGCGGCGGTTGGATCGCACTCCTGTTCACCGCGACGCTCTACACCTGCATCCCCACGGCGCGTGCCGACTACCTGGTGCGCAAGCTGATCGAAACGCGGGATCCGGGCGCGCGCGAGGCCTTCGCGCGCGCTCTCGCCGCAACCCCGCGCGATGATCTGCCACTGGTGAAGGGCGCCGTCAACTCGCCGGCGACCTGGCTCGGGATCGCGGCGAGCTTCGAGTCGTTCGCCGACTTCCTGCGCTACGTGCGCGACGAATGACCGAGGCGGCGCAGGCACGCCTCCTTGCCGAGCAGGAAGACGATGTCGAACAGGCCGGGGCCCTTGTCGGTCCCGGTGAGTGCCGCGCGGATCGGGTGCACGAGGTGTCCGAACTTGATCCCCCGCTCCTCGCAGAACGCGCGCGCCTGCGCCTCGAGGTGCGTCGGCGCGAAGAACCCCAGCGCCTCGGCGCTGGCGACGACGGCGTCCTTCGGCGATGGCAGGCTCACCGCGGCGTCGGCCTTGCTCCGATCGGCGGGGTACGACGGCGGCAAGGGAGTCGCGGCCAGCACTTCGGCGTACGCGGCAAGCCACTGCCGGGCGTCAGGGTGCTTGGCGATGTTCTTCTGCGCCGCGTCGTCGAGGACCGGATCGGTGAAGACCCAACCCAGCTTGCCGGCGAGGTCGCCGAAGCGATCGAAGCGCTCCTGGTAGCAGGCGACGAGGTTCTCGACGAGGCCAGGGTGGGTGTCGAACGCGGCGTCGGGCACGACTGCGGCCTTCTGCAGCCACGGCCGCACCGCGGTGACGAGGTCATGCCGCGCCATGCGCCGCACGTACGTGCCGCACATCGAGAGCAGCTTGTCCTCGTCGAACTTCGCGCCGGCCTTGTGGATGTCCTCGATGCGGAAGCGCTGCAGCATCTCCTCGCGCGAGAACACGTCGCGATCGCCCGAGAACGCCCAGCCCAGCAGCGCGATGTAGTTGAACACCGCGTCCGGCGGATACCCGCGATCGCGGTAGTCGAGGATGTTGGTGCTGACGTCGCGCTTGCTGAGCTTGCGCCCGTCCTTGCCGAGGATGAGCGGCACGTGCGCGTACGCCGGTGCCACGAGCCCGAGCGCGTCGAACAACAGCGCCTGCTTGAACGCGTTCATCAGGTGCTCTTCGCCGCGCACGACGTGCGTGATCTGCATGCCGGCGTCATCGACCACGCAGGCGAAGTTGTAGGTCGGCATGCCGTCGGGGCGCACCATCACCCAGTCGTCGAGTTCGCCGAGGTCGACCTCGACGTCGCCGCGGATGAGGTCGCGGATCACGTACTTCCCTGCCAGCGGCATCTTGAAGCGGAGCGACGGCACGCGGCCCTGCGCCCGCCAGGCGGCGCGCTGCGCCGGCGACAGGTCGCGGTCGCGGCGGTCGTACATCCCCTTGCCGCCGGCCTCGATCAGCTTCTGCCGGCCGGCCTCGACCTCCTCGGGAGTGGCGAAGCACTCGTAGGCGTGCCCCGCAGCCAGCAGCGTCGCAGCGGACTGCGCGTACAGATCGAGACGCTGGGTCTGGAAGTAGGGCCCGTACGCGCCGCCGACCTCCGGACCCTCGTCCCAGTCGACACCCATCCAGCGCAGCCCCTCGAGGATGATGCGCAGCGAGTCGTCGCTGTTGCGCGCGGTGTCGGTGTCTTCGATGCGGAGGAGGAACGTGCCACCCAGCGCGCGCGCGGCGGCCCAGTTGTAGATGGCGGTCCGGGCGCCGCCGAGGTGGAGCGGCCCGGTCGGCGAAGGCGCGAAGCGAAGGCGTGGCTTGCCCATGGGGGGGGTGGGACTGTAGCGACGCGCGGCGTCGGACGCATGCGGGGAGGTCGGCGAAGGCAATCGGAGCCTCAGCCGCGCAGGTTCCAGCGCACGACGCGCGCGGGGTCGAGTTCGAAGGTCGACAAACTCGCCAACTCCGTGGGGTGTTCCCCCTGCCCGGGAAGGACCACGTCGGCGATCCGCCGGATCACGCCCCGGTGCGCGACCACCAGGATGTCGCCGTCGGTGCGCGCGAGCGCGCGCTCGAAACCGGTGCGGACGCGGGCATCGAAGCCGGCGAGGGTCTCGCCCTCCGGGAAGCCCGCGTGCCGGCGTGCCTGCCATTCAGCGTGCCACCGCGGGTCGCGCACGCGGATCTCCTCGGCGGTGAGCCCCTCGAAGGCGCCGAAGTCGATCTCGGCGAAGTCCGGCTCGACGTGCCACGGCAGGCCGATGAGGCGGAGGGTCTCGCCGAGGATGCGCGCCGACTCAGAGGCGCGCACCAACGGCGAGTGGACCACGACCGCAACGCGCAGAGTGCCCAGCGTGCGCGCGACGACCTCGCCGAGCCCCGCCACCTGCCGCCGCCCATCGTCCGACAGCGCGACATCGGTGCTGCCCCAGAAGCGGATCGACGACTGCCCCACCGTCTCGCCGTGCCGGACGAGGTGGAGCAGCCGGCGGCCGTTCATGCGCGCGACAGGGTGCTCACTTCAGCAGGAGCGCGCCGGCGACACCCAGCAGGGCGACGCAAACGAGTGCGAGCAGGACCAGCACGCGGCGGTTCCAGGCCGTGCCGTCCTCGACCATGCGGCCCAGCCGCGTGGCCTGATCCTCGCTGGCGAGGCGCATGGACTTCACGGAGTCCTCGTGGCTGCGCGAGAGGTCCTTCACCATCCCGCGCAATTCGTCGGCCTCACGCGTGGCGCCCTGCACCGCGAAGCTCACCGCTGACTCCATCGACTGCGCCAGCTTCTCCGTCTGCTCGCGCTGGCCCTTCACGTTCTGCTCGAGCGTCGCGGCCAGCTTGTCGGTCTTGTCGCGCTCGTGCCGGGCGACGTTGGCCAACGACTCGGCGAGCCGCTCCGCGCGGTCGTCCTGCGACTTCAGCAGTTGCTCGGTGTGGTCGGCCTGCTTCTTCGAGTGACCCACCATCTCCTGCATCGACGCCTGGATGTTGCCCATCGTCGCGCGGAACTCGTCGAGGGTCGCCGCGCTGCGCTCGTCGGTTGCCACCAGGCGATCCAGCGTCGACCGCAGGCCCGACATCGCTCCGGGCAGGTCGCCGAGCACCGTCATCATCTGCGCGCTCGCCCGCCCCTGCTTCTCGATCTGCTCCGCGAGCGCCCGCAGCACGTCGAGCTGCGCCTGGCCCAGCGCCGGCAGCATGCTGATGTCGCCCGCCATCTCGGCGACCTTGGTGCCTTCGGCGTCCATCCGCACCTGCACGCCGCGCATGAGGTTGGCGAGGTCCTTGAGGCCGCCCTCCATCGTCACCAGCGCTTCTTCCTTGCTCGACATCTTGCGCGAGCTCGCGCGCTCCGGCATCGGCACCGCGACGGCGTCCATCGGCTCGATGGCGGGCGGCGGGGCGCTGGGCTGGACGGTTGGCTTGGTGGTGGCCGTCTCGGGCCGGCGCGCCGCGGGCCTCGATGCCGGCGACGACGTCCGCTCGCTCTGGTCCACGCGCATGCCCGACGGGCTGCGCCAGCGAGCCCACAACTTGTTCAACAGGGACGACTTCTTGACCACGATTGCCTCCCGGCCGGGCCGCAGCCCGGACCGCCACTGACTAGAAAGGTGCGCGGACGCTGACCGGCGCCGCACGCCCCGAGGGTAGCGCTTGCGGCGCGCCATCGCCACCCTGCGCACGCGAGCGCCCGCGCCAAAAAATGCCGACGCGCCCGGCTTGAAGTCGCCCCCGCGGTCGCTAGTGTTCGTCGCCCGATCGCGAGCGCCCCCCGCTCGCGTCCTCCCGGTGGGGAGTTAGCTCAGTTGGTAGAGCGCGACAATGGCATTGTCGAGGTCAGGGGTTCGACTCCCCTACTCTCCACCACTCCAACCCTGCTGAAGCGCGCACGTTGCGCGACTGGTCGTCCGACCGGTGCGGCTCCGAGAACGACTCGGAACGAGGGTAGCCTACCCTTTCAGCACGGAGATCGACGATGGAGACGACCACCACGGCGCATGCGCCGAGGTCTCGCTCGAGCAAGCTGCCGCAGCTTCGCAAGCACGCCACCGGCCAGTGGCGCCTGCGCCTGAGCGGCCGGGACTACTACCTCGGCATCGACAAGAAAGCCGCCCAGCGCGAGGCGAACCGGCTGATCGCCGAGTGGATCAGCACGAACAGGACCGTGCCTCCCCGGCGAGAAGACGAGAAGCGCGCCGAAGGCACGACCATCGACGAGGTCGTGGTCGAATACGTCCGGCGTGAGCTGCCCAAGCGGTCCCCGACGATGCAGGACCGCATCAAGCGCGCGCTCCGCCCCCTCCAGGATCGCTTCGGCGACACGCCCGCGGACGCTTTCGATGCGCGGCGCCTCGACGACGTGCGGCGCGAGTTCGTCACGACCGGCATGACCCGGATCGAGATCAACGCCCGCGTTGGGATGGTCCGGTCCCTGTTCACCTGGGGGGCGGGGTTGCGGCTCGTCGATCCGGGGGTGGCGTTCGCGCTCTCGTCGCTCAGGGGCCTGCGCTACGGCCAGGGCGGCCGGGAGCAACGCGAGATCCTCCCCATCGACTGGCCCACCGTCGAGGCGACGCTGCGACACGTCGCAGAGCCCGTGGCCGGGTTGATCCTCTTCCAGTGGCACACCGGCGCCCGGCCCGGGGAGGCCTGCGCCGTCACCGCGGAGGACATCGACCGGTCGGGCAGGGTCTGGGTGTACCGACCCAAGCACCACAAGACCCAGCGCTTCGGGAAACGGCGGAGCATCCCCATCGCCAAGACCCTGCAGGCCATGCTCGCGCCGGTCCTGCTCCGGCGCCCGGGCGGCGTCCCGTTGTTCGCCCCCGCGGACTCGATCGCGGAGCAGAAGCGCGTCGCCGCCGCCCAGCGTCGCAGCGAGGTCCAGCCTTCGCAGCGTGCCAGAGCGCGGCGCCGGGCACGGCATCCCAAGCGCGCCCTGCGCGAGGCCTACTGCGTCAACGCCTACCGGCGGGCGATCGAGCGCGGTGTGAACGCCGCCAACATGGACCACCGACGCGCGCGGCTCGTTGAGCTGCTGGTGCCGTTGGCGTCGAGCGACGCCACCAGGGAGGGCGTCAACGATGCCGTCGCTCGCGTGCCGGTCGCTGCCTCTGCACGCGCCGTCGGACGGCTCGTCGATCGCTTGACCAACGCCGGGGTCGAGCCGGAGTTGGGCAAGGAGATCGTCGCCAGGGTCCTCAAGGAGCCCGGCCGGTTCGAAACGTGGCATCCGCACCGTCTTCGCCACGCATTCGCCCACCGAGCCGAGGGTGAAACCGGCGACTTGGACGGCGTCCGCGCGGCCCTCGGGCACGCGTCTGATGCGATGACCCGGCGGTACGCGCACGCGGACGAACGGCGCGCGATCGCGTTGGCTGAGCGACTCGGGTGAGGGCCGACGCGGGCAACCGCGGCGGGTAGGATCCGCACAGCGAGGGGCAACAACCCGGGCGACGGCTCGGGTTGGCGCTCGGTTCTCCGGGGCGTGCCCTTCGCCTGTCTTGACCTCTGGAGACTTCCCTCGATCGAGGAGAACCGATCATGGACTTGAGTCCGCTCACGGTTGGCGCCATCGAGACCGTGCGCCGGCTGACTTCCGGCCTGCGCCCCGAAGCGATCCGCTTGGCGATTCTCGGCCTGCAGGCGGCCGAAGACTCGGTTTCGAAAGCTGAACCGGTATTCCTCAGATACCGAGATCTCGCTCACAGGGCCACCGAGACCGGCGAAGACTCTGGCTTCAAGCTGGGTGTAGCGGCATCAGTTCTCGGCGAGGCAACTCGCTTGCGGACGACCTGGCGCAAGTGTCTTGCGGAAGTCGTGACCGTATTCGGCTGGCAGCTCCAGCGTCTTCAGAGGCCTGTTGAGCACGAGTCCCACACGTACGCCAGCGCCTGCCATGCGCTCGCGACTCTGGGCGCGAGCGGGGAGTCGGCACCGTGGCACTTGGTCGAACAGGCCTCGGAGGACGCGATCAGGCTGATTGATCAGTGCCCGGCGACGCGGCACTCTGAGAGACCCGAGTCCGGAAGGCGCTCCACCATCGCGGAGACGGGGCTCACGATCAAAGACGTCATGAGCGCTCTCGAGGCGGCGGGCCTGCCGGCCTCGCGAACCACCGCTCTGCGCCACTTGAGCACAGCGAACATCAAGCCGCAGCGTGTAGGGAAACGGAACCTGTACCCGCCCGCGAAGGTCGAAACCATGATTGGCCGGGCGAGTACGCGGGACTCCTGATCGCGTGGACAGTTGGACACACAAGTGTCCACGGCTGCCCATCGAAGCGTTGGCGGCGTTGAGCGCAGGGGCGTAGAGCCAGAACCGCATGGGCACTTCCGGGTTGCTGCCCGCCGTCCGTCGCAGGCTCCATCCTCGCGCGGATGAAGAAAGCTGAACACGTAGTCTGGCAGCGACTCTCCGACGTGTCGGACAGGGTCGCTTCTCTCACGGGGCTCATCGTCTCGGATTCCACCGTGGGACGCTGGATCTCCCGGGGGGTACGAGGACGGAGACTGGCGGCAAGTCGAGTTGGCAAGGCATGGCTCGTTGACGAGGGTGACCTCCGCGCGTTCTTGGGCCTGGCCGAGCAGGGGGCACGCCGATGAGCCAACTCGCAGCCGCTCTGCTCCACGACCACCTACCTGGAGCCTTCGCGACGGTGGCGGAGGTCGCCACGGCTCTTCCCGGCCGACGACCGGGCAAGCGCATGAGCGCGCGCGTCATCGAGCGCTGGTGTCGCTTCGGCGCCCATGGCCAGCCGCCCCTCAAATGCGATTGGATTGGGGGACGTCGTGTCATCCGCTGGAACGATCTGGCCGCGTTCCTAGAGGCCATCGCGAAGCGCAAGTCGGCCCCGACGAGCCGGGACGGCAGACGGGCACATCGTCGACGTGAGCGCCACCGTGAGCTGGCCCATCGCGCGGCGGAGGCCCTGCTGCGGTGAACACCCAAGAACGAAGCGAGCCCACAGTGCTGGCCGCACTGGGGCTCGGAAGCAGAACGAGAATGCACTCCCAACCATACCAGGGCGCCGACCAGGGCGCACGCCGGCGGAGCTCTCCGCCAACCCGACAGGACCACAGGAACGCGACGGACGTTCGGCGCAGACTCGACCAACAGCTCGCCGCCCTCGACCGGCGATGGGCCGTTCGCTACCTCCAGCCACTCCTGCGAGCGTTCGGCATCGCGCTGAGGGGGTCGACATGAGGCCGCTCGATGATCCCGTTGGAGCGATCGCCGCATGGAACGTCGCGCATCCGATCGAACCCCCAACGAAGAACCGACGGTGCCCAGCCTGCGAGCACGTCGGCTGCTGGGGCCTGCTGCCCCAGAATCCGTACCGATGGTTTTGCTTCAGTTCCCAGCACGAAGTGGATGGTGACGACTGTGGACGGAAGACCAGCGTGGGCTACTTCGGCGACGCCCTCGACCTCGAGGCACATGTCCGCGACTGCTCGCGCATCGACGTGCTCATCCACGACGGGTACCTGAGCCCGCGGCACGAAGCCGTCCGTCCGACGCCGCGACCATCTGTAAGCGTCACGCGTCCATCTCGCCCGCCGAGGAGGATCGTCTCCGCGACCCCACCCGAGATCGACATTCTCCCTCTGGTCGAATTGGCTGTCATCGCGACTCCCGATGCCTGGCTGCGGCGACATGCCGAATCCCTGGCCCTGCCACCGGACTCAGCCCTGCGTGCGTTGCGACGGCTACGTGTCCACCGTCACTCCGAGACGGTCAGTGGATGGCCGATGCGCGACGACGCCGGGCGCGTCATCGGCATCCGGTACCGCGGCACGGACGGACGGAAGTGGTCGTACCGTGGCGGGCGCGAGGGCCTCTTCGTCCCCGACGACCTCGCTGCAGACGGCCTCCTTCTCCTGCCCGAAGGCGCCAGCGACACGGCGGTACTGCTGACCCTCGGTTTCGAAGCAGCCGGGCGACCCAGCTGCGCGACCGGCCTCCCCCACTGCCGCCAGCTCGCGCGCCACCGCGACGTGATCGTGGTGGCTGACGCCGACGCTCCGGGTCGCACCGGCGCCGAGGCCCTCGCAGCCAAGCTCACGCCTCTGGCCCGCTCGGTCCGAGTCATCCAGCCCCCGCCGCCCTTCAAGGACGTGCGCGCCTGGGTCGGCGGCGGGGCGAGACCGAACGACGTCCAAGACCTCATCCACAACGCGAAGCCGTGGAAGGTCGACCTGCGTGAGAGCGCGGGAGGCACGCGATGACCGGCGAGGTCCAACTCGCGTGGGACGCACGCTGGAACGGTCGCCGCGTCCAGGTCATCGTCCGGCAAGGCTCCGAGGTCCTGCACTCCGACCTCGTCGACCCGACCGGCGTCGAGTCGCGCCGGCGGATGCTCGCGCGTTTCACGTCGAAGTTCCCCAGGATCCCCTCGGAGCCGATCGAACAGCGCCTGCTCAACTTGGCGAACGAGCGACCACCCAAGGCCGACGCCGCGACCACCGTGGTCGACACCGACCCCGAGCCGTGGTCGGAGCCCGTGAACGGCGAGGCGTTGCTCGACGAAATCTGGGGCCTGATCCGGCGCCATGTCGTGCTTCCAGACCTCGCGGCCGAAGCCATCGCCCTCTGGATTCTCCACAGCTACGTCTTCGACCGCTTCCAGTACACACCGCGGCTCCTGATCCACTCTCCCGAGAAGCGGTGCGGCAAGAGCCTCCTCGCGCGACTGGTCGGTGCGCTGGTTCGATCCCCGCTATCCTGCGACAACATCACCGCGGCGGCGCTGTTCCGCTCTATCGAGAAGTTTCGGCCAACCCTCCTGATCGACGAAGCCGACACGCTCCTGCGCGGCAGGAACGTGCAGGAAGACCTGCGGGGCGTACTCAACGCCGGCTTCCAACGGGGTGGTTGCGTGCTGCGCTGCAACGGTGACGACAACGAGCCCACCAGGTTCGAGGTCTTCGCTCCGGTTGCCCTGGCCATGATCGGTAAGCCCCCGGACACCGTCGAGGACCGCTCGATCGGTATAGCAATGCGGCGCAAGACGAAGTCGGAGAACGTCGAAAGGGTCCGTCCGGGACGCGACCTGCGCGATGATCTCCTGCCCGTGGTCCAGCGCTGCATGCGCTGGGTGCAGGATCAGGGCGAGGATCTGGCCGAGAGCGAACCCGCGGTCCCCGAAGCACTCGACGACCGCGCCGCCGACTGCTGGTTCCCCCTCCTCGCGCTCGCCGACGCGGTCGGCGAAGGTTGGGGCGAACGCGCACGCGCCGCAGCCCTGGCGTTGTCCGCGGGCCGCGACGAGGCGGCGGCGTCGCTGAACATCGATCTGCTCGCCGACCTTCGCGAGATCTTCGACCAGACCGACGCCACCCAGCTCCCGACGGCCCAGATCCTCCAGCACCTGCACGCGAACGAGGAACGCCCGTGGGCCGAGTTCGCGAACGGGCGGGGGCTCAGCCCTCACCATCTCTCCAGCCATCTCCGACCGTTCGGGGTGCGCCCGGTCAACATCCGGACGATCACCAAGGTGCTCAAGGGTTACCGGCGTGAGGACTTCAAGGAGGCGTGGACGCGCTACCTCGCCGCCGCGACGCGTCCCCCCGCGGAAGCCGCTACACCGCTACATTCGCATGGTGCCGACCCGAACGCGCACGCCGATCCGGTACGCGTCTCCGTTACGCCTCCGCTCCAAGTGCCCTCGACCGGGTCGTAGCGAAACCGCGTAGCGGGTGTCGCCCCGCCCAGGAAGCCCGGACCGGCGCCGATGTAGCGGTGTAGCGGTCTTCGCGGGAGGGCCACCACGAAGTCGGTTCCCGCACCCGCCTGCCTCGCTAAGCTCTCCGCACCCAACCCGACCGCGAGGAAGAGCCAGTCCGTGGCAGCACGACGCAAGAAGAACGGCAGCGAGGACCGCAAGGGCAGCCTCGGCTTCGAGGAGAAGCTCTGGGCTGCCGCCGACCTCCTCCGCAACAACCTCGACCGAGTACAAGCACGTCGTCCTCGGCCTGCTCTTCCTCAAGTACATCTCCGACGTCTTCCTCGACCGCCAGCGCGACCTCGCCCACCAGGTCGTCACCCCCGGCACCCCCTACTACGTAGCCGCCCTACGCCCGCGGCATCGCGGCCGTGGTCATCATCAACGGGTCGACGATGAACCTCCCGTCCCCTCGGACCGGCAAGCGGCGCGGCCGTACCTGTTCGGTAGTCGAGACCGCCGGCGACCACTCGCAGCTCGCTCGTCCCAGCTCGCGGATCGCGTCAGTCGGCTGGCTCGGACCCCCCACCATCGGCCAACGTGTGGGACGAGTCAACGTCCGGCGGCTCGGCGCCGGTGAGTTGCGCGCCTGCGAGGAATCCGAGAAGGGCAAAGTCTCCAAGGTCTGGGCCGCACAGCTTGTGCCAAGTCCTAATCGCCACACGATGAGCGATCAGACCTGTGACGCCCCATGTGAGCAGTGCGGCGATCATCAGGAGCCCAACGATCGTGAATGGGTGCGTGACTCCAGTCTTCACCCAGACGTAGATCAGGCAGAACAGCGTCGCGGCCACAGGGGTGACCGCAGCGAGGACTGCGCCCAGAATATCCCACTCCCAAGCACCAAACCAGATTGTCGCGATGTACGCCACCATGGTGACGGCGAGGGCCAACTTCCGAATGCCGACGAGCACGAAGTAGGTGCGGGGTCGCACGAAGCGGATCGCGGCAAAGCTAGCGGCATCAAGGGGCCTGTGGTCCCGCACGACTCACTTCCTCTTTTGGAGCGACGAGACCAACTGGTCGGAGATGTCCATCGCGCGGTCCCGCATGCACGGATGCAGGGCCTTCCGCCGCACTGGTCCGCAGCGACGGTGAGCGATCGAGCAGATCGGACATGACCGGTGAGTCTACCCGGGCCCTGCCGGGCCTCGCGAGGAAGCTGTCCCCCGAATAACCGGACAACCAGGCGTACGCCGCGGCATTGGGCGAGCAGGCCTGCAGCCTCGAGCCGGGGGGATCTGGAGCATGTGGGTGCTGGGGGCGGACGGCGGTTCTGACGTGAACCCCGAACCTGAGATGTGTGTATGGAGCGGACGAGTCGTGCAACAGGAGGTGACCGCGGCGGCATCCGCGGGATCCCTTCGGCGCAGCTGCCGAGCCGCCCGACGTCGCTCTGGCGAGGCCGATCCCCTCTTTCGCTCGCAGGACGGACGGCGCGCTGGGTCCGTCCTGCCAGCGACTCACGCCCGGGCCCTAGATTCTCCTACGGACGATCTGGGCCCACTCTTCGTAGGCGTCGAGGAGGGCGAAGAACCACTCCTGGTCGTCCGGGGCCGCCTTAGGGTACTCCGCGAGAAACCTTCCCGGGCCCAGTCCCTTCCTCTGCGCTGGCGTCAGACGCACCGGGTCCTTCCCAAGCATCTTCGTGAAAGTGTCGTTGCCCTTCCCGTGCCCGATGCGATTCCTGATGACCAGCGCCATCTCAAGATACGTCGCCTTGGGGTTCCCCAGGAGCGAGTCGACCTGCGCGTAGGTACTGTTCTTCCCAAGCAAGCCCGCGGATCGCCTCTTCATCTTGGTGACGTGAGCCCATCCTCCCATGTTCGGCCGGATCCCTTCGTCGGACGACCCGACCATGTGCTCGGCTCGAGTCCGGTTGACGTGCAACTTCTTCTGCACCTCAAGCACGAGGGTGCGCTTTGCGAACAGCTCGAACTTCGCCGCTACTTCGAAAAAGATGTACTCGGCTAGGTCCCTGCGATCGGGGTTCGACAGAGGCTTCGGCTTGGGCTTCGCTTCCCCCGCGTCCTTGACCGCGTATCCGTTCCTCACGACCCGCTCGAAGAGCTGCCTCGCCCGCTTCGTCGCTGCGAGAAACTCCACAGCGGCCGTCTTCGACGCCCTCCAGGGACTCTTCTTCTTCTTCGACTTGGCCATCGGGTATCGCTGCCTGAGTTGCGGTGTCCGTACGACGCCCCACGGTATCCGACCTGCGCACCCTGGGCCGCTACCGATCGGACATCGCAACCGTCGCGCCCGTGGGCAATGTTGCCGGGAACGGGTGGCCGGGCTTCACGGCGGTGTTCAGGGACATCACGAGTTCACGGGGACATCGATGGAGAGATGTAGAGGGGCGGGATGGCCTTGGGGTCGGAGAGGCGTGGACGCCGTCGCGAGTCCACGTTCTGTCTACCCACGGCTGGACGACCGCCCACAGCTTTGACGCGAGTTCGCTGGGGTCGCCGATGGCGTTCACGGGGCTGGATGAGATCAACGGCCTTGGAGGAGCGACTTCGCTGTCGCGCTCCTCTCAGTTCAACGTTGGCACACGGTACAGCGTCGGTTGCGTGCGCTTCTACGGCCCCGTCGGTGCAGACCACCGTGTGTTCGGCAGCGGGTGCCCCGTCGCCGCTCCCGTGGCTCAGCGCGGTTCGCCTACCGCGAGTCGGCGAGCCGTTCGAGCTCCGGATCGTGCCGGTCCGGCCTTTTAGCTTCACGGTGCTACTGCTCGGCGCGTCGAACTCGGCGTGGGGAGGCGTTGTGCTCCCTCCGGATCTCGGCCTGCTCGGGATGCTGACCCCTGCACGTTGCTTGCCCGCGGGGATGTCTGAGCAGCCTTGTTCAGCACGACAGGAACGACGGGGTGATCGACCACTACCCCCGCGGACTACGCGCTTCTCCGCGCGCGGTTCTACAACCAAGCCGCTCCGTTCGACGTGCGCGCAAAACGCGTTCGGAGTGATCGCGACAAATGGCGTTGATTGCCAATGTGGGTGGGATATATGATCTGGTACAGGGTCATTTAGCGCGTGCAACGATTGCACCATCGAATGCATATGCGTCCCGAGATGATGGGACTCCAATTCGGAGAGGGCCGGAGTCCCGTTTGGCCACTTACTACCCCTCTCCACCCCCTGCGTGCCCACGTGGCCGCGAGTCTCGGCGCGAGTGCCGCCGCGAATCCGCTCCCAGTCAGTATGTCAAACGGAAGCCGGACGACGGCGCGTCCTTCGTGCTCCTTCGCGGCGAACGGCGGCACGGCGATAGAATAAGGTGAATCTAGAGAATCACCGACATTCATTGCAACAATGCGGGCCGTGCGCACGTATTAGCGTCGTTCGCGTTCGCCGCACGTCGCCGCGTACGTGAAGCGGCCCCCGCAGGCGTTAGAGCGCCGGCGAGGGCCTAGACAACCCCCTGCGATCACAGGAGATTGCCATGGCCGACAAGGCTACGGGCGCGTCTGCGCCTTGCCACGTCCCGATCGGACGTGATGCGTTCCTTTCCCTCCGGTTGACCCGCGACCCCGAGGAAGCCTACGCGGCGCTCTGCCGCGCCCTGCGCGAACACGATCACCCGGCCGATGCTCTCGCCGCGTGCTCCGAGATCATCGACGGGCACGGCGTCGAAACCGTCACCCTCGCCGACGGGTCGGAGTGCCTGTACGTGAACAAGGGCGACACGTACGACGCGACCGTGTGCCACACGGAGGCGGAAGGCTACTTCGTGTCGTCGTGGGGCGACGTGTACGAAGCGGCCGACCGGGCGCGGGAGGAAGACTCCGGCGAGCGACGCTGCGCGTACTGCTCCGCGTGGTCGGAGCCCGGGGAGCCGTGCGGCGAGTGCGGCCGCGACCCGGAGACGGGGGACCCATGGCCCGAACCCCTGCGGCACGTGCGCCTTGAGACGGGCCACACGCTCCGCACGTGGGACACCGGCCGGTCCGCCGGCAACGGCATGATGGCCCGGACACGCATCGGGTACGCGTTCACGAGCCCCGACGGTGAGTGCGTGTTCCGGGGCACCGACTTCCGGGGCTCGCCGATGCACGCCGACGATTCGGACGCGACCCTGCGCGCGTTGCTCGGGTTTCTGACGCTGCGGCTGGGCGACACGGACCGCGAGTACTTCGACGGCTACACCGACGCGCAACGGGCCTTCGCCGCGTCGTCGGAGTGCGAGACGCTGGCTTGGCTGTACTCCGACGATGGCCCGGGGACGTTCGCCGATGTCGACGACGAAGCCGAGTGCGACACGTGCGGCGAGCCGATGGAAGCGCCGTTGCCGGAGGGCTGGCGCTGCGCCGGATGCCAGCGCGACATCGGCGACGGTGGCGGGAACGAGTGCGCGACCTGCGGCGTGCCGTGGATCGGTGGCGGAGTCTGCGGGGACTGCGAGCGGTCGAACGGAACGCGGAGGGCCGACGGATGAGCGGCATCCCGGATCGGTCGGACCGCGTGTCCGACTTCGTGTGCGTGCCCGCGGGCACCTATCTCTGCCGCGTCGACGACGTGCGGGCCGGGGTCACCCGGTCCGGCGACGTTCGATGGTCGCTGCGCCTTGTCGTGGCCGACGGCCCCTGCGCGGGCCGCGTCGCCGCGTGGGACGCGATCGTGTTCTCGGTTCGCGCCCTGCCGCGCGCGGGGCGGGTGTTCGCCGCTCTCGGCGTGCCGGTCGCCGGCCGCGTCCGCGTCGAACCCGAGGGCTTGCTCGGCCGGCTGGCGTCGGTCGAAGTCCGGCCCGCGGAGTGCCGCTCGGCCGACGGTTCGACCGTCCGGCGGAACGAGATCCCGTACGACGGCTGGCGCCCGGCGCCGGCGGGGAGGGCCACGCCATGAGGTTCGACAAGGCGAAGGATCCCGCCGCGGTGGCACCGTCGGCGAAGGACGCGGGCCGCTACGCGATCGCGGGCGTTGCCGTGGTCACCCGGCAGGGGCAGACGTTCCTCGCGGCGACCGATGGTCGCGCGCTCACCTTCGTGCGGTGTCACGCCGACGACGGCGAAGCGCCGAGCGGGGTCTACCCTTCGGCGGCGTTCGCGGCGGCGAGGAAGGCGGCGAGGCGGAAGCCCGACGCCACGGTGACCCTCAACGGCGCCGCGTGCGTCGACGCCGACGGCACCCGGACCGAGTTCGCGAAGGTTGACGGCCGGTTCCCCGAGGTCGCGGACATCGTGCCCGTGAGCGAGCCCGTGCACGTCGTGCGGCTCAACGCCGAGTTCCTCGCGCGGATCCAGCGGGCGCTCGGCGCGAACGGCGTCGAGATCCGCGTCCATGACGCGGACACGAGCCACGGCGTGCCGCTCACGATCCTGCCGATCTACACGGACGGCCCCGGCGTGCCCGATGGCTCGCTCGGCGTGCTCATGCCGATCGGGGGTGACGCATGAGCCGCGAACACTGGCTCGGCGAACTCGTCTCCGCGCTGCGGCCGACGTTCGCCGAAGCGGGCTTCCCTCTCCCGGAGCGCATCCGGGTGTCCTGCGGCTGGCCGAGCCGTTCCGCCCTCGCCGGGCGGAACCGGCGCATCGGCGAAGCGTGGTCGGAGCGTTGCTCGGCGGACGGGACGCATGAGACGTTCCTCTCCCCCGTGCTCGCCGATCCGGTCGAAGTCGGCGCCGTGCTCGTGCACGAACTCGCGCACCATGCCGTCGGCGTCCAGCACGGCCACACGGGTCCCTTCCGGCGCTGCGCGCTCGCGGTCGGGCTCGAAGGTCCGATGCGGGCCACGACGGCGGGCGCGGCGCTGCGCGAGCGTTTACACGCGCTCGCCGAGCGACTCGGTCAGTACCCGCACGGCGTGCTCAGCGGCGGGGCCGATCGCAAGCGCCAGACCACGCGCATGCTCCGCGTGTCGTGTGGCGCGTGCGGGTGTCTCGTGCGGATGACGCGGCAATGGATCGAGACGGCCGGCCCGCCGACGTGCGGGTGCGGCGCCACCATGAGCGAGGGGAGGGCGAAGCCATGAGCGCAACCCTCACCGAACGGCATACGTGGCGCCGTGTGCGGCTCTCGCTCGTGCGGGAGCGGGCGGACCGTCCGTACACGATGCGATGCGGCGGCGACGTCGTGGCGCTCGTGCGGGCGTTTCTGCGCGACGATCCGCGGGAGCGGTTCGTGGCCGTCTACCTGGACACCCGGCACCGGCCGATCGCCGTGCACGATGCGTGCACGGGCACGGCCAACGGCGCGGCCGTGCATCCGCGCGAAGTGTTCGGGCCGGCGCTGCAACTGGCGGCGACGGCGCTCGTGGTTGCGCACAACCATCCGAGCGGCGACCCGACGCCGAGCCCGGAGGATCGCGCGGTGACCGAGCGGCTCCGGCAGGCCGGGGACTTGCTCGGCATCAACGTCCTGGACCACGTGGTGATCGGCGAGCGGGAGTACTTCTCCTTCGCCGACGAGTGCCGGCATCCGTTGCCCGGCGAGGGGGCGCACCGATGACGACCCCTTCGCCGACCACCCGGCGCGCGTGGCGCCGCTACTTCGAGGCCCTTGCCCGCTCCGAGCGTGCCCTGCGGCGCGCCGAGCGGGCGTTGGACGATGTCGCGATGGCGGCAGGACGGCTCCCCAACGATGCGGACGCGGCGACGGTGCGGAGCGAGTCCGTGGCCGGAGCGCTGACCGTGGGGCGGCTCCGCCGGCGGTTGGTGACGGCCGGCGACGGCCGCGGGGAGGGCAGCCCATGACGCGGCTGTCCGACCTGGAGCACGTTTACACGCGCTCGCAGGCTCTGGCCGACGGTGTGCTCGTCGATGTCACGCGGCAGGCGTCGTCGGCCGAGATGCTCGGCGGGCTCGCGGTCCCGGTAGCCGTCACGGCGACGCTCTGGGCGGCCATCGAAGCCATCCCAGCACGCCTGCAGGGCATCGCCGACGTCCGCGGTCGGCTCCATGACGTGCTCTGGATGGCGGCGTGTGCTGCACGGCGAACTCTCGCGGACCCGCCGCCGCTCGCCGGCGAGACGGCGAGACCGCGCTGCGGCAGGCTGTCCGTCTGGTTCCGGGTGATCCTGCCCCGCGTCGGCACGCGGGTGCGGCTCGTGACCCTGCGGCTCGACATCGGCCCCGGCGACGCCGGCGACCCCGTGGCGACCATCGGCTTCCCGGAGGACTTCTGAGATGGCCAGTGCGATCGCCTACCTGCGCGTCAGCAGCGCGAAGCAGGCCAAGGACGGCACCGATGGCTTCCCGCGTCAGCGGGCGGCCATCCGGGCCTTCTGTGCCGCCAAGCGGTTCGAGTTGATCGAGGAACACGCCGACGCCGGCGTGTCCGGCACCGTCCCCCTCGCGGGCCGCGACGGTCTGACCCGCGCGCTCGAGCGGTGCATCGAGACGGGCACGACCGTCCTCGTCGTTGAGAAGGCAGACCGCCTCGGCCGCGACCTGATCGTGTCCGAGATGGCGGTGCGCGCGTTCGTCGAGGCGGGCGTCGCGGTCTACGTCGCTGACACCGGCCAGAACCTGAGCGACGCAGACAGCGACCCGAGCCGGAAGCTCATCCGGCAGGTGTTGAACGCCGTGGCGGAGTACGAGCGGTCCGCGCTCGTGGCGAAGCTCCGCGCGGCGCGGGAGCGGAAGCGGCGCAGAGGGGGGCACTCCGTCGGGTGCTACCGGTTCGGCGAACACCCGGAACGGCCCGACGAGATCGAGACTCTGGCAAGGATCCGCGAGCTTCGGAGGCGTGGTCAGGGCCGCCGGAGAGCGGCGCTGCGCGACGTGGCCATCGTGCTCAACGCCGAAGGTCGGGGGTCAAGGTCCGGAAGGCCGTGGACCCAAACGATGGTCCGTGATGTGGTGCGAGAGGGCTGAGCTTGCTCGTACCCCGCGAATCCCGGGTTACGTCCCGATAACCCCCACGCCAGCGTTGGTGCCGACCATCCCGAGTGGGTTCGCGCGGATGTCCAACTGGAAGGCTTGGTTGAAGAACCGAACGTTGAGCATGGCGGGATCCGCGGGGATCGGTGTCACGAACGGGTGAACGGACGAGACTGGCAGCCACGGCAGAGCTACGTCCCCGCTCACGTACAGCGTACACCCGTTCATCCCGATCTGATCCAGAGGCGTCGGGAGTGGCACCGTTCCCCAGCGCCGGTCGGACGCACCGAAGTACATCACACCGCCCCAGAGTGGCGCAACGTTGGAGAGCACGGCCGAGAACGACTGGCCGAGAGCTGGGGCCTGACCGCGCAGCGTGAGGTCGCCGAACGATCCTCGGCAGCCGACGCCGAAATGTCCGTACGAGCCACGTACGGAAGCTAGAACCACAACGGCCGCCGGGCTCTCTGCCGTCACGATGTCGGAGAAGCTATCTCCGTTGATGTCGGCGCCGAGAAGTCCATCGGAGTTGAACGCGGATGACGCCAATCCATCGATTGTACGAAGGATCCTCCCGTCTCGCCCAGACACGATATGGAGTCGCGGACGTCCGAACTGGTCACCCGAAGCGACAAGGATGTCCGGCTTCCCATCCTCGTCGTAGTCCATGAACCGGCTGATCAGGTTGCCGAATCCAGTCTCAGGCACTGGTGCGGGGACGTGCAGGAGTGTTCCCCCGTTCGACGAGAGAATCCGCACGCTCCCCGGGCCGCCGTTGGCGCCGCCAGTGGCGTAGTCGGGGCGTCCGTCGCCATCCATGTCCGGTAGCACAGCGAGCCCGAACGCGGGATCGCCCCATCCTCCTCCCATCAACCGACCCGTGCGGCCCGACAAGAACACTGCGCCCGTCGGGATGCCACCCGATGGTCCCTTGCTGGCGAGGATGTCGTCCACGCCGTCCCCATCGCGATCGGGTACGGCGTGCATCACAAAACCGATGTTGTCGTAGATCGCTTCGGACACCCAGAGGAACTGTCTCGTCCGCACCGAGTAGGCGTGCACGCTCCCGTTGTATCGCCCGACATTGGGCCAAGCGCCGATCAGGTCCCGGACGCCGTCGCCGTCCACGTCGATCTTCCCGAGGAGCGAGTACCCAAACATGTTGATGGTGACCAGTTCCTGGAGCGTGCGCCCCGAGACGACTCGGACACCCGGAGAGCTGATCGGTGCGAAGGAGTTCCCCGCTGAGAAGGCAAAGTCCGGGACCCGATCACCGTCAACGTCTCCCAGATCGCACGTCCTCCAACCGAAGTACGAGTTGGCGACAGGTCCACGGATCGTGCGGAGCACGGCGCCAGTTCTGCCCGATGCGACGGTGACGAGACCCACCTGCGGTGCCGCGGCGCTGTCCCAAGGCAGCGTCGCGACGATTTCCGCGAAGCCATCGGAGTCGATGTCCCCGATCGCCGAGACGCTCAAGCCGAAGCCTTGTGGCCCCAGCACGCGCGTGATCGTGGCTTGCGGGGCAGCACAGACGCCCCCGGCAAGTTGGGTTCCGCAGATCACGTATCCGAGCAAGCGTGGAAGGATGCGTGGTGCGTAGGTCGACAGATCGACAGGACCTGGACGAGTCGATTCGGGCCACCAGCGAGTCAAGTCCAAGAGCCAGCCTCCGGGTTGGATGATGAACGATGGCGGTGAGTTGTACAGCCGTCAAGTACCGTCGAGAGCCGCATCAAGCTGAGTCAGGCCGCCCAGTCCCGACTAGCCGTCTCCTGGAACCGTTGAGCCTGCTCTCCGAAGACTGTTCGACGACATGTAGGGCAACATCGCGGACGGCACCGGATCGGATCCGGCGGCTGATCACGCACGACCTGCCGGAGCGGGTGTCGGCCGACAAGGCCTAGCAAGGCGCGAGACGCAACTCGGAGAATCGAACGCCAGGAATCGAGCACGACAAGGCACCCGGGCCGTGCGATCCTCGAGGTGCTCATCGACGACGCGGAGCTGTTCCGGCTGGCCAGCGACAACCAGGGCTTCCGGCGGTGGTTGACGAAGGCGGTGTTCAAAGTTGGCGTTCGCGAGCAGCCAGCGGGGTAGGAAGCTGGAGTCTTCCCTCCGGCGTGGCCTGCGCAACGCGAGGCCGGAGACACCTACCCGACGCGAGGCGCAAGGCCTTGGTCAAGAAGCGCAACCACCACATCCCGCGACTCCTACTGCGTCGGTTCGCATTCCGAGCGAACAAGAGGTCGGCCTACCTCTGGCAGTTCCGTCAGGGGGACTCACCAATCGAGGTCGAAACGCGAAACGCAGGGGTCGAGTCGTTCTTCTACGGCGACCCTGCCACCGGTATCGAGGACGACCTGGCGAAGCTCGAGACAACCTGGGGAGAGCTCCTTGCCGAAGCAGACGCCGCCGTGGACTTGGGCCACCGCGACGAAGAGCTTCGCCGTTTCGTCTGGATCCTCGCCTTCAGGACCCGCGCTCTCCGGGCGCAGGTCGGCAACACCGCGGTCAAACTGGTGAGCAACTTGGCGGAGGCCGACCCCGCCACTGTCGCCGACGCCCTGCGTCGTGAGTTCGACAGCGATCCCGACGCCCTCTTGGAGGCAGCTCTGGCATCGTTGCTAACGGAGGCGGGCGTGGCCATTCGTGCTGCCATGGCGAGCGATCCGCGCTTGAAACAGTGGATCCTCGATCTGTTGACGAAGGCAATACCGTCGGCGTGCGCACTGGCGACGAAGGATCTCCGCTCTGCGGCGCCCGCGCTGCACCAGGGGGCCGAACGCGGGCAGTTGGAGGCCCTTTCGAAGATCCTGGGCGACCACTCGTGGGTGCCGTCTGGTGAGTTCGCGCCAGCGTCTTGGATCGTCCTTCGCTTCGATCCTCACTCGGTCATCCTCGGCGATGGCGCCGTGTTCGCCTTGGGACCACAGGAACAGATTGGCACGATCGCGCGTTTCGCAGGGAGCTGGCGCGAGGTCTACGTCCCGATCTCACACGAAC
The DNA here is from genome assembly GCA_964418595.1 of uncultured candidatus Brocadiaceae bacterium. Classification (GTDB taxonomy): domain Bacteria; phylum Planctomycetota; class UBA1135; order UBA1135; family UBA2386; genus CAYQMF01. The sequence goes on from CAYQMF010000010.1 coordinate 65,958, forward strand.
GAGTCCGTCGGCCGACGCGAGGGAATCGCAGCGTCGCTTGACCTGACGGCCATCAACGCGGCGTCGGCGGGCCTGTCCCACGAGTCGTTCTTCGCGGCGCAAGACACGGAGGCTGAACGTGCGCTCGCCTCGAGAATAGGAACTGTCGAGCCAATGCTGACCGACGAGGAACGACGCAACATCGTCGACCAGACATGGGGTGGGGCCGGAGGTCGCCCAAGTTCGTAGCGGCACGGCTGCCCGAGGGCCGGGACGCAACGCCTCCTGCCGGTGCAACCTTCAACCTCCGGGGCTCGTGTTGGCCTTCCCGCCACTCACTGCGGAGCCTTCGCCCCAGGTATCGAACAAGCCCCGGATCCATGAGCCTTGCCGTGGCGTTGGAGATCATCGCCGACCCCGCTCCAGGCCTCGATGAGTTCGTTCAGTCCTCCAACCTACCCAACGGCGGTGAGTCGCAAGGGCATCGAGTATGCTGCGGAGCATGCGTACGCTTCACCCGCGCGAGCCGGCCGAAGACGGACCCGCCACACCCCCCCGTTCCCGCACCAGTTTGAGATCCCTTGAGACGACCGAGGATGGCTACGGCTCGGCCGCGCTGACGCCGGACTTCCTACCCGGGCCGGCGAGACAGGTCGCGCTCCGCGAACAGCAGCTGGCGAAGGCGGTCGAGCACATCGTCACCGCGCCGGCGCCCACGATGGTGAGCTTGGCGGCGACGTTGCGGGTCTCGAGGGCAACCGCGTACCGGATCCTGGCGATGCCAGGGTTCCAAGAGAAGCTGCGGGAGATGCTGACGGGTCGGCTGGCGATGACGGTCCAGAAGGCGTTTGCGGTGGTCGAGCACACCATGGAAACCGGCTCGCCGAGTCTCCGCCTGCGGGCTGCGCAGTTCCTCATCGAGCGGCACGACAAGCTCTCGGTAGTCGCCGCGAAGGAGCCTTTGGGTGGTCCGACGAAGCTCGACAAGGACTTCACCGACCTGCTGGTCGGAATCACCCTCAACCGACTGCAGAGGGAGATCGCACCGATGTTCCCGGAGCAGCTGACGCCGGAACTGGAGCGGATTCGAGCCCACCTGTTCAAGGCGCTGACCCCGAAGAAGCAGCCAACAGCCGAGGAGGAGTTGGTGGACGCGGCACTGGAGGACGACGACGGCGAACTTGGGTCGCCCGTGCTCACCGGGTAGACGCGAGACGTCGAGCGCGGTCTAACGGCTCGGCGGGAACTCGTCCCACGGCGGTGGAGGCGGGATGTCGTCGTCATCGAACTCCAGCCAGGGCTCAGCGGCGTCGTCGAGTTCCTCATCGTCGATGTCGGCGAACTCGTCGGGGAAACAGTTGCCGTGGAAGTCCTCTGGCGTGGAGTCTTGTGCGCACGCCATGCAGATCACCTGGACGCGAAACTGCTCGTCCGGAGCGATCTCCCCGGCACACGAGTCGCACGTGAACGGACTCACGAGAGTCACTCCTGGATCGAGGCTGGACGCGGAGGCATGAGCGCCATCCTATCCGGGACCGCAGCCAACTCGCTTTCACGTCGCAGTAGGTCTGGGGCGGAACGAGGCTCGATCGAAGGTCAACCGCCGACGTGCCCCTCGCCGCCGTTCGTCGCGACGACTCCCATCGGGTTCGCACGCGCGTCGAATGGGAACGCCTGGTTGTAGAACCGGGCGCGCAGAAGGGTGTAGTCGGCCGGGATCGTGGTTGACCAGCCTGTCGTGCCGGTTGTGCTGAACAGCGCGACGGACGTCTCTCCGCTCACGAGCAGACTGCAGCCCGGCATGCCGATCACGCCAAGGTCGGCGGGGAGCGGAAGACCGCCCCATCGCGTGCTGGATGCGCCGAGCAGCAGCACCGTGAAACTGAGTGGCGGCACAGGGGCGACTCGCAGTTCGAGGGTCTCTCCGATCCGCGGCAGTCGGACGCAGCTGAGCCGAAGCAGTCCGAAACTCCCGGCGCACGCAGCACCGAACTCGGTGTACGAGCCAACCACGGGACCGTAGATCTGAACGCAGGATCCGCTCGCGGTAGCGAAGTCGTTGAAGCCGTCGCCATTCGTGTCGCCAAGGCCAGCCAACGGGGGTACGTACTCGCCGAGTACGTAGAGCGTTCGATCGTCTCGAACGGAGAACACTCTGGTCCGCTGATCAGGGTGGTTCAGAGTCGAAACAGCCAAATCGTCCATTCCGTCGCCGCTCACGTCTCCGATGTTCGAGATTAGTGGCGCGTTCAAGCCGTAGGAGTGCTCAAGTCCAAAGCGACGCAACACGCGTGCATCGACTGCCGAGATGATGACCAGTTCGACGGGGTAGACGCCCCACCACGAGGTCAGCGCGAGATCCCGATGCCCGTCGCCGTCCACGTCTCCGGCGACGACGATCGCGGGCGCAAGAGGAGTGGGTTGTACCCAGACGGTTCGACGTTCAACAAGCGAGAGCAGGGCAAGGTCGTAGCCCATCTCGCGAACGACCACATCCGGGTATCCATCACCCGTGATGTCTCCAACCGCGCCCAAGGCGATCAGCGGGTGGCGGTGTGGCGTCGGCAACGTCATGAGCAGGACGCCCGTGCGTCCGGAGTACACGCAGAAGTCGTACGATGGAGCGCCCTGGGATGTGGCGTAGTCACCGACTCCGTCGCGGTCCAGGTCGCCAACCAACCCGAGTACTACGGCGGGCGGCGACTGTTGCCGCAGCACGGAACCATCCCGCCCGGACACGACGCTCAGCGTCGGCGGGTCGGAGTACATGTTGGCGATGAAGTCGGACCGTCCGTCCGAGTCCACGTCCCCCAGCGCGCAGCCGAACGACTTCAGATGACGAGCATCGTAGATCGTCGTTCCCGTCCGGCTGCTGATCGCACGCAGCCATGAGTTGCCGCCAGCGGTGGGGCTCACCACGGTCACCAAGTCTCGAACCCCATCGCCGTCGAGGTCGCCCTGACCATACATCCAGTCCAACCTCTGACCCGCTGCTCCGCAGATCTCGCGGAGCCGCACCTGCCCGTGCGCTGGCCCCGAACTCAATCCAGCGATGAGTAGCAGCACCGCGCCACGCAAGCCGGCGGCTGAGTTCGGGTGGAGAAGAGGGAGCAACCCGGAAGTTCCAACCGCGAGTCGTAGCATGGGCACGCCTCCAAGTTCGAATGCCGCACTCATCCCAAGCGCGGCGAGGATTGTCAGGGTCAGGGGTTCGAGGGGTAGCCTACCCATTCAAGCCGCGCGATCTACCCGCCAGCCCAGGTACCTCAAGGGTAGTGAAGTGACGGATTGCAACGAACGCGAGGTCTACGTAACATCCCGTTTCATCGCTCGTTCCGAGCGTTCAGAGCCGCCGTCAGGACCCGATGGCATTGTCGAGGTCAGGGGTTCGACTCCCCTACTCTCCACCACTCCTCGCTTCGCGAGGAGTGGTGTCGAGGAGGAGGTCGGCGAGTCGGGCGCGGCGCTAGCCGCGCCCGATCTCGAAGCGACTCGCGGCATTGTTGGTGCTCGCTTCGCGAGCACGAGTGAGGGCTGCTAGAGGGCTGAGCCGAGCGCGGCGTCAGCCGCGCTCGGCTCGGGCTGGACGCGCGGTGTGCGCTGGTGTGGACGTGATCGGCGCCGAGGATGCTGCTCTACCGGCGGAACAGGCGCTGCGCGTCGAGGCGGGTGCGGCCGAGGCCGTGGCGGATGGACTCGGCGTAGCGTTGCACGTCGCGGGGCGTCCAGATCAGGTTGCGGGCGTGGAACCAGTTGGCGTAGCGCTCGCCGCCGGCGGCGTCGAGCGCACGGGCGACCACGGTGGAGCAGTTCAGCTCGGTCGTGTGCCAGGGACGGGGCGGCCCGGCGAGCCGGCCGCCGTCGAGGGAAAAGCCGCGCCACCACTCGGTGAGCGCCGCCTCGTCGAGGCCCTCGAGAACGATGCGCTGGTCGGGTTGGCCGCCTTCGTCGGCGACGTCGTGCTCGAACCGGCGCCGCTGGATCGGCACGGAGGCGTAGATGCTGCGCAGGGCCTGGGGAGTGTGCCGGCCGAGCACGCGCACGGCGGCGCGCGAGACGCCGGCCGGGGCGTGGCCGGGGACGGCCGGCCACCAACTGACGTACGCGGCGCCGCACTGCAGTGAGGCATGGCCCCAGGCCTCGTTCTTGCCGCGGAAACTCCACACGAAGACGGTGATCATGAGGTGCTCGCCAGGTCAGGGACGCCGCAGTAGCGCAGCGGCCTGGCCGGGTGTTGCAGCGCGTTCCAGCCAATCCAGTCTTGTCCGCAGTCGGCCCAGGCGCGGCTGGCGGTGCCCTACTCCATCCCCCACGCGCTGCGATGCTCGCCGTGCGCGGCGCAGTGCGAGAGGAGCCCGCCCAGCACCGGATCGCGTGCGAGCGTGGCGCTGTCGCCAACCAGCGCGCAGTGCCGGCGGGCGCGCGTCACCGCCACGTTCAGGCGGCGGTGGTCGGCGAGGAAACCGACCTCACCCTCGGCGTTGGACCGGACGAGCGACAGGACGATGGCCTCCTTCTCGCGTCCCTGGAAACCGTCGACGGTGCGGACCTCGAGGTCGTCGTGGGCAGCGAAGTGTTCGCGTAGCAACTGGACTTGCGCGTTGTAGGGCGTGATCACGCCGATGTCCGCGGCGGCCACGCCGGCCCGCAGCAAGGCCTGGACGTGGGCCTTCACGATCGCCGCCTCGCCCGGGTTCGCCTTCGAGGCGTCGTCGCGCTCCTGCGTCTCGTCGTGACCGCACCCGGCCGTGTCGAGGAAGAGGAGGGGAACGACCGTGTCGGCCGTGGTCTCGACCCCGGGCAGATCGGCGAGGCGATGCGTGCGCACGTGCGCAGCGGCGACGAGACGCCCAGCGTAGAACGCATCCGACGACCAGCCCATGATCGACGCGTGCATCCGGTACTGGGTGGTGAGCATGGCCAGGGCCGGCGCGGTGAGCGGGTTCTCGGCGAGGCGCAGGAAGAGCGTGCGCGCGAGGCCGTCGCGAGCGGCAGCCTCGGAGAGGATGGTGGGCGCGAGTTGCAGGTGATCGCCGGCAAGCACCACGCGCCGCGCCTTGTGGATGGGGATCCAGCACGCGGCCTCGAGCGCCTGGGCCGCCTCGTCGATGACGGCGAGGTCGAAACGCCGGTCGTCGAGCAGGCGATCTGCGGCGCCGGTGGTCGTCGCCAGCACGACGTCGGCGCCGTCGAGGATGGCGGCCACCGTCGCATCCTCCTGGTCGCGCAGTTCACGGCGCAGGCTGCGTACCGTCGCGCGCACCTCACGACGCTCGGCGAACCCGGCGCGACGCAGGCGCCGTTGCTGCGCGTCGAGATCGCGGCGGATGTCCTTCGCCACCTTCTGGTCGGCGCTGGCGGCGACGAGCGCGTCGAGGGTGAACTCGCGCGCCGCTTCCAGGATGCGCGCGGGATGACCGAGGCGCACCACGCGCAGGCCGGCGCGTCCCAGCCGTTCGACGAGGTTGTCGACCGCCACGTTGGACGGCGCGCACGCGAGCACGCGCTCACCGCGGTGCACCGCCTGCCGGATCACCTCGACGACGGTCGTGGTCTTGCCGGTGCCCGGCGGGCCGTGCAGGAGGGCGACGTCGCGCGCGCGCATGGCGACGGCGACGGCCTCGCGCTGCGATGGGTCGAGATCGGAAGCGAAGAACTCGATCGACGCTGCGAGCGGAGTGGGCGCGGGGTCCGCAGCGCGCGCACCGAGGAGCACCTTGCGCAGGGTCGCGGCATCGCCGGAGACCGGCGCGGCGATGGCCCGCACGGCCGCCACCATGCGTCGGTGCGTGACGTCGGGCGCGGAGCGCTCGAGGTGCACGAGCGACGGCAGCTCGGCATCGTCGTCGTCGATCGAGACCACCAGTGCCGCGGCCCGGACCTTCACCACCACGCCCGCGAGATCGCGTGCCGCGTCCCCGCCTTCCTGGCGCACCGCGCGCAGGACGACGACGTCGCCCGGGCCGAACCGATGCGCCGGGAGCGGACCGCGCGGGTTGACGAGGTCGACCAGCAGGCGCCCGCCGAGGCCGACGGTCGTGTCCTCGACGGCGAGCCGCCGCAGCATGACGCCGGCGCGTTCGCGCTCCTGCTCCGTGCACGCGCGCCGCGCCTCCGCCGCAGCGTCGAGTTCGGCAGCGCGCTCCAGTTCGAGGAGACGCGTCTGTGCGTTGGCGAAGACGGCGGCATCGAGGGGCATCGCCGGATCGGAGGGGCGCGCGGGCATCGGATCTCGGTGCCGATGCTCGCGGGTGCGAACGGGACGCACAAGCGCGCGCCCTCTCCCCCCCTTGACAGGTCATCGCCCGGGGATACTTGTTCTCTCGTCATGACGAAGTCCAACCCACGCAGCTGGCGATGGTCCTGGTGGCCCACGCACGCCCGCGGGTTGACCTTCGTCAAGGCCTGAAGCCAGACCAACACGAAGAGACAGCCACGCTGGCGGTGGTTGTCTCTCGTCGTGGACGGCCGGCCGTCGCGAGGAGGAGAGGGCCACCGCGGCACCCGCGGCCATGCCAGAATCCTCCTTCCCCTTCGGAGTCCCCCTCGCGCGCACCAGCCCGCTGGTGCGTGACGTGGCGCCACCCCGTGACCCTGCAGACGTCCTCGACGCGCTGCGCTCGCGCCGGCACGGCATGGCACCAGGGCTCGTCCTCCTCGAGAGCTGCGCCGATGCGGGACCGTCGACGCGGCTGAGCCTCGTGGCGCTGCGGGCGCTCGCGCGCCTCCGCGTCGCAGGAGACCGCGCGCTCGTGACGGCGCTCGAGCCGGACGCGCAGCCGCTGATCGAAGGCCTGCGCGCGCGGATCGGTGGACGGTGCGTCGACGCCGAACTGCGCGTGGACCTTCCGGCGTCGCGTCCTGACGACACCCTCGACGACGATGCGCGGCTGCGTGCCGCCTGCGTGCTCGATCTCGTACGCGCGTTCGCCGGCGCGCTCGCCGATGGACCGGCGCGCGGTGGCGTGCCTCTCCTCGCGCCCGGCGCGTTCGGGGCCTTCGCGTACGACCTCGTCGATCGCTTCGAGCACCTCCCGCCGCGCGTCGGATCCTCACCGGACGCCGACCTCGATCTCGTCCTCGTCAGCGATCTCCTGGTGATCGATCACGCGCGCGCCGCCGCCCAGGTGATCACGCGCGGGTTGCCGTGGGAGACGCGGGCCATGCTCGACGCGCGCCATCAGGCCCAGGTCGCGCTGCTCTCCGACTCCGGTGCCCGGGCTTGCGTGGCTCGCGTCCCCGAACCCGTGGTCGAGCCCGGTCCGGATCTCGTCTTCGAAGAAACCGTCGCCCGCCTGCGCGGACACGTAGCGGATGGCGACATCTTCCAGATCGTCCCGTCCCGCACCCGCACGCTGCAGAGCGCGGCCGATCCCCTCGCCGTCTACCGCGCGTTGCGCCGCGACAACCCGGCGCCGTACATGTTCCTGCTCGGGCTCGGCGACGCCTGCCTGCTCGGCGCGTCCCCGGAGACCTGCATCCGGGTCGAAGACGGCGAGGTCGAGATCCGCCCGATCGCCGGCACCGTCGCGCGGGGCCGCCACGCAAGTGGCATCGATCAGGACCTCGACGATCGCCTCGCCCTTTCGCTGCTCCTCGACGCGAAGGAGCAGGCCGAGCACACGATGCTGCTCGACCTCGCGCGCAACGACGTCGCCCGGGTCAGCGAACCCGGCACCTGCCGCGTGGTCCAGCAGTTCGGCATCGAGCGCTACGCCCACGTGCAGCACCTCGTCAGCCGGGTGCGCGGCAGGTTGCGGGTCGGCCTCGATGCGCTGCACGCGTATCGCGCCGCCGCCAACATGGGCACGGTCACGGGCGCACCCAAGTTGCGCGCGATGGAGCTGCTGCGCGGCAGCGAGCCGGCGCCGAGAGGGTTCTACGGCGGCGCCCTCGGCTACGTCCTGCAGGACGGGCGCATGGACACGTGCATCGTCATCCGTGCGTTGCGCTGGTCGGCAGATGGCACCTACGCGGCACGAGCCGGCGCCGGCGTCGTGTACGACAGCACGCCAGCACGCGAATGGCAGGAGACGGAGTTGAAGCTCCGCTGCACCCTGAGCGCCGTCCTTGCGGCCGAAGGAGCGCGCCATGCGTGAGCCTCGGGTGCTGTGCGTCGACCATCGCGACAGCTTCGTGTTCAACCTCGTGGACGCCATGGCGCGATGCGGTGCGCGGGTGCGCACCATCCGCGCGAACGTCGCGGCCGAGACCCTGCTTGGCGCGATCGACGCCTACGCGCCCGATCTCGTGCTCCTCTCGCCGGGGCCCGGGCATCCGGAGTCCGCACACGCGACCCTGGCCTGGCTGCGCACCGCGCCGACGGTGCCGGTGCTCGGCGTCTGCCTCGGTCACCAGGCCATGGCGGTGGCGCTCGGCGGCCTGGTCGCACGTGCCCCGCAACCGGTGCACGGTCGCGCCTCGCCCCTGGCGTTCACCGCGGAGCCGACGCGCACGCCGCTGCCCCGCCCGTTCGTCGCGGGGCGCTACCACAGCCTGGTGGTGACCCGCGTGCCTGCCGAGTTCCGCGTGATCGCCACGGCGCGCGATGGCGACCACGAACTGGTCATGGCCATGCGCCACCGTTCGCTGCCGTGGCTCGGCATCCAGTTCCATCCGGAATCCGTCCTGACGCCCCACGGCGCCGCGCTCCTGCGCGGCGTGCTCGCCGACGCCCTCGCCCACCGTCGCCAACCCGCCGACCAGTCATGATCCAAGACCTCCTCCGATCGCTCCTCGCCGGGCACGCCCCACAACCCGCCGCCGTCGAAGCCGCCCTGCACGCGATCATGCTCGGCCAGGAAGATGGCGCGCGCGTCGCCGGCCTCCTCGTCGCGCTGGCGACGCGCCCCTTGACCGCACCCATCCTCGCCGCCGCCGCCCGTGTGCTGCGCGCGCATCGCGTCGCGGTCGACCCGCAGGTGCGCCCGTTGGTCGACACCTGCGGTACCGGCGGTGACGGCGCGAGCACCTTCAACATCTCCACTGCCGCAGCGCTGGTCGTCGCGGCTGCGGGCGGAGCGGTGGCCAAGCATGGCAACCGGGCGGTGTCGTCGCGGGTCGGCAGCGCCGACGTGCTCGAGGCCGCGGGCTGCGCGCTCGCGCTCGACGGACGGGCGGCGGCGAGCCTGCTCGATGCCACGGGGTTCGTGTTCCTGTTCGCGCCCGCGTTCCACCCGGCGATGGCCCACGTGGCACCGGTGCGCAAGAGCCTCGGCGTGCGCACGATCTTCAACGTGCTCGGCCCGCTGGCGAACCCGGCGGCCGCGGAGCAGCAACTCATCGGCGTCTACTCGCCGGAGCTGACGGAGGTGATGGCCGCAGCGCTCGCGGAGCTGGGCAGCCGGGCGGCCCTCGTCGTGCACTGCGACGGACTCGACGAACTCGGACTGCACGCGCCGTCCCGCGGGCATCGCCTGCGCGACGGCAAGGTGACGCCGTTCAGCCTCGAGCCGCAGGACGTGGGCCTGACGTCGGCCCCGATCGAGGCGTTGCGCGGCGGCGACACGGCCGCGGCGAACGCACAGATCCTGCGCGAAGTGCTGGAGGGCGCGCCGGGGCCACGCAGCGACGTGGTGGCCCTGAACGCGGGGGCCGCGCTCGAATTGGCCGGGCTGGCCGGCTCGATGCGCGACGGCGTAGCCCGCGCCCGCGACCTGCTCCGTGCCGGTGCGGCGGCCCGCGTGCTGCAGCGCTACGCCGAGTCGAGCCGACGCAGCAGACCGGAGGCGACACGCCGATGAGTGGCGTGCTCGATGCCTTGGTGGCCCATGCGCGCACGCGGGCGTTGCCCGCCGTCGCGCCTCGCGCGGGCAGGCGCCCGGCGTTCACCGCGGCGCTGCGCGGCCGCAACCGCGTCGCCGTGATCGCGGAGTGCAAGCGCATGAGCCCGAGCGGGGGACGCATTGCTCGAGTCGACGATCTCGAGGCGCGCCTTCACACCTACCTGCGCGGTGGTGCGGCCGCGATCAGCGTGCTCACGGAGGACAGCCGGTTCGGCGGCAGCTTCGACGATCTCGCCCGTGCCGCTTCGCTGCTGCGCGAGATGCCGCTCCTCATGAAGGACTTCGTCGTCACCGTCGGTCAGGTCGAACTCGGGCGGCGGCTCGGCGCCTCGGCCATCCTGCTCATCGCGCGCTGCCTGCCCGGGGATGCGCTCGCCGACCTCGTGGCTGCTTGCGACGAGCGTGCCTTGACGCCGCTGGTCGAGTGCCACACCGCCGGCGAGGTCGACCGCGCCCTGGCGTTCCCGACCGCGGTGATCGGCGTCAACAACCGCGACCTCGACACCCTCGAAGTCGACACCGGTCGTGCCCTCGACCTGCTGGCGCGGGTGCCGGACGGCCGCGTGGCGGTCGCCGAGAGCGGCTACGACACGCCCGCCGCCGTGCGCGCCCTGCGCGGACGGGCCGACGCCGCCCTGGTCGGTACCGCCCTGATGCGGGCCAGCGACCCGGCGGCGTTCCTGCGCGAGGCGCTCGCGTGAGGCCCCGCGTGAAGATCTGCGGTCTGTGCAGAGCACAGGACGTGGACCTGGCGCTGGCGCTCGGTGCGGACGACTGCGGCTTCGTCCTCGCGCCCGACTCGCCGCGGGCGGTGACGCCGGCGGCGCTGGTCGCGCTGGCGCGCCGCGTGCTCGAGCGTGGGCGGAGACCCGTGCTCGTCTGCCGAGGCATCCCGGCGCGGGAGGTCGCGACGCACGCCGCGGCGGCCGCGATCCTCGCCGTGCAGATGCACGGTGCCACTGGCGACGACCGGGCGCTGCTCGCCGCCGCGGGTTGCGCGGCATGGCAGGTGCTGAGCGTCACCACGACCGCTACGGAACTCCCGACGCCGACGGACGCACCGTCCTGGGAATGCCCTGCCGTGCTCGACGTCGGCACGGGTGGCACGGGGACTCGATTCCCCTGGCGCCTGCTCGGCACCCGAGCGCCGGCGCACACCTTCATCGCCGGCGGGATCGCCCACGACAACGTTGTCGAACTCCTGCGCCACCGACCCTTCGGCATCGACGTCAGCAGTGGCATCGAGGCACGGCCCGGCGGCAAGGACGAGACACGCCTGCGCGCGCTCTTCGACGCGCTGAATCACCATGCTCGCTGACCACTTCGATCCCGCGCCGCGCTGCGGCGCCTTCGGCAACTACGGCGGCATGTTCGCCTCCGAGCTCCTGCTGCCCGCACTGCGCGAACTGGAGGCAGCGATGGCAGGGTGGCTCGTGTCGACGGCGCTGCGCTCGCGCATCGATGCCGAGTTGGCGCACTGGGCGGGCAGGCCGACTCCGCTGTGCGCGTGCCCGCGGCTCTCCGCGGAGGCCGGACTGCGGATCTTCCTCAAGCGCGAGGACCTCCTGCACGGGGGCGCCCACAAGACCAACAACGTCGTCGGCCAGGCGCTGCTCGCGCAGTCGATGGGCAAGACGCGGCTCATCGCCGAGACCGGCGCCGGTCAACACGGAGTGGCGACGGCGATGGTGGGCGCGCGCCTCGGTCTCGAGACGGTGATCTACATGGGCGCCCGCGACGTGCAACGGCAGGCGGTGAACGTCGAGCGCATGCGCCTGTGCGGCGCGCGCGTCGTGCCGGTGAGCAACGGTTCGGCGACGCTCAAGGATGCCATCGACGAAGCCCTGCGCGACTGGGCGGCGAACCTCAGGCACACGCACTACCTGTTGGGGACGGTGTGCGGTCCGCACCCGTTCCCGACGCTGGTGCGCGACCTGCAGGCGGTGATCGGGCGTGAGGCGCGCGCGCAGTGGCAGCAGCAGGTCGGCGGACTCCCGGCAGCCGTGATCGCGTGCGTCGGGGGCGGCAGCAACGCGCTGGGCGCGTTCAGCGCCTTCGTGCCCGACCGCGACGTGGCCCTGATCGGCGTGGAGGCCGCCGGACGCGGGATCGACTCCGGCGAGCACGCGGCCACGCTGACGCGGGGCCGGCCGGGTCTCCTGCACGGGACACGCAGCTACGTGCTGCAGGACGACGACGGCCAGATCGTCCGCACGCACAGCATCGCCGCCGGGCTCGACTATCCGGGCGTCGGGCCGGAGCACGCGGCCCTGAAGGACAGCGGACGGGCGCGCTACGTGACGGTCACCGACGACGAGGCGACGGCGGCGTTCACCCAGGCGGCGCGCCTCGAAGGCATCGTCCCCGCGTTCGAATCGGCGCACGCGGTGGCGTTCGCCCTCGCGGCAGTGGCGCGCGCCGAGCTGCCTCGCGACGCGGCCGTGCTCGTGAACCTGTCCGGGCGCGGCGACAAGGACCTCGCCACCTACATGGCACTGCGTGATGCGGGGAGGAGCGCATGAGTCTGCCTCGCCTGCGCCTCCTGCTGCGTGAGACCGAGGGACACGTGAGTCCGTTCCTGGTCCTCGGCGACCCCGATCCGGAGGTGAGCGAAGAACTGGCCGTCGCCGCGATCGATGCCGGCTGTCGCATGCTCGAACTCGGGTTTCCGTACGAGGACCCCAGCGCCGACGGGGCCGCGATCCAGCGCGCCGGCGAACGCGCCCGGCGCGCCGGCGTGTCGACGCCGCAGGCACTCGCCATCCTCGCCCGCATCCATGCCCGTCGACCCGACGCGGCGTTCAACCTGCTCGTGTACGGCAACCTCGTGCACGCGCGCGGGTACGCGCGGTTCTGCGCCGACGCCGTGGCGGCCGGCGCATCGTCCCTGCTGGTGCCGGACATCCCGCTCGAGGAGAGCGAACCTCTGACGCGCGCCTGCACGGTCGCGGACCTCGGTCTCGTGCACCTCGTCGCGCCGACGACGGCGCCCGATCGCATCGCCACTCTCGACGCCGCCGCCACGGCCTTCCTCTACGTGGTCGCGTACCAGGGTGTCACCGGCGCGAGCGCAACCGAGACCGACCTGTTGGCGCGGGTCCGCACCCGCGCCCGCCTGCCGCTCTGCCTGGGTTTCGGCCTCAGCGAACGACGCCATGTCGACGCCGCGTTCGCGCGAGGCGCGTCCATCGCGGTGGTCGGCAGCCACCTCGCGCGGGCGATCGAGCGGGCGGTTGCGCGTGGCGAGGACCCGGCCGGCGTGCGGGCGGCGTTCCTCGCCGCACTCGTTCCCCTTCTGTCCCCCACCGACCGCAACTCGGGAGACCCATCATGCTCGTGATCATGCAACGCGACTGCACCGTCGCGCAGTGCGCCGCCGTCGAGGCAGCCATTCGCAACCTGGGGTTCACCCCGCTCCCCGTGCCGGGCGAGAACCGGACGGCGATCTGCGTGACCGGGAACAAGGGCCCTGTCGACGCCGCCGCGCTCGCCAGGCTGCCCGGCGTCCTCGAATGCATCCGCGTCACGCGCCCCTACAAACTCGTGAGTCGCGAGGTCCACCCGCAGGACACGGTCGTGCGGGTCGGCGACGTCGCCATCGGCGGCCCGCAACCGGTGCTCATCGCCGGACCCTGCAGCGTCGAGACGGAGGCGCGCACGCTGGCGATCGCGGCGGCCGCCAAGGACGCGGGTGCGACGCTGTTCCGGGCCGGCGCGTTCAAGCCGCGCACGAGTCCGTATGCGTTCCAGGGGCTCGGCGACGAGGCACTGCACACCCTGCGCAAGGTGCGCGAGTCCCTCGGCCTGCCTGTGGTGTCCGAGGTGGTCGACACCGACTCCCTCGACGCGATGGTCGAACACGTCGACGTGCTCCAGGTCGGCACGCGCAACATGCAGAACTTCTCGCTCCTGCGGCGGCTCGCTCAGGTACGGCGGCCGATCCTGCTCAAGCGCGGGATGGCGGCGAGCCTCGAGGAGTGGCTGATGGCCGCCGAGTACCTCCTCGCCGGAGGCAACGAACAGGTCATCCTCTGCGAGCGCGGCATCCGCACGTTCAGCGCCCACTCACGCAACACCCTCGACCTCAACGTGGTGCCGGTCGCGCGACGGCTGACGCACCTGCCGATCCTGGTCGACCCGTCGCACGGCATCGGCCGCCGCGAAGACGTGCGCAGCATGGCGCGCGCAGCCCTGGCAGCGGGAGCACAGGGGTTGCTGGTCGAAGCGCACACGCATCCGGACACGAGCTACACCGACGGTGATCAGACCATCGACATCGGGACTCTGCGCGGGATCGGCGTCGACATGGAGATCCTCGCGCGGCTCCCGCTGCTGACCCGCGGGTAGTCGCCCGCTAGCATCGGCGCCATGCGCTGGCTCTGCGTGCTGCTCTCCCTCTCGCTCGTCGGCTGCGGCGGTCTGGTCGAAGCCTACCGGCAAGAGAAGGACTACGTGCTGTACGACGCCAGCAAGGCGCCACCGCGCAGCGGCACGCCCGCCGGCGACTTCGCCAAGCTCGTCGAGACCGAGCGGTTGCTGGCGGAGGTGGACAGGACCATCCTGGACGGCCTCGACAGCGATGGCACCCTGGCCAAGGGACGAACGTCGCTCGAAGCGGCCGTTGCCGCACAGCGCACGGCGTTGGGTGAGCAACTGCCCGCGTTGCGCAAGCAGCGCGCCGGCGAACTCCGGGCACTGGTCAGCCGCTGACGGCGACGCTCAGTTGCCGCCGCCCTCACCCGCGTAGGGCGTCCACGAGGTCTCCAGGAACACCTCGTAGCTCTGCGCGCCGCCATTCACGACGTCGCCGAGCTGCTTGGCCAGCTTGAGCTGGGTCTCGACGTTCGGATCGGCCTTGCGCTCGTACCGGGCGATCCGATCGAGCAGCCGGGCATAGGTGGCGCGGAAGATCGGGTTGACCGGATCGACGCCGAGCATCTTGTCGTACTGCTTCACCGCTTCGCGCAGGTTCTGCATCTGCTCCTCGCGGTCCTTGCTCGGCACCTGCTCCAACGCGCGGGCGTAGTAGAAGTACACCATCGGCGAGTCGTAGCCCTTCTCGAGCGCCACCTCGAGCATGCGCTTGGCCTTGATCGGCATGCCGTTCATCAACGCGGTACGACCGAAGCTGAAGTAGCCCTTGCCACTCGACGGCTTGAGATTCTTGATGTAGCCGTGCCACTCGGTCTCCAGCGCCTTGAGGTCGCTGACCCGGAGGTCGCGCTTGAGCGCGATCGCAACCTGATCCGCAGGGTGTTGCGACATCTGGTAGAGACCATCGGGCGAGAAGCGCTCGCGCTTGAGGCCCTGGTCGCGCGGCAGGCCGAGAAAGAACTGCCGGAAGCGCTTCTCGTACCCCGTGTGCATGAAGAAGTGCACGAGCGTCCAGGCCCAGCCGTAGTACTGCCCCCCGAACTGCGCGTGCGGGATCGCCATCAACTGTTCGAGGCCGATCCACTCGCCCTCGAGGATGTCCTGCTGCACGTTGGCGAGTCGTCCCTCGAGCAACCCACCGACCTCGAGCTTCTTGGTCTTCTCGTCCCAGATGCTCGCGCCGTAGTACTCGGCCATCCCCTCGCTGACCCACGTCGGATACTTGTAGTTCGGGTCGATCAACCACACGAGGTAGTGGTTGCACTCGTGGAACATGACGTTGAGCGTCCAGTCCAGGTCGAGGCGGTCGTAGTAGAAGTTGAGATCGATGGGCGGCACGAAGCGGAAGTAGCCGCCGGTGCCGGCCGCGCCCGTCACCTGAACGTAGTAGTCCTCGCTGTGGTAGAACTTGACGCTGAGCTTCTTGTGGCCGGCGGGAGGTCGGATGCCCCAGTACTTGGTGAACGTCGAGTAGTACCCGTCCATCAGGTCGGACCAGTACTTCATGATCTCGGGGTCCATCGTGTACTCGAAGGCGAAGTACTTGCTGTCCTTCTGGTAGCGATCGCTCCACTTGTTGTGCTTGATCGTCTCCTCGATGCGCTTGGCCATCGCGGCCGTGCGCTTGGCGAGTTCGGTGTCGCGTTGTTGCGTCCGGATCCAGCGGCCCTCGAACTCGACGAAGCCCTTGGCAATCTTGGCCTTGTCCTCCTCCGACGTGTCGTCGGCGACGCCCTGTTCACGGGCACTGACGGACGCGAACTTCACCTGGGCAGTCGGGACCAGGATGTCCGCCGCGTCGCAGTGCACGATGACCCCATTCGGCGTGCGGGTCATGCGGGGCCCCGAGACGAACCGCCCGTCGGCCAGTTGGAGCGAGTCCTGCGCCGACACAACCGCGCCGGCGCAGACCACGACGAGGGCGAGAGCTGCGGAGAGGTGCATCTTCATCACGATTCGGATCTCCTCGCGTTGCGAAGGGCTGCGATTACACCGGCTACGCGCGGGCGCTGCAACTCCATCGCCGGTGCAGCAGTGCACTCGGGGCGAATCGCCCTTGCACGGCAACCACGAAAGTGCCGCGAGTCGACGATCACCCGTCGTCGATCCGCGCCTGTTCGCGGACCTGGACCTTGGCGATGCGCCACGCACGGCCGTCGTGCTCAACGGTGTAGTCGGCGCGGTACTGGTTGGTGCGGCGATGTTCGTGACCCCAATGGGACACGAGACCATGGACGCGCCACGAGAGTGCCACCCCGAAGCCCGGCGAGCTGCGGTCTGCGGCGGCCGGCACGACCTTGTGTTCGAGAACTTCGATGCGGTCCACGTGGCAGACGGCGCCGCCCTGGTTTCGCATCACGAGGCTCTCGTACACGTCGCCGTACAGGTCATCGACGATCGCAGGCGCGACGCTGACCGCGAGGAGGTCGTAGACCTCCTCGGGCGTGCTGCCATCGAACGCGCGGTAGACGTTGCCGTGCAACCGCTGGAAGATCGCGAAGGCCGCCTCGTCCTCCGGCACGCGCACCCCGCCCCACGGCAGCCGCACGGTCGCGACGTCGCGCGTGAGAACCGCGACGGCCAGCGCGGCGGCCAGTCCTCCCCACGCCAACGGCGCCGGCCAACGGCGCCGGCGCGCGGACAGGACCAGCCCCACGCCGAGCCCCAGCGCCAGCAGGGACACCGCCGACACGGAGGCGGCGGTCGACGGGGGCGTGGTGACGGCATCGACCCGCAACGGTCGACGCACCACCACGCGCGTGTGCCAGATGTGCTCCGGCTCGGCCGGCGTGAGCGCGGCCTGCTCGACATCCCCCCGGTAGCGGATCATCACGGGGACCGCGGGTTTCTCGAACCAATCCGTCGCCTCGAAGGTCTCCCAGCGCAGCGCCACGGACCGAGGCTCGCGTTCGACTCCAGCGCGCAGACGCACGCGGATGTTGGGGATGTTGCGTCCGGGCACGAAGTCGGTAGGGGGAATCACTTCCGTCACCCCCATCGCGATGCGGCTGCCGTCGACGCTGATCGGGTTGCGCTGCTGGAAGAACCGCTGCGCGCCCTCCCGGATCCGGCCGAGATCGACCTCCGAGAGCAGGAACTCGCCGGAGACATCGAGCCCGAGCCAGGTGTTCCACACCTGCAACTCGCCCACGACATCGATGGCGAGTGCGTCCGCCAGCACATCGACCTCGACGTACACCGTCGGCGGCGGGTGACGCGCCGCCGCGGCGAGGAGCAACGGCGCGACCGCCAGCATCGTGACGCGGGCTGGTCGCGCGCGCTTCACCCTACCTCTGCAGCCACTTCTTCCAGACGGCCTCGATCATCGCCCAGTCCTTCTGCGAGAAGTCGGCGGCCTCCTTGTTGACCGCGTCGATGACGAACTTGCGCTGCTCGCGCCCCTCCTTCGAGCGATCCTTGGCGCGCGCCTCTTCCTCCTCTTCGGTGCCCGCCTGCGTGCGACTGGGACGGGTCTTCACCCACTCCTCGCCGGCCTTGATCGATGCACGGACGTAGTTCGGCACGAAGCCCTTCAGCGGCTTGATGCGCTCGGCCTCGCGACTCTCGAGGAACCGGATCAGCGCGCTGAGCTGGGCCTGGTAGCGCCAGTACGCAGCGCGCTCCTTCGGCCAATCGTCGGCCGCCGTGCTGATCAGCTCGTTGAACGTCCGGAGGGAGTTCTCTCGTTCTGCTTCGCGAAGTAGAACGCGCTCCCAGGTGTCCGTCTTGAAGTTGAGCTTGCGGCCTTCGAGATCGGCGGATGCCAGGTACGAAGAAAGGCCGCTGACCAGCCAGTTCGGCGTGTAGGAATACGCGTAGGTGTCCTTGTCGTAGAAGTAGCCGTTGGTCAGCCCGGAGACCAGGTTGCGCTGACCGCCACCGCTCGAACCCGCGTCGCGATCCTTGTAGTCGACGATCTCGCGGTTGTCCGCGCTGAACGACGCGCCATCCGCCGACTTGCCCTGGTAGGACTGCGCCTCGTCGGCGTTCTGGCAGATCCGGATGACCCCGGCCATGACGTACTCGTCGCTGACGTCAGCGAACCGCTTGTCGAGCCACTCCCATGTGGCCTCCGCCATCTCCAGCACGAGGGTCGTGTACTTCTTGTCGGCGTGGGTGAGGGCCACGAAACGCTTGCTGCGCGAATCCTGCGTCGTCCAGCCCTCCGGGATCGACTTGAGGATCAGCTCCCGCCGCTTGGTTTCCATCGACTGGCGGACCTTCCAGCGCTCGAGCTTGGGCATCTCCCGCCACTTGCTGCGGAAGCGCGTCCACATCGGGTTCTCGAGCTCCGTGTCGGCCGCGCCGTTGCCGGCCACCACGTCGATGAAGCGGAACGACTTCAGGCTGCGCTCGAACTCGGGCTGCACGTTCTTGACCCAGTCATGCAGCTGCGAGAACTCCACCGCCACCGTCGAGCCGTCCTCCTTCCGCTCGTAGATCCAGGTGAAGTACTTGTAGACCTTCTCGCCGGTCTGGTTGGTCATGATCTCGAGCTTGGTCACCGGGATGCCGCCGAGATCCTCGGTGGTCTCGCTCTCGATGAAGAAGCCGAGCCCCGTCGTCTTGATGTACTCGCCGAACCAGTCCTTGTAGTTGCGGAAGGTCGTGTTCTTGCTGATGTACGTCGTGTCGCCGTGCGTCTCGGTCTTCTCCTGGACCTTGGCCTTGTCCGCCGAGAAGTGCACGACGCGCAGCTCGGGTTTGTACGGCCTTCCGTCGAGCTTGCTGTTGTAGTCGCGGTTGCAGAGGTACTTGCCGACGATCCACTTCTCGTCGATGTCGACCGGGACCATCGTCCACTTGTCGGGCACGCGGATGCGGTAGCCGACGCGCGGATCCTCGTGGTGTCCGTTGGCAAAGCTGGGCTGCTGCGCCGCGACCGACCCGAGCAGGGTCGTCAGGACGAGAGCGAGACGGAACAAAGGTACTTCGAGGCGCATAGGCTGTTCCTTTCGGTTCGGAGGGCAGGATTAGACGACGCGGGCGCCCGTCGTGCAACGCGGGCGGGGTCGCAAAGGCGGAGGGCCGAGGCCGACGAACGGGAAACAAGCCCGGCCGGCCTGCCTACCGCGCAACCCAGAACGAATCCGCACGCACACCCAGCGCGGTTTCCTCGACGCCCTGGAACCGGCGATGCACGACCAGACTCCGCCGCGCATGCACCAGCAAGGAGACCGGTTCCAGCTCACGCAAACGACTGTTGAACTCCTGGTAGAGCGCCACGCGCCGATCGTGATCGAGTTCCTCCCGCGCGCGCACGAGGAGGTCGTCGAGCCCGGCGTCGGCGATCCCGCTGTAGTTCAGCCCGTTCTCGGTGGCCTGAGAGCTGTGGAAGTTGAAGTAGGGATCGATCCAGCGGTCGTGCGACCACTGCATCAGCACGCCATCGAAATCCCGCGCCCGTCGACGCGCGGTGAGTTCTCCCCACTCGCGGCGTGCGATCTCGAGGTGCAGTCCGGCCTGCTCGAACGCGGGAATCGCCTGCTCGAGGATCTGCCGCTGCAGCGACGATGCGTCGGCCACGAGGATCTCCACGGGGCGAGCCGACCAGGCGGACGACGCGGCGAGGAGCATCTGCCGCGCAGCCTCGGGATCGAAGGGAACAGCGCGCGGCGGAGCGGGGTACTCAGGGTCACCAGGCCGGAACCAGGACGCAGCCGGCGCGCCCCGACCGCGCAAGAGCCTGTCGACGATCGCCTCCCGATCGAACAACGCGCTGAGCGCACGGCGCACTCTCGCGTCGTCGAACGGCGGACGCCGCGTGTTCCAGATCACCATGTGGTGCCCCAAGGACGGCGAGGTGTAGTCGACGAGTTGGAAGCGAGCGCGAACGCCCTCGTCGGTCGCGTGCACCGCAGCCACGCCATCGTCCGCCAACAGGTCCAGCCGGCCCGCACGCAGCTCGGCCATGCGCGCGGTGGGGTCTTGGAGCACGCGCAGGTGAAACCCCTGCAGGTTCCAGAGCTGGGGCTGCGCCTGGAGCCGCCAACTCGAAGGGTTCTGCACGAGGTACAACTCATGCCCGCGGCGCCATGCGACCCCACCCGTGCGCCGATCCATGCCGAGTTGGTACGCGCCGGTGCCGGGTCCCGGAAGCTCCACGCGTTGCAGGAAGCCCGCGAACGGCGCATCCCCCGGCTCCGGACAAGGAACGCCGGTGGCCGCGGCCAGCGCCGCGATCTGCGCCCGCCACCACCGCGCCTGCAGGATCGGGAAGGCCAGCGCAACCTCGCCCCGCGCAGCGAAGTGGCGCTCCTTGAGCACGAGCCGGAAGCTCGTCGCATCGAGCCGTTCGAACCCCCCAACCGGGTCGATGGCAGAACCGATCGAACCCAGGGTCACGCCTGGAGACTTCGCGGCCCGGAACACGAACTCGCAGTCGTCGACGCTCAACGCGGCGCCGTCTGCAAACACGATCCCCGGCCGGAGTCGCACCACGAGCCCGAGGCCCGAAGCGTCGAGCTCGACTTCCCCCACCGCCGCACGCAGCTCCGCCCGCTCGGGATCGAGCTCCATGAGCGTGTCGTGCGTGTAACGGAGAACGAGTGTGCGTGCGACCGCGTCGCTGCTCGTGAACGGGTTCAGATGGGGCGGGTCGGTGATCGCGATGCGACAGAACCCACCCTGGGGCCGCGGGCGCGCTTCGTCGAGGCGCGGCAGCACGAGATCGGTCTCGGGGTTCGCGTTGGCGACCCACAGCCCGAGCCCGACCACCGACAACGTGGCGACCGCGAGCAATACGCCGATGCGCCGCATCGGTGAGAGGCTACCACCTCCGACCTGGGCCCGACCCGTTCAAGCGCGTGGCCCGACCAGAGCCCCGACCCAGGTGCCGGCCAGCAGGCCGAGCACTCCGAGCACGTTGTGCCCCACGACCTGCAGGACGGCGAGCCCGAGCGACCCGGCCCGCACGAGGTCGACGAGGTCGGCAACGTAGGTCGAGAACGTCGTGAACGCGCCAAGGAAGCCGACCAGGAGCACGACCTGGGCCTGCGGCCCGAGCCAACCTCCCGACGCGCCCAGCTTGACGACGAAGCCGAACGCGGTGCACCCGAGCACATTGACGACCATGATCCCGATGGGCAACGTCTCGTGCGCGGCCGGAGGGATCGCGGTCGCCAGCATGTATCGCGCCACCGCACCGAACGAGCCTGCGAGCGCCAGCCAGAGGATGAGCATGCCCTCGGATTCTCGCGGGTGATGGAGTGGTACGCCCAGCAGGAATCGAACCTGCGACCACCGGATTAAAAATCCGATGCTCTACCGACTGAGCTATGGGCGCCCGGGGCCCGCGACCGACGCACGGTAAGCGTTCGCCGCCGGCAGGCAAGCCGAGCCGTCGGCCAGGCTCACCTCACAGGATGTCGAGCACGCCGGCGCGTCCGTCGCTGAGGGTCGGCAGCGCGGCGCGGTAGTTGATGTCGAGCGAGAGCGGCGTGTACCACGGCAGGGTCGAGTCGTCGGCGATGCCACCCAACGCAGCAGCCGCGAACGCGCGTGCGAGGTCGGGCACGCTCTCGTCGCGCAGGACTCTCAACAGCGCCGCAGCGGCACGCCCGTCGCCCATCTGCCCGAGGGCGCCAGCGACGGCGCCCAACGTCGCCACGTTCAACTCCCGGCCGTTGAGCAAGGTCACGAGATGCTCGCCCGCGTCGGTGTCGCCGAGCCGGCCGAGTGCCACACCGATCTGGCGCAGGAGGGCAGGCCGGCGGAGCGAGCGCCGCGCGAGCTGTTGCAGCTGCGGGATCGCAGCTGCGTCGTCGAGGAGCGCGAGACCGATGCAGATGTATCCCGCCAGCTCGTCCTGCTTCTGGTGCTCGTCGAGCAAGGCACGCAGCTCCGGAGCCGCGGCGGAGTGACGGGCGAGTCCGAGGGCCACCGCGAAGGCACCGCGCGCCTCGTCGTTCTTGACGATCTGCAACGCCTGGCGCAGCGCCCGACCGATCTCGTCGTCGGTGCGACCCTGCCCGGCGCCGCCGCCACGACGCACGGCGAGCCCCAAGGCCAACGCCGCCCAGGGTCGGACGGTGGCCTTGTTGCCCGTCTTCAACACCTCGAGCAGGAAGGTCCGGTTCGCGTCGCCGCCGATCTGACCGAGCGCGATGAGCGCAAAGAGGCGCGCCTGGCGATCGCGACCACGCTCGGCGAGCCGCTGCAGCGCAGTGCTCGCCTCGTCCGTGGCGAGCGCTCCGAGTACGCCGAACGCCAGCGCGGACGACTGCGTGAGCCCCGTCGCTCGGCCCGGCGGCTCCGCGATGTCGCGATCCCAGAGCCTCGAGTACTTGCCCAGCACGCCGCTGTCGTCGTCGCGCAGGATCTGCGCGATCGCGAGCGAGGCGTGGGCCTGCAGCACCTGCTGGCCCTGGCCCACGCGCTGGTCGCAGTACTTCGCGAGCGTGTCCACGGCCCCCTGGGTCACCTTCCAGTTCGCGAGGTCGCGAACCGAAAGCCCCGGGGCGGCGAGGCGCAGGGCGTGGATGGCGGCGAGTGCCAGTTCGTCTTCCTTGTCTTCCGCCGTGCGAAGCTCGTGGGCGAGGGTCTCTACGACCCGGGCCCGGAGCGCGACGTCGTTCGCGCGCTCGGCGAGCAGCCCGAGGCCGTAGGCCGCGAACACCCTCGTGCGCCGATCGACGCGCTCCCGGCCATAGAGGCGACGGCCGGCCTGGTCGTCGCGCACCAGTTGGAGAAGGTCTTCGGCGGCACCCGGCAGGCGCGAGAGGCCGAGCGCGAGCGCCGCCGTCTCGCGGCTCTCCTGATCACCACGCCGGAACGAGGCGTGGATTGCCTGTCGGACCGACCCTCCACTCGGGTCATGACCGATCCTGCCGAGGGCGATGAGGCAGGCGGAGGCGAGATCCGGTTGCCGGGTGTCCACCAGCGCCTTCACCAGGGCAGGCACGATGGCCGCGTCGACGGTCGTCGGATCGAGTGACGCACCCGGCCGGCGGGCGGCGGCGGCGCGGACGTGGGCCTTCAGATCGAGATGGGGATCCTTGTTGAGTTCCCACCATGCCTGCCACCGCTCGAGGTCGCGCGGCAAGGCCACCGGAGTGGCGGGCGCGACTGCGACCGTCGCTGGGCCAGAAGGGGACAGCGTCGTCGGCGCGGGCGGCGCCGACGACGCGCCGCGGTAGCGGCCACCGTGTGCGGAGAGGGGAGCGAGCCAGACCCCCATCCACAGCAGCGCGAACACGAGCGCCTGCGCAGATCCACGTCGCGGCGAATCCATGGCGAGCGCAAGCGGAAACGCTCGGTCACCACAACGCAACCGGGAACAAATCAGATCACTTCTTGTCGCCGCCGCCCGGGCCAGGGGCACCCGTCGCGTCAGGGGTTCCCTCCATCGGCAGCGTGGCGTTCGGGTTGGCGACCTGGGTCACCGGATCCATCCGACCGAGGTCGGACCGGAAGACCATCGTGGTCGTCGACTTGCTGCCGTCGGCGTGCACGTACCAGTCCTGCCCGTGCGAGTCGCGCTCGCGTCCCACGATGGGAGAATAGGGAATGGTCGAGGGCCACTGCATGGCGGCGGGGTTGAGCACGCCGTTGAGAGCGGGCACGTACTCGCCCGTGGGCAACTTGAGCAGCCGTTCCTTCTCCTCGGCCTTGGGCTCCCGCACGATCGGCGGAGCCTCGTAGGTCAACACCGGGGGCGGGGGCTTGGGGACCTCACCTTCGGCCGAGGGGGAGGCCGACACCGGCAGGTCCGTGGGTTTGTCGTCGGCCGGGCGCACCCAAAGCACCACTGCCGCCGCGGCGGCGACGACGGCCAAACTTGCTATCGCGGTTCTCGAACTCATGGGGATTCGCTCTCGTGATCGTCTCAGAATGGTTTTCGCTGCTCCGACAAGGTGCGCGCGTGGTGAGCTTACCCTGACGAACGCGGGGCGCGCCCGGATCCCTCCGGGTCACCAGCACTTGACGGCCGCGGGTTCCGCTGAAGAATCCTGGGCATCCACGGATCCTCAACCAGGGTTCGTGTCGTCTCGTCGATGGTCGGATACACTGACCCCGACAAGTTTCCAAGTCGTGCTCTCACCCGCGTCTGCTGCTGCTTGCAGCAGGTTGGCGTGAGCACCCTGCCCTCAACCTCTCAAGGAGTCCTCTCGGATGCGTTCCCTTCTCCTCCTGACGTCCCTCGCGCTCGCCTCGTCGGCGATCGCGCAAGACAACTACTTCGGCATCTACTCGTGCACGAACTACACCTCGCGCGGCTCCCTCGGCGTCGCTCCTGGTGAGATCCTCCTGCAGGTCCCCGCGACGCACTTCGCGGGCGTTGCTGGCGACCCGACGGGCACCGGCACGATCCTGAACTCGTTCCGCTACATCACGCAGGACCAGAACGGTTCGACGCAGGAGACCTACTACATGGTCATCCGCGCCGACCTTGCCGGCGCCCCCGACACCTCGGTCGCCGGCCTCCGCCTGCGCGCGGGCCCGCTCATGACGCCGGCCAGCACCGTGCTCACGCCGGTCGCCTGGCAGATCACCGCCACCCTCACCACGCCGTCGACCGCCGTCCCGAGCTGCGCGACGTTCTACGAGGGCATGGAAGTGGCTGCGGCGCCCCTCTGGACCAACGACGGCCAGTCGAACCACATCTGCACCTACTACATCGTCGGCACGACGCAGGGCGACAACCCCGCCGCTCCGCCGGACGTCGTTCCGAACGTGGCGTGGAACATCAACTACACGCTCGCCATCGCGAACCAGCCGGCGACCCCGCGCTCGATCCGCATGGAGATCGGCAACGCCGGCGCCGTGTTGAACATGATGAACGAGGACAACACCACCGCCTCGACCTGCGTCGCGGCGGCGTTGTTCCGGAGCGCGGGCGCCGGTGGCATGTGGCCGGCCTCGAACGGCGACGGCCTCGGCACCCGCAATGACGGCCTCCTCGGCCGCCTCACGGACATCAGCGCGGCCAACGGCGCCTACGCGCTGTTCATGAGCAACGCCGGCATCTGCCCGGGCATCCCGCTGCCCTTCGCCGCCGGCGCCTTGCACCTGAACCCCGGCGTGCTGATCCTGGTCGCCAGCGGCGTCCTGGACGCGGCCGGCGTCGGCGTCGCGCCGATCATCCCGCAGGGCTTCGTGCTCCACGCCTCGATGCGCGCCGTGCCGCTGCCCTTCCAGGGCGCGACGGTCAACGGCACCACGTTCGCCATCAAGCTGACCAACATGGCGGCGTCGACCTTCCTGTAAGGTCCTCCTCCACGACTCCTCTGCGAGCCGTGGCTTCCGGGCGGTCGAGGCGAGAGCCTCGACCGCCCGGCGTCGTTTCTGGCACGCCCTCCCGGACTCGAACCTGGGACCGTCGGATTAGAAATCCGATGCTCTGATCCACCTGAGCTAAGGGCGCCCGCGGCGCGCACGATACCTCACCGCCCTTCCTCTGCGATGCCGCGCACTCCCGGTTGGTGCTGACTCAGCGCGGTTCGCTACCCACGCGCCGCTGCCATTCGACTCGTGCCAGCGGCAGGGTGATGGCCGCGAAGCTGGTCCCCGCCACGACCGCACCCAGGGTGAACCAGGGGCGCGAGAACATGAGCGCGACGCCGACCCCGAGCCCGATCCATGCACAATCGAAGGCGCAGATGCGACCGGTGCGGACGCGCCGCGCGACCCAGACGGCGACGAAGATCACCACGACGAGTTCGAGGATCCCGATGCGCATGGACGCGCGCTACGGGTCTCGCCGGTGCCTATTCCCCTCGTGCCAATACCCGTTGCGCTCCCGACCTCGCCAGATGCGGCACACGCCGCCCGAACGGCGCGGCCTAGCGCTTCTGCTGCGCCTGCGCCGCCGCCATGTCGGTGCGATGCCGCCCGCGCAGGGCCTTCACGATCGGGAAGCGCTGCGTGCGGCCATCGCGCTCGATGATGATGAAGCCGCCCTTGATCGCCTTGGTCGAGAGCTTCATGCGGAGCACGGTCCCATCCGGCGTCAACACGCGCACCGTCTGGATGTTGGGCTTGAAGGTGCGCTTGGCGCGGCCGGTCACGCGACGGCCGACGCCGCCCTTCTTCTTCGCCAGGCCGCGGCGGGCGACGGTGTTGCCGACGCGGGTGCGGCGGCCGGTGATTTCGCAGACTCGAGACATGGAGGGCTCCGTGAGGGCGTGGGAAGGTAGCGGCGCTCCCTCCCCAGGCAAGCGGAAACTCACGTCGCGAAGCGCACCGCGCGCCCCTGGGGCGCGCCAACGGGTGCCCGATCGCGGTGGATGACCTGACCGCGCAAGACGGTGATCGTCGGCCACCCAGCGAGTTCGGTATCCACGTAGGGACTGTAGCCCGCCCGCGAGTGCAGCCAGGCCAACGGCAGGGGCTTGCGCACGGCCGGGTCCACGATCGCCAGGTCTCCGTCGTTGCCGACCGCGATCGTCCCCTTGCCAACGAGCCCGTAGACCGTCGCCGGCGCAGCGGCGGCCACCCGCACCACGTCGTCCAGCCGCAGCCAGCCGTCGCGGACCGCGGTCAGGAGGAGCGGGAGGATCGTCTGGACGCCCGGGATGCCGGAGGGTGCGTCCGGGTACGGGCGCGCTTTTTCCGCCAGCGTGTGGGGCGCGTGGTCGCTGCCGATGCAGTGGATCACGCCGTCGACGAGGCCTTGGCGCAGCGCATCGCGGTGACGGGCGTCTCGCACCGGTGGGTTCATCTGCGCGCGCGTGCCGAAGCGCTCGTAGCAGTCGGGCGCAGCGAGAAAGAGATGGTTCGGTGTGACCTCCGCGGTCACGAGATCGCCGAGGTTCCGCTCGCGCAGCAGGGCGACCTCCTCCGCAGTGGAGACGTGCAGGACGTGCACCTTCCGTCCGGTGCGTTCAGCGAGGCGGAGCAACCGCGTCGTCGCGCGGAGCGCGCACTCCACGTCGCGGACGTACGGATGCTCACGGACCGACGTTCCTTTCGGTATCGCCGCGTAGCGCTCCTCGAGGCGGTACTCATCCTCGGCGTGGACGGCGACGCGGCGCCGCCCCGCGCGCAAGACCCGCTCGAGCGTGGCATCGTCCGGCACCAACAGGTCGCCGGTCGACGATCCCATGAAGATCTTCACGCCACTGCAGCCCGGCAGGTTCTCCCACTCCGCGAGCTGCTCCGCGTTCTGCGCCGTCGCGCCGAGGAAGAACGCGTGGTCGGCCCAGGCCTTGGCCGCCGCACGCGCGAGCTTGTCGGCGAGCAGTTCGGGCGTCGTCGTCGAAGGCTTCGTGTTCGGCATCTCGAAGAAGGTCGTCACGCCACCGCCGACGGCCGCCAGCGATCCCGAGCCCAGGTCCTCCTTGTGCGTGAGGCCGGGCTCACGG
Organism: uncultured candidatus Brocadiaceae bacterium; assembly: GCA_964418595.1. Lineage (GTDB taxonomy): Bacteria > Planctomycetota > UBA1135 > UBA1135 > UBA2386 > CAYQMF01. The sequence continues at coordinate 93,400 of CAYQMF010000010.1, forward strand.
AAGTGCACCTGCGGGTCGACGAGCCCCGGGAACACGAGCAGGCCGGTGGCATCGATTCGCGCGGTGTCCGGGGGTACCACGAGGGCTTCCCCCACGGCCGCGATCACACCCGCGCGGATCGAGACATCGGCCCGCCGCGGGCCCTGTGGCGTGACGATCTCCCCGCCGTGCACCAGCAAGTCAGCCACCGGTCACCTCCGGACGGAACCGCCACCTGAGCGTCGTCATGACGATCCCGCCGAGGATCATCCCCATGCACAGCCACTGGCCCATCGAGAGACCCCACAGCACGGTGCCGATCTGGCCATCCCTCTCGAACTGCCGATCGGGTTGGCGATACCACTCGATCACGAAGCGCGCGCACCCGTACCCGATCAGGAAGATGCCGCCGTACGCGCCACTGCCCAACGGGCGACGGCGCGTCGCGCGCACGATCACCCAGAACAGCAACGCCATCAGCACGCCTTCCCCGAGCATCTCGTACAGCTGCGACGGGTGGCGCAGCGGCACCTGGTCCTTCACCGAGTCCCAGCTCGGCACTCCCCGCAGTTGCTCCGGCATGCCCGACCACTCGCCGTGCACCGCCTTGCGGATCGCCAGCTCCTGCGCACGCTTGTCCAGCCCCGTGATCCCGAGGAGTTGCATGGCGTGCTCTTCGGTCGGGAAGCGCATCGCCCACGGCGGGCCACCGGGCCCCGCGATGCGCCCGTAGAGCTCGCCGTTGATGAAGTTGGCGAGGCGCACGCAGGCGATCCCCGGCGTGACCGCGATCGCGCACCCGTCGGCGAGGCGCCAGGGGCTGGCCCCGTGGCGCCGCGCGAACACGATGAGCGTGACCCACACGCCGAGCAGCCCGCCGTGGAACGACAGGCCTCCCTGCCAGACCTTGAACAGGTCGAGCGGGCTGCTCCAGAGTTCGGGTTGGTAGAAGATCGAGTAGCCGAGCCTCCCGCCGAGGAGCACGCCGAAGATCAGCCAGAAGACGAAGTCGCCGACCTTGGCCTCGGGCAAGCCGAGCAGACCACCGCGCGCGAGGCGCTTGAGCACCTCCTGGCCGAGGATGAAGGCCACCAGGAACATGGCCCCATACCACCGCAGGTGGATGGGGTCCCAGAGCTCGAGGATCACCGGGTCCCACGCCGGGAACCGCCATTCGTTCATCGCCGCACGGTAGCCAGCGTGCCGCTGCGAAGCCACGAGCAGCCCCGCAGGCGAGTCGCTACGCTCGGCGACGAATGGCCGACCTCGAGTCCATCCTCCTGCCGGGTCTCGGGCCCGACGCTCAAGCCTGGCTACGCGGCGCGATCGCCGATGTCGCGCGCGAAGGCCGCGCCGGCGTGGCCACCCGGTTGCCCGCGCTGCCGCGCCGGATCGGTCGCTCGCCCGTCGCGCGCGGGTTGCATCGCCAGAACGGGGCACAGGTCGAACTCGGCGTATGGCGCGCCTGCGATCTCGCAGCCCTCTCCCTACTGCGTGCGGCGAAGGCCGACGACGCCGCGCTGCTCGACCTGCATGCCCATGGCGATCTCGAGGAGCGCACGATGGTGCTGCGGGTCGCTACGGTCTGGCCGCTCGGCGAGGCCACCGCACGCCTCCTCGGCGAAGCCCAGCGCAGCAACACCGTCCCGCACTTCGAAGCTCTCTGCTGCGACAGCGACCTGGTCGCGCGGGCCCGCGATGGTCTCGCCGACTTCGGCGCCGACGCGTGCAACCGCCTCGTCCTCAAGGCCGCGTTCCTCGACCTGCGCCTGCACCGGCTGCTCGGCATCGAGCGCCATGCGACCCCCGATCTGTCCCGCATGTTGCTCGACCTCGCGACCGAACGCGAGGCCGCGGGTCGCCCCGTCTGGGTGGACACGCTCCGCCTCGCCGTCCACGCCCCCGCCCCAGGCACGCTCGCGCGACTGATCGGTGATCTCGAGCACGGCGACGATGGCCGCCGCCTGGCCGCGGCCGAGGCAGCCGCACGCCTGCGCGACGCGGCAACCCTCCCCTTCCTCGAAGCTCGCCTGCCGCGCGAGCGAAAGCCCGCAATCCGCACCGCTTGCGAGGCCGCTGTGGCGACGCTGCGCTAGGCTTCCCCCCCCCGCCGATGAAGATCTTCGAGCCGCACATCCACATGTTCAGTCGGGTGACCGACGACTACGAAAACCTCGCCAACGCTGGGGTCCGCGCGGTTCTGGAGCCCGCCTTCTGGCTCGGACAGGCACGCACCAACGTCGGCGCCTTCGTCGACTACTTCGACACCCTGCTCGGATGGGAACGGCACCGCTCGGAGCTGTTCGGCATCTGGCACTTCTGCACCATGGCTCTCAACCCGCGCGAGGCCAACGACCCGCGCGTGAACGACGCGGTGATGGAGGTCCTGCCCCGCTACGTCGAGAAGGACAGCGTGCTGGGCGTGGGCGAGATCGGACTCGACGACCAGACCAGGACCGAGGAAAAGTACTTCATCGCCCAGGTCGAGCTGGCCCGACGCCACGACCTGCCGGTGCTCGTACACACGCCGCACCGCGACAAGAAGCGCGGCTTCGAGCGCTGCATCGCGATCCTGCAGGACCTCGCATTCCCCATGCCGCGGGTCCTCCTCGATCACGGCAACGAGGAGACCATCAAGATCACGCGCGACCTCGGCTGCGTCTCCGGCTTCTCCATCTACCCCAACACCAAGATGGACTGCGAGCGCATGGTGAAGATCGTGCTCGAGTACGGCGTCGAGCGCATGGTGATCAACTCGGCCGCGGACTGGGGCGTGAGCGACCCGCTGCGCGTGCCCAAGACGGTGGCGCTGCTGCGGCAGGCCGGCGTGCCCGAGGCCAAGATCGAGCAGCTCGTCTGGCACAACCCCATCGACTTCTTCGCGCAGAGCGGGAGGCTCGACAGGGCAGAGCTCGAACGTGCACCTGGGCGCAGCGTGCAGGAGACCTTCGAGGGCAACTCGGTCTTGCGCGGGCAGGATCCGGCGCGATTCGAGGCCGCCAAGCGCTAAGCGCAGCCGCTACACTACGCACGTATGCGAGACCTGGATCTGCCACGCACCACCGAGGCGTTCACCCGCATCGTCGAGTACGAGCTTGCCGGCGTCGTGCGCTTCACGCACTACGCGCTCATGGTCGCGGGACCCAACCGCATCCCGATCGTCACGTTTCTCAAGCAGCAGGCGAGCGAGTCGCTCGTGCACGCCCAGCAGGCGGGCGAGCTGCTGGTGGGTCTCGGGGGGCACCCGACGATGCGGGTCGCGCGCATCGAGGAGACCAACCAGCACCGCTTGGGCGACATCCTGGCCGAGAGCCTCGCGCACGAAGAGCGTGCGATCGATCTCTACCGCGAGCTGCTCGAGCTGGTGGCGAACAAGAGCGTCTACCTCGAGGAATACGCGCGCAGGATGATCTCGGCCGAGGAGCTGGGTGC